>CABYLU010000007.1 GCA_902519835.1 uncultured Pelagibacteraceae bacterium
AACTAATTTGCCAAAGTTCCTCATAGTAGGTAATCCTGGAAGAATAATGCCAAAACCCTTAATCGAATTTTGTAGAAAATTTAAGAATCAAAAGGAGATGACCGTAAAAGGACACCATTTCCTTCAGGAAGAAGCACCAGACGAAATAAGTGATGGTTTAAAAGACTGGATAAGCTCAATCTAATTTATTTTTCTTCCGCATCGGGATATAACTCCATAGAAACTGGAGATGCACGACTACTGACTAATACAGTGGTACCTTGTTCTTCTAATGGAACCGCAGTCCTTATTGTCATTCTATAAATCCCAAATAGACCCAAACTTGTGTGTATAAGAAATAGGTATATCCAAAATCCAGAGGCGCCGATAACGTCAATCGCAATTCCCCCTATGACGGGTCCTAATGTAAGGCCAATACCGCCTGCCAGTTGAAGGCCAGAGCTTGCTGCAACCATTTCCCTTTTTGACAAAAAGTCATTTGTATGCGCGATCGAAAGTGCATAAAGAGGCACAGTCAGACCTCCAAATATGAAAGTAATTGCCACGAGAACTGAGAAAGTATTACCAAAAATAAGAGCTAAAATAGAGAAGATACCTGCTAAAAAAGCAACAATTACGATAATTGTTCTTCTGTCATACGTATCTGATAAATAGCCGATAAGATACTGATTGAGTGCTCCTCCAATAATAAATGTAAACATAAAAATTGATACTTGCTCAATTGATAGTCCACTTTTTAAACCATATATGGTTCCGATACCCCAAAGAGTTCCATGAGCTAAGCCTGTCATCATAGCAGCAATCACTCCAAGCGGTGATGCTTCGTAAAGCTGTTTGATATTCAAAAACTCCGTAACACTGAAATCTGGTTGTTTACTTACAACAATTAATATTGGTACGAGAGAAATGGAAATTAGAATTGAAACAAGCATAAACAAGGATGCAGTTTCTGGGTTAGCTATATTTAGAAATAACTGACCTACTGCACTTCCAGCCATACTAACCATCATATAAATAGATAGAGCTTTACCTCTATTATTATTTTCTGATAGGTCATTGATCCAACTTTCTGCAACGGTGTACATGCCTACAAAACACATTCCAGATATAAAACGCATTAAAAACCATCCAAAGAAACTTACATGAATTGAATGCAAGAGAATTGAGATAGAGGCTATTGATGCAAGCGCTGCAAACATTCTTACATGTCCGACACTTTTTATGCGACGGGGTATCAAGAGGGCTCCAGATAAGAAGCCAGCATAATATCCAGTAAGTATAATACCTGCTAATGCAGCTGAGTACCCTTCGATTGATGCCCTAACTCCAATCAAGCTACCTTGAAGCCCATTCGCAAGCATTATCATTGCAACACCGAAAAATAGGGCCCACGTTCCCTTAAGCAAGCTGTACATATTTAAAAATTTATGAAATTATTTCAAAGCCATCTTCTGACGGACTTCTTATAATCTAAGTAAACATTTCCGAATTCTTTTTCAAGATATTTTTCCTCTGGAATTATTACTCCATATGTTAATAGCGGTATTGATATAGCTGCACTAATTACATACCACCAGGAGTTGAATGCCAGTCCACAACTTAATAGAATTATAACCATTGCTAAATAAATTGGATTTCTTGAGTATTTGAAAGTTCCGCCAACAAACAATTGATTTTGAACTGATTTTGGGTGAGGGTTTTCTTCGTTGTCAGAAAATATTTTTAAGGTGTAAATAGCCATTAAAAAAGAGGAAACAGCAATAATTAATCCGATGATTAATACTATCATGCTTCCTTTAAAGAGAGGCAAATGTATAAAAAAACTGTCAAGGAGGCTTGATGCTATCAACCCAATCATTAGGGCATAAGGAGGAAAAAACGTTGTCCTAGCGCCTTGGGCTCTGACAGGTTTTATAGGATCTTTATTGTTTGTCATATTTATGTTTAATTAATTGAATTATTTAATTTTTTAAGTTAAACCCACCCTAAATTATTTGACAAGTGTAAATTATGTTTAAGAAAAGACAATCAGTACAACAAGTTGAAGAGAGCAATGAACTAGCCCCTAAATTTGATGATAATGGTTTGATAGTTGTTACAACAGTTGACTACAGAACTAATGAAATTTTAATGACAGGTTTTATGAATGAAGAGGCACTTGAAAAAACTATTACATCAAAAGAAGCTTTCTACTTTAGCAGAAGCCGAAATGCCTTATGGCATAAAGGAGCTAAAAGTGGATATACTCAAAAAGTAAAGGAAATCCTAATAGACGATGATCAAGACGCTCTTTGTTTGAAGGTTGATATAGGAAAAAATGGCGCTAGTTGTCACGTTGGTTATAAGTCTTGTTTTTACCGCGAAATTGACTTAGAAGATACTGCAAATAAGTCTGGGTTAAGGTTCACCACAGAAAAAAAAGTTTTTGACCCTGATGAAGTTTATGGTGATGAACCTAATCCAACTAAATTATAAAGGAAAATAAAATGGCTGTCCCAAAGAGTAAGATATCGAATTCTAAAAGAGGTATGAGAAGATCTCATTTGCGTCTAAAGGGAAAAAATTTTATTGAAGATAAAGAATCTGGTGAAATGAGACTTTCTCATCATGTTGATATGACAACTGGTACTTATAATGGAAAGAAAATCTTTACACCAAAAGCAGAAAAATAATTCAACCCCAACAAAGATCTTCCTTAACTAGCACCATACCGTTTTCATAAATAAGTCCGTTTTTTCTATCGTTAGCTATAAAGCAAGGTCCATCGAGATCTATAAAATCTGCGTATTCATATAGCGGTAATAACGGCAACATTGATAAGGAACTTGAGACCATGCATCCAAGCATGATATTTAGATCTAACTTTTTTGCTTCTTTGACTATTTTTAATGCTTCTGAAAGGCCGCCAGTTTTGTCAAGTTTAATATTTATCGTATTATATTTTTGAGCCATTTTTGCCAAATCAGAACTGTCATGAAAGGACTCATCTGCACAAATAGAAACAGGAAAATTTAATCCTTGTAACTCATTGTCATTTTCAGATAACAGTGGTTGTTCTATTAAATCAATCTTTGTTTTTACAAATAAATCAGCGTTTGATTTTAAGTCATCTATATTGAATGCCTCGTTAGCATCAACGATTATTACTTTATTTGGAGAAAGTTCTCTTGTTTTTGTTAAGATTTCGTGAAGATTGTTTTTATTAACTTTTAATTTTAATGTTGGAAATTCTTGATGATTACTAACATCCTCTATCATTTTTTCTGGCTCATCTAATACTACGGTATAGCTACCAGGTAATGTAGTCGGCTTTGTAACTCCCATTACTTTCCAAATCGAGGTATTTTTCATCTTACATTCGAGATCCCACATTGCGCAGTCAATTGCATTTCTTGCTGCCCCATTTTTTAAGAAACGATCGAGATTAGTTAAGTTGATATTACCTTTTTCAATGCCAGGTTTTAAATTGTGAATTTCCGACGTTACACTATCAATAGTTTCATCATACCTTTTATAAGGAACACACTCGCCATAACCATAGAAATTATTAGTTTCTATCTTTACTTCGATTGTTTCGGCTGTAGTTTTAGAGCCTCTAGAAATATTAAATGATTTATTTAAATCCCAAGATATATGCTTTATCTGAATATTGGACATTAATGTTTCAAATTTTTTCAATAATCCTAATGAATGGATCAAGGTTGTCTTGTAAAGGGTCTAAACATGGTAAGTCATATTCTTTAGATAATCTATTCTTATGATCACTTGCCTCAGATTGACAATTTGATGTATTAAGTGCAATGCCAATGCATTGTATTTGCTTATTAGTAAGCTTACCATTTTGTATTGTCTGATCGATAACCTCTCTAATACTCGGTAAAGGTGTATCCACGCCCCTCATATTAGTTCGTGTTGGTTCATGGCATACAACAAATGCATCTGGTTGGCTTCCATGAAGCAATCCAAGTGAAACTCCTGCGAATGAAGGATGAAATAGAGATCCCTGACCTTCAATAATATCCCAGTGATAATCATCATTGTCAGGCGATAACCATTCAATTGCTCCTGAGATGAAATCAGAAACAATAGCATCAATCGCAATGCCACTTTCTGCAATTAAGATTCCAGTTTGTCCAGTTGCTTTGAAAGATGCATCTATTTGATTTCTCTGCATCGCTTTTTCAATTGCAAGTGCTGTATATTTCTTTCCCACAGAACAATCTGTTCCAACAGTAAGGAGTCTTTTGCCTGATCGTTTTCCTCCTTTTCCTGTCTGAAATTGTTTATCACTAAACCGTAAATCATGAAGTTGAACATTATTTCTTTCAGCCGCTTCTGCAATTTCACTAAAAGAAGATAGTCTTGAATGCATTCCGCTGGCAACATTCATTCCAGATGATATTGCATTAATTATAATGGATTTCCATTCTTCAGGCATAACTCCCCCGGCATTCACCACGCCGATAACAAATGTCTTAGCACCATTCTTAACAGCTTCTTCTATACTCATTTCCTTTAAACCTAAGCTAGATTTGGCATTTGGAAGGCTCATTTGACCGATACACCAATCTGGACGCCAGTAATTAACTCCTGCAGCAGTCTTTATTGCCAAATCATCTTTTGCGTCTCCAAGAAATAATAAATACGGCTTTGATATCATGTTAATAAGTTTATGTTTGAGTGGGGATAAGTGTGCTTAATTCGTGTGGATAACTTTTTTGCATAAATAACCCCTTGTTTCAAAAAAAATACCTTCCTAGAATGATCGTTCGCAATGAGACGTTCATGCGTTTCGGGGTTCGACCGGCCCCAGAAAAAGCGCTAAAGTGAGAAAATTCTTGCTTTGGCGCTTTTTTGATGTATTTGATCCCCTTAAGCAATGCATTTTTAAATATTCTTAAAAAAATCTCAATGGCAAAGATAAAATATATCGAATTTAGCGGTGCGGAGCACGAAATTGATGTTAGCAGTGGGCTGACTGTCATGGAGGGTGCGATTAAGAATAAAATACCTGGCATTGACGCAGATTGTGGCGGTGCATGTGCATGCGCTACTTGTCATATATATGTAGCAAAAGAATGGATAGAAAAACTACCTCCAAAAGAGGACTCTGAGGAAGATATGCTGGATTTTGCTTTCGACGTAAAAGATAACAGCAGATTAAGCTGTCAAATTACTGTTTCTGATGAGCTAGACGGTTTAGTTGTTAATATGCCTGAGAAGCAGTTTTAAGACCCCTCAAGACTACAGTCTAAACTATTTTGTATCTCATTTAATTTATCAATTTTAGAACCATCTCCTATGAACTGTCTCATTAACATAAGGCCATTATTAGAAGGAGAAACAACTATAAACCCATCATTTACCTTTGTTGGCATAGAATTAGGTCCAAACAAATAAATTTTAAGCTTGCCAAAGTTGTGCACGTTTTCATTTATTGTAGAAAAGTTATCAGTATTTCCTGAAAAGAAAGATATCGACCAGTAAGACTCAGGCACCTCAGTTTCTATAACCAATGGAAAGTACGTAACGTCATAAGCACATCCACCATAAAGTATATCGGCGCTTGGTCTTATAACTTCAGTAAATTCTGAATCAGGTAAATCGCGAGCAAATGAATTATTAATCATATTTTGCTCTTCCCAATTTCTACCAATAAACTTCATCATTAAACTAGGTGTGTAGTAAATTATCACTAGATGAAGTGAAAATCCAATGAGCAAAAGTGCAAATAATTTTTTAACTAAATTACTCATCCTCACACTCCAATTTTTCAATAACTGGCAAATCTACTCTCTTTAATTTTGAGAAATATTCTTCACCTGGTAAATAAATTCTTAATGCGACGGAAAAACTCTCATCACTAGGTGTCCTAATCCAATTTTTTTCAGCTACTTTTGAAATAAAATTATTGTCATTAGTTAAAAAAATATCAAACCCGCCATCGACATTGAAATCAATTATTTCACTATTTAAAGCATATATTTTTTCATTATTTTCAACTAAATAACCGTCCTCATTATAAACGGTGATACTCCACCATCTTGACTCAATATCATTTCCAAAAAGATGATAATTACAGTTGCCTTGTAACTTTATCTCTTCAATATCATTATATGCATGGAAATATGCAGCTTCTGGCTTTGCCAATGCAAATGTTCCTCTCAATGCGACATTTGCTCTTGTATAAATATCTCTATTTTTATCGCCTGGAGATGGTAAAATCTGCCAATTGTCATTTTTGATGAATGCAAATTCTTCGTAAAGCTTGGCTGAAGCATAAGTAAAGGCTACAGCAATCAATATTACTGCAATTAAATATAATAGGTATCTGCGCAATAAAATCATTGTATAATCAATAAGTAATATTATTTATTATCATATAACAAGGAATAAATATATGTCTGAAACTATCAAGACTGATTGTCTAATTATTGGAGCGGGCCCTGTCGGTCTGTTCGCGGTATTTGAGTTAGGTATATTAGGACTAGACAGTCACGTTGTAGATAATCTTGACAAAATTGGAGGACAATGTGCTGAGTTATATCCAGACAAACCAATTTACGATATACCTGCGCTGCCAGAGTGTACTGGATTGTCATTAATTGAAAATTTACAAAAACAAATCAAGCCATTTAATACACCGTTTCACCTTAATGAAAGAATTGATGAAATAATAAACACTGGCGACTTATGGAAACTTAAAACTACGGGCAATAAAGTTTTTGAAACTCCTAATATATTTATAGCTGGTGGCGTCGGCTCATTCGAGCCACGAAAACCACCAATTGAAAATGTATCTAAATATGAAAATAAAGGCATTCAATATTCGATACCTGATAAAAACTTTTATAAAGATAAAAAGATTATAATTTTTGGTGGAGGTGATAGCGCGCTTGACTGGACTGTTGAACTTTCAAAAATTGCTTCTCATGTAACATTAGTACATAGACGTGATGAGTTTAAAGCAGCTAATCACACAGTTAATTTAATGAAACAACTTGTCAAAGAGGGGCAAGTTGACTTGATCACAAAAAATCAGATTAGTGATGTTAAGGGCAGTAATAGAGTTGAAAAAGCAATCATAAAAGATAATGAAGGAAATGAAAAAATTATAGATTGTGACGAAATCTTAATTTTTTATGGACTTAAAATGGAGCTAGGACCCATTAATGATTGGGGCCTAAATTTGAATGAAAAACAAATTGAGGTGAATACAGAAAATTTTGAAACGAATTTATCAGGTGTGTTTGCAATGGGAGACATTTCTTATTACCCAGGTAAACTAAAGTTAATTCTATCTGGCTTTCATGAAGCCGCCCTAGCAGCACAGAAAGCATTTATACGCGCTAGACCAGATGAAACGCTAACTTTTCGATACACAACGTCTTCAAGTGATATTCAAAAAAAATTAGGTGTAAAATAATTGCTGCAAAAACTATACGATAAATATATTTGTCCGCATCTCATTAATTATGCGATGCAAATGAAACCATTCAGAAAACAACGAGAAAAAGTAATACCCTTTGCATCTGGTAGAATATTAGAAATAGGTATTGGTTCAGGATTAAATTTTAATTATTACAATAAAGCAAATGTATCTGAGGTTTTTGCTATTGAGCCAGATGGTGTATTGTTGAAAAAAGCAAAACAAAATGCAGAATTAAACAATATAGATTTGAATATCCAACAACTTAAGGCTGAGGAGCTGCCTTTCGATAATAACTCATTTGATACAGTAATAAGCACTTACACATTGTGTTCCATTCCTGGGTTAGGCAGTGCTATGTCTGAAATAAATAGAGTTATGAAACCAAACGCTAAATTTCTTTTTTCTGAACATGGCAAATCTCCTGACTCAAATATTTTGAAATGGCAAAAAAGAATGAATGGGATTCAAAAAAGAATAGCGGGTGGTTGTCATCTCGATGTAGATATTCCAAATGAGATAACGAAAGCTAATTTTAAACTTGATAAAATAGACAGCATGTATGTTCCTGGACCAAAATTTTTAAGTTATCATTACTGGGGCGTCGCTAGTCCGCTAAAATAAGTTATGTTGATGCGACAAACTTTGGATTATGTTTTTTCAAATGCTGAAAGAAACAATCCGAAATCTATTCTGCAAACAATAGATAATTTTGTTCTAGAAAGCGGTCAATTCTTAATGAATGTCGGTCCAGAAAAAGGAGAAATTTTAAAAAATCATCTTTTAAAGTCAGAACCAAATAATGTAATAGAGTTAGGAACTTTTATTGGATATTCAGCAGTATTAATCTCGTCCACTATTGGAGAAAAAAGTCAATTAACTTCGATTGACTCAGACATCCACTCTATAGAAATAGCAAAAGAATTAATTAACTATGCTGGACTAGATCATAAAGTAAATTTGATACATGGAAGTGCTGAGGAAATAATACCAAAATTAAATTTCAACGCTGAATTCGTATTTATTGACCATGCGAAGAAAAAGTATCTTTCGGATTTACTGCTTTTGGAATCAGAGGGTATAATAGTCAAAAATTCTGTTGTATTTGCCGATAATGTTGGGATTTTTAAAGATGAAATGGTTGAATATTTCGACCATGTGAGGGAATCTGGGGAATATCTGTCTCAAAATTTTAGCTCGAAATTAGAGTATAGAAATAATATATATGATGCAGTGGAAATATCGATTAAGAATTAATATTAATGGAAAATAGTAATCATTTTAATGTAATTGTAATTGGCGCTGGAATCTCTGGTATAGGAGCCGGATACTACTTAAAAAAAAATTGTCCGAATAAATCCTTTTGTATAATTGAAGGGAGAGAAAACATTGGCGGCACATGGGACTTATTTAGATATCCAGGAATAAGATCAGACTCAGATATGTTCACGCTCGGGTATGCATTTAAGCCATGGAAAGAGCAAAAAACAATTGCAAACGGACCTTCCATCTTAAGTTATTTAGAAGAAACAGTTGAAGAAAATAATTTACGAGAAAAAATAAAATTTAGTCATAAAGTCTTAAGCGCTAACTGGAATTCAGCAGAGCGAAAATGGGAAGTTAGAGCTGCTCATCATGAGCAAGAAATATTATTAACAGCAAATTTTCTATTCATGGGAACAGGATACTATAATTATGACGAGGGATATACACCTGAATTTGATGACCTAGATAAGTATGAAGGTAAATTAATACATCCTCAGAAGTGGCCTGAAGATTATGATTATACAGATAAGAAAATGGTTGTTATCGGCAGTGGCGCAACAGCAGCAACTATAGTTCCTGAACTATCAAAAAAAGCTAAACACGTAACGATGTTACAACGCTCACCAACATATTATTTTCCAAGTCCAGATGAAGATAGATTTGCAAATTTTTTAAAAAAAGTGTTACCACAAAAAATGTCTTACACTCTTGTAAGGTTACGAAATGTATTTTTTCAGCAACTTCTCTATAGAATTTGTAGATCATATCCGAAATATGTAAAACGAAAGCTAATCGATGGAGTTAAACAACGATTGCCCAACCATGATATTTCAAAACATTTTACTCCGCGATATTATCCATGGGAACAGAGGATGTGTCTTATTCCAAATGGTGATTTGTTTGAGTCTATAAGAGAAAACAGAGCAACGATCGTCACAGATCACATCGATAAATTTACTAGCAAGGGTATAAAGCTTAAATCAGGGCAAAATATTGAGGCTGATGTTGTCGTAACTGCTACAGGTTTAAACTTACAATCTTTTGGTGGCGTCCAAGTTCATATCGACGGCAAGTTGGTCGAACCTTCTGAAACAATGACTTATAAAAGTATGATGTTCAGTGGAATTCCAAATTTTGTAAATTCTTTTGGTTATATTAATGCATCTTGGACCTTGAAAGCAGATTTAACCTGTGAATATGCGTGTAGATTAATTAATTATCTTGATCAGAATAATTACAGTCATTGTGTACCAAGAGTGCCAGTGGATGTGAAGGCTGAAAAAGACTGGCTCGCAACTGAGTTTTCCTCAGGATATATACATCGAGCTATTCATTTATTCCCCCAACAAGGCAGCAGGTCACCATGGATCAATACACAAAATTATTTTAGAGATTTCTTTGGTATTAAATTTGGCCGACTAAACGACGATTCTATTCATTTTTCTTAAGCGTCGGCGGCTTTAGCCATTTCTCTCAGTTCGTACTTTAATATTTTGCCTGTTGAAGTTTTTGGTAGTTCAGTAAAAACGACTTTTTTAGGACACTTAAAGCCAGCAAGAGTTTCTTTACAAAACGAAATAATATCGCCTTCACTCACGCTATCATTTTGATCTTTTAATTCGACAAAAGCACATGGTGTTTCACCCCATTTTTCATCTGGTTTTGCAACCACTGCAGCAAATAATACAGATGGATGTTTATAAAGTGTATTTTCTATTTCAACTGATGAGACATTTTCACCACCAGAGATGATTATATCTTTGCTTCTATCTTTTATTTGAATGTAACCATTAGGATGCATTACAGCCAGATCACCTGAGTGAAACCAGCCTCCTGCCATAGCTTTATCTGTTTCTTCCTTATTCTTTAAATATCCCTTCATTACACAGTTGCCGCGTATCATGATCTCACCTATTTCTTCACCGTCATTCTTAACGTGCTCCATAGTCTCAGGGTTCATAATTGATAGGCCATCCATCATCGGAAACTTTACGCCCTGCCTTGATCTAAGCTTTGACTGTTCTTCAACTGATAGCTCATTCCATTCATCCTGCCATGCGCATAATGAAATATGTCCGTATGTTTCAGTCAGTCCATAAACATGAGTAACGTCAAAACCCATTTTTTGAACCGCTTCTAATGTGGCTGCGGGTGGAGGAGCTCCTGCTGTTACTACATATACTTGTTGAGAGTATTCTCTTTTTTCCTCAGCTGTTGCTTGTGCTAGAAAATTTAGAACAATTGGTGCGCCACCAAAATGAGTTACCTTATGATCTGCAATAGCATCAAACATATTTTTAGCTGAAACATATCTAAGGCAGACACTCGTGCCTGCTAGAGCTGTAAGCGTGTAGGGATTGCCCCAACCATTACAATGAAACATTGGAACAACCCACATATAAGTAGGATGCATTGGCATACTAAAAGCAGTAACAGATCCAAGTGCCATCAAGTAGGAGCCTCTGTGATGATAAACAACCCCTTTTGGTAATCCAGTGGTGCCTGACGTATAGTTGAGCGCTAATGATTGCCATTCATCGTCTGGTAAACTCCATTCGAGATCACTGTCACCTGTTAAAAGAAAATCCTCATAATTAATTTCTCCAAGATTCTCTCCAGCTCCCTCAGGATGATTTGCTAGCTCATCATCAATATCTATTACAAGAATTTTATTTTTTATCTTATCGAGTACTTGTTTTATCGTCGGTGAAAGCTCATTATCAGTAATCAATGCTTTTGCTTCACCGTGCTCAAGAATATAACTAATTGTATCTACATCTAATCTGATGTTAATCGTATTTAATACAGCGCCTATCATCGGAACACCAAAATGTGTCTCATATATTTCAGGAGTATTAAAACAAAGAACTGCAACAGTATCTCCCTTTCCTATACCTCTTTTAGAAAGTGCGCTCGCAAGTTGTTTGCTTCTTTTATATGTTTCAGACCATGTAAATTGTTTTTTGCCATGTATAATCGAAGTTCTGTTTGGATAAACTTCCGCTGCTCGTATGAGAAAACTTAAAGGAGACAAAGGAGTAAAATTTGCATCGTTTTTGTCTAAATTTGTATCATACATGTGAGCCATTAAAACAATCCCTCTATGTCGCCATTTTTATTTAAGTGTATAGCATTTGCAGCTGGAACTCTAGGCAGACCTGGCATAGTCATAATTTTATCGCATACAACTACAAGAAATTCTGCACCCGCTGCTAGTCTAACTTCTCTGATAGGAACTATATGGTCTTTTGGAGCGCCTCTTAGATTTGGATCAGTTGAGAAGCTATATTGAGTTTTAGCTACACATATTGGGTAATGGCCATATTTTTCCTCCAACTCGTCAAACTGCGTTCTTATTTTTTGGTCAGCAATAATATCGCTTGCACCATATATTTCTTGAGCAATTTTTTTCATCTTATCCCACAATTTCATTTCGTCCGGATACAGGTGCTTTATCTTTGGAGCATTTTGCTCAGTAATTTCTACTATGTGCTTTGCTAAGTCCTCTGTGCCTGCACCACCATTGCTCCAATGTGTGCAATTAAATGACTTTACATTTAATGAGTCACAGCAATCGCTGATTGCTGACAATTCTTTTTCACTGTCAGATATGAAATGATTAATAGCAACTGTAACAGGCGCCCCATACATTTGCATATTTGCAATGTGCTGCTTTAAATTTGATAATCCTTTTTTTACAGCTACAACATTTTCATTTTTTAATTCTTTTTTATCCATACCGCCATGCATTTTTAACGCTCGAACTGTTGCAACTATTACTATTGCTGAAGGATTTAATTTTCCTTTACGGCACTTTATGTCT
The DNA here is from genome assembly GCA_902519835.1 of uncultured Pelagibacteraceae bacterium. GTDB lineage: Bacteria > Pseudomonadota > Alphaproteobacteria > Pelagibacterales > AG-422-B15 > CACNXQ01. The sequence goes on from CABYLU010000007.1 coordinate 12,519, forward strand.
AAAAATTTTTCTGCTCCAAGATCTGCACCAAAGCCTGCTTCTGTTACAACATAATCACTTAATTTAAGAGCAGTTTGAGTAGCAACTAAAGAATTGCATCCATGGGCAATATTTGCAAAAGGACCCCCATGAATGATAGCAGGATTTTTCTCTAGTGTTTGAACAAGATTAGGTAAGAAAGCATCTTTTAGCAAAGTAGTCATCGCACCGTCTGCATTTAAGTCTCGGGCTGTAATTTCTTTCTTCTCCCTTGTATAACCAACAATGATATTCCCAAGTCTATTTTGTAAATCTTCCAAACTTGTAGATAAACAAAAAATTGCCATCACTTCTGATGCAACAGTGATATCGAATTTATCTTCACGAGGAAACCCGTTGGCTATACCTCCTAAATTAACATTAATATTTCTTAAAGCACGATCATTTAAATCTACAACACGTCCCCAAACCACTCTTCTTGTATCAATTCCTAAATCGTTCCCCCAATAAATATGATTATCAATCATCGATGCAAGAAGGTTATGTGCTGATGTGATCGCATGGAAATCACCGGTGAAATGTAAATTAATTTTATCCATTGGAACTACTTGGGCGTAACCACCTCCTGCAGCACCCCCTTTGACACCAAAGCAAGGTCCTAAACTTGGTTCTCTCAAGCATACTAATGATTGTTTGCCAATTTTATTTAAGCCGTCATTAAGCCCAACTGACGTTGTGGTCTTGCCTTCACCCGCTGGAGTAGGAGAAATAGCTGTAACTAAAATGAGTTTTCCGTCTTTGTTGTTATTTTCTATATTTTGAGCATCAATTTTAGCTATGTGATGACCAAATTTTTGGAGATTTTGATCCTTTAAGTCTAATTTTGAGGCAATCTCCTCAATAGGAACCATGCTATTTTCTCTAGCAATTTCAATATCTGAGAGTACAGCCATAAAGATCCAATTGTTAAAAACCTAAACAACTTAAGAACTTTACTGGTTGAAGTCTACAAAAATGTATTGCTATAGAACTAATTTTTAAATAAATTTTGTAATAGGAGACTCAAATAGCGCTGCAAAATTAAGCCAAGCAGTGCAATTTAAAATTCGCGTGGCTTAAGCGATATACTCATTTACAGCATTATGGGAAATGTAAATTTTTCGTTAGAAGTTACTACGAGGACAAATCTATCTGATTTACCAAAACTCACTGATATTTATATTACCTTTTTGCCTGGCACAAGTTATCTTGATGTTATTGAACAAACAAAAGCTTTAGCTAGTGCAGGCTATAATCCCATTCCTCATTTTCCAGCACGTTCAATCACTGATTCAGATATGTTAAAGTCTTATGTTGAGCAAGTTAAAGAGGCTGGAGTTAAACAAGTTTTAATAATTGGTGGTGATCGAGATATATTAGGAAAATATCATTGCTCGTTACAACTTATAGAAACTGGATTGTTTGATGGAATGAGAATAGGTATTGCTGGTCACCCTGAAGGATCTCCAAATATGAGTGATACAGCTATTGACGAAGCAATGAAATCAAAGGCCCCGTTTGCTGACTACATTGTAACACAGTGGACACAAGATACGGACGCATTATCATCTTTTATTTCCTTAGCACCGCTTCCTGTTCATGTAGGCGTTGCGGGTCCAGCTTCTTTGAAGACACTAGTTAAATTCGCTGGATTTGTTGGATTAAAAAATACCCTTAATTTCGCAAAAAAAAATGCATCTAAAATTTTTGATTTATTGACTGTTCAGACACCTGATGATGTAATTCAAGAATTAAAAGAAAATGTCGAGAACTTTCACATTTATGCGTTTGGTGGAATAAAAAAAGCAAACGAATGGTTAGAAAAGGAGAACTACTATGTCTAAAAAAATAGAACATAACACTACTGTTGATCAAAGTGACAGACATGTTCCTTATAATTTACGCCAAAGTGGACCAACAAAGGTTGAAATGTTGATTTCAACTCGAGTAAGAAAGTCACCATACTGGCATAAGTCTATGGAAGCAGGCTGCTGGAGAGCAACAGTTTATAACCGTATTTATCATCCTAGAGGTTATGTAAAGCCAGAAGATGGCGGAGCAATGGTTGAATATGAAGCAATTAAAAACCACGTGACTATGTGGAATGTTGCAGTTGAAAGACAAATACGTGTAATTGGTCCAGATGCTGAAAAATTTACAGACTATGTAATTACAAGAGACGCCACAAAGATATCACCATTAAGAGCCAGGTACGTAATATTATGTAACTATAAAGGTGGAGTCTTAAACGATCCTATTCTCTTAAGAATATCGAAAGATGAGTTTTGGTTTAGTCTGTCAGACTCAGATATTGGACTTTATTTGCAAGGCGTAAACGCTGATAAAAGATTTGATGTAGAAATTGATGAGATCGATGCGTGCCCTGTTCAAATTCAAGGACCAAAAGCCATTGCCTTGATGAAAGACTTAGTGGGTGATCAAGTTGATCTTGATAATATTCCTTTCTATGGTCTAGCAGAAGTTACAGTTGGTGGTAGAAGTTGCGTGATTTCCCAAACTGGTTTCTCTGGCGAATCTGGTTATGAAATTTATTTACGAAATGCGACACTCTATGCCGACGATATGTGGGACGCTGTTTTGGAAGCAGGAAAGAAACATAATCTAATGGTCATAGCGCCTGCTCACCACAGAAGAATACAAGCAGGCATTTTATCTTGGGGTCAGGACTTAGATCATGAGCACAATCCCTTCCAATGCAATCTTGGCTATCAAGTCTCTTTATCTGGAAAAGGTGAGTGGGCAAAAAAAGGAGATTATGTTGGTAAACAAGCACTTGAAAAGATGAAGGCTGACCTGAAAGATGGCCATAAACCATACAAGTTACAGCTAGTGGGATTTGAGATTGGTGGCAAACCAATTGATGAGTATGCGCCTGATTTTTGGCTTGTCTCTCCTGGTGACGGTGGAGACCCTTGTGGTTTTATTACTTCACCTTGGTATCATCCTGAAAAAGGAAAAAATATAGCCATGGGCTATATACCATATGATGGAACCCTTAATTCAAATGGTTTCCCAAAATGGGAATTAGGTAAAAAATATAAAGTTCATTTGCCAGATATTTATGCTGATGAGCCAGGAGTACCTGTAGACGCTGTAACAGTTGATGTTCCGTTTACTGAGTCTTTCAACGCTAATACTAGAGAAGTTGTAAAAGGCTAGTTTATATTAATTGCTCAGCACAAATCAACGTGCTGAGCATTAATAATAATACAATTTAGGATTTGTGTTGTACGTAAAGTTGGTGATAACAAACTTTACCATTTTTTTCTATGAAGTCTTGGTGGTATTCTTCAGCTGGCCAAAATTTAGCATTCTCTCTTAATTCAGTAGCTACTTCGTTTTGATGTTCGCCTGAGTTATTAATCTCATCAATTTTGCTTTCTGATATTCTTCTTTCTTCATCAGAATTATAAAAAATAACTGACTTGTATTGTTCACCAATGTCTGGACCTTGACGATTCATCTGAGTTGGATCATGAATAAAGAAGAACTTGTCTAACAATTCCTCAAACTTTACTTCATTATTTTCATACTCAATTTCAACAACTTCAATGTGCCCTGACTTACCTGTACAGACCTCTTCATATGTAGGGTTTTCTGTATGTCCGCCAGCATATCCTGAAATTACTTTTTTAACGCCAGACATTTCTTCAAAAAGAACTTCTACTCCCCAAAAACATCCTGCGCCTAGTATTAACTTTGAAATCATACCTTAACATAAGGTTTTTTTTATATATGTTAAAGATCAAATTAAATTATATTTCATCTAATATTAATACTGATAATGAATAATCAAGATATAAGCATTGGTAAACTCTCAAGGTTAAAGATCTGGATAACCGATAATCATCTTTCTGATGATCAATGGTCAAATACAAAAAAATTTATCATCATAAAAATAACTACTGAAGATGGAATTGAAGGTTGGGGAGAAGCATTCTCTATTTATCTTAGAGAAAAAGGTATTGCGATTATTATAAAAGAGTTATTTAGAGAAATTTCAAATATTCCAAATTTATCAATAAAGTCATTTTATAATAAAATTTCATTGTTAAGTGATGGTCACAGAGGTTTAGATTTCAGCTCTGCTACAAGCGCCATTGAAATTGCATTATGGGACATATCAGGGAAGTTAAAAAGTCTTCCTTTAAATTCTTTACTAACAAAAAGCCCTAAAGCAAATGTTCCTATTTATGCTACGTGTTGGAGCGATTTAAAAAAAGACACAAATGATTATTTGAGACAAATAGAAATATTTTTTGGAAAGAAATATGGTGGGATAAAGATATATCCAATGCTAGATAGCTTATCGATTTCAATTCAGTTTGTTGAAAAAGTTAGAGAAATAGTGGGAGATGAATTACCGCTAATGCTTGATTTAGCTGTACCTGAAGATTTAGATCAGACAAAATCTTTTTTAAAAGAAGTATCGTCATTTAATCCTTACTGGATAGAAGAGCCTGTAGATGGTGAGAATATTAGCTTACTTACTGAGATCAAAAATACTTTTAATATGAAAGTTGTAACTGGCGAAAAGCAATCAGGCTTGGTCCATTTCAGAGAATTAATATCCAGAAATGCAGCAGATATATTTAATCCTGATATTTCAGGTATGGGCGGACTTATTGATATTATCGAGATATCAAATGAAGCATCAAATAATGGCATCTTTATTTCTCCGCATTGCTGGAATTCAATGTCCGTTTCAGCATCTGCGATGCTTCATGTTTGCTCAAGTATTCCTAATTCAGAAAAGGCTGAAATATTTCCAGATTATATAAATTTTTCAAAGAAATTTTGTGAGTTACCTTTTGATATTATTGATAATAAAGCACATATAAATAAATCAGCTGGACTTGGTATAGTTATTCACGAAGATATTTTATCTGAGTTGAGCATTAATTCATTTGATGAAAAGAGTAATGACTGAATCAAACTACCTATTTAACGAAATATTCAAATCTAATGAAACGAGTTCAAATATTTTTTTGATCAATGAAAATAAAGAGACAAGTTACTTAGAATTCCATGAAATTGTAAATCAAATTTCTAATTACTTAATAGATATTAATTTATTACCGGGTGACCGCGTGGCCATACAGGCAGAAAAGAACGTAATTCAACTTGCTACATACGTGGCAACCATTAAAGCTGGAGGTGTTTATCTGCCACTTAATACAGGCTATACCCTAAGTGAACTAGAATATTTCTTCAATGACGCCAAACCTAAGGTGATAATTGTCGATGACAAAATTCAAAATGAAATAAAAAACTTAGTAAGCTATTCATCGGTTTCAATTTTATCATTAAATTTAGATGAAACTGGTTCATTGATTGAGCAGATAAAAAAATATCCAAAAAAATTTCAATCTATTAAAAGAAACAAAAATGACTTAGCTGCCATTTTATATACATCCGGTACTACTGGAAAATCAAAAGGAGCAATGCTATCGCATAGAAATTTGGTTTCAAATTCTGAAGTTTTAAGAAAATTTTGGAAATTTACAGAAAATGATGTGCTTTTACATATGCTACCTATTTACCATACGCACGGTCTTTTTGTTGCATGTAATCTTCTTGCAATTGTTGGCGGATCAATGATTTTCTTGGAAAAATTTGATGCTGAAAAAGCCTTGCTTTGGATGAAAAGAGCCACATCCATGATGGGTGTGCCAACTTTTTATACAAGATTGTTGGCAAATGAAAAATTAAATTATGAGTCAACAAAACACATGAGACTATTTATTTCTGGTTCAGCACCTTTACTATCAGAAACTCACATTGAATTTGAAGAAAGAACTGGTAAAAAAATTCTTGAGAGATATGGCATGACAGAAACAAATATGAATATTTCAAATCCATATGACGGATTACGAAAAGCAGGCACAGTGGGCATACCTCTTCCAGGCATTGAAATAAGAATAGTCAATGAAGAAGGTAAGGAAGTAGAAGTGGGTCAAATAGGAACTATTGAACTTAAGGGCGAAAATATTTTCAAGGGGTACTGGGGAATGGAAGAAAAGACCAAAGAATCATTTAAAGATGATGGTTTCTTCATAACAGGTGATCTCGCAAAGAAAGATGAAAATGGCTACTTTACTATTGTTGGTAGAGATAAAGATATGATTATAAGCGGTGGACTAAATGTTTATCCCAAGGAAATAGAAGATGTGATAAACGAGTTGCCAAATATTACCGAGTCAGCAGTTTTTGGTGTTCAACATGATGATTTTGGTGAAGCAGTTGTTGCGGCAGTAGTTGCAACAGATGATAAAAATAATGGTAGTCAAATATTGGATTATGTAAAAGATAAAATTGCTAAATATAAACAGCCAAAAAAAATAATATTTATGTCGAATTTACCTAGAAATTCTATGGGCAAAGTTCAAAAAAATAAATTGAGAGAAAATAATAAAAGTTTATTTAAGAGTTAACTTCTATCCAGTTGTTGATTTCCTCAACAAAGAAATCATCTTGTGGGGAGTTTAGAATTCCAATAATATCATGATAATTAAAGCCTCCTAAATTAGTATCGTTATTAATTAATTTCTTAGGTCCTTTCCATTTTTCAAATATTTTTTTTACTCCTTCAGCATTTACTACTTTATCTTTTTCTTCATAAAATACTAAAAGTGGAATCTTAGTCTCTTGAAATTCAAGTTTCCTTCCAGAAAATGCCGCCACCCAAAGCTGTCTTGGAAGTTCCCTGTGAAATTCATTGACCCAAAAAGGATCCCATTCTTCATTTGGCAAGTCAAACATTCTAGGAAAATTAAACTTGTATTGGCTTTTAAAAAATAACCCAGTCGCCGCTAAGAAATAAGGAGGAGATAGCTTAGGAGTCCATGGTGCCACAAGTACCAAATGATCAATTTTTTCACTTAATTTCTGATCTTTTGCAGCCATTAATGCAAATGAACCTCCAGCTGAAAAACCCATTAATATCACTTTGTTTCCGATTTTATTGCCTACTGCAACAGCTTCGGCTGCATCTTCGAGAAAATTTTTGGCTTGCAGAGATTTTGTAGATTCAAAACCAGAGCCATGGCCAGCTAGTCTTGATATAAATAAATTGGCCTTTAATTTTTTGGCAATCTTTACCAAAACTTCTTCTTGTTGACGCCCCGTCGCAAAACTTCCATGAAGATAAACAATTGAATATTCAGTTTTAATTTTCTCATCATCATGCCATATGATTTTTTTCTTTGCTCGGGGATCAGTATTCTCAAAAAGCAGTTCTTTTTCAGCAATATAGCTTTCAACATCTTTATCAATGACAATATCAGGAAAAGTTATTTTTATTGTATTAAATAAATAGGGCAGAGTAATTCCTACAACAAAGATGACTGGTACTATTAAAACAATAGCAACTATAAACAATGCTCGATATAATTTTAACCTGGTAGCTCTAGACATTTACACTTGTATATGAGCAAATTTTGTTACCATCAGGGTCTCTGATGTAAGCATAATAAACATTACTGTCGCTTGGTCTAAAACCTGGATCCCCTTCATTTTGTGCTCCAAGTCCTAAAGCAGTTTTGTGAAACTTATCAACTTGTTCTATTGATTCGGTCAAAAAGGATATCTGTGTACCATTTCCAAATGTAACAGGCTTTCCATTTGCCGGTTTGGTTATATAGAACTCAACATCTTGTTTCCCCTCTCGAGCATAACCTACACACACCTCATCCTCATGAATTGAGATTATTCCCATTACTGCAAGGACAACATCATAGAATGCTTTAGATTTTTTTAAATCACTCGACCCAACCATTACGTATCCTCTCATTATCTATCCTTTCTATGAATATTGCTTTGATGTTACTTCCTCAAGCATCAGGATCATTTTGGCTTTATAGTCTTCATCAGTTGCTGAGTCGGTTTCTAAAACAGAAAAAAAACTTGCAACAACATTCGTTTCTAAGTTAATCATTAAAAATTGCCCACCATATCCAGAATGCCCAATCCAATTATTAGATTTCATGGTTTGATTTGCATAATAAACATATTTTTCATCTTTTAAGTGCATATATTTTGGACCTTTTTCAGAAACTGTATCATCAATAAATTTACTAGAGCCAGCTATTCTATTTCTGATCCCAAGACCTTTTCTTGAGAAAAGCAGTCCCATGCGTAGCAAATCTCTTGCAACAAGACAACCACCACCGGACAGCCATGGCATCCCACCTCTATCCGTTGCCATATACAAACCATCTTCAAGACCCATTGCTTCTACTGACGAGAGAAGCCACTCTCGCAGCTCTCTCCCACTTAATTTTTCAATCAGTAGAGCAATTACGTCGCTGTTTGCTGACTTATAAAATGCTTTATCAGAATTGTTTATTACAGAATTAGTTCCATCTGTTTGAATACTGTTCAAGAAATCTTCTTGAAACTTTTCATCTTTATCTTCATCTGGTATTCGCCAGCCACCAACAGTTTCATGCATAAATGATGTTGAATACGGGTCAGTATAATCTTCGGTAAAAGCATTAATAATGTTCATATTTAATACGTTTTGAACCGTCGCTTTTGAATATCCTTCTCCAATATTGGGCAAATAATAGCCAATAGATTTTTCTAGTTGCAACTTGCCTTTCTCAACTAATTCACCAACAAATAGATTTAAAAACATCTTTGAAATTGACATTATTGTATGCGGTGTTTCAGGAGAGAAATCTTTTGCATATTTCTCAAAAAATATTTCTTGCCCTCTCCCAACTACTAAAGAACAAAAAGATTTATGGCTCGTCATTTCCCTTACTGAGTTTATTTTATCTATTTCATCTTTAGTGTTTTCATTAAGCAAAAGAATGTAATCTGATCTTAACAAAAGACCATATCTGTTTATTTTGTGAAGATTCCTATAGCCAGTTCTTCTATATTCCGGAAGGTTCCATTTAGCTTTATTGTCGCGTAATGTCACAAGAGTTGGGTTTGGAGTATCAACTAACTTATTAACCATTAATTATATTAGGTTTTATTTTTGAATGATTAAAGATTTCTTCATAATATTTTCCAATTTGTATTACTTTTTCATCTGATTTATTTTTCCCCATTAATTGCATACCCATTGGTAGCCCCTTATCATTAAAGCCAACTGGTATTGAGAGGGTAGGTAATTGAAACATACTTGCAAATACCGTGACTTCCATCCAGCGATGGTATGTGTCCATCTGGGTTTTTGAAATACTTTTTGGAAAATCTATTTCTTTGTTAAATGGAAACAATTGTGCTGATGGTAAAGCAATAAAATCATATTTTTCAAATATACTATCGACATACTTTTTATAATTATGATACCAATTAATTGAATTAGAAACTTGATCATCTGTAACTTTACTTCCTTCTTCGTATTCCCATTTAGCTGGAAAGCTTAATTCATCAAAATCCTTAATTTGCATTGCAGAAATATCATTAAATGTGATTTTTGATCTGAGAGTGCACCATGTCTCCCATAATTTATCTGGATCAATATTAACTTTGCATTTTTCAACAAATATTTTTTTGTCTGTTTCCACGAGTTTGTTTAAAGAAGCTTCGCATAATTCAATAATTCCTTCTTCAAAAGAATAGTGTTCAACAAAGTTGTTAATCCAACCAATTTTTATTTCACTAGATAAATTTTTAGTAATTGACTGAAATGAACCCTCAAAGTTAAACGAGTAGGGATCTTCCATATCTTTTCCAACGACGGCATCTAAAAAAATACTTAAGTCATCAGGTGTTCTGGCAATTCCACCTGGAGTCGTCAATACAGGAAATTTACTGGTTTCTCTTTTATCAGATATCAGCCCAGGAGATGGTCTAAAACCATACAGATTTGTGAAAGCTGCAGGGTTTCTGCAAGAGCCCATCATGTCCGTACCATCAGAAAATGGTATGAGGCAGCTGGCTACAGCTGATGACGCTCCTCCACTTGAGCCGCCAGGTGATAGATTGTAGTTATAAGGATTTGAAACTGGATCAAATAATTTATTCTTTGTATGAGATCCAATTGCTAGTTCTGCCATATTTGATTTTCCAATAATTGTGGCTCCTTGATGCTTTATTTTTTTTGCAATTAACGAGTCATTTTGTGGAAAATTATTTTGATAATCAAGTATTCCATAAGTAGTTGGCAGTCCAGTGACGTCGAATAATTCTTTTGAAACAAATGGAAGCCCAAATAAAATTTGTTTTCTTGTAACATCAACTTTTTGTGCATCCTGTGCCTTTGCTTTATTTATAATCCAATCTTTGTCTCTCAGTGACACAATGGCGTTAAGCTTAGGATTAAGCTTTTCAATATTGGACAAGTATTCTTGAAAAAGCTCTTCAACTTTTATTTCTTTTTTAGAAATTAAATCAATTTGCTCCCGAACAGATAAATGAGTAATCATCTACGAGGTTTTTTATCGAGCTCCAAAAATACTGACCTTGACGAGCTCTCTGACATCATCCAATGTGGCTGAACGAGGATTAGTGCCAAAGGCTGTATCAATCATTGACTTTTCAGATATTCTCTCAATACAATCTTCTGGAACACCAATTTCATTTAAACCCTTAGGTATCTTAATTCGATCAAGTATTTTTTCCATGCTTTCGATGAAATGATTTGCACTATGATCTTTATATTGCATTGCCTGAGCCATTCTCATCACTTTCTCTTCCATATCTGGGAGGTTGTATCTTAGAACTGCTGGCAAAATAATAGCATTAGTTAGTCCGTGATGCGTATTAAATTCTGCTCCAACCATATGCGCAATAGCGTGCACAAGACCCAGCCCTTTTATAAAAGAAACTCCTCCCAAGCACGAGGCAACTAGCATAGCCCCTCTTGCTTCAAGATTATTTGGCTCTTCTACAGCTGTAATAAGTGATTTAGAAATTAAGTTTAGACTTTCGAGCGCAGCACCGTCACATAAGGGGTGAAAACCTGGCACACAATAACCTTCAATTGAGTGAATCATTGCATCTGCACCTGTCCATGCTGTAAGGTTTGAGGGCAATCCCAACGTTAGTTCAGGATCGAGCAATGCCAATGAAGGCTTCAATTCAGGATGCATTATACAAAGTTTAATTCCTTGTTTGGTATCTGTTACCATTGCTGTGCTCTCTGTTTCAGCGCCTGTTCCAGCTGTTGTAGGAATTGTAATAAGTTTAGGAAATTTGTTATCTGGCCCAATGACTTGAGGTGTCTTTTCCCATTCAAAGTCAAATAATTCAATATCATTATTGGCGGTTAGACAAATTGACTTGCCACCATCCATGGCACTTCCGCCGCCAATAGCAATTATTGCATCGTGATTATTATCATTGAAAAGTTTTTTTCCTGATGCAATCTCATCATCTCTTGGGTTGGGCGAAATTTTTGAGTAAATACCTGAATTAATTTTCGATTTTTTTAAAATTTCGACCAAGTTATCAATGAAGGGAAGATCAACACTGCCACTATCAGTGACAATAAGTGGATTGGTTATCTCATTCTCAGAACAATAAGTTCCTATTTCGGAAAATCTACCTGGACCATATGCTATCGGTACAGGGAAGCCCCAATCTTGAGGGGCAAGAATTTCTTCTTTATTCAAATTGAAAAGCGTCATGGTTTATTTGTTTTAATTAATTAAGATGTCATGGATTTTAAGACAATTGACCGATCAATTTCACCAATTAGTTCTCCTGAAACTGAATCGATTACAGGATATTTTTTGTCAGTGTCAGCTATCTGATTAATTAAAGTATCGATTTTAACGTCACTTTTAATACACTCATTGCCCTGGGCAAACAGAGTCTTTGTATCCTCACAGCATTCTTTTCTTGCACATTTACCCGCACTTAAAACTTTGTATTTGGGAACATCTTCAGTGAAGTCTTTTACATATTGATCTACGGGATTTGCAACAATTTCCTCTGGTGTACCAACTTGTGATATTTCTCCATCTTTCATAATCGCAATATGATCACCCATTTTAATAGCTTCAGAAAAATCATGTGTAATGAATACCATTGTTTTTTGAACCATTTTTTGAATACTAATTAACTCGTCTTGCATTTCCCTTCTTATCAATGGATCCAGTGCTGAGAAAGGTTCGTCAAAAATTAGAATCTCTGGATCAACTGCTAGAGCTCTAGCTAGTCCAACTCTTTGTTGCATTCCACCTGACAATTCACGAGGGTAATGTTGATCCCAACCTTCTAATCCTACAAGTTTAAGTGTTTCCATTGACTTATCTAATCGATCTTTTTTCTTTACTCCCCTTATTTCAAGTCCATAGCCAATATTTTCTATCACTCTTCGATGAGGGAAAAGACCAAAGTGCTGAAATACCATACTCATTCTATTACGCCTCAGATCTGTTAAATCTTTATTGCTCATCAATGTTACATCTTGATTGTCAATTTTTACCTCACCTGCTGTTGGCTCAATCAGTCTTGATAAACATCTTACTAATGTAGATTTACCACTACCTGATAAACCCATTACAACGAACGTTTCACCTTTTTGAACTGAGAAACTTACATCTTTAACTGCAACCACATGTCCAGTTTTTTCTTGCACTTCACTTCTTGAAAGATTTTTGTCTAAATTTGTAAGAACATTTTTTTCATTTGGCCCAAATACCTTCCATATATTTGTGCATACTATTTTGTCATTTTTTTCCATTATTTTTGAGTGCTTTATCTGCTGAATGTTATACTATGTTGAGGATTTTTGAATAATTTATTTAACCTTGAGGAATACTATTTTACATGGCATTAACCCAGGATACATCGCTTTTATCTTCTAAAAGTAGTACTCAGAGTCTAATCATTCCTGGGCTAATTCTTGCTGCAATTCTAGCTTCAATCTGGCTTGCATTCCAAGGTGAAGATGTTTCAGAATTCCCTGTCTTTATAACAGATGCTTTTACTTTTACAGCTTGGGTCAATGCTGGTGAAGATTTTCTAAAAGATAATATTAAAGTTTATACAAGGATGGTTGCTGGTTATGTAAAAGACCTTTATTGGATGCTCGAAGATTTTTTACTAGATTCATCTTGGGTATTTATAGCGGCGCTATTGCTTATTCCATCACTTGCATTTGGTGGAATTAAATTAGGTTTTCTTGTTCTTTTTGGCACCATGTATTGGGGAATGGTTGGGCTTTGGGATTCTGCTATGGAAACTCTTGCTCTTATGGGTTTATCAGTATTCTTATCTGTAGCCGTTGGAGTGATACTTGGTATTTTCTGTGCATTAAGTGATCGTTTTGAGAGAAATATGAAACCAGCTCTCGATATAATGCAAGTGATGCCTGCGTTTGTTTATCTTATCCCTGCAATGTTTTTCTTTGGAATCGGAGGTGCACCTGCAATTCTTGCAACAATGATTTATTCAATGCCTCCTATTATTCGTCTCACAAACTTAGGTATACGTCAGGTCCCCAATGAAACAGTAGAAACAGCAACAGCTTTTGGTTCTAGTAAAAGTCAAATTTTATTTAAAGTACAAATTCCATTAGCTCTGCCAAGCATCATGATGGGCGTTAACCAAACAATAATGATGGCATTGGCATTGGTTGTTTTAGCAACGTTTATTGGGGCTCAAGGTCTAGGTTCAGATATTTGGGTATCGATAAAAAAACTAGAAGTCGGAGCTGCTTTGGAAGGAGGTATTTGCGTTCTTTTAATGGCAATCATGTTCGATAGATTTGGTAAAGCCGCTAGTCGGGAGACAGTTACCCTGCCATCCGATAGTCAAAAATTTTATCTTTTGCCGCAAACATGGGATATTTATCCCATTGCTAGACAGGTTGAAAAACCTCTACAATTAATTCATTTTGCATTTGCATTTGTATTCTCAAGCGTTATTCGAATATTTTCTTTCATTTTAAATTCAGTAATTTCTTTATTTAATAAGGATTACGGCTCAGCGATTGCACAATTTATAAATGCTCATTATTTCTTTTTCTCTGGATTATTAATATTGATTGGCATCGTTTATTATGATGCAAACGTTGCTGCAATAGGAACATTTCCTGAAGCATGGAATCTGTCAATAAGAGAAGAAATTTCTGCTGGTGTAAAGTCATTGGTTGTAAATGATACGTTTATTTCAATAACCAAAACAATCAGATCAACTGTTGTTATTTACCTTCTAAGACCATTTGATTTTTATCTCACATATTTACCATATTGGTTTACAATTGGCGCATTGGTTCTAATCAGCTGGAAATCTGTTGGAATTAGATTTGCGATTATTACTGCCATCCTTCTAGCATTCATAGGCGCTTGCAATATTTGGACTGAAGCAATGATTACTCTTTCATCAGTTCTTATCTCAGTTCTTTTATGTTTTGTAATTGGCGTGCCAATAGGTATCTTAGCATCTTACAGTAAGAGATTTCAAAATATCAACGAGGTAATATTAGATGCAATGCAAACATTGCCGTATTTTTGTTACCTTGTTCCAGTTTTAATGTTTTTTGGTGGTGGGGCATTTTCTGCATTACTTGCAACAATTATATACTCCATACCTCCAATAATACGTTTAACTGTATTGGGCCTGTCTCAAGTTTCTTCTACATATTCAGAAGTATCAAAGTCATTTGGAGGTACTACAATTCAGACTCTCAATAAGATAAAATTTCCTCTAGCAGTTCCTAGTTTGGTTATGGGTTTCAATCAAACAGTCATGATGGCTTTTGCGATGCAGATTGTCACACCTCTCATTGGTGGTAAAGGGCTCGGTCTTGAGGTATTTAATGGTTTAGCTCGATCAGATACTGGTAGAGCTCTTGCTGCTGGCATAGGAATTTGTTTATTAGCCATGATAATTGACCGTATCAGTCTTGCATGGACAAAAAAGCAAAGAGATGCCCTAGGTTTATAGATCTAATTTATATACATATTTCCTGATACTTTTCTTCAAAAAATGTTGATAAAGCGGTTTACTTATTCATCTTTTTTGGTCTAGAATTATTAATTGATTAATTAATAAAAAGGGGAAATTAATGAAAAATTCATTATTTGCAAAAACTTTTGCTGCCCTGATTTTGTCTTCTTTTTTAGTTCTTTCGGCAGGTACTGCCAACGCTAAGCGTTTAACAGCTGCTGTTGCTGACTGGACTGGTGGAGAATTAACATGTCAGGTTGCAGTTGCTATCCTTGAAGAAGAGCTAGGCTACAGAGTTGATAGAATAGAATTCGCTTCAGGAACAGGTCTATGGGAAGCTATTGCCGCTGGCGATATTGACTTCGCATGTGAAAGTTGGCCAAGTTATGCTGAGGCTGACGATGTAATGATCAACATGAATCTTGTTTATGACGGAGAAGTTGTAAAAGAGTATTCTGGTGATGGATCTGTTGATGCGTACACAAGTGGTATCATTGGAATGTCAGATTACTATGTTCCAAAATACTTTGTTGACGCTAACCCAGATTTTAAAGACTGGTCAGATTTAAATAAATTCAAAGATCAATTTGCTACACCTGAAACAGGTTCAAAAGGTAGATTGATTGGATGTCCAGTTGCTGGTTGGAACTGTCATGACCAAAAAAGATTAGATCTTTTAGGAATTGATTTTGAAGCATCAGAACTAGGTACTGAGGTTGCAGCTCTAGCGGAAGCTCAAGGAGCTTATGATAGAGGTGAAGCATTCCTTCTGTATCTTTGGGAACCACACTTTTTCTTCGGTAAGAATGAAATGGTTGGTGTAAAACTACCAGCATACAAATACTGTGATAGTTTTACTGAAGCTAATAACTGGCAAGATTGTGGAACTGCAGCATGGCCTGCTACAGGTTGGGATAAAGACTACACGATGAATTATATGAATCCTGAAGTTATG
Organism: uncultured Pelagibacteraceae bacterium; assembly: GCA_902519835.1. GTDB lineage: Bacteria > Pseudomonadota > Alphaproteobacteria > Pelagibacterales > AG-422-B15 > CACNXQ01. The sequence continues at coordinate 28,372 of CABYLU010000007.1, forward strand.
TCTAAACCTGAGAACGCTGAAGCAGTTGCATTCTTCAAAAAAATGGCTTTCTCTAACACGGATCAAGCAAAAATGCTTGTAAGAGTTGGTGACGACGGATTATCTGTCGAAGAAGCTGTTGCTGAATGGAAAAACAGTACAGACGAATGGAAAGCTTGGCTTCCGTAAGTCTAAATAGCTAAATCAGAAAATTAAGGCCTTGTTACTTTTGTGCAAGGCCTTTTTTTTAGTTAACTTTTATGATCACCTCATCAAGACATCCTTACTATTATACAATTAGCTTTGCGTTATTAATCGCTGCAGGTATGTGGGGTTTATTCTGGATCCCTCAAAGAGCGTTAGAGGCTGGTGGTTTAACGGGCGGATGGGCAACGATTTCTCAAATGGTTATACCTTTTGCAATGCTGCTTCCAATATCACTTTGGAGGCTCTATAAAGGTCAGTCTTTTGGCTTAGAGTATCCTCTAATTGGACTTTTGTTTGGAGGAGGTATTGCTTGCTACGCTAATAGTTTTTTACTGACAGATGTAGTTAGAGCTTTAATACTCTTTTATATAACCCCAGTTTGGACAACTATTTTTGAAATAGTATTTCTTAGACAAATTCCACGTTTTTATAGATACATTACATTAGCTCTTGCACTATCTGGTGTTTGGATAGTTTTTGGTCAAGAGGGCGTGATACCTTTACCACAAAATTCTGGTGATTGGATTGCTTTATTAGGCGGAATTCTTATTGCCGCATCAGCAGTTAGAATGGAGATCAAAAAACCAGAGGGAATATATCCTATCTTATTTTCATTCTTTTTTTATGGTGGCATATTTACATTAATACAATCATATTTCTTGAGCGACTACCTAGGTGATGCTCCATCAATAGAGTCATGGGTTGCAATGATGCCGTGGCTAATTTTAATTGCAATTTTATTTCATATACCGACAAATATAGTGATCTTAGGTGCACCAAGTAGAATTGGTGCAGGCATATTTTCTATAATTATACTTTTTGAAATAGTTGTGGGCACTTTCAGTGCCGCGGTATTAACAGATGAGCTTATTGGATGGAGAGAAATATTAGGTAGCTCTTTTATTATATTTGCTGGGTTAACAGAAATAATATTTGCATCAAAGACTGAAGAAGATACGGGTTAACTATAATTGATTGAGTACTTTAATGTGTTCAACTGTTGTGCCACAACATCCACCTATAATTTGCGCTCCAGCATCCTTCCACTTTTTTGCTTCAATTAAATAATCATCAGGAGAAATTACATTGCTCATGTCGTAGTGTGGAAAATTAAATACCGCTACTTCTGGATACGCCATAACAGGAAGGTCATATACTTCTTTAAGTTCTTTAATACTTTGTTCTATTACATTAATTTCACAATGCATTATTCCTACAGCATCCAATTTATGATGTTTCACATTACTAATCATTTTTTTAAAACTATAGTCATAGTCTGTGGTAAGGGCGATCAACCCGTCTTTATTTCTAGATGAGAATCCAGCCCACACAGGCAATCCAGCCTTACTTGCTGAATCAAAAATTATTTCAATTCGATCTGGTCGATACATTAACTCGAGTAGAATAAAATCACACCCATTATCGGCTAGAAAAAAAGCAAGCTCATCAAAAGACTTTTGAAAATATTCGGGTGTGAGTTTTTTCTTAAATTTCTCTTTTTCCTCTTGTGTTTCAAAGGCATCCTCATACGGTATTTGATGAGACAAGGACCCAGCTATAAGTACATCATCTCTACCACATTCCTCCCTGGCTTCTAGAGCTGCATTTATCGCACTTAGATTTATTTCTTTGAATTGATTATCTACCCCCGCAGTTTCTAAGATCATTCGATTTGTTGCATAAGTATTTGTAGTTATAATACTTGATCCAGCCTCAATATAATCTTTATGTATTTGCTTCAATGTATCGCTTTCTAAGGAGGCTGTGCCACACCAAGAATTATCCATTTTAATACCACGGTTTTCAAGTTCTGAACCAGTAGCTCCATCAAGAAGAATATTTTCTCCAGCATGAATACGTTTCATTAAATTTTCATATCTTCCACTCATCATTATTTTGTATCATTTATAGTTTTAATTAGTAAGTAGAAACGTAGGAAAATGATTTACTTTTTGTGACTTTATGGTTTATAAAGTTTGATCATTAAGGAGAACAGAATGCCAAAAGGTATCATATACACCCCAAGGATTAGAAAATCACCTTTCTTTGAAGAGACGCTAAAATATGGCGCTACCAATTTTACAACTTATAACCATATGACGATGCCTGTTGGCTACACGACTCCAGAGGAGGAATACCAATCATTAATAAATGATGTAACATTATGGGATGTGGCAGCGGAGAGACAAATTGAAATTATTGGAGAAGACGCTGCTAAATTTGTTCAGTATATGACGCCAAGAAATCTATCAACTTTTAAAGATGGGTTTTGTCGTTACGCATTTATGACAGATGAAAATGGTGGAATCATAAATGATCCATTAATTTTAAAGTTTAATGAAAATAAGTACTGGCTGAGTATTGCAGATTCTGATGCAATACTGTGGTGTAAAGGCGTTGCTTTATCTGGTAAGTTTAATGTTAAAATTTCTGAGCCTGAAGCTTGTCCGCTTTCATTGCAAGGCCCGCGCTCAAAAGAACTCATGAGAAAAGCTACAAATGATGATCCAGTTATTATGGGATTAAAATATTATCAATTTATCGAAACAAACTTATTTGGACTAGATGTCGTCATTGCACGCAGCGGTTGGAGTAACCAATTTGGATACGAAATTTATATAACAAGAGAAGAAGATGGTCCAGCATTATGGAATGCACTAATGGAAGCAGGAAAAGAGTTTAAAATTGTACCAAGTTGTCCTAATCAAATTGATAGAATCGAAGCTGGCATGATTTCTCACCAAGGAGATACCTCATTAGCTGAAAACCCTTTAGAACTAAACCTACCAAAATTTTATGATCTTGATCAAGAAGCAGATTTTGTTGGAAAAGATGCTCTCTTAAAAATTAGAGAAGAAGGCATTAAAAAACAATTCACTGGTTTTAAAATTTCAGGAAAGAAGATTGGATATAATATGACAAGAATACCGTTGTTTGATAACAACTCTGAAAAAAAAGGATTTATAACCAGCTGCATTTATAGCCCGAACTTTGGGTGCAATATTGCTTTAGGGTTTATTGATATTGATTTGATTAATTCAGAAGAAGTATATCAAATTGATCATGATGGAGAAAAACGAGAAGTAGAAGTTGTTCCTTTACCATTTAGTTCTAGACTTGAAAAAATGGAATAATGATTTCAAAAAGAAAAGTTAATCAACTTTTATTCCTCTCAATTATTATATTAGCAGTCGTCGCCGGTTGGGCAGTTTCTGAATTATTTAAAGATAATACTTCAGAGGTATCAAACAACATTGATTTAAAATTTACCGCTGTTGACCATTTTGGGGTTGATGTAAGCGAAAGAACTTACAGCGGATATAGTAAAGTATTTTTTTTTGGTTTCACACATTGCCCAGATATTTGTCCAATCAGTGCAAATCTTATGAGCAATGCCATTGATCAATTAAATAGAGAAAACCATTCAATTGAAAATATAAAATTTTTCTTTGTAACAGTTGATCCTGCTAGGGATAACCCTGACCGATTAAAAGAATTTCTCAGCAACTTTAGCAATAATTTAATTGGTTTGACGGGTACACATGAAAATCTAATGCCCATATGGAAAGATTTTTTTGTGCATGTAGAGCCAGCAACAAATTCAGAACATCAAAATTATTTAGGTACATCTGAACAATCTGATGAAATAAGTGATAAAGAAAAAAATTATATGGTTCAGCATACTGCTTTCTATTATATTTTTGATGATGATGATGTATTAAGAAGCATACTTCCGTTTGGTTCAAGTATTGAACAAATGGTTGAAGATTTAAAAAATCTATAACAATGTATAAAATATTAATAATTATTTTTTTTGTTTTATTGTCTTGTTCCGAAATAATAGAAACAAATAAATATAGAGAATTGGCATCTGAACAAGCATCAAAAAAAAATTGTGATGCTAATGTTGAACTTCTTTTAAAACATGAAAAGACTGAATTGTGGGCATCTTATCATAACAAAGATAAAAACTTATTATGCGTTTTAACTTGCGTTAATGATGTCTGTATGTTTTCGACAGAGAGAGATTAAGGGTTGTATAAAGCACTAATAATAGTTTTGTTTTTAATTTTTACAAAAATTGGATTTGCTCATCAATTTCAAAAAGATCATATTAATATAAATCACCCACACATAAAGTTTGTAATTTCATCAGGCCCTGCAGCCGGATATATGAAAATAGTAAACATGGGTTTCGAGACAGATCGTCTAATTAAAGTTGTTACTGACTTTGCAGATACAGAGTTACATTATTCAAGTATGGAGAATGGAATGGTTACAATGAGTAAAGTTGATTTCATTGAAATCCCTCCACAAAAAGCTAAATCGCTCAAACCCGGCACGCACCATATAATGTTTTCAAATTTTAGCATTGAATTAACTCATGGAATAAGTTTAGAAGGGTCTTTAGTATTTGAAAATGCAGGCGAGATCAAAGTACTTTTTGAGGTTGAAACTCAAAAAAGTCTAGATGACCATACAGAACATTAATGAAAACATTTAAAATTGAATATATCACTACACTTTTTTTTCTCACCTTGCTGATTGCTTTAGCTTGGTACTATTTATTCCTCATGGCAGCTAATCCAATGGACTCAATGATGCAAAATAAAAATCCAATGACAATGTCAATGGAAACCGCTTCAGAGAATGAAATGTCAATGAGCTCGATGTCTGATACAGAAATGACTATGAATTCAATGAACATGAATGAAAAAATCTTATCAATCAATTTTCTTATGATGCCAATGACAGGAAAGTGGACAATTAATGATTTTATCGTGATGTTCGTAATGTGGACCGTCATGATGTTTGCGATGATGCTTCCATCTACATTTATCTTTTTAAATATTTTTAGAATGATGAGATCGAATATGCAGATATCATCGAATATTATTATTGAGATGATAGTGGTTTCATTCACTTATATTTTAATTTGGACAATTTTTTCACTTATTGCATGCACTCTTCAATATATTTTTCACAATAACGGGGTTGTCAATATGATGGGAACATTACAAAATAATATTCTTGCTGGATTATTTCTCGTTGGAGCAGGTGCATTTCAATTTACAAGTTTGAAAGACACATGTCTTGAGAAATGTAGAAACCCCTTATCGTTTCTAATGTCAGGTCCTATTAAAGGATACGGAAATGTTGCCTATGTGGGTCTAAAGCATGGTTTATTTTGCTTAGGGTGCTGCTGGGTTCTTATGCTTCTGCTTTTTGTAAATGGAGTTATGAATTTACTTTGGGTTGTCGCAATAACAGTAATTGTATTGGCTGAAAAAATGCTGCCTTACGAGAAACTTAGCTCTAGATTTCTGGGCATTCTTCTTGTAGGTTGGGGGGCGTATTTAATATTTATTTAACTATATGACAGTAAATCCACTAAACTTACATTGGGAAATAAAAGGAAATTTTTTGCTGAATTGTAACTGCGATGTATTTTGCAATTGTCCGATGTCACTGGGAAGAGCGGTTCCAAATTCACCAAATGGTAAATGCTTTTCATGGTGGGGAATTAATATCGAAGAAGGATACGCAGAAGAAAAGTGGTCTGGATTTAACCCTATCAAAAGAGAGTCTAAAGGAATTATGGATTTAAGTGGTTTAAATGTTGCTATTCTTTTAGAAGTTCCTGGCCCTTTAGGTTCAGGCGGTTGGACAGCAGGATTATATATTGACGAAAAAGCATCTGATGATGCAGCTGATGCGCTCGCAGTTATTTTCTCAGGCCAAGCGGGTGGGCAAACAGGTTGGTTTAGACATATGATTGCAAACTTCCTTGGCGTAAAAAGATGTTCTATATCATATAAAGAAACCGACGATGGTTGGTCGTTTACAATTCCAGAAATCTTAGATGGTCGAATTGAACATGAGCCAGGAAAAGAGAGAGGCGAAGTAGTAAAAGTATCAAACTTAAAATATTGGGTTGCGCCAGAAATAATTGTTTGCAAAGGATCAAAAAGAAGTAGGATTAGAGATCACGGCCGTAATTGGGATTTCACAGGTGGAAGTGCCGAATATTGTGCTGTTGATTGGGCCGGACCATAATTCATATGAAAAATAAAGCTAAAGTTGTCGTCATCGGTGGCGGTGTAGTTGGAGTTAGTACGCTTTACCACCTTGCAAAAAAAGGATGGTCTGACGTAGTTTTGTGCGAACGTAAAGAACTTACATCAGGTTCCACATGGCACGCTGCAGGTTTGATGCCTTTATTCAACATGAGTTACTCTGTTGGTCAAATCCATAAATACTCAGTTAAATTTTATCAGGAACTTGAAAAAGAAACTGGTCAAGATGTTGGTTTTAGACAAGTAAGTAATATTCGACTTGCTGAAAACCAGGATAGAATGGATGAGTATCGTCAATATGCAGGTGTTGCGGAAACAATAGGCGTTAAAGTCAATTTTTTAACTCCCGAAGAAGTTCAAAAAGTCTGGCCGCTTTGTTCAACTGAGGGCTTAGTGGGTGCTATACAGCACCCTGAGGATGGATACATACAACCCAATGATCTTACTCAAGCTCTAGCCAAAGGAGCAAGAGCGCTTGGAGCTGAAATTTATAGACAAACAGCGGTCACAGGACTTGAACAGTTACCAGATGATAGTTGGATTGTTACAACTGATAAAGGTGAGATCAAATGTGATATTGTTGTTTCATGCTCGGGAAATTTTGTCCGGCAAACTGGAGAAATGGTTGGACTAGATATTCCCGTGATACCTGTTGAGCATCAATATATCGTTACTGAAGCTCATCCTAAAATTCTAGAAAGACAAAAAGAAGGCCTTCCTGAAATGGGTGTACTTAGAGGATCTGACGGCGCATGGTATATGCGTGAGGAAGCTGGTGGATTAATTCTTGGACCATATGAAAATGGTGCACCATGTTGCTATGTCAATGGACCTAGCAAAGACTGTGAGTATGAATTATTCCAAGAAGACTTAGACAGACTTGGCCCCCATATAGAGCATGCCATTCACAGAGTTCCTATTTTTGGAGAAGCAGGAATTAAGAAAGTTTATAATGGTGCTATTTGTTATACTCCAGATGGAAGCCCAATTATCGGTCCAGCATGGGATAGAAAAAATTTATATTTAAATGACGGTCATTCGTTTGGCGTAACAGCTGCTGGTGGTGCAGGCTGGCAGATCGCAGAATGGATTGTTGATGGCGAACCGACCATTGATATGCTCGGGGTTGAACCCAGAAGGTTTGGCGATTACGCATCAAAATCATATTTAATCAAAAAAAATGAAGAGGCTTATGCTAACGTTTTCACAATCCATTATCCTGATGAAGAAAGGCCCGCAGGCCGGCCATTAAGACAAGCTCCTTGTTATGATAGGCTGAAAAATTTAGGTGCAGTTTTTGGTCAAAAGTTTGGTTGGGAGCGCGCAAACTGGTTTGCTCCTGAAGGAGTTCCTCAAGAAGACGATTGGTCATTCAGGCGATCAGCTTGGTTTGAGCACATTGCAAATGAATGTAAAAATGTAACAGAAAATGTAGGTCTTTTAGATATGACCGCATTTGCAAAATGCAGAATAAGCGGACCAGGAGCAGAAGAATTCCTAGATAATTTAGTTGCTAATAAATTGCCGAAAAAGATAGGAAGGACAAATCTCTGTCATGCTTTGAATTCTAAAGGAGGAGTGCACTCAGAATTTACAATAATGAGAGAATCTCATGACAGTTTTTATTGTGTTTCTGCTGGAGCTTGGCAGCGGCTGGACCATGATTGGGTTAAAAAACATATGCCCGATGACAGAAGTGTAAAATTTGAAAATATTACAAATCAAATAGGGGTATTAGTTGTCGCTGGTCCGAAGTCGAGAGAGCTTCTTCAAAGGGTATCTGAGGATGATTTCACAAATGAGGGTTTCCCATGGCTATCGGGTAAAAAAGTAAAAATTGGCGCTGCAGAAACACTTGCAATAAGAGTAAATTTCGTTGGCGAATTAGGATGGGAAATCCACTCACCAATTGAAGTACAAAATCATATATTCGATACATTAATGGATGCAGGAAAAGATCTGGGTTTAAAGCCTTTTGGCATAAGAGCAATGGACTCTTTGAGAATTGAGAAATCCTACAAACTAATTGGCACAGAATTATCAATTGAATACGCAGGATATGAGTCAGGAATAGACAGGTTCATTCACCCAAACAAAGGTCAATTCATAGGCAGAGATGCATTAGTTCAGTGGAGAGAAAAAGGTTTTGAAAATTCCTTCGTAACTCTTGAAGTTCATGGTGTCAAAGATGCTGATGTGCTTGGCAATAATCCAATATATGCTGATGGCAAAGTTATTGGTCGCGCCACAGGTGGAAATTTTGGCTTTCGAGTCAATAAGTCTCTCGCTTTAGCTATGGTCAATCCAGCTCATTCAGAAGTAGGCACAAAGTTAAAGATCGATATTTTGGGAGATATGTTTGATGTAACGGTAATACCCGAAAGTCCATACGATCCTGATAATCAGAAACTTAGATCTTAGCTACTTGAAAAAGTGTCAGAAGCTTTAAAAGTTTACGATCAGCTCTGTAAAGATAAGCATATTGAACATAATATTAAGCAAAAAGATTTAGTTATTGAATTAGATAAATTTTTGTCAGGTTCAAGCAGAAATTTTATAAAAAAACTATTTCGATATAATTTAAATCAAAAGAAATGCTTTTATCTATACGGGGGAGTGGGCATTGGAAAAACACTCATTATGGATTTATTCTATGATGACGTAAATTTAAAAGAAAAACAAAGAGTCCATTTTCATGAGTTTATGATTGATATACATGATCAATTACACCAACTCAGAAATGAAAAAAATTCAAGAGATTTTATAATTTCAAAACTTGTAAAAGGTATTAAATCGAAATCAAGTCTTATATTTTTTGATGAATTCCAGGTCACAAATATAGCTGACGCAATGATTCTAGGGCATTTATTTGAGGAGTTCTTTAAAAATAATATTTTAATTGTATTAACTTCTAATTCCAGCCCAGAAGACTTATACAAAGAAGGGCTGCAAAGAGAACTTTTTATTCCATTTATTAATTTAATTCAAAATAACTCTCTAATTCATCATCTATCAATAGACATTGACTATAGAACAAGATCATTAAAAGAAGAAAAGAACTTTTTTTTATCAAATTCACCGGTTAGCAAGCTTAAAATAAATGATATTTTTTCTATCCATTCAAATAAAACTTTAGTCGAGGATAAAGTAATAAGTGTGAAGAAGAGAAATTTTGTTGTTAAGAATTTATCTAATAGAATAGCTCGTTTTCAATTCAATGAAATTTGTGGAGATGATAGAGGCACTGAAGACTACCTCGAGTTAATTAAATTAATTGATAGATTAATCGTTGAAAATGTTCCAAATTTTGGAAATACAAATTCTAATCTTCAAGAAAGATTTATTAATTTAATTGATGTTCTCTATGATAATAAAATTAAATTATATTTAAGCACAGAAAAAGAAATAAGCGATCTTGGCAGTGCATATCATTTGAAAGATAAATTTAACAGAACCATAAGCAGACTTCTAGAAATGAAATCACAATAATTACAAATGAAAATAGCAGTAATAGGAGCGGGAATAGTTGGTATTTCTTCAGCTAATTGGCTTAAGAAGTACGGTCAAGATGTGACTTTGTATGATATGAATGATCCTGGATCACAGGCAAGTTACGGCAATGCAGGAACTTATGCAAAATATGCAAATATACCAACAAATTCATCATCCTATTTTTATTTATTTCCATATCTATTGCTAAACAAAAACAGCCCCTTATTCATTAGCCTAAAACGATTAAATGAGACATTTCCTTGGATTATTAAATACTTGAGCAATTGCAGAAATGAAAAAGTTAACCACACTGTTCAACATTTAACAACTTTACTGTCACATATGGATGATGGTTATGAAGATCTTTTCAACGAAGCAAATGTAGAAAATTATATTTCAAGAGAGTCTATTATGTATGGATGGTCTACAAAATTATTTTTTAATGCTGCAAAACGAGATTTTTCTAAAAGAAAAGAAACAGGCGTTAAAATAACAACTCTAAGTCGAGATGATATTTCTGATCTTGAACCTAATATTAATAATATCTTTTATAAAGGGGCCTTATTTGAAGGTAGTTATTTTGCGAAAAGTCCGATCAAGGTTAGCGAAGCATTAATGAAACTGTTTGTTAAAAAAGGAGGAAAATTCAAAAAAGAGAAAGTTATATCCATCAAAAAAACTGAAACTAATCAAATAAATATTAAAACAAACTCAGGAGAGACCCTGCACGATAGAGTCGTGATTACATCCGGAGTGTGGTCTAATGATCTGCTTAAAAATATAGGCGACAAAGTGCCACTGGAAGCTGAGAGGGGCTACCATTTGGTCAATCCAGAATTGAAGAATATCGTAAAAAGACCAATATCTTGGCAAGAACGAGGAACATATTTTACACCTATGTCTGACGGTCTAAGAACGGGTGGAATTGTTGAATTTGGAGCTTTAAATGAAACAAAAAATGAAAGAGTTCTTAACTTTTTAAACCGAGCATTAAAGGAAGTTTTTCCCTCAGCAGACCTTCCTCAAAAAACATGGGTAGGGTTCAGGCCATCGGTGCCTGACTCTCTTCCAGTGATTGGACAATCTCCAAAAAACCCTTATATTTATTATAATTTTGGTCATCAACATATTGGGTGGTCATTAGGTGGCATATCAGGAAAACTGGTTGCACAACAAATTTGCGCAAACAATACAGATTTAGATTTGTCACCGTATTCTGTAAAGAGGTTTAAGTTATGAAATACTCACTATACAATTTAGTTAAGAATTCATTTTCTTATCATGAGAATTGGGAAAAAGCATGGAGCAGTCCTGATCTTAAACCTGAATATGATGTAGTAATAGTTGGAGGCGGCGGCCATGGATTAGGAACTGCCTATTACCTAGCAAAAGAATTTGGTGTTAAAAATATTGCTGTTCTTGAGAAGGGATGGATTGGTGGGGGTAATACAGGACGTAACACAACCATAATAAGATCTAATTACTTATGGGATGAAAGTGCAGCTCTTTATAATCATGCTGTTAATTTATGGGAAGGTCTTTCTAGTGAGCTTAATTTTAATGTAATGTTTTCACAAAGAGGTTTATTTCACTTAGCGCACTCAGTTCATGACATGCAAGAAATCACAAGGAGAGGCTATTCTAATTATTTAAATGGTATTGACGCTGAAATTCTAAATCAGGATCAAGTTGCAAAAAAAATACCTCATATGAATGTTAATGGCAGATATCCTGTTTTAGGGGCTTTACTTCAG
>CABYLU010000008.1 GCA_902519835.1 uncultured Pelagibacteraceae bacterium
AGGAAGAAATAATTAAAAATATTACACTTAATTTAAAAAAAACGGTTAAAGATCTTCTGACAATTATTGTACCAAGGCACGTAACTAGAAAATCGTTTTTTTCTTCATCTAAAGGACTTGGCTTATCAATCAGATCAAAGAAACAAAAAATAAATGATCGAACGTATTTATATCTTGCTGATACTATTGGAGAATTAAACATATTTTACAGTTTAGCAAACATCGTTTTTATTGGTGGTAGTTTAGTACCACATGGAGGACAAAATCCCATAGAAGCTGCTTATTTAGGTAAAAAAATATACCATGGCAAAAATATTGATAATTTCATAGATGTTTACGACGTTCTTAATCAATTAAAATTTACTCAACAGGTAGAAAATGAACGCCAGCTAGAATATTACGTTAAAGAAGCATTAGCTAAACCAAAATCTATAAATAAGGATATTAATATAAATAGACTAAAAAAAGAGGGTGATGATACAGTAAGTAAAGTACTGAAAGTTATTTACCAATATTTATAATTGAACATGGAAAAAATAATATTGAATATATGGTATTCCAACAAAATTTTTTATAGATTAGTCTCCTACATACTTTTTCCAATATCTTTACTATACATTTTAATTTTTTATTTATTCAGAATATTTAAAACTGAGCTCAAAATTAGTGTTCCAATTTTATGTGTTGGCAATATAAACGTAGGTGGTACTGGAAAGACCTCAACTCTTTTAGAAATTATTAAGTATTTCAAAAATAAAGAAAAAAATATTTGTGTATTATTAAAAGGATATGGTGGTAAAAAACATACATTTAAAAAAGTATCAACAAATGATTCTGCAACTTTAGTGGGCGATGAAGCAATGCTTTTTTCAAATCATGTACCCACTTATATTTCAACAAATCGAATGTTAGCTGTAAATAAAATTTTAAATGATATTAGCCCTGATTTTATTTTACTTGATGATGGTTTCCAAGATAAGTCTCTTTTTAAAGATAAAAATATTTTGATGGTTAATGGGGAGCGTGGTTTTGGAAATAGGCTATGTTTACCAGCCGGACCATTAAGAGAATTGATCAAGCCCGCATTAAAAAGAGCTCAATTTTTAATCATTGTTGGTGATGATAAAACAAAAATAGAAAGTATGTGTAATGATATAAAAATTGATACTCTCACCGCTTCTATTGAGCCATTATACATCGACAAAAATAAAAAATATTTAGCTTTTAGTGGTATTGGTAACAATCAAAGCTTCTTTGATACCCTTATCAATAATAATTGTACTGTACCTAAAACAGTTGAATTTCCTGATCATCATTTTTTTACAGAAGATGAACTAAACCACCTCAAACAAATGGCTTCAGACAATAACCTTACCCTCATTACTACTGAAAAAGATTTTGTAAGAATTCCCAAAGAAAAAAGGGAAGGAATTGAATGTTTAAAAGTAGAGATAAAATTACCCAACATGGAGGATTTTATGCATAAACTGGTTAATTGATACTTATGAAGATTTTAATAAAAAAATATATTAGATATCCATCTGAATTTATTCTATTTGCCATATTCTATTTTATATTCAAATTACTACCTCTTTCAGTTGCAAGAAAACTAGGTGTAAGCATAACAACAAGCCTAGGCCCCCTATTTTCAATTAACAAATTAATTAAAAAAAATTTAAGAATTGCTTTTAAGGATCAAGATGAAAAGTGGATTAAATCAACTGCAGGAAAAGTATGGGAAAATTTGGGTTATACTATTGCCGAATATTCACATCTCAAAAAAATATTAAAAGATAAAATCAATGTAATTGAAAATGATCACTATAGAGAAGCCTTCTCAGGTAGCGAGAGATCAATCATCATATCAGCTCATAATTCAAATTGGGAAATACCGGGAATGTCGATAAGAAAGACAATGCATCAGACATCTGCGATTGTTAGAGAACCTAACAACCCTCTAATAAATTATGTTTTGAAGAATCTTAGAGATAAATATAGTCTTAGATGTTTGAGTAAAAATAGAATAGGTACAAAACAATTACTTAATAATTTTAAAAATGGTGAGTCAATTGCTTTGTTAGCTGACCTTCAGTTGTCATCGGGTATTAATCTTAATTTCTTTGGAAAAAAAATGAAGTTTTCTTCTCTGCCCGCTCAACTTGCCCTAAAATCTAGGTGTAAAATATTTTTAGGATGGCCGATAAGAAAGAATGATGGAAAATATGAATTTGAAATTCATCAATCAATACATGCCAGCGATTATGAAGATACCTCAGATAACGTTGAGAAAATATCGGAGATAATTATTGCTTATTATGAAAGTATGATTAAGAAATACCCAGAACAATATTTCTGGTTTCATAATAGGTGGAAACTGGACTGATTTTTGTTTAATCTTCTAGTAATAATAGTGGATCAACGTAAGTATTAAAAACCATCACACCCCAGTGTAGATGTGGTCCGGTTGACCTGCCTGTTGATCCTACTTTGCCAATTATATCTTTTTTGTTAACTTTTTGGTTCACTGCAACATTTACGGAAGACAAATGGGCATAAATAGATTTTACTCCATGACCATGATCAATGATTATTGTGCCTCCGGTATAATATAAATCGCTCTCAGCATGAATGACTATTCCTTCATTACAAGACATTACTGGTGTTCCTTCATCAGCTGCAATATCAATACCCCTATGTGGGCTTTTTGCTTTACCATTAAGAATTCTCTGGCTGCCAAAAACTCCACTAATAATTCCAGTTGTTGGTTTAATAAATTCTTCCTTAAAATAAGTCAAATCCGAGTCTAATTTTTTTGCTTCTTTTATTACTTCATTTTCAGAAATAATTCGTTTTATGATATCATCATCAAGAGGTGTAACCATTTGTTCAGGTAGGCCATCAATTCTTTGAATATCATAATCTTGTTTTTCGATAGATATTTGTTGAATTAAGAAAATGCCATCACTTTTGCTGTACGTAACATTTATTGGTTCTATCTGCTCTCGAGATATTGGAAAAACATAGAATCCATCGTGACTGATTTTTATAGGCTCTCCATCAACAAAGATTTCATTTGCTTCATTGTTTTGACCTATAACAAGACTTCCTTGTGGAAAACTTTTAGGAAGTTCAGATGAAAACGCGCATACGTTTAAATAAAATAAAAGAATAAAAACTCTATTTATTATGACCATTAAGTTCTTTATATCTGTTTAGTGCCACTTCAGGTGATGCATAGACTTCTTGAAGCTCTACGTTCCAATATTTAAGATTTTCAAGTGTAATCTTTTCTCCAGTTATTGAACATTCCACAAAATCACCAGGTATCTTAACTTGGAAATGACCATGATTAAGAACAATTTCAGCTTTTGTACCAACATTATTCATCTTTAATTTCCTTCACTTCAGCAGAAATTTTTGCAAAGCTTGTTTCAATAATTATATCTGTATCGTGTTCCATATCTTTTTTTGACTTTATAACTTTATTTTTTAGGTTTTTTGTAACAGAATAGCCTCGATTTAAGACTGACTTATAGCTCATACTTTCTAATAACTTTTCATTATAATTAATTTGATTGCGCATATTTTCTACAAATAAGTTTATAGAGCTATTTAATTTATCAAATTTTGAAATCAGTTTTTGTTGAAAATTATTTACTTGTTCCTCTAAAATACGATAGTTAAGCGACTGAGTAATTTCTTTAAATTCTGATAACAGGCTTTTAATAAATAATTTTAAAGAGACTGGCAACTTATCACTTAGATTTTTAAATGAACTTAATTTGTTTTCTAAATTACTATTAATTGAGTCACGAAGGTCTTTTTGAAAGTCTTTTAAATTGATAAAAAGCTCATCTTTATTAGGTGTACACAACTCTGCTGCTGCGGTTGGAGTTGGCGCTCTGAGATCAGACACAAAATCAATAAGTGTCGTATCTGTTTCATGTCCAACAGCTGACAAAACAGGTATTTCGCTAGCGAATACTGCTCTTACAACAATTTCCTCATTAAATGCCCAGAGATCTTCTATGCTCCCCCCACCTCGGGCTACAATAATTAAGTCTGGAACTTTTAATTCGCTATCTTTTAGAGAATTGTTAAATCCATTTAAAGCATCTGCTATTAAATGCGCAGCATCATCACCTTGTACAGGAACTGGCCAAAGAATAACATCGCATGGAAACCTATCTTCAAGTCTATGAATAATATCTTTTATAACTGCTCCTGTAGGTGAAGTAATAATACCAATTGTTTCGGGATATAGTGGAAGTGGCTTTTTGTGGTCTTGATCAAAAATACCTTCTGACATTAATTTTTTCTTTCTTTGTTCAAGCAATGCCATTAGTGCACCCTCTCCCGCTGGTACAATTGAATCTATAATAATAGAATAATCCGATCTTCCAGGGTATCTATCAGAATACCCAGTTGTAAGTCTCCCAGAGCAAATTACTTCAAGGCCTTCATCTGGCATAAAGCTTAATTTTGCAACAGTGCTTCTCCATGCAATCGCTTTTATAATTGCATTTTCATCTTTAAGGTTAAGATATACATGGCCCGATGCTGGCTTACTTAAACCAGATACTTCTCCACGCACTTTCACATAGCCAAAGTTATCCTCAAGGGTCTCTTTAATTGAGGCTGAAATTTCAGTAACTGTATATTCTTTGATGTTCTCTCTTACCATTTAATTTAAATATTAATGTGCTAATATAACAAGAAAATCAAAAATATACTTTATGAAAATTTTAGTGATTGGCAGTGGGGCTCGTGAGCATGCGTTATGTTACTTAATATCTAAGAGCTCTCTGGTTTCATCTATTTATGCAATACCTGGAAACTACGGAATAAGCCAACTTGCTGAATGTGAACAAATTGATCAAACAGATTTTGAGAAAATATACGACTTCTGTAAAATTAAAATGATAGAATTAGTCATTGTCGGCCCTGAAGTGCCATTGGTTGCAGGGATTGTTGATTTTTTTAAAGAGACAGAAATAAAAATCTTTGGACCAGATAAGTATGCATCTAAGTTAGAAGGGTCTAAAGGCTTTATGAAAGATCTTTGTAAACAAAATGAGATACCAACAGCTGACTATGCTCGATTTGATAATAAAGAAGAAGCTATAAACTATTTAAATGCACAGCCTTTACCTATTGTAATTAAAGCTGATGGTCTGGCAGCTGGGAAAGGCGTTACTGTTGCGGACACAAAGAAAATGGCAGAACAAGCAATAAATGACATTTTTGACGAGAAGTTTGGGGCAAATATGGATGTAGTTATTGAAGAATTTATGGATGGTGAAGAAGCGAGTTATTTTGTTTGTTGTGATGGTGAGGATTTTGTTTCATTAGAAAGTGCTCAAGATCACAAAAGAATAGGTGAAAATGATACAGGGCCTAACACTGGAGGAATGGGGGCATATTCACCTGCACCAATTTTTACACCTAAAATAAAAGAACAAGTAGACAGGGAAATTATTACACCCACTCTAAAAGCTCTTAAAAAAAATGGACATCCTTATAAAGGTATTCTCTATGCTGGATTAATGATTAAAGATGGTTATGCCCGATTGGTTGAATATAATATTAGATTTGGTGATCCAGAGTGTCAGGTGTTAATGCTAAGAATGAAAAATGATTTAATTAGATTAATTCTTAATTGCTTGGAAGGCAGTCTAAGTAAAACTAAATTAGAATGGGAAGATGATAATAGTGCTACAGTGGTTGTGGCAGCAAAAGGTTATCCAGGCGACTATAAAAAAAATACAAAAATTATTGGCTATGAAAATTTCGAGAGTAATGATCTATTTCAAGTATTCCACGCAGGAACAAAACATGATGGAAATAACCTTCTAGCTAACGGAGGTAGAGTTCTTTCCGTAACAGCAAAAAATAAAAATCTAAGAGATGCTCTAAATATGATTTATGCTTACATCGGCCAGCTTGATTGGCCAGATGGTTATTACAGAAGAGATATAGGAAAAAAGGCAATTAAATGACTACTCGTGACGAAATATTTTCTGGCACTAAGGAGGTTGATGAAAAGTTAGTTTTTAATAGTGATAATCTCAATGATTACTTGAAAAAAATAATTGGAAATGAGTTTGATATTCTAAGTATAAAGCAATTTAAAGGCGGGCAATCTAATCCTACTTATTTGATTAAGGATAAAACAAAAAACTATGTGTTAAGGCGTAAACCTCCTGGTAAATTACTAAAATCTGCACATGCCGTAGACAGAGAATATAAAGTCATTACTGCACTTGGCAAGACTGATGTACCGGTTCCTGAAACTTATTGTTTTTGTGAAGATGAAAACGTCATTGGAACACAATTTTTTTTAATGGATCATGTTGATGGAAACATATATTGGGAACTTTTATTGCCAGATTCAGATAATAACCAACGCCGTGAAATTTACCTATCCATGAATGATACGATTGCAAAACTTCACAACGTTGATTTTCAAAAAATTGGGCTGGGTGATTATGGAAAACACGAAAATTACATGGCAAGACAAATTCATCGTTGGACCAAACAGTATAAAGACTCTGAAACACAAAAAATCAATGAAATGGATAATTTAATAGAATGGTTGCCAATAAATATTCCTGAAGATAATGAAACATCGATTGTACATGGAGACTTTCGTCTTGATAATATGATATTTGATAAACAAAATAATAAAGTTATGGCTATTCTGGATTGGGAGCTTTCTACGCTCGGAAATCCTATAGCGGATTTTACTTATCACATGATGTCATGGCGACTGCCTGCTGCAGCAAAGGGTCTTGGGATGATGGGATCAAACTTAGAAGAGCTTAATATTCCCTCTGAACATGAGTACGCTGAAATGTATTACAAAAAAACAGGCAGAAGTAAAATTGAAAACTGGGATTTTTATTTGGCATATAACATTTTCCGCTTGGCTGGCATTGCCCAAGGAATTGTTGGTAGAGTTAGAGATGGGACAGCCTCTAGTTCAGAAGCTAAGAACTATGAGAGCTTTGTTCCAATATTAGGAAAATTAGGCTGGAATATTGTGGAAGAGGCAGCAAAATAATTAATATGACAAAGCTGGATATAGAATTTGTAAGAGAACAATTCCCTGTTTTTCAAAACCCTAAAACTTCAAACTTTGCATTTTTTGAGAATGCTGGTGGTACGTATGTCCCAAAACAGGTTATTGAAAAGTTAAATGATTTTATGACGACTAAAAAAGTGCAGCCGTATGGCGACTTCGGTCCGTCGATTGAAGCAGGTAACGAAATGGATAATAGCATAAGCAAAATTGCTGAACTCCTAAATATCAATAATGATGAATTTATGATTGGACCATCTACAACGATGAATATGTTTTTACTATCTAATGCTGTGAGATCGTGGCTTAACGATGGGGATGAAATCATAGTCACAAATCAAGATCATGAAGCAAATATTGGTGCATGGAGAAAATTATCAGAACACGGTATCAAAATAAATGAATGGAAGTTTAACCCTGACTCTGCTGAACTAGAATTAGATGAATTAAAAAATCTCATAACAGAAAAAACAAAATTTGTGTGTGTCTGTCACACATCTAATGTTGTTGCATCAATTAATAATCTAAAAGATATCATTACATTGGCGCATCAGAATAATATCAAAGTTGTTGGAGACGGTGTAGCTTACATGGCACATGATATTGCGGATTTAAAAGATCTCGATATAGATTTCTATGGTTTTAGCCTATACAAAACTTATGGACCACATTTAGCACTATTATATGGTAAGAGAGATTTATTACTTGAAACAAAAAATCTTAATCATGAATTCTTGGAAGGAAGTGTTCCATATACTCTTAATCCAGGTGGTCCTAATCATGAGGAACTTGGATGTTTGTCAGGTATAACTGACTACTACGAAACTTTGTATGATCATCATTTTGGCGAAAATAATTTAGACCTTCATCGCAAAGGTAAAAAAGTTTTTGAATTGGTATCCAAACATGAAGAGGTATTAATGAAAGAACTGATTGATTTCCTCAAAACAAAAAAAAATATAAGAATGATTGGTAAACAAACACATGCTAGATGTGATCGTATGCCAACTATATCATTCACTGTTAAAGATAAAAGCTCATTGCATATAGCCCAGGAGGCTGGAAGAAATAATATTGGCATTAGAAATGGTGAATTTTATGCCTGGAGATGTTTGCAGGGTTTGGGCATTGAGCCAAATGATGGGGTAGTTAGAGTCTCTATGGTTCATTACAATAGCATAGAAGAGGTAAGAAAATTAATCGGGTTTTTGGATAAAACTATTTAGAATTTTTTATATTTTTTTCTCGCTCTTTCCTCTGTCTTATTGACTCTTTCATCGAAATATCTTCCAGATTGTGGTACTCATCCCAATAGCGATCAAATTCGTGTGACTTAACGTATCTTCCGTAATTATCTTTCTGGTAAGTTTTCTTCTTTTTTATCAAAGTTATAAGTATTTTTTTAATTCATTTCTTGCAATAGAAAGTCTATGCACTTCGTCTGGCCCGTCCGCTAGTCGCAGAGTTCTCATTCCTGCGTAAGCTTGTGCTAGGTGTGGGTCTGTTGTTACTCCAGCTCCTCCAAAAGCTTGAATTGCATCATCAATAATTTTTAGTGCCATATTTGGCGCAGCTACTTTAATCATAGCTATTTCATTTTTTGCAACTTTGTTTCCTACTTCATCCATCATGGTTGCCGCTTTTAATGTGAGTAGCCTAGTCATCTCAATATTAATTCTAGCATCAGCAATTCTCTCTTGCCAAACAGAGTGCCTTACCACTTCTTTACCAAAAGCCTTTCTGCTCATTAGTCTTTTGCACATTGCTTCAAGCGCAACTTCAGCAAGGCCAATAGTTCTCATACAATGGTGAATTCGTCCAGGTCCTAACCTGCCCTGTGCAATTTCAAATCCTCTGCCTTCGCCTAAAAGCATATTTTCTGGAGGAACTTTGACGTCTTTAAATTCAACCTCAGCATGTCCATGAGGGGCGTCGTCAAAACCAAAAACAGGCAAATGTCTCTTTATTTTGATACCCGGTGTGTCCTTATCAACCAGTATCATTGATTGTTGCTTATGTCTGTCAGGATTATCTGGGTCTGTTTTTCCCATGAAGATAAAAAATTGGCACCTTGGATCCATTGCACCAGAAGTCCACCATTTTGTTCCATTAAGGACATATTGGTTTCCTTCTTTTTTTATTTCACTTTCAATATTTGTTGCGTCTGATGAAGCGACTGCAGGCTCTGTCATGGCAAAAGCAGAGCGTATCTCACCTTCTAATAATGGCTTTAAGTACTTTTCTTTTTGTTCATCTGTTCCATATCGAACTAAAACTTCCATATTACCGGTATCAGGAGCAGAACAATTGAAAACTTCGGCAGACCACATTGCTCTCCCCATGATTTCACACATTGGCGCATACTCTGCGTTTGTAAGGCCATGCCCATAGTCACTTTCAGGTAAAAATAAATTCCAAAGGTCTTCTTTTTTTGCTTCCTTTTTAAGATCTTCTATCACCGGCACCACCTGCCATCTGTCAGCTCCAAAATTTTCGATCTGACTATGATATGTTTCGTTGTTTGGATAAACGTGCTTATCCATAAAATTATTCAATCTATCCGTAGTTTCTTTTGCTTTTGGCGATATGTTCATTATCTTTTACCTTTAAAAAAATTATTTATTAAGTTTTCACAGTCAGTTTTTGAAATATTATCATAAATTTCTGGCAAATGATTGCAATTTTTTGATATAAAAAAATTTAAGTTACCATTTATCGAACCATATTTTAAATCATCTGCACCATAATACAACCTCTTAAGCTTAGCTTTTGATATAGCGCTGGCACACATAATACATGGCTCTAAAGTCACGTAAATATTACAATCGACCAATCTATCAGAGTTAATCATTTCACACGCCTCTCTTATAGCGTTTAGTTCAGCATGACCTACCGGGTCTTTTCTGCTAACCACTGAATTATGGGACCGGGCTAAAACTTTATCTTCCTTGTTAATGATAACGCATCCAATTGGTATTTCTCCAATTTTTAAGCCTTTTTTTGCCTCCTCAATTGCCATTGCCATGAATTTATTTTGTGTCATAAATATTTAATTAATATAAGCAATCCTAATTCATGCCTACTTTGAGACAACAAAAATTAGTAAGAATTAATAAATTATTAGCACAGTCAACTAATTTTTCGAGAAGAGAAATAGATAAACTCATCGATGAGCAAAGAGTTGTTGTTGATAACGAATTGGTGATAAAACAAGGAATTCAAATAAGTATCAACAGTATTGTAAAAATAGACAATAAACCTATTAACCTAAAATCTGATCAGCAATTAAATGATATATATATTTTCAACAAACCAAGGGGATGCTTGGTAACAAAATCAGATCCAAAAAATCGTAAAACTATTTATGAATATATACCTAAACAAAATCATAATTTAATTTCAATTGGACGACTTGATTACAATTCAGAGGGGCTATTACTATTGACTAACAGCGGTAGCTTCAAAAGAAAGATGGAATTACCCAAAAATAATTTTGAAAGGGTTTATAAGGTAAAAATACAAGGCTTTATTGATAATAAATTTATTAATACCTTATTAAAGGGTTATACGTATAAAAAAGTTAAATATAAACCTATAAAAGCATCATTCATTAGCAAAACAAATACTTACTCATGGATAAAAATGACACTTACTGAGGGTAAAAATAAAGAAATTAGAAATATTTTTGATTCTTTGAATATTACAGTCACAAGATTAATTAGAATAACTTATGGGGAATTTAAGCTTGGAAGTTTGAAAAAAGGGGAAATAAAAAAAGTTACTTAAAATGAGAATTATTAGCGGAGAAAGAAAAGGTCATTCAATATTTAGCTTTAAAAGTAAAGATGTAAGACCACTTTCAGACAAAAATAGGGAAACCATTTTTAATCTTTTAACGCATGGAAAAGAATTGGTAAAAATTAACTTTAGTCTTGAAGAAGCAAAAGTAATTGATCTTTTCGCTGGTACTGGTTCATTTAGCTTTGAAGCTTTGTCACGTGGTGCTAAACACGCAACCATGGTAGAGAACAATCAACAAATGATAGATATAATTTATAAAAGCGCAAACAAGCTGGGGTATTTAGAAAAGATAGCTGTTATATCTGAAAATGCTTGTTCATTTGATGAGTATTCTGAAGCTACAAAGTTCAATCTTGCTTATATAGATCCACCGTATGGTAAAAATCTTGGACTCAGAGCAATTAAAAATATTATTAAAAAAAACTTATTAGAAAAAGACAGTATAATCATCTTAGAGGAAGAAAAAAAATCTAAATACATCGAACTCTCAGAAATAATACTTTTACGTGAAAAAGAATTAGGTAATTCTAAATTTAGTTTTTTTAAATTAATTTAAATAACCCTTTTGAATATCAACTGCATCTTGAGCAAAGGGGTCAACTTCTAATAATTGAGCAAGATAGATAACCCTTAACATTTCTGTTCCAAAAAAATGGCCGATCTTACTCATATCTTTATCTTTAAATATATGTTTACTAGTATTCTCATTTATCTTTGATAACGATTTACTCATGGCATCAAGATGATTTGAAAGTGTGATATTAATCATATTCATTTTTGAGTATTCCATACCCATAATTTCAAAAAAAATATTTTTGGGTCCATCTAGATATAATTGTAAGAGACTGTGCTGGTCTTTTGGCATTTCAGATACTACAGGTAAAACACCTTTGGCCTTTTTACCCAATGACTCCGCATATAATTGTTTTCGCCAATTACCAATTTCAATAAGCTCATCACCATAAATCAAATAAGCAAATATATTCTTTCCATTTTTTATTCTTTTAAAATCTTCCTCAGCCATATTCTTTATTTGGTCTTTATCTTCTAATGCTTTTCTTCCTCCATTTAAAAACTCAGTGCACAGATCTTTATTAAAGTAAAAACTGGGGATAAGGCTATTATTACTAAAAATTGAAAATCTGCCTCCAATTTCGTTGCTTAGTTCAATAGTTTTTATTGATTTTTGTATAGACAAGTCTCTTAGTGGAGAAGACACATTTTCTGTAAACGAATAGAAATTTTTTGAAAAATCAATATTCCCATCTAGTTTTTTGATCATATATTCAAATATGGTTAACGTTTCAGATGTTTGTCCTGATTTTGATACAAAAATGAAACCAGTCTCATCTAATTGAGTATTGTCTAACAATTCATTAATCTTAATAGAATTTAAATGATCAACATATTGAACACGTTTTTCATTTAAAAAATGATTAATTGCTTTTGATCCCTGAGAAGAGCCACCTATACCGACTACTAAAATTTTATTAAAGCTTTGTTCCAGTATCCCTAACGATTCGGAATATGAGTTTTCAAGCTTATCAAAATCAAGAAATGGATAATTCATCATCGCACTTCCTGACCAGCTGTTACGGTTGCTTGATCTATTTGCCTTTCAAACTCTCTCAATCTTTTATAAACACTTGCGAGTTCAATAATTGTTGGCCAAGCTTTAAGAAGATATTGCATTGACCCCTCAACTCTACCAAATGCCCTGATTATTTGCTGCATTACACCAAGAGTAACTACTCCGGCAACAATTGCAGGGGCTAAAAATACATAAGCTGATAAAACATTTGCCTGTAAAAATGCAATACGACCAATATCGAAATATAGATATCTTATATAACTTAAAAAATGAATTTGCCTTACATCATCAAATAATTCCTCAAGGGTTTTTGGTCTTACTGTTTCATCATCTTCAGCAATTACTAGCATTTTTCTGTATGCCGCTTCTTGTTTTTGTAAATCGTATTCTATACCAACAAGCCTTAAAATTAAACCAAGTCCAATTAAAAATAATGTTCCTCCTATAGACCATAATAATGCACCAACGACTAGACCATACTCCCATTCACCAAAGAAAAATATTGGAATTCCAATACTCAAGCCAAACAGTATTGGCATAAATTCTACCAGGATCATTAAAGCTTCAATCAAACTTGTACCAAGAGACTCCATAATTCTTGAAAACTTTATGGTATCCTCTTGAACTCTTTGTGACGCACCCTCAATCTTACGCGCCTTATCATAGACAGAGTGATACCACTCAACCATGGCAGTCCTCCATCTAAATAAAAAGTGATTAGTAAAATAACTTACAAGGACTGCAACTGCTACATACATTCCCGCTAGTGTTATAAAGGATAATAAACTTGCCCAATATTCTTCAATTGTAATGGCGTAAGGAGCAGACAATGCTTCCTGTATCATGTCGTAAAACTCACCAAACCATTCATTAATTTTTACATCAATTTGAACCTGAACCCACAGAGATGATAAGATAATAGCTGAACCAATGTATGCCCATAAAAACCATTTTGGATCTCTAAAAAACTTAAACATTTATAGAATAATTAATTTGAATATGAATTAAGTAAGTCATCCACCCTGTTAAGAAGATCATTCAGATCTTCGTTTTCATCAAAACTAGGAGCATCATCATACATTGTTTCATCAATTATTTCTGGTTTAAGCTGATCTTCTTCGGGAAGTGTTGTAATTTCATCTGTGTTTGATATTCCTTCCAAAAACTCTTCCTCGCTCAAACCAATATTATCAGTTGTATCTAAAGTGCTATCGTCATCTGTTACACTGTCTAATTCATTACTTTCAACAAGTGAATCTTCAATTACCTCATCAAGAGGATCATCAGGTAAAGTTGAATTATTTATATTTTGATCCTCGTTTCCAAAATTATTATCAATAAATTCGTCTAACGATGATGTATCAGCATTACTAGGCACGCTGGTAGATGAGTTTTGTGTAATGATATCTTGAATATCTTCGGCTGACTCACCTGTAGGCGCGGCCTCCTCTACTTCCTCTTCACCAACAACTGGTGGGGTTAATTCAAAATCAGGGGGTATCTCTAGTGCTTTTTGCTTTAATGATGTGTAATCTCTGACTGTATTGTTGGTACAAGCAGCAAAAATTAATAAAAAAAATATAGTTAAATAGTTACGTATCATTTTTAACAGTTTTATCATTTTCTTTTTTTGAGAACAACTCAAGTAAAATAATCAAAATACAGCCGAGCGTGATACTTATATCAGCTATATTGAATACATACCAATGATAATTGTTATAATGTAAATCTATAAAGTCTAATACAGCAGAATATTGATATCTGTCGAGCAAGTTACCTAGCGCTCCTCCTATAATTAAACTAAATCCATAATAATAAATTTTTTTATTAATACTTATTGCATAAAAAAATACTGCCATAGCAATTATCGCCATAACAAACATATAAATATAATTAACCATCGAAATTTCATTTTGCAATATCCCAAATGCAAAGCCCTTATTCCATATCAAATGAAAATTAAGATATTTATTTATTGATGTTAAATATTGTGAACTTAGATTTGATACGTCAATGTTATAAACATTGATTACATAAAACTTTGAGAGTTGATCGGCTGCAAAAATAACCAGTATTAAAAATATAAATCTTCCAATGGTTTGTATCATTTACAAAGCACTTCTTGACATCTATCGCAAACATTATCTTTTAAATTAGAAAAATATTTCCAACACCGCTCACATTTTTCACCATCAGTTTTACTTACATGCACTCCGATATTTTTATCTACTTCAGATATAAAGCTGTCACTTGAGGGCTTTTCATTTACAATTTCTAATTCACTAATAATTGAAATATTTTCTAATACTTTTTGGTCAATCCTCTCGATTTCATCTTTAGATATGTACAGTTTAACAGAAGCTTCAAGGCTGGATCCAAGAACTTTTTCTTTTCTCTTCACTTCGATTGCTCCGTTAATAACCTTTCTTAATTTTTTATACACTGCCCATTTAGTTGATAAATTTTTATTTATTAAAGTATCATTTAATTTTGGAAAATCTTTTTCATGTATGCTGTTTTCAATCCCAAATCGACTTTGCCAAGCTTCTTCAGTGGTAAAACAGAGTATTGGTGCAAGCAAACTTAATAAATCGTGAAATAAAATATCTAAAACAGTACGAGTAGATTTTCTTACTTCGTTATTTTTTGAATCACAATAAAGAGTATCTTTTCTTACATCAAAATAGAAAGATGATAAGTCGTTTGTACAAAAATTAAATATCGCAGAAAAAACTTTTTGATACTCAAATATTTTATAGTTTGAGATAACTTCTTTTTTTAAACTCTCTAATTCTGATAAAATATATAAATCTAATTCATCAAGTTCATCCGTAGATACTTTCTCGTCTTGATCAAAATCTGATAAATTGCCTAAAATAAAACGAAGTGTATTGCGGAGTCTTCTATAGCTATCAATGTTGCTTTTTATGATTTCAGGCCCGATCTTTAAATCCTCAGAGTAATCACTGCTTGCTACCCAGAGCCTTAGTATGTCAGCGCCTGATTTTTCAATGACCTCTGCTGGCGAGACAGTATTGGATGATGATTTACTCATCTTTAGGCCATCTTCATGAAGTATAAATCCATGAGTTAAAACAGACTCATAAGGCGCAACTCCTCTTGTGCCACAAGATTCTAAAAGTGATGAATGAAACCAACCTCTGTGTTGATCTGTTCCTTCAAGATAAATAGATGCCGGCCAGATTTGATCATCTTTTCCATCTAAAACAAATGCATGTGTACAGCCTGAGTCAAACCATACATCTAAAATATCATTAACTTTTTTATATTCTTCCGGATTATAATTTGAACCTAATAATTCTTCTTTTGAATATTTAAACCACGCATCTGACCCTTCTTTTTCATAAAGTTTAATAATTTTTTCATTTATTTCTTTATCAACCAGCGGCTTTCCTGTTTTAATATTGTAAAAGATAGATAAAGGTACGCCCCATGCCCGTTGTCTTGACACTACCCAATCAGGTCTTTCTTCAATCATTGAATAAATTCTATTTTTTCCCTGTTTTGGATACCATTTAACCTTTTCAATTTCGTTCAACGCTTTTTCTCTCAATTGATTTTTTTCCATACTAATGAACCATTGTGGAGTATTTCTAAAGATGACAGGAGCTTTTGATCTCCACGAATGAGGGTAGCTATGACGCAATGAACCCTTGCCTGCTAAATTTTCATGCTTTTTTAGCTCAATGATAACTGCTACGTTTGCATCAGCATCTGATCCATCTTCATTAAAAATCTTTTTACCATTAAATAATGGTACGTGGGGAAAGTATTCACCATTTTCATCTACTGTATCAGGAACTTCGATACCATTTGTAATACCCAAATTATAGTCATCAGCTCCATGGCCAGGTGCTATGTGAACGAAACCCGTGCCTTGCTCCAAAGTAACAAAATCAGCATCAAAAATTCTTACCTCAAAATCATAACCAGATTTTTTAAAAGGGTGATTACAAATAATTTTGTCTAAGTTTTTTACTTCTGATATTTTTTTTAATTCTCTAATTTTGCATTGAACTTTTACATTATCTAAAAGTCCATCTGCAATTATAATTTTATCTCCAACTTGTAAAGTACTGTATTCTTCTAAACTTACTACTTCAAACATTGAATACGTTATTGATTTACTGTAAGCAATTGCTCTGTTTCCTGGAATTGTCCATGGAGTTGTTGTCCATATAATTACGGATGCATCTTGATAATTTGTATCTGAACTCTCTTTTACTGGGAACTTTACGCAGATAGTTGTTGATTTATGTTCTTTATATTCAATCTCAGCTTCAGCTAATGCAGTCTTTTCAACAGTTGACCACATAACAGGCTTTGACCCACGATATAAACTTTCGTTCTCAAGAAACTTAAAAAATTCTCTTACAATTATAGACTCTGCCTCATATGACATTGTAGTATAGGGAGAATACCAATCTCCATTTATTCCTAAGCGAATAAATTCTTCTCTTTGTATATCAATCCATTTTTCAGCAAATTCTCTACATTCTTTTCTAAATTTTATAATATCGACATCATCTTTATTCTTCCCCTGTTCTCTATATTGCTCTTCTATTTTCCACTCAATTGGCAAGCCATGACAATCCCAGCCAGGAATGTAAGAACTATCATTTCCAAGCATTTGTTGTGATCTTACAACAAAGTCTTTTAGTATTTTATTCAGGGCGTGCCCCATGTGTAAATGACCATTGGCGTAAGGGGGGCCATCATGTAATACGAATTTTTTTCTACTTTTTGATTTTTCCCTTAATTTTTCATAAATATTATCCTTTGACCAGCCATTTAGAATTTTTGGCTCTTGCTCGGGTAGGCCAGCACGCATCGCAAAGGATGTCTTTGGTAAAAATAGAGTTTCACTAAAATCTATTTTATCATTTTTAGTGTTCATTTTGCTTAATTTAGAATTTTTTGTGCTTTAGATATATCTGATTTTAGTTGTTTTTTTAAGGCCTCTACTCCTGAAAATTTCTTTTCATGCCTTATAAATTCAACAAAGTCGACTTTTAGCAAAGAATTATAAATATTCAATTTAAATCTAAATAGATGAACTTCCAAAATTTCAGTGTTCTTATGAAATGTTGGTCTGATACCAAAATTCGCAATTCCTTTAAGAGTTCTTTTCTTTGAATTTTTCAGGAATGAGGCTTTAATAGCATATACTCCATATTTTGGTGCCACGTATTCATTTATATTTAGATTAGCAGTTGGAACGCCAATTTTTCGGCCTCGTTGATCTCCTTTTATAACTTTTGACGTTATACTAAAATTGTTTCCCAAAAAATTTTTTGCCAATCTTACATTACCGTTTGAAATAAGTTTTCTAATATTTGTAGACGAATATATTTTCATCTTTGTTTTATTAAAAAGATGATTTGGTGTTTTTAATAATTTCACTGGGTTTACGTAAAATTGATTTTCTTTACCAAAATTCAGAAGAAACTTATAGTCGCCTGATCGTTTATTGCCAAATTTAAAATTTTTACCAACTAAAATGTATTTCATTGATATTCCTCTAAGTAATATTTTTTTACAAAAGTCATTAGGTGTCATAGAGGATATTCTTTTATTAAATTTTATTATTATTGCATAATCGATACCGTAAGATTTTAAGATTTTGAGACGCTCGTTTAACTCTGTTAATAAGAAACTTTTAATATTTTTGTTAAAATATTTCCGTGGATGCGGATCAAAAAGTAATACACCTGTTTTTGCTTTTTGTTTATTTGCAATTTTTTTTGCTGAATTAATTATTGATTGGTGCCCTTTATGAACTCCATCAAGATTTCCAATAATTAATACAGAATTCTTTGTATAATTTAATGATCTTCTATTTAAACTTTTAAAAACTTTCATTTTTTAATTAATTTAAAATTTCAGTATACATTAGAGTTTTGCAAGTTTCAGGTAAATTAGCTTTTGATATTCTCATTAAATCGTCATCATTTGCAATTTCAGTTTTATGAATACCATTTTTTATAAATAAAAAATCTAAATCCGAGTTGTGTGCCCCTAAGCAATCTGTTTTTAGGCTATCGCCTATAGCTAATATTTCGTTTTTATTTGTTGTATTTTTAGACAATAAATCAGTCATTACAAAATCATATATTTCTGGATAAGGTTTTCCGTAGTAAGTTACTTTACCTCCTAGTTTTTCGTAATATTTTCCAAGAGCACCTGCACAATATATGCGTGCCTGACCCCGGTAGACTATTTCATCTGGATTAACACACACTATTTCTAAATTTTTTTTGAGAAAATCCTCAAAAATATTTTTATAGTCCTCTGGGTGTTCATCCTTGTCATTATATAAGCCTGTGCAGACAACAAATTCTGAGGTCTCTATGTCATTAGTTTTTTGAATATTTATATTTTCTAACAAATCATAATCTTTTTCTGGTCCCAAATGATAATATGATTGGCCATGAACTTTAGAATTTATGTACTGTGTGCCTGTATCGCCTGAAGTATAAATTTTTTTAAATAATTCGGGATTGAGATTAAGTTTATTTATTAATCCATTTCTTACTACTGCTTCAGGTCTCGGGGCATTAGAAATCAAATAAACATCAATATTATTTTTCTTCATTGCCTCAAGATAGGATTTTGCATTAGAGAATACTTCAACACCATTATGAATAACGCCCCAAAGATCACAAAGTATGATTCTATAAGAAAGTGAAAATTCAGTAGCGCTTACGATTTTTTTAATTTCCATAATTATATTGAAATTATCCTATAAATTTATAATCTTCTTATAAATTATTATGATATTTTATTAAATGACACTTTTTAACTTAAAAGATAAAAATGCTATAATCACAGGATCTTCGAGAGGAATAGGCAAAGCTATAGCCTACAGAATGGCAGAGCATGGTGCAAAAGTCATTATCACAAGTCGAAAGCTTGATGCATGTGAAGCAGTCGCTAAAGAGATAAATGATACATTTGGAGAGGGACATGCAACGGCAATTTCATGTAATATTTCGGACAAAGAGCAATTAAAAAATCTTTACAAAAAATCGTTAGACTTCTGTGGCAATATTTCCACTCTTGTATGTAATGCTGCAATCAATCCATATTTTGGACCATCAAATAATATACCTGACGAGGCGTTTGAAAAAATAATGAAGTCAAACGTGCAAAGTAATTTTTGGCTCTGTAATGAGGTGCTCCCAGATATGATCAAAATGAAAAATGGTTCAATTATAATTATTTCCTCGATCGCAGGTTTACGCGGCAACAGCATGTTGGGTGCTTATGCTATATCAAAAGCTGCAGATTCCCAGTTGGCAAGAAATATATCAGTGGAATATGGAAGAGATAATATTCGTGCAAATTGTATCTCACCTGGTTTAATAAAAACTGATTTTGCCAGAGCTTTATGGGAGAACGAGAGTATTTTAAAATCTATGACTGCCAAAGCAGCCTTAAAAAGGATAGGAATGCCTGACGAAATTGCTGGCGCTGCAGTATATTTGGCTTCTGAAGCTGGATCTTTTATGACTGGTCAAAACATCGTAATTGATGGCGGTGAATCAGAACAATAGCAAATTATTGAAAATACTCGTTTTTTCGCTAATTCCAATAAAATCGAAATTTTTTCCACCCCTTGACACACTTGCCCTAGATCACTATATGCCTAGGTAATTAAGCTTTGTGCAAACATATTTAGGAGATTAAGACATGAATTTTAGACCTTTACACGATCGTGTACTCGTTAGAAGACTGGATACTGAAGAGAAAACAGCAGGCGGTATTATCATACCAGACACTGCTCAGGAAAAACCTCAAGAAGGCCAAATTGTAGCCGTCGGAAACGGAACTAAAAGTGAAGATGGTAAAGTAACACCGCTTGATCTAAAGGTTGGCGATATCGTTCTTTTTGGTAAATGGTCTGGAACAGAAGTAAAGGTTGATGGTGAAGAACTCTGTATTATGAAAGAGTCAGACATCATGGGCGTTATAGATACAAAATCTAAATCAAAAAAGAAAAAATAAATATTAACTAAGGAGAAAAAAAATGGCGGGTAAAGATATTCATTTTGGCACAGAGGCTAGAAATAAAATGCTCAAAGGTGTCAATGTATTAGCAGATGCAGTGGCTGTTACTTTAGGCCCAAAAGGTAGAAACGTAGTTATGGACAAATCTTTTGGTGCACCGAAAAGTACAAAGGACGGTGTTTCTGTTGCTAAAGAAGTTGAGCTCAAAGATAAGTTTGAAAATATGGGTGCTCAAATGGTACGAGAAGCTGCAAGTAAAACCAATGATGTTGCAGGTGATGGTACGACAACTGCAACCGTACTTACAAGAGCAATTGTCACTGAAGGTTTAAAATTTGTTGCCGCTGGTATGAATCCTATGGATTTAAGAAGAGGTGTTGATTCTGCAATTGAAGCTGCAAGCGATGCAATTAAAGACTCCTCTAAAAAAGTTAAAACAAGCGCGGAAGTTGCTCAGGTTGGCTCTATTTCAGCAAATGGCGAAGCAGAGGTCGGAGATATGATTGCTAAAGCAATGGACAAAGTTGGTAACGAAGGCGTCATTACTGTTGAAGAAGCAAAAGGTTTAGAAACTGAATTAGATGTCGTTGAAGGTATGCAGTTTGATAGAGGTTATCTATCTCCATACTTTGTAACTAATGCGGAAAAAATGACTGCTGATTTAGAAAATGCGTATATTCTTTTGCATGAGAAAAAACTAACAAATTTACAGCCAATGCTTCCTCTTCTAGAAGCGGTAGTGCAAGCAGGAAGGCCACTTTTAATTATTGCAGAGGATGTAGAAGGTGAAGCTCTAGCTACATTAGTTGTTAATAAATTAAGAGGCGGCTTGAAGATTGCTGCTGTTAAAGCACCTGGTTTCGGTGATAGAAGAAAAGCAATGATGGAAGACATTTCAATTTTAACTGGCGGTCAAGTCATCTCTGAAGACCTTGGAATTAAATTAGAAAATGTAACTGTTAATGACCTTGGCACTGCAAAAAGAATTAGCATTGACAAGGAAAATACAACAATTGTTAACGGTGCTGGTACAAAAGCTGACATTCAAGGCAGATGTTCTCAGATCAGAAAACAAATTGAAGAGACTACTTCTGATTATGATAGAGAAAAACTTCAAGAGCGTCTAGCTAAACTTGCTGGCGGTGTAGCTGTCATCAAAGTTGGCGGTGCGACTGAGGTTGAAGTTAAAGAGAGAAAAGACAGAGTTGACGATGCATTAAATGCAACCAGAGCTGCTGTTGAAGAAGGTATCGTAGCCGGTGGTGGACTTGCATTGATAAAAGCTGCAAGTGCTCTTGATAAAGTTAAAACAGCAAATGCCGACCAAAAAGCAGGCGTTGATATTGTGCGTCGTGCTTTAGAAACACCAATTAGAACTATTGCAAATAACGCTGGTGTTGATGGTTCGGTAATTGTTGGAAAAATTAAGGAAGGTAAATCTGCTTCAGAAGGTTATGATGCGCAAACCGATAAGTTTGTGGACATGTTTAAGGCAGGAATTATCGACCCTACTAAAGTTGTAAGAACTAGCTTACAGAATGCAGCATCGATAGCTGGTGTTTTAATCACTACCGAAGCAATGGTAGCTGATGCACCTGAAGACAAAGCTGCAGCGGCTCCTGCAATGCCTGACATGGGTGGAATGGGTGGAATGGGTGGCATGATGTAAGTTGAGCTCATTAAAGCTAATCTAAAAAAACCCGGCCTAGCCGGGTTTTTTTATGAAATCCTATCTATAAAATAATTGAGTGTATTTTCTAAATTTTTATTCCACTCAGCTACATTTGAAGTAAAAATGTTTGCAGACGACTCTAGTATAAGTCCATCATCAAGTACTCTTAGATTATTAGCTCTTAATGTTTCTCCTGATGATGTGATGTCAGTAATTATTTCTGCAAAGCCATTGAATGGAGCACTCTCGGTTGATCCATCACTTTCTACAGTCCTATAATCAACAACCCCACAATTTGAAAAATATTCATTTGTTAAATTCTTATACTTTGTTGCAACTCTAAGTCTTTTAGAGAATTTGGTTCTGTGCAAATGGCAGATTTCTTCTAAGTCGGCCATTGTCATTACGTCAATCCATATTTCTGGTATAGCAACAACTAAATTTGCTTTACCAAAATTTAACTTAAGTTTTTTTGAAACCTTCTGGTTATAATTAGTTATTTTTTCTTGTACTAAATCGTCACCAGTTAAACCAACATGAATGGATCCTTCATCAAGTCGATTTGTAATTTCTTTAGCACTTAAGAAATAAACAATTGCATTATCAAGACCCTCTATTGCTGCAATATACTCTCTATCATTTTCAAGATTACTAAAAATTATTTTTTTTTCTTCAAACAAAGACTCCATGTCTGTTCTCAATCTACCTTTACTTGGCAATGCAATCCGAAGTTTATTTTGTATATTCATTCCTAAATCAGCTCAATTATATTGTTATTATTAGTTGCAAATCCTACTGCTGATAAGTTCGATTTAGAGCCTAAATCTATAAGCAATTTATCATACCGCCCTCCACTGATTAATTCACTTTGATTATCAGGATTATAAATTTCAAACATCATGCCGTCATAAAATTCAATTGAATGACCAAAGTCATTATCAAAATAATATTTTTCTATATTACTTTTTTCTGATACAGCATTCACAAAATTCTCCATTTCCTCTACTTCACTCTCAAATGAAGAAACATTATTTGATTTAGTAAATTCGCGAAGTAGTGATGGAAATTCCGAAAGGTTACAACTTAATTTTAAGAAATTATTAATTAAATCAACAATTTTTTTTCCATCTTTCTGACTTATTACATTTAGGCTTTTTAATTGAAATCGATCAACAATTTCCTCAACAGTTCGAGCACCTAAACCTCGAACATTTTGTTTATTAATTAAATCAGTCAAGCCTTTGTCAGATACGTCATCTATATTAAATTTCTCTTGAAGCATGCTATGCTTTTTTTCATTATCATACCCTACGCCTTCACCTAATCTATCAAGTAAACTCCCGAAATATTTTCTTCTAAAAAAATGTCTTACTAATCTCTGTTTCCATCTAATTGGCAGCTCTAATTTGTTGATAAACTGATTAAATAATTTAATGCTACCAATTTTAATTTTATAGTTATCAATATTTAATTGACACATTGTATCTTCAGCTGTCATTAAAATGTAAGCATCCATCTCATGTATATTATTTAAATTTTTTTCAGAAAAAATGATCTCAATACCTGACTGATTTAATTCAATAGAATTATTTGATAACTCATTGGATGATCTGAATACAGGACCGCTGTAACATAACTTTGACTCACTGGATTTACTATTACTTGCAATAAAATTTTGACATGTTGGTACAGTCATGTCTGGTCTCAAACATTTTTCTTTTCCTGAAGTATCAGTAAACGAATACATCTTTCTTCTAATTTCTTCACCTGAAGTTTCAAAAAATATATCCGCATCAAACAGCAATGGAAGTTCAATATAATTAAAACCAGAATTAATAAAATAATTCTTTAGATTGATATTTAATTCTTGAAGTGACATTTTATTTTAATTCAAAATTTCATTTAATGCTGTCATCAGGTCAGAGCGATTAATTGTTTGTTGTCCAGCTTTTGCCTCTTTCCATTTGTCTCTATCGACAATATCTTTTGAAACCTCTTTACCTTTATTTAAATCCTTAATTGATATTTCACCCTTTTTTAATTCTTCATCACCAGCAATGATCACAATATCTGCACCTTTGCGATCGCAATACTTTAATTGCTTTCCAAGGTTTTTAGTTCCAAATGATATTTCACATGAAATACCTTCATTTCTAATTTCTTTAGCCATTGAAATATAATCTGGCATATTTTGATTATCTAAATTTGCAATTACCACTAATGGATTTTTCTTATTATCTAAAAGGTCTAATTGATTTAACGCCACAATTAATCTATCAACACCTATAGATATACCAGTAGCTGGAACATCCTCTTTCCCAAATCTTGAAATAAGTCTGTCATATCTTCCACCGCCAGCAACTGATCCAAATACAATTTTTTCACCTTTCTCATTTTTAATATCAACAAGAAGCTCTGCTTCAAAAATCATTCCAGTGTAATAGTCGAGACCGCGAACAACTGATGAGTCAAAACGAATTGGATAATCTGGGAAATTTTTTATATAGGAGTTGAATTCTTCCATCTGGGCGTTTGATTGGTTTGAATTGGTTATAAAAGAAATAATTTTATCAGCATCTGTCTCGCTTAAGCCCACGCCCTCCATAAAGTCACCAGATACATCTTTTCTTCCTTTTTGAAGCAATTCATTAACGCCCTCTATACCTAATCGATCTTTTTTATCTACTGCTCTAAGAATTTTTGGCAAATCGTCCTCTTTTACATCTAAGTTCGAAAAAAGTTCTGTCCAAATTTCCCTATTTGAAAATTTTATTTCAAATTGTGAAGTATTTAGGCCAAGGTCAATTAAAATATCACATACCATTACACACAGCTCTGCATCAATTAGTGTTGAATCAACTCCCACCACGTCAGCATCAAACTGAAAAAATTCTCTGTATCTACCTGGTCCTGGTTTTTCATTTCTCCAAACTAGTCCTGATTGATAACGTTTAAATGGCTTAACGAGGTCTTGATAATTTTGAGCTACGTATCTTGCTAAGGGGGCCGTTAAGTCATATCTCAGTGATAGCCATTTCTCATCATCGTCTTGAAATGAAAATACACCCCCACTAGGCCTGTCTACATCAGGAAGAAACTTGCCAATGCTCTCAGTATATTCAATTGTGGATGTATCTAATTCAATAAATCCATACTTTAGACATTCCTTCTCTATTATCTTAGAAACTTTTTTTCTAAGATTTAAAATTTCAATGTCACTGTCTTTAAAACCCTTCGGCAAAATTGCCTTTGGATTATTTTTAATTTTACTCATTTTACTCCCACTGTAAGTAAGATACTACAAAGTGTGTTTATTTAATATAAAAAGGGGTTATTGCCCGCTGATTGTTTTTTTCAGCGAACTTAGATATGATAGTGATGATGTTTAAATTTAAACATGAAGCTGAAATGCCTTATTTATTAATAAAAGTCAAATAATTTTAAATTTTTCTTAAAGTTTATAATAATTGCACTATTTTTATCTAAAGTAGTTATGGAAAATGACAGCAAATTAACAGTCACGTATGCCGCCTTAGGTCACTTACTAATGCATATGTTTGCTGCATTCTATTTTGTTATAGTTCTAGCAATTGAAGATGACTGGAAGCTTAGCTACGATGAATTACTAAATCTTTGGTTTTTAGGATCTTTACTTGTGGGTTTGGGAGCCCTTCCTGCTGGATGGATCAGTGACAGATGGAGTCGTTCTGGAATGATTGCAATTATGTTCATTGGCTTGGGAATAAGTTCATTATTATGTGGCTTGAGCGGAAATAAAGTTTCTTTATTTATCAGTTTATCATTGCTTGGATTGTTTTGCGCTATCTATCACCCCGCTGGAATTTCATGGGTTGTTAACACTTCAAAGGAAACTGGTAAAGCGCTTGGCTTTAATAATATTTTTGGGGGAGTAGGTATTGGATTAGGTGCCTTTTTTGCGGGTATATTAATTGAACAATTTAATTGGCAAGCTGCCTTTATGCTGCCCGGATTGATCTCATTAGTAGTTGGACTAAGTCTAACCTATCATCTTAAATCAGGAAAAATATCATTAAAGAATATATCTTCAGAGCAATTTAAAGATAATCCTGAAAAAAATCAGATGCTAAAAATTGCAATTATTATGCTTTTAAGTATTACATGTTTGAGCTTTGTTTATCAAATTCTTCAGACAAGTCTTCCAAAGGCAATTGATATCAGACTTACTGATAGTCTTGATTTATCTACTTCAGATATCGGCTACATAGTTGCCGCGATATATATTGTAAGTGGTTTAATGAATTATGTTGGAGGTATTTTAACAGATAAATATTCTGAAAAGCTGATTTATTCAATTGGAATAGTTGGCCAAGGACTCCTCTTGCTCTTAATTGTTAGTCTTTCAAATTACTGGTTAATTGCAATAAGTCTTGTAATCGTTGCTTTTAATTCAAGTATACTGCCTGCAGAAAATTTATTACTTGCAAAATTTTCACCTGAAAAATATCAAAGCCTAGTCTACGGTATTAAATTTATTGTATCATTTACAGTTGGTCCTATTGCACTGATCATGATTTCGAGAAGCTATGATTTAACGGGTGAATTTGGTGTACTCTACTTAGCTTTTGGGTTTGTGATGATAATTATGTTTCTGATTGTATTAACTCTACCTGTAAAAAAAGTAATTACTGGTACAGCTGGGTAGATTCGAACTACCGACCTCCTGAACCACAACCAGGCGCTCTAACCAACTGAGCTACAGCTGCATAAGTGGTGGCTCGAGGTGGAATTGAACCACCGACACAAGGATTTTCAGTCCTTTGCTCTACCAACTGAGCTATCGAGCCATTTAATTAGTGATCCTAGTCTTTTATTCTATAACATTAATTCGTGCAAAGAAAATATTCTGAATACAGTTAATCCAGAAAAACCTCTAATCTACTGATTAATTGGTCAACATTATCAAATGAATTCATCTCATGGGAATTAATTATTAATTTAAATTCATCCTTCTCATTAATAAAAACACATGGTAGCTCTGTTTTCTCATCAACAAAATCAAGTTCTTTTAGATGATCAATATAGTAAAATCGGCTATGTGCATTTATATTATTAAGAAATTCTTTCCACTTTATTTCTTTACCTAAATTATTGTATGTAATTGAGCATAAGTTGCAGTCATAAGTTTTTGGCGATATTATTTTATGCGCCCAATCTATAAAGGCATTTCCGATACCACTTTTTGCATTATAAATAAAAATTAATTCAGTCATTTATATCCAGCTGAAATAAGAAGATTTTTGACTTCAAATAAGGGTAAACCGACTACATTTGAGTAAGATCCATTTAGGGATTTGATAAAAGACTCTGCCATCCCTTGAATTTTATATGACCCTGCAACACCTTGCCAGTCATTAGTTTTCATATAATCTTCTATATCTTGACCACTTAATACTTTAAAACTAACAAGTGTCGTAACGGTTTTTTTAAATATTCTATTTTCTAGATTTCTTATACAAATGGAAGTGCTGACTCTATGTCTTTTTCCCGATAGTCGAAGTAAGTTTTTATAAGCAATATTTTCGTCATCTGTTTTATCTATGAGTTTTCTACCAGTATAGGCAATCGTATCAGCAGTTAAAATTACTGAGTCTTTATACTTATTTTGAAAATGTTTTAGTTTCTCATGTGCTATACGTTTACAATATTGAAGAGGTAGCTCATTACTTTTAATGGACTCATCTATATTTGGGGAAACTATCTCACTTGGATTAATGTTAAGTTTTGCCAATAACTCAAGTCTTCGTGGAGATGCGCTGCCTAGAATTAGCTTCAAAATAATCTCAAACTACTTATATCGAAATATTATTCTGCCTTTGGTTAGATCGTAAGGTGTAACCTGAACAAGAACCTCATCCCCGGCAAGTACTCTGATTCTATTTTTTCTCATTCTTCCTGCTGTATGTGCTAATACTTCATGGCCATTTTCTAACTCTACTTTAAACATTGCGTTGGGAAGTAAATCTGTAACCTTACCCTTGAACTCTAGTATTTCTTCTTTTGACATAAATTATTTTTTTGTAATCCTATATTCTATTGATCTTGAATGCCCGTCAAGACCTTCATTATCTGCGATTTTAATAGCACTATCTCCAACTTGTTCAATACCTTCTTTTGAAAATTCAACAAGTGATATTTTTTTGAGAAAATCAAAAACAGATAGTCCAGAAGAAAATTTAGCACTTCTAGAAGTGGGAAGTACATGGCTTGGACCTGCTAAATAGTCTCCAAGTGCCTCAGGTGTGTTACGGCCCATAAAAACTGCTCCAGCATTTTTTATTCTTTTAAGAATATCTTCCGGATTATCAACTAATAATTCCAAGTGTTCTGGTGCTAATTTATTAGATAATAAAACAGCTTCTTCAAGATTTTGAGTGATAATTATCTTTCCATTATTTTCCCAGCTTGAAGCCGCTATATCCTTTCGAGGAAGGGAATCTATCTGGTTCTCAACTTCTTTATTTACAGCATCTCCTAATTTCTGATCGGTTGTTAAAAGTATACTTTGTGCGCTTTGGTCATGTTCAGCTTGAGCAATGAGGTCGGCTGCAACAATTTTTGGATCATTTTTTTCATCAGCAATAATGACTACCTCTGATGGGCCGGCAAACATATCGATGCCTATGAAACCTGAAACTTGTCTTTTGGCTTCAGCAACATAAATATTGCCTGGTCCAACAATTTTATTAACAGATTTTATGGTCTTGGTTCCATATGCCAGAGCAGCAACAGCCTGGGCACCTCCTATACAGTATATTTTTTTTATTCCACAAATTTTTGCGGCATATAACACTGAAGAACTTATAGCGGTATTAGTCATTGGTGTAACCATGGTGATATCTTCAACACCGGCTACAACCGCTGGTATCGTGTTCATAATTACTGTACTTGGATAACTTGCAGTACCACCTGGGACATAAACACCCACTGACTCAACTGGACGCCAAACATATCCTAACTTTGAGTTAAGATTGTCTTCATAAACTAAATCATTCGGTAATTGCTTTTCATGATAAGTGCGAACACGATCCATTGATACTTTAAGCGCATCACAAAGATCACTCGGCACGGCACGTGATTGCCTTTCAATTTCATCTTCTTCAAGCAGTATATTGTTAATATCAAGGCTATTTTTATCAAATTGATGAGTATATTTCAAAAGCGCTTCATCTCCGTTTTTTCTAATATCGTCAATGATCGCTGCCACAGTCTGAGTAAGGTCAGAGTCACTTGATCTGTTCATTGTGAGAAGATTATTAAAATCATTCTCAAAATTTTGATCTACAGAATTAATTATTTTTGTCATTCTCTATTTTTTCAATATTCCAGGGTTCACCCTGATCTTCTAACTTGCATCTTATTATTTCAGTTTCGAGCTTTATAATTGCATCATTTTTGAAAAGCAATTCAATTTCTATATTTTTAGAATTGTTAGGATAATAATTAAAAGTTACGAGTTCTAGTGTCTTATTTTTGTTCAATTGATCTATATTTTTTGAGTAAACCGATAAAACATCTTCAAAGCTTAGTACTGCTTTTATTCTTTGATCTACTTTATTTACTATTTTTTCCTCCCACATAAATCTAGTAATCATAAGAAAAAATGACCTAATTGATGGCAAATATTTGATATCGTTTACTTCAATAAGTCCGTCTTGAAGTATGGTTGAGATAATTTTTAGCTCGTCAGTATCAATTGCATTAAGATTCATTTAACCTAATTTATTCTCCGAATATCTGCACCACAAGCTTGCAATTTTTTCTCTATTTTCTCATAACCTCGATCAAGATGATAAATTCGGTTCAATGTTGTTTCACCTTTAGCAACCAATCCAGCTAAAATTAAACTTACCGAGGCCCGTAAATCAGTTGCCATGACTTGAGCTGAAATAAACCCTTTGCATGGATTAATAACTGCTGTTTTCCCATTGGTTTCAATATTAGCGCCCATACGGTTTAGTTCTGGAACATGCATGAATCTGTTTTCAAAAATGTTTTCGGTTATTTGTGATTTAGATTTTCCAAGAGACAATAAAACCATCATTTGTGCTTGTACATCAGTAGGGAACCCTGGATATTCCATTGTATTAATATCAATACCATCAGAGATCTCGGATTGATTAACAATAATGCTATTCTCACCCATTGAGTAATTAATAGATAGCTCATTCAATAATTCCAATACATTGCTGATATGCTCAAGGTTCAGATTTGTAATCTTGAGATCGTTACCAATTATAGTTCCTCCAATTATATATGTGATTGCTTCTATGCGATCAGGGATGATTGAGTGGACAGCACCTTGGAGCTGGTCAACGCCTTGAATGTGAACATTTCTGTTTTCTCCTAATTCGATTTTAGCGCCCATCTTATTAAGACAATCAATAAGATCCACAACCTCAGGCTCAACTGCGATATTTCTAATTTCACTTTCTCCTCGAGCAAGCGATGCAGCCATAATTATGTTTTCAGTAGCTCCTACTGATACTTTTGAAAAATTAATTTTATTTCCTTTTAAGCCATTAGGTGCGCTACATTTAATATATCCACCATCTAATTCAAATGCTGCGCCAAGTTTCGTTAATGCATCTATGTGCAAATCTACTGGTCGAGCACCTATTGCGCACCCCCCTGGAAGAGATACGCTAGCGTGCCTTTTACGTGCAAGTAATGGCCCAAGAACTAATATACTAGCCCTCATCTTTCTAACTAAATCGTACTCCGCTATTGTACTTTCAGAGTCTGAATAACGAAGTGTAAGACGATTTGTATTAACATCTTTTTTTGTAACATTAACACCAAGCGATGATAAAACTGCTGACATTGTATTTACATCAACTAAATCAGGTACATTTTCGAGTTCTAAATTTTCATTAGTAAGAATACTTGCGGCCATTATTGGGAGAGATGCATTTTTTGATCCACTAACAGGAACAGAACCCTGGAGAAGGTTTCCTCCATTTATC
This sequence comes from uncultured Pelagibacteraceae bacterium, assembly GCA_902519835.1. GTDB lineage: Bacteria > Pseudomonadota > Alphaproteobacteria > Pelagibacterales > AG-422-B15 > CACNXQ01. Next base: position 31,182 of record CABYLU010000008.1, read on the forward strand.
AATATTTTTTGCATGAACGATTTAAAGCTTAGGTAAAGTAACCCCTTTTTGCATCATATATTTACCTTTACGATCTTTATATGAAACTTCTGGTGGCGCTTCTCCCTTATAGAATAAAAACTGGCACGCTCCCTCATTTGCATAAATTTTTGCAGGTAATGGAGTTGTGTTAGAAAATTCTAAAGTTACGTGACCCTCCCACTCTGGCTCAAGAGGAGTAACATTTACGATAATACCACATCTTGCATAAGTTGATTTTCCCAAACAAATTACAAGAACATCACGAGGAATTCTAAAATACTCAACGGTTCTTGCTAATGCAAATGAGTTAGGTGGAATTATGCATTCTTTGCCAGGCCGATCTACAAACCCTTTATCATCAAAGTTTTTTGGATCAACTAAAGCAGAGTCTACATTGGTGAAAATCTTAAATTCTTCTGAAACCCTTGCATCGTACCCATATGATGAAAGGCCAAATGAAATTGTACCTTCTTTTTTTTGCCCATCGACGAACGGTTCAATCATTCCTTCTTCTAAGGCTTTTTTCTTTATCCAGTTATCCGACATGATTGTCATATTAATCTTCTTTCTTTAGCCTTCTTTGAAACTCTTTCCTTTTTCTTAAATTTTGCCTTAGTGCCTCAGCAAGCCTTTCTGTGCTGTCGAGCTTTTTATCCTTTTGCTCTTCCTTCGAGGAATTGTTTGATTTCATCTTTATTTAATCCTGCTTTTTTTAATTCTTTGATGAGCTTTTCTTCTTCTTTTTTATCCGTGTTATCTGAAAACTTAGCCTCACGTTTCTGCTGCTTGGCCATTGCTCTCTCCCCACGTTTTGATTTATAATCGTGATGAATACCCATAATTAACTCCATGAATTGCGCTACTTTATACAATATTTAATGGATTCTCTAGTAAAAACAAGGGACGCTCATTCCCAGTTATCTGCTACTCTTTTATGAATAAATCGCTTGAGAAATCTGAAAACTTTTCTGAGCCACTTTCTGTAACACGTAATGAGTGACTTGCCTCTACTCCCCAATCACCAAATTGCATAACAGCAATCATATGAAAGGTTACATTTGGTAGTAAAATAGTTGGATCACCTTTTGATATGTTTATTGTGTGCTCACCCCAATCAGGTGGATAACCAATTCCAATGGAGTATCCAGTCCGAGATTCCTTTTTGATATCGTATTTATCTAATACTGCCCAAAATTTTTGCGCAACATCATCTGCTGTATTGCCTGGCTTTATGGCTGATATACCCTCATTTAGCGCCTCATTAGTTGCATTTATGGCGTCAATTTTTTTTTGTTCTGCTTTTCCAAGCAGAACTGTTCTTGCAAGTGGTGCATGGTACCTTTTATAAACACCGGCAATTTCAATTATTGTTGCTTCGCCCTTAACAAATCTTTCCTGTGTAGCCGTTAGATGTGAGGCAGAAGTCCCAGCTCCAGTTGGAAGTAAAGTTGCTATACTTGAATATTCTCCTCCATACTCTGGAGTTCCATAAAACATTGCTTTCTGTATCTCTCCAACTGCATCACATTGTCTAACACCTGGATTGATAACATCAATTGCAGTTTGCATTGATTTATCAGTAATTAAAGCAGCGTTTTTCATTAGATCAATTTCTGCATCTGATTTCACAAATCGTACCCAATTCACAAGGCGCTCACAATCTTTCAGCGTGGCATCAGGAAGCCCATCTAATAATTTTTTATAACAAAATGCCGTGAAATAATGACTGTCCATTTCAAGTCCAATTGAAAGTTTGTCCCAATTTTTATTTTTAATTATTTCAATCAAATAATCATAAGGATGATTTGGCCATGTATGTATATATTTCTCAGCGTAAACAATTATATTTTCTTGTGACCAGCAGTTTTGAAGGAATGCCCCTCCAGCGTCTTGATCACGTACGAAAAGTAAAGGTTCTTCTGAGTCTACATGTATAATTACACATTGAGCATAATAAAAAGACCATGCATCATAACCGGTAAGGTAATTTATGTTTGCTGTATCTTGAGAGACTAATAAATCAATACCCTTTTTTTGCATTGATTTTTTTACTTTATTTAGTCTTTCAATATACTCACTTTTAGAAAATATCATTAATCATTAAGTCTTTCTTCAACAAGTTTAGACCAAAATGATGAACCAATAACAAGAAGCTTGTCGTTAAAATCATAATTTGAAGAATGTAGAGATTGTCCATGCGTTCCTTCTGTTCCATTTCCAATTAAAATATAGCATCCAGGCTTAACCATTAGCATCTGGGCAAAATCCTCAGAAAATAATTTTGGATCACAATTTCCATCTACTTTATCCTCTCCAAATAGGTTAGCTGCAACCCTGCTTGCAAAAGCCGCTTGATCTTTAGAATTAATTGTCATGTTTGTTCTTGTGAGGTAGTTAAAATCATAATCGACACCATGTGCTTTCGCCGTTCCATCTACAATATCTTTCATGCTGCGTTCAATAATTTGATTGGCTTCTGGTGACAACGCACGTGCATCACCTGAAATGATAGAATGACCGGGTAGTATATTTTCGTTGCCATCAGATTCAAATTTTGTGACTGAAACAACACCATTCATAGCTGGGTTTAGTTTTCTTGAAACAATTGATTGAAGAGCTGTTATTATTTGAGTGCCTACTGTAATAGTATCAACACCCATGTGTGGCAAGGCTGAATGACCTCCCTGACCTCTTAATTCAATTTTAAATAAACTTTCGCTTGCAGTGATAGTTCCTGCTCTTGTTGCAAAGGTTCCAAGTTCCATACCAGGCAAATTATGAAAAGCATATACCTCATCCATTGGGAACTTTTCAAACAGCCCATCATCTATCATTGCTTGAGCTCCCTGAGTTTTTTCTTCATCAGGTTGAAAAATAAAATAAACAGTTCCGTTAAAATTTTTTGTATTACATAGATATTTAGCTGCACCTAGAGCCATTGCTGTATGACCATCGTGACCACACGCATGCATTTTACCTTCGTGATTGGACTTATACGTGCAGTCATTTTCCTCTGTTACCGGTAATGCATCCATATCTGCACGAATACCAATACTTTTATTACTGTTTCCATTTTTGAGAACAGCAACAATTCCGGTCTTACCTATGCCTTCATGTACTTCCAGTCCAAAACTCTTTAAAATATTTGCAACTTTTGATGAGGTTATATCTAAGTCAAAATTTAGCTCAGGATGCGCATGAAAATCATGACGCCACTCAAGCATTTCCTTCTCATAATTTTGTGTAACTGAATTCATATGAAATAATTTATAATTTTTTTCTTAGCCAGCTGTGAAATCTTTTAATTTCATACTCTTCAGGCATTAATGTTCCGTTTTTTCTTGTTGGATTATGTATGCCTTTTTGATTCAGTTCGCAAGCTTCTGCATCTTGTTTCATGACTAATACAGCAAAATCAACAACATTTTTCATTGAATATTTTTTATCCTTAAGAGTTTCTTTTCTAAATACCCACTCTGCTGTAACTTCTGTAAGTTCCTCTGATAAAGGAAGAATACGAACCATTCTTATATGGTCAGTAAATATTGCTAAAAACATAGAAGGCCAAGTAGTCATGTAAATGTAACCAGGAAAATCGGTTTGATTTTCCAAGTACTCTACTCGATGACCTTGTGCGCTTCCATTCATTGACCAAGTTTCAGTACCTTTTTTCATTCCACCTTTATACTTTGGATCATCATAATGAGTGAAACATTTCCAGTTTGGATCATCTTTAATATCTACTAACCTTCTTCCATAAATAGGGACTAGGTCAGATAGTTCAGGATGAAGATTGGGACAATGTAAACATTCACTATAATTTTCCCAAAATATTTTCCAATTACACTTAATTTGCTTCTTCCAGGTATGACCTATTTTATAGTCACTGACATTGAGTTGAGAAAAAGCATCGCTGTAATCTGGAAAAACTTTTTTTGCATTCCATTTAGCGTTTTTATTCATGTTAATAAAAACTAACCCATTCCAAACTTTAATTTTTACTTTTATTAGACAATTTTCATCTTTTCTAAAATTTTTAGGATCAATAATAGATGTAGTTCTAACTAAATTTCCATTGCTGGCGTTATATGACCATTGATGGTATGGGCAAACTAGTAAATTTGATTTTAATTTGCCAGTTTTTTCTTTTTTTAAAATTGAACCTCGATGACTACATGAATTATAAAAAGCATTTATTTCTCCTTTTTTATCACGAACAATAAGTATATTAAATTTGCTAATTTCAACTGTGTGAAAAGATAAAGGTTTTGAAATAGTATCCACGTGGCAAACATATAGCCACTCTTTAGACAAAACTTTTGAAATCTCTTTATCAAATTGCTTTTGATTGAAATACCAATGTAAAGGTAGAGATTTTTCAGTTTTTTTTAAAATATATCCTTCTGACATGCTTGTAAAAATTTTATACCCTTATATTGTCTATGACTAGATATTATGAGAAAATTATAACTAGAATGGCATGGTCTTCACCAATTTGGATAAAAAATAAATAAGTGAATGTTACCAAAAGATCTCATCGATAAATATAAAAACTGGAAGGAAAACTCTTTCGCACAAGAAAAAGATCACTTTGAAAGACTTGCAAGAGAAGGCCAGTCACCTAAATACATGATTATATCGTGCGTAGACTCAAGAGTTGATCCGAATGCTATATTCAAATCAAAAGCTGGTGAAATGCTAGTTCATAGAAATATTGCTAATATAGTACCACCCTATAGTCAATTAACGGAACATAGCGGAACAATTGCAGCTATCGAATTTGGTGTAACAGCATTAAATATTAAAAATATTATTATAATTGGGCACTCAGGATGTGGAGGTATAAAGAATGGGTATCATATGTGTCATGAAAATAATTTTGATGATAACTCATCAATTTCTAATTGGCTAAAGTTACTAAAACCAGTGTACGACAACATTTCAGGCGAAGGAAACGATGAGAAAGTTAAGTACATGGAGAAAGAAAGCATTATCGTATCATTAGAGAATTTAAGTAAATATCCCTTTATAAATACTGAAGTAAAGTCAGGTGGAATTACGCTTTATGGGGTTTGGAATGATATTGGATCTGGATCTATAGAGACGTATGATTTTGAGAAAAAAAAGTTTGATTTAATTTAATCTAATTTAATTTAAGAACTTCTGAAGAATATACAGAATTTAAATACTCCGGATGATCAAGTTTCATTAATATTGAAGGACCATTTAGAGCAGAATCAGGTGTGCGATGAAGTATACCATTGCTACCACCGGTAAATATTGCAATGTTCCATTTATCAATGAAATTTAATTTACTTTTATCTCTAACGATCATTTCATTTGGTTCACCTGCCTCATAGGCTAGACGGTCAGCATCCTGATTTTGTATCCATTCTGTACCTTGTCCAGCATAAGTGACCAAAAGACGTCTTGGTACGTTATCAACATGATAACGTCTACACTCTCGTTTTGTCCCAAGCCAAAAGCAAAGTGTATCAGTATTTTCAATCAGTAAGAATGTTCTGCAAACGG
>CABYLU010000009.1 GCA_902519835.1 uncultured Pelagibacteraceae bacterium
ACAGGTTTTAAACTTAATTCCAAGGGCTGAAAGTTTTGTTTTTACGGGTGGTCACGGTGGTGGTGGTTTTATCGTTGATGAGCTCAATAATATATTTACTGACTTCCTTAATAAAAATTTAAACTAACAGCAACCTATCAATCTGCGTTGTATAGTTTCTTGTACAGTTTTCTCTTTTTTGTTTCCAATTACCAACTTTACATTCTGATGCCATCTGAAGCGTATCCCGACCATAACGATAGTTAATTGCATCGATTGCTGACATAAGATCAGAATTTTGATTATAATTTTTTTCAAATAGCGTCTCTTGAATTTCTGACTCATCACACAAACCACTAAGAAGCACACCTGCTTTTTTATACTGATAGTTATTTTTAAAAATTCTCTTTGTAAGCAATAAAGATGTTTCAATAATTGTTATGCTATCGTGCGTTGGATAAGCAAGCGTTCTTGATGCCCCGTTTGAATAATAAGCACTTTTTTTGTCAAAAGGATTAGTTCTTACAAAGACTGAAACACAAGACGCCGCAAGGCTTTCAGAGCGTATACGTTCAGCGGCTCTTCGCGCAAAAGTTGTGACGGCCTGCTCTATATCTTCTAAATTTGTCAGAAGTTTTCCAAATGATCTTGTGGTACAGCAGCTTTTTCTTGTCATTGAGTATTCTTCAAGAGGAATACAAGAAATCCCTCTTAACTCTGTAATTGTTTTCAAGCCATTCACACTCATCATTTTTCTTATCCATGAGTCACTGCAATTCTTTAGTAGTTTTGCATTATGTATACCATGGTTAATTAATTTTTTTGATAAACGTCTTCCTACTCCCCATACATCACCCACTTCAGTTAGTTCAAGTATCTGGTCAATATTATTGTAATTCACAAGTGAACATACACCGTTCAAAGAATCATCTTTTTTAGCTTTATGGTTTGCAACCTTTGCAAGTGTTTTTGTTGAGGCAATGCCTATGCTGACTGGAATTCCTGTATGCTGTAAGATAGTTTGTCTCAGTTGATGGGCATAAGACTCATAGTCAATTGGCAAACTGCTCAACTCTACGAATGCTTCATCAATCGAATATATTTCTGTATAAGGGGAAGAACTTGAAATAATATTCATTACTCGGCGCGACATGTCTGCATACAATGTGTAGTTTGAAGAAAATACAACTACCTTTTCTTTTTCTACAATATCTTTCACCTTAAAAAGTGGAACACCCATTTTTATTCCAAGAGCCTTTGCTTCTTTGGAACGTGATATTATACAACCATCATTATTTGACAAAGCTACAACTGGTCTGTTGTTAAGTTTTGGATTAAAAACGCGCTCGCATGAAACATAAAACGCATTGCAATCAATTAGTGCAAAAACTTTGTCTCTCATTAATTATCTATTCTTTGGACTTAAACTATGAACAACGTTTGTGCATACTCCCCATATGGTAAAATCCATTTCTTCAGAGACTAGAACATCAATATAGTTCTTGTTAGATGACGACAAACAAACTTGTTTATTTTCCATTTTTAAAATTTTAACACTCAGTTCCCCATCTAAAACTGCTATGATTATAGAATTATTTCGAGGCTTAATGCTCCGATCAACAATGAGAAGATCTCCTGGATAAATACCTGAACCGATCATAGAGTCACCGCGTGCTCGGACTATGAAAGTTGCATTTGGATGTGGAATAAGTTCCTCATTTAGATCAATCGTCCCCTCTGTAAAATCTCTCGCTGGAGAGGGAAAACCACACTCTACTGCTTCTTTATAAAATGTTAAAAACATTGGATAAATTCTATTTTGTTCTTGTTTTGTTCTAATTATTGCACTAGTGGAGGTAAGAGTCAATACCGCTCAATAAATTTTTATGAAAAAAATTGTTTTTGAAAAAATGAAACCGTGTCTTTGTGGCACTGCTTACGAGCTGCCCAATTTCCACCTGCGTGAGCTCCGAGAATATCGGGTGTTTCTTTTAACAAACGCATTCTTTCTTCAAGTGAGTCTAGATGAAAAGTATTATTGTTTTCATCAGTAAAAATTTGTCGTCCATCCATTTTTAAATCAATAAACATATCTTTCAGCCTAATGGCATAAGGAATAAATTCAACAGGGTCAATAGAGTCAAAAGAATGGTGAGCGTTTGGATAAGTTGTAAGCTCAACACTACGAACTGGCTTCATATAATCAATCATTTTCTTACAAAGGCTTAGAGGAGTATAGTCATCATCTTCTCCAAATAAAACATGCATTGGAGCATCTGACCAACGATTATCCTCGGGCTTAAGTAGTGTCCCAGGATAAATAGGTAAATGCGCAGCAAACTTTTCACCGTTCTGAGTGAGAGTATCAATAATAGGTTGCCAGGCTGCATAAAAAGCTGTGCTGCCACCAAGACTCCACCCCATGATACCTATTTTATCACTATCAACATCAGGATGTTTAGAAACTAATGTTAATGCACGAAAGGCATCAGTAATCATCGAGGCAAGGGTTACATCTGTTTGATTTTCAACAATTGAGATTACACCTCTAGATTCAAAATGATGAATCCTAAAAATAGCAAATCCGGCATCTAATAAATTGACCATGTGAGTGTGATGACCTTCTCTCAAGCCTGCGCTACCATGAATTGGTATTATTAAAGGACATGGCTTCTTTACGTTTTCAGGAAAAATTAGTGTACCCCAAACATCTTGTTTATCATCCATGTTCTTACCATTTAGAAGATCATAAAACTCATATGGATTAGAAGACTTAAAAAAGAAGACACCTTGTTTTTTCTTTTCAAATGGATTTATTTTGTCGGACATAACGGGGAAAGATTAAAGGAAATAGAATACGAATACAAATGTAAAAAAAGGGTCCACTTGAATAATCATTGGGGAAAAAAGTGGACCCTTTTTATTAGTTTAAAAGAGTGAACTTAGTCTCTAATTGAGTAGGCGATAACACCTGTCTCAGCTACGTCTGTTCCTTCTTTTTCAGCTTCTTCGCTAATCCTTATACCGATTGTGGCTTTCATAATTGACCATATAATTATGGACACTACGAATACGAACACACAAATTGATGCTGTGCCTAGGAATTGGGTTCCAAAGCTAGTATCCGGATTAGTAATTGGTACAGCAAGAGTACCCCATACACCTGCGATAAGGTGAACTGGAATCGCTCCTACAACATCGTCAATTTTCATGGCTGTGAGTAATTCAGTACCAGCAAATACTAGTGCTCCACCAATACCGCCAATAATGATTGCCATTAAAGGTGTTGGCATTAATGGTTCTGCAGTTATTGCAACTAAACCACCAAGCGCACCATTTAACATCATTACTACATCAGTTTTACCTCTGACTAATCTTGTAATGGTCGCACATACTAGTACACCAGCACAAGCGGCAAGGTTTGTATTAATGTAAATTGTAGCAACAGCTGTTGCATCATCAAATGAACCTAAAGCTAACTGTGAACCACCATTAAATCCAAACCAACCTAGCCATAGAATAAATACACCTAGAGTTGCAAGAGGTATAGATGAGTTAGCAAACGGCACTAATTTACCATTATCAAATCTTCCAAGTCTTGGACCAAGAACAATTGCACCAGCTAATGCCGCTGCACCACCTGCTGCGTGCACAAGAGTTGAACCAGCAAAGTCTGAGAAGCCAGCAGCAGATAACCATCCACCACCCCATTGCCAACCCATTTCGATTGGATAAATTACTCCAGTTAAAATTGCTACGAACAAAAAGAATGGCCAAATTTTTATTCTTTCAGCTAATGTACCTGAAACAATTGATGCTGTTGTTGCGCAGAAAACCATCTGGAAGAACCAGTCTGATCCATCAGAGTAACCAGTAGCAATTGCAGAACCATCACTCCATGAAGTAAATGATCCTATATAACCACCTTCTGGTATCCCGTAAGCTAAGTTATAACCAACCAACCAGAACATAATTCCGGCAATTGAATAAAGACCTATGTTTTTTGCTGCAATCGTAGAAACACTTTTCGATGTAACTAGACCCGACTCCAACATACAAAAGCCTGCAGCCATCCACATCACTAAGAACCCACTAATCAAAAACAAAAGTGTATTTAATGCATAAGCAGTTTCGTCATCGACACCAGCAAAAGCATTAGCAGATAATAGTGATGAAAATAATACTGTATAAAGTAGAACTTTTTTTAACATGTATTTTTTCTCCCTATAATTAAATTTATGAGTGCATCATTTATTAAATAAATGGATTCACAATTGTGGTTGAATGCCAATATGACAAGGTGTGGAAAAAAATTAATATTGAATAAAATCAATTGTTTAGCATTATATTTCTAATGCTAAATATTCACTTATCTCGATTCCTCCAGGCATCGGCAGCTAGAAAAACTACACCAATCATCATCGATAAGTAGACAAAGTATAAAATAGTGAGTCCATATGCGGTCAAATATGCCCAGCTAAACAATGAACCTACGATAACAGATATAATGCTTGGTATTAAAAATTTCATGAATTAAGAAAAAAGGTTAAGAAAGAAAATCTACATAAATTGGTGACGACCATGCGCGATGTTCATCAATTTCAGAACAAGTTTCAATATTTCTAGGATGTCTCCAGTCTTGCGTACACAATTTAAATTCTACACAATTACCCTCATCGTCAAACGTGCATACACCGCCCTTTACATTTATCTGAGGTGATGGCAATTCGATGGCACGCACATAATAACTTGCATCTTTTTGATCTTTAAGAAAATCCTCATCCTTAAATCTAAAAGTACACCCAATATCATCCGGATTACAATAATGTACTTTCCATGTATCAATTATGCGGTCATCTATTGGTTGATCAGAATACTCTTGAGGCAGAACTTTTATGACTTCAATTCGTTGAATAAAATTTCTTTTATCACTTGGATTATAACATTCATTATAACATAATTCATCTACCCTGTCTTCTCCAAGAGCATTATACGCATCCTCTGGACATCCTGGCTTTTGTTCAAATGATCCCATAGCTTTGACTTCAAACTCTGGGACAGCATACATTTCAACAGACGAACCCATAGGAATTTTTTTATCACCACTAATCATATTGAACCAAAGAAGAATTCTGGTTCCACTTGTTGCGTAGGTTTCTTTTCTTTTAAGAGCATCCCATATTTCTTCTTTTGAACGCCCATCTGAATGCACAGCAGCTAATCCTCCTGTAGTGAAGAAGCCTCTTTGTTTTTCCCATTCAATTGTATTAAATCCAACAATCAACTCTGGGATTTCATATTGTTGAGGTTGAGAGTCAGATATGTATGAGTCTTTAATAGGGTTTGAATTCTTGCCGGTGGGGCTTAGACTTTTTGGAAAATACCAAGGATCCATATGAAGTAGTCTGTCAAAAAATTTAGTAGGTGGACCGCTTCCATCAATGTTATTTCCAAATAATTCTTTATATCCACTTCCCGGCGCAGAAGAGTGATTGTCACTTGAGCCTATAAAGCCGTATCGAAACCTATGTTTTGTGCCATCATCTTTGAATTTAGTGAGAGCCAAACCGTATTGAGCACTTGCTCCAGGTACGTGATTCATTGGGGGACTGTAACAATCAGTACATTGGCCAGAAATATTACGATCTAAGAAAGTATTTTTTGGAACAACTTGATAACCAGCTCGACCCCTATCTACCACTGACTGTTTTGTTTCTTCTCTTCTTGATGCGCACTCAGACTCATCTGTGCCTTCATCGATGCATCTCTCATATATTATCTTGCCGGCCTGCCAACATTGAGGAATGTAATTGTCAGATGGATCAGGACATGTTTGAGTTCCAATATCGATTACTTCTTCCGAACCATCAGGGTTTTCAATGGTAAAAGTTCCTTGATTTAAATCAATATCACCCATTGTAAAAGTAAAAGGCCTTGACTCTTGTTGGCCATTTCTGACAACATCAACACCACGCCAAGAGCGATACTCTTCAGCGTTACCGTGCCCAGAATAGGTTTCGAGAAGCTCAAACATTTTTGGAAATTTTTTTGAGTGCTCTAAACTTTTATCAAGAGTATAGCCAGCGGGTGTATAAAGTCCCCATGATTGGCCATGAGGTATAACCATATAGTCACTATCGTACATCTCTAATCTTGTAACTAAATCAAGTGGCGTGACCGCTTGTTCGTAACAATCAAGCGGCAAATCTTTTGACGGTGTTCTTAAATTACAATCAGGTACTTTAACTGTTTCCACCTGATAACGTTGAAAGTCATTGTAACGTTTGAAATTTTCAAGATCGACAAAAGGGTACAGTGTCCCTGGCAGCAATGGTCTTGCAGTCATTGCTTGTCGTGCTACAGATAATGATGCGATTGCTCGAGGTGGCACCAATTGATCATCTTCTTCCTTTAAAATTACATTGTGATGTCCCCAATGATTGCCTCTGACAACACCAACTTGTGTCCACTCCCAACCTAAGAATGCCACACAGTCAGGATTTGCTGGATCAACATTCAAGGCATTACATTTTCGAATAGTTTCTTTTGTTTCCATCCATCTCTTTGGAGTTGTTGCTTCTGCATGATCATTAATTGACCAAAAATCTAATGCTGAACAGTGTCTTGCAAAATCACAGGCATCTGCAACAGGATGTACTCCATTCCCTCCAGTAATAGGTAAGCTCATTGCATGCGCGTCAGCAGAAAAAGTTGAGTGAACATGCAAATCACCAAATAGGATTTGCTTTGTCGGTATTTCATTTAATGACTCCATGGCCTGAAGTTGTCGTTTTTTCTTATCTTCAACAAATTCAACTGTATTTATTTTTCCAGTGATTTCACCGGGCCCAAGGTCTTCACTGAATAAACCAAATTGTAAAACAACAAGACAACTAATGATAAAGAGAATAGATAGAATAAAAAAATATCTTATAACTTTTAAAATATTCATATAAAAAAAGTATAGTTCTGGCACTGCTTATGTCAAAAGTATTTTCGTTATAATGATAAAAAAACCTATGGTAATCTCTCTGAAATGATGAAAATTTTTAATAAATTAAATGTATTATTTTTTACTGCGATCCTAGCAGGACTGTTTTTGATTTTTTACGATACAATTAGTTTTAATGACAACTTATCTCTCAGCAATAAAAAAGCTGTTGCTTTAGTGAATGAGACAGTCATCACAGAAGACCAGTTCCTCAGATATGCAACAAATCTTGGAGCTGATTTAGACCTTAGTAACGATTTTGAAATACTCGATCTTCTTCTTGAACGTATGATTGAGGAGGAACTTTTGGTGCAAAGAGGTATAGAACTTAATCTTCACAAAAAAGATATTGGTGTAAGAAAGGAAATGATTAATCAGGTCATCGATTTTATTATTCAGGTTGAAGATAATCAGATAACTGAAGCTGATGTGAGAGACTATTTTAAAAAAAATATAAATAAGTATGCGCCAACGGAAAAAATTAAATTTGATTTTATTTTTTTAAAATCAAATAATCCAAATTCTGTTTTGCTAGGAACTGAGTCTGATCTTAAAACACTTGAAACAAAAATAAGTAATATTAACCTTGAGTTAGATACTAAAACATTTTCGGAGGTAAAGCAGAAGTATAATGAAAACAATTTGTTTGATATCCCTCAAAAATTAATAAATCTGAAAGATTGTGAACAATTATTAGGCAAAGGCATTTGTAATCAGATAACCATGATGGAGATAAATTCTATTTCTGAACCAATTTTCGGAACCAATGGGTTTTATATTTTTAAACTATACGATATTCAAAAATTAGAAGTGAATGACGATTACTTCGAGGAAATAAAAGATAGAATTATATTTGATTATAACAATCAACTAGATGATCAAAAATTAAAAGACTACCTTATATATTTAAAAGAAAATTCATCCATCACTAGGTATGATTTTCAATAAATAATGAATTATATCATTGCAAACACAGTCATAATCCTCTTTTTTCTTTTATCGCCATTGAATGCCCACTACTTTAGTGAGTCATTCTCTAAATGGAACGTTGTAGATAACAAAGTTGAGGCAAATTTTTCTCTTTTAACACTTGAGTCCACTCGTATTTTTCAAGTTGAAAACTACCAGAAGATTATGTTTGAAGAGAATTTGAGTGAGACCGATGTATTCAAAATCTACCTCAGCCAGCATCTCAAAGTCACCTCAGAAGGCAAAAGTTGTTCTCTTGTTGATGAAATTAAAGAATTAAATTCTCAAGAAGGAAGTTTAAATCTCTCACTAAATTTTGAATGTCCATCAAACAAAGAAATAAAAATTATAAATAATGCGATGTTTAATCTTGTTCAAAGTCATATTCATATAGCACGTATCTACATTGATAATAATTTATATACTGAAAAAGCCTTATTTTTTAATGATCAGTCAATTGATTTAAATGAAGAAAAGGAAAATAATAGCTTCTCGAATAGTTTTTATAAATTTTTCTCATTGGGTCTTGATCATATTCTAAGTGGCTATGATCACTTGCTATTTATTCTTGGACTGTTGCTTTTAGTAACAAATTTAAAACGATTGCTTCTGGTAATCACGGGATTCACTATTGGACACAGTTTAACTCTATCACTTTCAGTAATAAACATTATCCAAGTAAAATCCTCTTTAGTTGAAGCATTAATTGGTTATACAATAATGTTCGTCGGCTTGGAATATTTGTATAAAGAAAATAATGATCATAGAGTAAGTATGATCTTTATAACGACGCTAAGTTTATTACTTTTAATATTTGGTAATTTAATCAATCCAAATTTTCCGTATTTCTTAATATTAGGAATACTTCTATTTTCTCTAGGTTATTTTTACTTACTTAAAAATTTAAATTCAGAAAATAATTTGTTATCTATTATAACAATTATTTTTGGACTTATTCATGGATTTGGTTTTGGAGGATTTTTACTTGGCTCAAAAATAAGTAGTGAAAATATTTTCTCTGGATTATTAGGTTTCAATTTAGGTGTAGAAGTAGGTCAGATAATTTTTGTCTTATTAATTTTATTAATATACAAATTATTAATGACATTAAAAATTACAAAAATAATAGAAGTCATGAAAAATCTTTCATTCTTTGCGGTTGTTTTCTTTGGTTTCTTCTTTTTTATTCAAAGACTCATAGCTTAAAAAACAAATAAAAACATCAAGCTCGTAATAACTATCACTATTGATGAAAGAGATATTCTCATTGTTATAAACCATAATTGTGAGATTTTTTGCTGTTGATACAAGTAATAATCATGAACGGCAGATATTAGAAAGCTTACAAGAATTAAACCTAATGAGAGACTTAAATTCTCAATACTCAAAAGTGCAGCCCAAGCAATCAATGGAGGCATAACAGAAATAAAAAGTGGAATAAAGACGTAGTAAATTTTGTCAGCAAAAGCTGTGATTAGGCCCCACTGAATACCGCCCAGAAATGATGAGATGATTGCTGCATATGCAACATAAATAAATAAAAGTAATCCATACAATTCTTCAGTTGGAGGTGATATTGCGCATGCAATTAAAATTAAGATAAATGGAATTAATCCAAGTCCACCTAAAATAAATGATTGTTTTTGGCCCATAACTAGTCAGTAAATAATCCCAAGAATTTTAGAAATTCAAGTTTTCCACCTTCTACTTCGATCGTGTTATTTGCTAGGAGAAGAGAGATAGCAGCTACATTTTTTAGACCGGCAAATACTTCCTTAAGAGTTTGTTGATCAGTGATGACTTTAACTTCAGCACTAGAATCTGGTATTTTACTTAACTGGGCTACTCCTTTTCTTATATGTATAGTGTATACTTCTTCGCTATCGATAAATCTAAATTCATATTTTTTTGTTATTTCAACAGATTTATCCGCGTTAAGATTTACTGGAAGTGACTTCATTATTGCCTTCATTGGTGTGGCCTGTAATTGTTCAGACGTAACTCTATTCGGAGTTGATGGATTTACATCAATTTCATTCCTTAATTCACCTGCAACTGTTTTATAAAAATAGTAATCGTTAGATGCAAGTTGAAACTTGGCTAATTGATCGGCTGCTGCAGCTTTTATATTTTTGGCTTGTGTATTGTTTGCATCAAGTGCGATTAACATATCTGCTAGTTCCAAGGCCCACTGATATTCTCCATTATCGAGAGCATTTTGTGCCTCATCAGATATTTTGGTTTGCCTTTGAGCCATAACCTCTAGTTTTTTAGCTCTCTCTTCAACAGTCAGAGGATGAAGGTCAGATATGTTTCCACTAAACCAGCCAATATACCCACTAAATGTTGATCTAACATAAGACGATATAGAGCCATAAAAAGGTTGTAAGTATGGAGACTCAGCTAGGTGCTTTGGTAATTTTACTTTTTGCACAATCTCATCAGGCGTTAATCCTTTATTTGCATATCTTATAGTTTGGTCATGAACAAACTGAATGCCATCTCTATAATCAGTGAGAGCTTTTTCTACATTTTCTTTTCCACTTATAGGACGCGAGTGACTTGGAACCAGATGCTCCGCATTAAGTAATCTGATTTTATCGAGACTATCGACCCATTCCATAGGATTTCTAAATTTTGTTCCTCTTATTGCGTATAAATTTGCGAATGATCTATAAAAATTATCACCAACCATCACAGCTTTTTTCTTTGGTATCCACACATATAGATGATCATCTGTCTCACCAGGCACATGTGCTAAGACAAATGTAAGATTATCAATTTCAATAGTTAACTCATCATCAAAAAGTATAGTTGGTCTGACAAGGCCAAGTGTTTCTTGATCATTAATTTCTAAAAATCCTCCAATGCCTTGATGAACTATTTCTTCCTCGGGTAGAGGTATTCCAAACTGCCTTGCCGATCTTTGAAAGATTATAGGTCTTATAGTTGTTGCTATATTATCTAAATTATAAATTATATTTTCTTGCGCATATATTTCTGTTTCATTTTCGTTATAGAAAACAGTTGCACCACCAAGATGATCTAAATGATTATGAGTGTAAACGATAGCTACAATTGGTTTTTCTGAAATTTCTCTAAAATCTTGATATAATTCTTCCGCTCTTTCAACAGAACCCAATGTATCAACAATTACTAAACTGTTTTCCGTTTCAATCATAATTGAGTTCGCAAGGCCATATCCTACGCCAACATAAATATCCTCGGTTACTTCAATTAAATCCTTTTTAAATTCTTTTTTATGCTCCTGAGACAATCCTTGATCTGAGCTAAATGTCTCATTAGACTGGTTTTGATCACCACATGAAACCAAAAAAGTAAAAAAGAAAAAGCTTATTAATATTTTCATGAATTGATTATTAAGAAATAAGTATTGAAATATTTTCTACGAAAAAATGAAAAAATACAACAATGAAATTTTTGGTGCAATTTGTCTTCTAGCGGCTGGATTTTTTTTAAGTTTTGGTGGATTACTTATCAGGCTTGTAGATGACGCAACTACAATGCAAGTAACTTCCTATAGATCGATTACATTTTGCTTAGTAGCTTTAATTTATATTTTAATAAAATTTAAATCTGAAACACCAAAGGCCTTTATTAATATTGGTAAAGACGGATTACTACTTGCTGTAATTTTAGGACTAAGTAATATTTTTTTTGTTTTTGGGATGAGTAACACTTCAGTTGCGAATGCTGTTTTTTTAATGAGTACTGGACCTCTCTGGGCTGCCTTAGCTAGTTATTTTTTTCTAAAAAAAATTGTTGGCACTAAAACTATTGTTGCAATAGCAGGGTCGATGATTGGAATTGCAATTATGTTTTCCCAGGGATTAGAAACAGCTAACAGTCTTGGTAATTTAATCATACTTGGTGTTCCAATTTGTTTTGCATTACAGCTCACGTTAATTAATAGACGGTCAGATGTTGACTTTATGCCATCAACTTTTCTTTCAGGTATATTGGTTATCATTGTTGGCTTATTAATTATTCAAGACCATTCGATAAGTACGAGAGACTTATTGCTTGTTTTATTCATGGGTGCATTTCAAGTAGGTCTTGGTTTTATGTTTATTACAATTGGATCACGCTATATTCCTCCCCATCGAGCGGCTTTGTATATTTTATTAGAACCTGTCTTGGCTCCAATTTGGGCATGGGCTGGTGTTGGTGAGAAACCTCCGATGATAGAATTAGTTGGTGGCCTTATAGTTTTTGCATTTGTAACGTGGAGACTTGTGGATCAGTTTATTGAGAAAGAAAAAATTAATTAATTATCGGCCAAGTTTTTTTGTATAAAAAATGCTTGTGAGAAAATAAATATAAAAGTAAGACCCATAATTCCAAATAATTTGAAGTTTACCCAAACTGCATCAGAAAAATTTCGATAAACTATTTCATTGGCAGCTGCCAAGAATAGGAAAAAATAAGCCCATCTTTTACTTAATTGTATCCAGCCATAATCAGTGAGTTTTATTGCAGTACCCATTAAAGACTTTAATAGTGGCTTTTTAAAATATAAACCTCCAAATAATACAAAAGAAAAAATGAGATTAACCAAGGTAACCTTAAATTTAATAAAAAAGGGATCATTGAAATATATTGTTAAAGCTCCAAAAATAAATATTAAAATAGTGCTAAACAACAGCATTGGAGAAACTTTTCGGTCTATAATGTATGATCCTACAATTGCAACTCCTGCAGCAATCATTAGAGGAAGAATAGCTTCTTCAATTTTACCAGTCTTAATAAAAAAATAAAAAAATACTACAAGAGGGCCGAGCTCAAATACTTGTTTTAGTGAACTTCTCATTAAATTTAATTTAGTTATGTTTTGTCTTAGAAATATATTTTCCGTTTTTTATTCCAGTAAACATCTCTTTAACAAGTGGATGTGAAACAGGATCATCTGTTTCATCTGGTAATAAATTTTGTTGAGAGACGTAAGCAACATAAGAAGGTTGGCTAGGTGCTTCGGCCAACAGATGATAAAAAGGTTGATCTTTTCTAGGTCTCACTTGCAATGGAATAGATTGATACCATTCTTCAGTATTATTAAATTCTGGATCAACATCAAAAATTACGCCTCTAAAGTCAAAGTACTTGTGCTTTACAATAGAACCTATTTGAAATTTTGCTTTATTAATCATTAATAAAGAGGTTACTGTATTCGTGATGAAATTCAAGTATCGAAATTTTATTTATGAAATAACTATTTAACTAAGTTACTTAACACTTCGTATTTAATATACCCGGGATAAATCGAATCATTAATTACAGATGCCGGGGTTCCTCTTAATCCTAAACTTTGTGCTAATTTAAAATTTTCATTAATCACTGCATTTTCAGTTTGAGCCAACGCCTGATTAAAAATTATCTCACCATCAAAATTGTTTTCATTTAATAGAGTGATTATTGAATCTTTTTTCATCCTTGGTCCAAGTTTCATTAATCCATTATGAATATCAAAATACATTTCAGGATAATTATCCCAAATAATTAGTGCAATTTTTGCTGCCGTATCCGAAATGTCACCAAAAATTGGCCATTCAAGATAGACAATTTTTACATTTTCTGACTCGTTTAATATTTTTTCAAAATCTTTTGCCTGTTTTGCACAATAACCACACCTATAATCAAAAAATTCTACAACGGTTATTTCTGCATCACTGTTTCCAACTGTTGGGAGAGCGCTCGCTTCATGATTTCGAAGTATGAAACTTGCAAGATTTTGGTCACTTTGTGCAGATGCTATAGTTGAGATAATTATTAGAAGTGTAGTGATTATAAATATATTTAATCTTTTTATCATGATTTATCGTTGTATTTTCTTAAAGCCGCTGTAGTACCAAGATGTAAAACATTTTTATTGAATTTGTAGCCTTTGATCAAATTTTTTGAGATTAAATCATCCCATACTTGATTAATTGAAAAAACGCTATTTTTTAAGTCTTTGAATGCTTCTTTTCTAATAATCTGAGCACCATTAAATACGTAGCCTTTACTAGTCGTGTCATTATATCTTTGTATATGGTCATCTTTCGTAAACGAAAAATCACCTTTACCATCATAACCACTTATAAGATCTTTTGGCGTTAAAGCAAGTAACGACATTGTATCTTTTGGAAAACTCTCTATCATTTCTCTAAAGAAAACAGTGTCTTCATGTTTCCATAAATTGTCACAATTTAAAATAAAGACATGTTCTATTTTATTTTCATCCATTATTTTTTTTATTCCACCTCCAGTATCTAACAGACAATCTGTTTCATCAGATATCTTGATTTTTGGATTATTTAGATTTATCAAATACGATATAATTTGATCAGATTTGTAGTGAACATTTATAAAAATTTCCTCAAAGCCTAACTCTTCCATAATATTTATTGAATATTCTATAAATGGTTTTCCATTCACCGCTATTAGTGGCTTAGGTAAATTTGAAGAATATTCTCTTACCCTTTTGCCTAACCCTGCAGCAAGAATGATTGAAGACTTCATGTTTGCAGCTCTTTTATTTGTAATTCTTCAATCCACTTCTTCATGTCAAAAAATAGTGAAGATTTTAAATTTGATTTAATAAAATTAAAAGTTGCAGGAAGATACTCTAAGTATCTTGCTTTTCCATCTCTAATCGAAAGTCTATTAAATATTCCAAGAATTTTTAGGTTTCTTTGAAGTGAAAAAAAGTTGATTTCTCTGAGAACCATCTCATAATTTTCATTCGTAATATTTATATAATATTTAAGCAATTCATCTTTTTCATTTTCATTTAAAGGCATACGTACATCCTCCAATAACGAAGCAAGATCATAAAATGATGAACCTAATAATGCATCTTGAAAATCTATTAAACCAACTTGTTTTAACGGCTCCTTATGATCCTTTAGAATTAAATTATCAACGTGGTAGTCTCTAAGAACAAGAGTATCGTTGTGAGATTTAATATTTAAAAAAGCTTGTTGTAGAATTTGATAAAATTCCTCTCTTTTTTTGTTACTGATCTGCATTCTAAGTTTTTGCTCAATAAACCATTCAATAAATAAAATTGACTCTCTATATAGCTCCTCAAAGTTATATGTTGTTAATTTGCTTAAAGAAGATTTATTTTGATTGGATTTAATCTTTATATCAATAAGGACATCTATTGCTTTCTTGTATAAATCTTTTTTATTTTCTTTATTCATATATTTAGAAAAAATTTTATCTCCAAAGTCCTCAAGTAGAATGAAACCTTCTTTGTTATTTACGTCTATTATCTTTGGAGCACTTAGATTAAATGAATGAAGTATTGTTGCAATTTGTGAAAATTTTGAAACTGACTCGCCCTTTTCAGGTGCTGCATCCATAACAAGGATATTATTTTCTAATCTATAATATTTTCTAAAAGATGCATCACTTCTGATCACTACTAAATTTTTGGTAGAGATTTTCTGTTTCTCTAAATATAATAATAGCTGATTGAAACGATTATCCATCGATTTTTAAATTTTTAAACCTACCAAATTTTTTTATACCAACATTTCGAGTATTGTTTTTTAAAATTTTAAATAATATTTCTATTCGATCTGTTGGAAGAATTTCTTTGAATTTATCAGACCATTCTATTAAGCATGCATCGTCAAATGTAGACTCCATAAAATTTAACTCAACTAACTCTGCAGCTGAATTTAGTCTATAAAAATCAAAATGATTAATTTTAATATTTCTATGTTCATACACCTGCAATAAGGTGAAGGTTGGACTTGGTATTTCTTTTATTTTTGCATCTTTTAAATACTCTTGAATAAAATACCTACTGAATGTGGTTTTTCCAGATCCTAAATTACCATTAAGACAAATTACTATATTGCTACCTTTAGAAAACTTGACTAATTTTCTAGCTAAAAGTTGAGTATCTCTCTCATTTTTCAGAAGCATAAATAAACTCTAACACTAAAATAAAATTTAGTATCGATAAGCTTCAGGTTTATAAGGACCCTCTGGAGTTACACTAATATAGTCAGCTTGATCTTTGGATAATTGTGTAAGTTTAGCTCCTACCTTTTCTAAATGGAGACGCGCAACCTTTTCATCTAAATGCTTTGGAAGTACATAAACTTTTTTTTCATAATTTTCCGAATTATTCCATAATTCGATTTGCGCTGTTACCTGATTTGTAAATGAAGCACTCATCACAAAGCTTGGATGGCCAGTAGCACAACCTAAATTTACTAGTCTTCCCTCAGCTAATAAAATAATTCTTTTTTCATCCGGGAATGTGATTTCGTGTACTTGTGGCTTGATCTCATCCCATTTATAATTTCTAAGTGCGTCAACTTGAATTTCGTTATCAAAGTGACCAATGTTGCATAAGATTGCTCTATCTTTCATATCTCTCATGTGATCTGCGGTTACAATATCTTTATTTCCCGTGGCAGTAACAACTATATCTGCTTCCTTGATCATTTCATCCATCAATACAACTTCATAGCCCTCCATTGCTGCCTGTAGTGCACAAATTGGATCTGTCTCGGTAACCATTACTCTTGCACCACTTTGACGTAATGATGCTGCGCTTCCTTTTCCAACATCACCAAAACCAGCAACAATAGCAACTTTACCTGACATCATAACATCAGTTGCTCTTTTAATGCCGTCAACTAAACTTTCTCTACATCCATACAGATTATCAAATTTAGATTTAGTAACTGAGTCGTTCACGTTAATAGCTGGCACCATTAACGTTCCATCACTCTCCATTTTTTTTAACGCGAGTACACCTGTAGTTGTTTCCTCAGAGAGACCTTTTACCTCTTTTAATAAGTCATTATATTCTTTGTGCATTAAACTTGTTAGGTCACCACCATCGTCAAGAATCATATTTGGTTTCCAACCTTCTTTACCTTCAATCGTTTGTCTTACACACCACCAATATTCTTCTTCTGTTTCACCTTTCCATGCATAAACTGGTATACCTGCTTTGGCTATTGCAGCTGCGGCATGATCTTGCGTTGAAAATATGTTGCACGATGACCATCTAACATCCGCTCCTAATTCTACTAATGTTTCAATTAGCACAGCAGTTTGTATGGTCATATGAAGACAACCGAGGATCCTTGCTCCTTCCAGCGGTTTTTTTCCTTTGTATTCACTTCTTAATGCCATTAATCCTGGCATCTCTGTTTCAGCAAGAGATATCTCTTTTCTGCCAAAATCAGAAAGATTTATGTCTGCTACTTTGTAATCTTCGTTTGCCATAGATCATAAAATATAGGTTATATAAAACATTAATCAATCTTAATATTTAATCTAATCTGCCAGTGGTAGATTAACAACGAACTTAGCACCTACTATGTTTCCGCCATCTGTAATGTTATCTGCAGATATATAGCCATCATGAGCATCAATAATTTGCTTAGCAATACTCAAACCTAAACCTGAATGGCCTTGATTACTTTGATTGTCTCTAAAAGAATAAAACCTTTCAAAGATTCTTTTTATATTTGGATCCTTAATTCCAGGACCCTCATCAGCAATTGAAACGCTTAGATAGTTTTCGGTTGACGATAATACAATTTCTATAATTCCACAAGTTGGAGAAAATGAAGCAGCATTCATTACTATATTGTCAAAAGCTTGATAAAGAAATGATCTTTGGCCATTAACCCAAAGACTTTGATTTTCATTGGCAATAAATTTTATATCTAATTTATTGGAAAAATTTTCTTTATAATTATTAATTAAATCATCTAAAAGTTCCCTAATATTGAAAATGTTTGACTGACTTTTGTATAAATTAACTTCATCTTTAATCATCGACGAATAATCAGTGATAATATTTTCAATTCTCGAGATATCACTTAAGATCAAGTCAAGAAATCTTTTCTGATCATCATCTAATTTATCATTGATTACATCAGTCGCCATTCTTATAGATGCAAGTGGATTTCTTATCTCATGCATTAAGTCAGCTGAATTATTTTCTGCATTATCTATTTTTTGATATAAGTTTTTAAGCATTGTATTAATAATTTTTGAAAGTTGACCAATTTCGTCCTCTCTTCTATCAAGAACAGTAATTAAGGGTTTTGATTTAACATCTGCATCTACATTTTCAGCAGCTTTTGCTAATTTTTTTATTGGCTTAAGAATTATGAAATTTAGAAAAAAAGAAAAAAGAATGAGGCTAAATGCAATTGCTAGACCAGCCAAAAGTACATTAAACCTAATTTGATTATTAATCCTTTGAATTTCAGTATTATCTTCATAAGCAACTATATGAAAGATATCATCATTTAGACTCACAGGTAAAATTGAAAACAGTTCTAATTTTTTATTTTCCTGTGGGATGGAAAAACTACTTTTAATTCCTATTTTTGAGTTATCATATTTTTCAATAAAAATTTCATTGTTAAGAAATTCTCTAAACTCTATAGCTTTTTTATCTGAATTTAAAATTTTGTTATTATTGGAATATTCACCAAGCTTTTCAATCTCAATAAGCGGACTTGGATTAATGCTACCTGAAGCGACATCATATCCTTTAGTGTCAATAACCACATTTCCTTCATTATCTAAAATTAATATAGATAAATTTTTAATCTCAAGCTTAGATAAAATAGCATCGTATATAATTTGAGAGTTATTATTTCTAAGAAAATTAGACGAATTTAAAAAATTATAGATTATTAAATTTTGATTATCGATTTCCTTAAGTCTCTTATTCAATTGATAGTTATTTAAAACAACTATTAATACTGTAGTTGCTATTGCTAGCAGAACTAGTCCTAGTAAATTGTAAAATAAATATTTTTTTAATAAACTATTCAACTCTTTTATTTTAAACAGAAATATATTTTATTTCCATTGATATCCTGAACCATACAATGTGTGAATAGCATTAAACTCTGGATCTATTTTTCGAAATTTTTTTCTAATCCTTTTTATATGACTATCGATTGTCCTATCATCTACATCTAGTTCATCATTGTAAGCTATTTCCATCAGCCGGTCTCTGGACTTAACAATACCTGGCCTTTCAACTAATTCTTTTATTATTTTAAACTCTGTTGTAGTTAAATCTTCATCGAGTTGAACTTCTTTCCACTCACAAGAATGTCTTAGGCAGTCCAGTCTCAAATTACCATGTTGAATTATTTCATTTACATTCTTACTATCGGAATCAATTTTTACTCTATTTAGCGTATTTTTAATTGTTTCAATTAAAATCTCCTTAGAAAAATTACCTCCTTTTGTGACATAACCATCGACACCCTGCATTAAACCTTTCAACTTATCTGCCTCTTGATCTTTCGATGTAAGAAAAATAACAGGTATTTTTAATTTTTCTCTTATCTTTCTAAAAAGCTCATAACCATCCATGCGCGGCATTTTTATATCAATGACTGCAAGCGCTGGAGGATATCTAAACATTCCAATTAATGCAGATTGACCATCAACATACGTATGAATTTCAAAATCCTCTTTTTTAAGTAGCTCTTCTAAAGAAATCAAAATATTTCGATCATCATCAATTAGTGCAATAAGAGTTTTCATATAATAATTATTAATAGTTAGTTATGGCATTAAAATGGCAAAAAATCATAAAATATAATTAACAGAATTCTTAATATTATAAATATTTGCCCTTAACATAATTGTAATTATATGTTTCTATCTCAAGCCTATAAAATGAATAATCAACTAAATAAACAAATTATTGATAATGCTTCAAATGTAAGCCGTAACTTAAGTGCTGAAGAGCTATACGAGATATCCTACAAAAATAATGAAGGGGAACTCTCTAAACACGGAGCTCTTGTTGTAGAAACAGGTAAACACACAGGACGTTCAGCAAATGATAAATTCTTTGTAGAAGAAAATGATAATAAAAGCAAAATTCATTGGGGTGACACTAACGTAGCAATTTCTGAAGATAAATTCGAAAAAATAGCTAATTCTTTTGTTGAATTTGCAAAAGGTAGATCAATTTTCTCAAATGATTTAATGGGTGGAGCAGATAGAAATCATTCATTAAACGTCTCAATTATTACTGAATACGCTTGGCATGGTCTATTTGCAAGACATCTTTTAGTGAGGCCAACAGCTGATGAGATTAAAAACTTTGTTGCAGACTACACTATTATTAACTTTCCAAGCCTCAAATTAGATCCTGAATTTCACGGTACTAATAGTGAAACAGCGATAATAGTAAATCTGAAAGAAAAAGTAATACTTATCGCTGGAACTGAGTACGCAGGTGAAACAAAAAAATCAGTTTTCACTCTCCTAAATTTTTTATTGCCAGAAAAAAATGTAATGCCGATGCATTGCTCAGTTAATTGTGGAGAAAAAGGAGACTCAGCTATTTTCTTCGGTCTCTCTGGAACTGGAAAAACAACCCTGAGTGCTGATCCAAATAGATCTTTGTTGGGAGATGATGAACATGGCTGGTCGGATGAAGGTCTTTTTAATTTTGAAGGCGGTTGTTATGCAAAATTGATACGTTTATCTAAAGATGCTGAGCCAGAAATCTATAAGACAACTCAAATGAAGGGTACAGTTATAGAAAATGCGGTCATGAATAAAGATGGTCTTTTAGACCTTGATGACAACTCACTTACTGAAAATACAAGAGGCGCATATCCGTTAGATTATATACCTGGAGTGATAAAATCTGGAAAAGCACCACACCCTAATAATATAATAATGTTAACAGCAGATGCATTCGGTATATTACCACCTATTGCAAAATTAACTCCAGAACAAGCAATGTATCATTTTCTTTCAGGCTATACTGCAAAAGTAGCGGGCACCGAAATTGGACTATCAAATGAACCTCAGGCAACGTTCTCAACATGTTTTGGAGCCCCTTTTATGCCCAGAAATCCAATTGAATATGGAAATCTACTTAAAGAAAAAATCTCTCAATTTGCAGTGGATTGTTGGTTAGTAAATACTGGATGGTCAGGTGGTGTTTACGGAGTTGGTAAGCGAATATCAATTAAAGATACCCGAAGATTACTTGATGCCGCACTATCTGGCGAACTTTCAAATTCACCGATGAGAAAAGATAAGAATTTTGGATTTAGTGTGCCTCTAACAGTTAAAGGCATTGATGAAGCTATATTGGATCCAAGAAATACATGGAGTAATGCATCAGAGTACGATGAACAAGCTAAAAAATTAGTAAATATGTTTATTGAAAATTTTGTAAAGTTTGAGTCTGATGTAGAGGATAAAATTCTTGCGTCAGGTCCAGTAACTAGTTAGGTCCCATTACTCTCTCAAGATCTTCTTTGTAGCTAAAACTTGCAATATAATAACAAATGATTGCAATTAAACCTGTTAAGCCAACCGAAACCAATGAATATGTATATGGTGCAGAAAAATCGTTGAAAACATAATCCACTAAATATCCAGTAAAAAAGCTTCCTACCCCCATTCCAATAATATTAACTCCTAATATAAAGATAGCTACCATCGTCGATCTTACTTTCACTGGAGTTAACTCTTGAACAGCAGCAAATACTGGTCCATAAAAAAAGGTAACATTAAATGATACAAAAAAAAGTGTAAAATAGAAAAAATATGAGTCAGGACTGATAAATCTGTAACTAACAGTTAAAGGTGTTAAGATTATGTAAGATATAACTAAAAAAGTCATTACACCGCCTTTAAAATAATGACTTAAACGATCTGATAAAATTCCTCCAGCAAGCGCACCTAAAGTTCCTCCTATTATAAATAAAAAACCAAACAACGAGTTATAAGAGCTTGCAGTAAAACCTCTTTCATTAACTGCCCACAAAACCTCAAAGTTTCCAGCTCCTAAAGGTATGTGCAAAAAGATACTTCCTATAATTACAAATGCTAAACAATTAGAGTTATAGAGAGCAGATTTGGTCATACTCAGAATATCTTTAATGCTATTTTTTTTTGAAGTTTTATCAAAGTTTATATCTAATTGGCCCCTTATTGGTTCAAAAAGAAAATAAGTAAGTATGCCAAGTCCCATACCAATCAAACCAAGAAAAATAAATACTGCTCGCCAGCCAAAAATGGGGCCAAAAAATGCAGCAATTAACATTCCAAATCCAACACCCAAAGGTATGCCTAAATAATAAATTGCTGATGCTGTTCCTCTTTGATTTTGCTTAAAAAGATCTGAAAGCATTGATATTGCATTTGGTGTTAAAGCTGATTCACCCACCCCAATAAGGGCTCTAGCAAAAATTAAATGAGAGAAATTTTTTGCTATACCAGTTATAGCTGTCATTAAACTCCATAAAAATACACCTGCAGCGGCAATTTTCATTCTGCTAAATTTATCGCCAAGTACTCCCATGAAAATTCCAAATACTGAATAAAAAAAAAGAAAGTAAACGCCTGTGAGTAATCCCCATTGAACATTAGTAAGATTAAATTCTGATTTTATTTGTGGAGCAAAAGCAATTAAAAGATTTCTGTCTACAAAATTAAAAATATTTAAAATCAAAAAAAAAGCGAGATAGAAATATGGGGAATTAAATCTCATTAATTATTCTCTATGATAGTCATCTTCATATCTTACAATGTCATCTTCACCAAAATATGTACCTGTTTGCACTTCAATTATATTTAGCGGTGCATCAGTATTGTTTTCAAGTCTATGTTTACTGCCTACCGGAATAAAAATTGAATTATTAACTTTTAAATTATGCTGACTGTCATCAATCAGTACAGTTGCATCACCTTTAATAACCGTCCAAACTTCAGATCTTTTGGCATGTGACTGATAACTAAGTCTTGAATTTGGATTTACTTGTATTTCCTTAATTTTATGATCATCACTATCATCAATTATTCTAAACCAGCCCCAAGGTCTGTACTCAAGTGGTCCTTGCCAGTTTTTTAATATCCAACTAGAAGAATTTTTTTTAAAATCACCTCCAATACCAAACTCAAATTCTACATTATTATTATTTTTAAATTTTTCCATCTCAGGAATATTGTCTGATGTTCTATCACCCCCATTTGCAAAAATTATTTTGTTATCTGGATATTGATCTATTACTTTTTGAATTGCATCAGATGCCGAGTTTAATTCATCATCATTAAATTCAATCGCTTTATCCACCACGGATAAATTTGATACTATTTCAATTCTTTCTTCTATTGGAAGAAAAGGGCTTCCTTTTTTTTGTGTCAACCATTGATCTGAATTGACTCCCACAATAAGTTTATCACCTAATTTTTTTGCATCCTTAAGATATGCTATATGCCCGCTGTGAATCGGATCAAATCCCCCGGTTACAAGTACAATTATTTCAGACATTAATGAGCATCACTCCAATTTAAAGCATGGTTATAATCAACCACTAAGGGAATAGAAAAATCAAATTTAGGTTTTAAAGCATTTTCCATTTCCTTAATTATTATCTCCTTGTAATGGTTTAATTTATTCTTTTTTATTTCAAATATTAATTCATCATGAACTTGCAGTAACATTTTGCAGTCTTTTGAGTCTCTGATTTTACCATTTATTTTTATCATAGCTAATTTTATTATATCTGCTGCAGTACCCTGAATTGGAGCATTTATTGCTGCTCTTTCCTGAAATGATCTAAGTGCAAAATTTTTATCCTTTATTCTTGGGAAAAAACATTTTCTTCCACAGACTGTTTCTACATAGCCATTTTTACGACAAAACTCTTTAGTATGATCCATAAATTCTCTAATACCTGAAAATTTCTGAAAATATCTTTTTATAAAATCTCCCGCTTCATAGTTTGAAATTGCGAGCTGCTTCGCAAGTCCATAAGCTGAAATGCCATATATTATACCAAAGTTAACTGCTTTTGCTTTTCTCCTTAATTCATTATCAACTTCTTTTAATTTCACATTAAAAATTTCTGCAGCTGTAATTTGGTGAATATCTTCATTATTTATAAATGCTTCCTTTAGTTGTTTAACATCAGCCATATGAGCAAGAACTCTCAGTTCAATTTGACTATAATCAGCAGCTAGCATGACAAACCCTTCATCAGGTACAAAAGCTTTTCTAATTGACTTACCTTCTTCAGTTCTTATCGGAATATTTTGTAAATTTGGATCTGATGATGCAAGTCTTCCCGTATTAGTTGAAGCCATAGAAAATGAAGTATGTATTCTACCTGTTTCTCTGACAATGTGATTTTGGAGTGCGTCGGTATAAGTGTTCTTGAGTTTTGAGAGTTGTCGCCACTGAATAATATTGTCAGCAACTTTGTTTCCTTCGTATGCAAGGTCCTCTAAAACTTCGATACCCGTTGATTTTTCTCCAGTTTTAGTTTTTTTTGGAGGCTTGAGTTTTAATTTATCAAAAAGGATCTCTGATAATTGTTTTGGAGAACCAATATTAAATTCTGAACCTGTTTCTTTGTATATTTTTTTCTCAAGTTTTTCTATTCTTTGCGAAAATTTAATCGACAAATCACTAAGATATTTCTTGTCAACTTTAATTCCATTAATCTCCATTGATTGGATTGGATTTATTAGTTCTCTTTCAATGTTAGTATAAATGTAATTACCTCTCTCATGGTTAACTCTTTTTTTTAAAAAAAGATACAATTTAAAAGTAATTTCTGCATCTTCAGCTGCATAATTTAATGCATCTTCAATTTTAACCCTGTCAAAAGTTATCTGGGACTTACCACTACCAACTACATCTTTGAATTTAATTGTTTGTCTATTTAAATGGATACTGGCTAATTCATCCATGCTATGTCGATTGACACCTGCATCAAGCACATAAGACATTAACATAGTATCGTGAAAGCCTTTAACATCGATTCCATATTTATTTAAAATTGAATTGTCATATTTAATATTGTGGCCTATTTTTATGATGGACTCATCTTTCATCAAAGGAGAAATAATTGTTAGAAAGTTTTTTAGAGAAATTTGACTTTTAACAGTCTTTTCTTCCTGGTCAACATGCTGAAGTGGAATATAGTACGCATTATCTTGGTTAAAACATAGAGAGACTCCAACTAAATTAGCTTCAATTATATTTAACGAGTCAGTTTCGACATCATACACAAATTCGCCTACATTATAGATTTCACTAATCAAATTTTTAAGATTTTTTTCATCATTTATTAAAATATAAGAAGATTTAGATTTAGAAATTTTGAATTGATTTTTCAAATTTCTTTCAGGAATTTTATTGTCGCCGCTTGAATTTCTTTGTTTATTTGTTTTTATTTGACTCTTCGCTTTTATTTTTACGTTAGGATTTTTTTTTCTAATTCTCTCAGAGAGTTTTTTTAACTCAAGCTCGTCTAAAAAAGGTATCAATTTTTCAACGGAAACTTCTTTTTTGATTAAATCATTGAGTTCTGGAATGTCTTTTACATCTTTTCGCAAAGTTACTAATTCTTTACTAATAAGAATATTTTTCTTATTGCCTTTAATTGTTTCTCTTCTCTTTTGCTGCTTAATATTATCACAGTTATCAAGAAGACTTTCTAAATTACCAAAATCGTTTATCAGCTGTGCTGCTGTTTTTACTCCTATGCCTGGAGCTCCTGGGACGTTGTCTGAACTATCACCAGCTAGAGCTTGTACATCGATTACATATTCAGGGGTAACTCCGAACTTTTCAATTACTTCATTTGGTCCAATAGTTTTATTTTTCATTGTATCAATTAATTTCACCTGATTTGAAACAATTTGCATAAGATCTTTATCGGAGGAAACTATGGATACACTCCATTTTTTATTTTCTGCGAGTGATGCATATGTTGCAATAATATCATCTGCTTCATAACCACTTAGTTCAATAGATGGTATACCAAAGGCTTTCACAGCATCCTTAATTATTTTAAATTGTGGTATTAAGTCCTCTGGTGGATCACCTCTATTAGCTTTATATTCTTTATAAATATCATTTCTGAAAGTTTTTCTGGCACTATCAAAAATAACCGCTAGATGTGTCGGACTAATCTTTTTGTCAGTATCTTCAATTAATTTATAAAGCATGTTACAAAAACCATTCACTGCCCCAGTTGGGAGCCCATCACTTTTTCGATATAGTGGCGGTAATGCGTAATATGCTCTAAAAATATATCCTGATCCATCAACCAAAAATAGGTGATTACTTTCTGCCATTTATTTGAGTATGAATAGTTTACTACAATACGGACAAACGATCTGATTATCATCTCCCATATCAAGATATACTTTTGGGTGACCTAAGGGACCTTCAACTCCAGCGCAGCTTAATTTTTTTGAATTTACATATTCAACATCTTTATTTTGCTCGCTTTTTATTTCTGGAGAATTCATAATCAGAATGATACAAGAAATTACTTTGAAAAACTATTAATTCTAATATTTATTATTTTTTTATGTCAAGCAATGTCGCTATATCAGTAAGAGACTTAAATAAGATTTATGGCGTGGGATCTAAAAATGAAAAGGTAGCTCTAAATAATATCTCTCTTCAAGTAAAGAAAGGCTCGATATTTGGATTGCTAGGACCTAATGGTGCGGGTAAATCAACTTTTATTAATATTTTAGCTGACCTGGTAAGAAAAACGTCTGGGTATATAGACATATTTGGCAAGAGTCATCATGAAAATTTAAAAGAAGTAAAAAAATTAATGGGTATAGTTCCTCAAGAATTGAATATTGATCCTTTTTTTACTCCATATGAGTTACTAGAAATTCAGGCTGGTTTATTTGGTGTTCCAAAAAAAAATAGAAGGACCAATGAGATCCTAAAGCTTCTTGCGCTAGAAGATAAATCTCACGCATACGCTAGAACATTATCTGGAGGTATGAGAAGAAGATTACTTATAGCTAAAGCAATGGTTCATGATCCTGAAATACTGATTCTTGATGAACCAACGGCAGGAGTGGATGTTGAGCTTAGGGCAAATTTATGGACTAATATAAATAAATTAAACAATGAAGGTAAAACAATTATTATTACAACTCATTATTTACATGAAGCAGAAGAGTTGTGTAATGAAATTGCAATAATTGATAATGGTAATTTAATAACAAAGGGTACAACATCAAACATAAAATCATTAATTGACAGAAAGCAAATAATTATTTCATTAGATAGTAAAAATTTTAACCTAGATCCAATATTGGGACTAGATGTAGAATGTGAAATAGATAGTGACTATCTAATAATTAATTACAAACCTAGCGAGATAAATTTCAATAAAATTTTGGATGCATTACAATTATCTAATATTCAGGTTAAAGATTTAACAATAAATGAGACTAAACTTGAAGATGTATTTCTTAAATTAACTAAGAATTAATTTTTTTTCTTGGAAATAATTTATCAAGTACAACGGCAAGGGCAGGTAGTGTAGTCATCGCACAAACCATATTTATTATAAACATAAATGTAAGTAACGATCCCATATCTGCCTGAAATTTTAGTGCAGAGAATGACCATGTAGAAACACCAATTGCTAAAGTAATGGCAGTAAATACTACTGCAGCACCTGTATTTGCAAAAGTATGCTCAAATGCTTCTGTGATATCTAACCCTTCTTTCATTCTCATATTAAGTCTGTTGTATATATAAAATGCATAATCAACTCCTACTCCTACCGCAAGGACCATAACTGGCAAAGTAGAAACCTTTAATCCAATTTGAGCTAATTCCATGAAAGCATAACCCAACATTGTCGCAAAAGTTAGAGGGACTGTGCAACAAATTGTTGCTCTCCAATCTAAGTAAGTAGTAAATACTAAAATAATAATAACAATATAAACTGCAACCATCATTGGCAATTCACCTTTTTCAATAACTTCATTGGTTGCATGTTGAATGCCAACTGTACCACTAGCAAGCCTATACTTAATTTCATCTGACTCGAATACGATGTCTGAATACTCTGGATTATCCTCAAAAAATTTTTTAAATACTTTTTCTGACTGCTTGATATCTCTAACTCTAAAATTTACATTTTCATCAAATGATTCTATGTCTCTGTAATAATTTCCAAGGCTTCCAACCCACAAGTTTCGACTGTTAAATCCATTTTCATAAGCAAAGTCAGTGAATTCATCATCAGTAAAGACAGCTGGATTTTTTAAACCTAGAACCTCTAATGGTCGCAATGTTGTGCCCGAAAAGGCCGCAAAAGGAATTATATCAGTACCTTCCGTTGGTTTTTGTATCTGAACTCTGTAAGTAATTGAGTCTTCTAAATCACGATATTGCTCATTATATAACTCTACTGTTTTAATAATATGACTTATTGTAGTTGCCTTGTGATCTTCTGTAAAAACATAAATGGGCATTATTGAACACGCTTCATTAATAAGCCCTGTCGAAGGGTCAACAACACTTGTTGCAAAAGCAAGTGCTCTTTCATTTCTTGGAAGATATGTCCATTTAAGATTACCCTCTGCGTAACCACTTAAAGCTCTTTTTGCAACACTTGATAAGGAAATTACTTTCGTAACTCCCTCAATATTTTCTAGATACCAATGAAGATTATCCTGTGCCGTCATTACATCGTCAGATCGACAAGGATTGATTCCAACTGCGGCTCCAACTTCCGCTATAACAACTAATACATCAGTTGTAACATTATATCTTTTTGTTAACTCTGTAATATCTTGATTGTACCTTGCTTCTGCTCGAAGCTCTGGAGCGCCTGCATGAAGATCCCCTACATGTCTTTCACTCGCTAAGTAAGTTGCTCCAGCGAATAATAATGCACTGAATGATAATGTTATAACAGCAGGTCGAGGTTTAGCTAATTTGCCAAAAAATCCCATCAAATTCTGTCGATACGTAATGGCAGATTGTGCTCTAGTTGCAAAACTTTCATTATACCTCGCATATGAAGCAGCAAGTGGGAGCATAACGAGGTTTGTGATTATTTTGAATGCAACTCCAATTGATGCAGTGATTGCAAGTTCTTGGATCATCCCAATGGGAAGTAAAATAAGTGTTCCAAATCCAACTAAATCAGTAATTAACGCCATCGTACCAGGCACTAATAATCTCGAGAATGAAGCCCTCGCAGCATACTCAGCTGATTGTCCTTCTATAACTTCTTTTGTAATCTGATTAACTTGTTGAATTCCATGTGAAACACCAATAGCAAATACTAAGAAAGGTACTAGAATCGCTAGAGGATCTAGTCCAAAACCTAAAATTTTTAACATTCCAAATTGCCATACTAATGATGTTAATGAGCAAACAAGGGGAAGAAAGGTAAGCGTCCAAGAGCGTGAGTACCAATAAACTGCTAATACAGTAAGTAAGAAGGCTAGAGCAAAAAATATTACAACATTGTATGCTTCATTAGCAATGTCGGATATCATTTTTGCAAAGCCAGTTATCTCAACTCTGTATTTTCCTTGCTCAAATTGATCTCTAATTTCCTCAATATCTTTGCCTAGTTGCAGGTAATCTAATTTTTCTCCAGTTTTTCTATTAAACTCTGTCAATTCAACTTTAATAAGCGATGAGGTAAAGTCATTGGAAACAATACTGCCTACATGCCCGCCCGTTAATATTCTTTCCTTAATCTTGTTGATTTCTTCTACTGATAATTTTTCTGGAGTTAAATTACCAGGAATGACTTCTGTACTTTCAAAGCCTTCCTCTGTAACACGCATCACTTTTACATTAGGTGTCCAAAGTGATTGCATTGAGCCTTGGTTAACTCCTGGCAGATATCTAATGGATTGATTCAGCTCAAAAAGTTTACTTAAATAATCTTTATTAAAAATATCTCCTTCTGTAGTCCTCAGGGCAACAGTAATGCTATTAGTACCGCTTAAATCATCTTGATACTCATAGTAGGTTTTTACAAATGAATGGCTACTAGGTAATTGCTTATAGAAACCCGCGTCCATTCGGATCTGAACTGCAAAGTAACCCATTATAATTGTTAATAATACAAAACTAGCTAGTACCCAAAAACGGAATTTAAAAAACCAATTTTCAATTTTTTGCAGCATTTTTCTATAGAGTTAATTTGTGATAGGGGAAAAAATATGAGAAAATCATAGCTTTGTATACGTTTAAATTAAAATGTATAAACTTTATTTCAAGTTTGTGGTAAGTAAGATAATAATGACAAAACTTTATAATATATTTAAGTTATTGAAATTAATAAATATTTTAAACTAAAAAATGAACAATTGTTCACAAATATATTTTATAATTAGTAAAATTCATTATAATCGTCGCTATGGTTGAATTTTCACAAAAAATACAAATTGCAAAAATTGTAGCTAAAGACCGAGTTTATAAGGTCCAAGAAAAATGGCAAACTTCCAAATCAGGTAAAAATTCACTTACTAAAGACCCTGCTTATAATGCAGCAAACCCAAAGCACTTTATTCCGATGATGGATGAAGATCGCTACAGTGATAGATCTGATGCTTTCGATAAAATAATTAGCGCAACACATAAACATTTTTGGGATCCTAATGATAAAAAATACATTGATTTCGACATTCCTTTTGACATAGAGAATGAAAACATTGTTGACCCTGATGGACCTTTCGGAATTGAACTACAAATTCCAAGCATTAGAGAGAAGTTGTCAAAGCAACAATTAATCAAATTAAATAATGAGAGTTTTAGATTTGTATTATCGCAAATACTCCATGGCGAGCAAGCTGCTCTATCATTGAGTGCAAGTTTATGTCACGTACTAAGAGACCCAGGCGCTCAAGAATATGCAGCTAATCAAACAAGGGAAGAAGCCAGACATGTTGCAGGCTTTACTAAATATATACAAGCAAGATGGGGATCACCTTATAAAGTTGGGCCAACCTTAGGTAGAGTAGCAAACGAAATTGTTTCGTCTGATTTAGTTTATAAAAAGATTATTGGGATGCAAATGATGATCGAAGGATTGGCTATGGGTGCATTTGCTATGGCATATGAAAATACAAATGACCCAGTACTGAAAACATTGTTAAAATATACAATGAGCGATGAAGCATTTCATCATAAGTTTGGCAAAATATGGGCAGATAGAACAGTTCCAAAATTGACTAAGAAAGAACATATTAAAGTTGAAGATTGGGCTGAAAAGATATTTGTTGAACTTCTGTTTAACCTAGTTAATCCATTTGAAAAGAAACATGTATATTCCTGTGTTGGCTTGGACCATAAGTGGGTTGATCGTGAATTTCATAAATATATTGATCAAGGAGAAGTGATCAAGGACGAGATGAAAAATCAAAATAATATCTTTAGAGTTCTCGTCAAAACACTTTTAAAGGCGCACATAATCACTGATAGAACTAGAGCAACTTACGCCGAATTTGTTAACATGG
Organism: uncultured Pelagibacteraceae bacterium; assembly: GCA_902519835.1. Taxonomy (GTDB): domain Bacteria; phylum Pseudomonadota; class Alphaproteobacteria; order Pelagibacterales; family AG-422-B15; genus CACNXQ01. The sequence goes on from CABYLU010000009.1 coordinate 31,244, forward strand.
ACGAGTTAAATAATGAAAGTGATACTGTTGCTGGTCAGGAAATTGCTGATCAAGGTGTAAGTGCCTTAAGTGAAATCAATCGATTAAAGAAAACTGCTTAGATGATTATTTCGGAGACTTTTTCTGCAGTATTCTCTGTAATGTTCTTCTGTGCATCTTTAATCTTCTAGCAGTCTCAGAAACATTCCGGTTACACAACTCATATACTCTAAGAATATGCTCCCATTTTACCCTATCTGCAGACATTGGGTTTTGTGGAGGTTCAGGCGTAGATGAATAAGGAGCCTTTAGTGCAGCTTCAATGTCATCAGCGTCCGCCGGCTTGGCGAGATAATCACACGCACCTTCTTTAACGGCCGCAACAGCTGTAGGTATATTGCCATAACCAGTGAGCATTACGATCTTACTATCTGGCCTTTTATTAGATAAAACTGATACAACCTCAAGACCATTTCCGTCGTTAAGTCGTAAATCAATAACTGCGTACTTTGGCGCGTTTGAGTTAACTAATGATTTCGCTTCTGAAACAGATGATGCACCATAAGCCTCATAGCCTTTTCTTTTCATTGCAGTTATTAATCGATTTCGAAATATATCGTCATCATCAATAATCATCAGAGATTTATCATTCAAGTTCATATAATTATCTTTTGCATTATTATTTCAATAAATCGAGCTGGTCTTTTGATAAAACTATTTTTACCATTCCACCACCGCTTTCCCTATGAGAAAACTTAATCTGACCATTGGACTTTGCAAGGAGGTTTTTTGATATAAACAAACCCAGTCCCAACCCTTGTTTTTCAGCCTTATTATTATTTTTAACATATGGTTCCCCTAAGAAAGGATAAATTTCTGGCGCAAAGCCGGGGCCGTCGTCTGCTACTTCAATGATAATACTCTCTTTCTCACTTATTAAATTTATATTAATAACCGCCTTAGCAAATTTGTAAGCATTATCAATAACATTTGTAATTGAATGTACAATTTCAGCTGATCTTGGAATTGTAACATCTGTATCTTCAAAATAAGAGTCACTAGCAATTATGACTTTGATGTTATTATTCTGATAAGAAGAAATAATTTCATTAATTAAACGGATAAAATCTAAACGATTGATAAATTCATTATTTTTTTCATCAAGATTATTGGACCTTAATCTCTCTAGAATTTCACTGCATCTTTTAAGTTGAGATTGTATTACATTTAAATCTTCTTTTAGATCTTGCTCTTGATTATTATTAACAAGCTCACGTATAATTACTGATATGGTTGACAGTGGAGTTCCCAACTCATGTACAGCAGCAGCTGTCAGCCCCATTAATGCTGAAACTTTTTCTTCATTAGACAGTGAAAGCTGTGTTTCTTTTAATGCCTTGCGAGTTTTTCTTGAGTCATCTGCAACTCTAAAACAGTAAAAGGTTAAGAATATGGTCGTAATAATTAGTGCTGACCATATTAAAAAAATCTCAAATCTTGAAAATTCGTTTTGACTGATTCCAAGTATATCACTTTCTAAAGGGTAATAGAAGAATGCTAAAAAATTAAGTGAGACAATCGCGATAAAAGTAATAATTATTATTCTTTTTAAATCAAGATAGGTGGCAGAAATAACTAGCGGAGCAAGAATCAATACACAAAAAGGATTAGTTAGCCCCCCTGTTAAAAAAAGAAGCCCTACAAGCTGGAGCAGGTCAAAAACTAATATGAAAAATGTTTCGTTATAATTAAGTATTTTTGTTAAAGGAAAAAATATACTGACAGAAATATTTAGTATGACGCTTAACAGAATCAATAATATACAAAGATATATATTAAAATTTATTTCAAAATAAAAAAAAGCAATCACGACAGAAATAAATTGACCAAATATTGCGGTCCAATGTATTAAATTTAATGTTCTTAACTTTAAATTAATTTCTTCATCAAATGATTGTTTAAGCAAATTAGACAAGGTTTATTTCCTAATATTGGATATAATAATTAAATAATATTCTATATTCTTTCAATGACTAAAACTATGATTAAAGAACACGTAATAAACTACAAAAATCAGAGTATTCATATATTGATAAGAAAAAATAAATTATCAAGAAACTATAAACTCACATTTGATAAAAAAAAAATACAAGGCTTGGTGTCTATTCCTAAACATATTTCTTTTAAAAATGGATTTGAATTTGCACAAGAAAATATTGAATGGCTTAGTAATGAAGTAAATAAATTATATCCTCTAATATTAATAGAAAATGGATCCTCTTTATCGATAAGAGGAAAAAAAACTAAACTAATTTTTGAAAAAGGCGAAGATCGTAAATTAAATATATCAGAAAATAAAATAGCTATTAAATCTGATAGAGATAATTATAAAAAAATTCTACAGCAGTGGTTACGTGATCAAATTTTATCTGACTCGAGATATTATATAAAATTAATTTCTAAACAAATTAATTTGAATATAAATGAGATAAAACTTTCAAACAGTTTTAACTACTGGGGATCTTGTAATACAAAAGGGATTATACATTTAAATTGGCGTTTAATATTTGCGCCGACATCCGTATTGAAATACATAATTGTTCATGAGGTATGTCACTTAAAAGAATTTAATCACACAGAAAAGTTTTGGGAACTTGTGAAAAAAATGTGTCCAAATTATAAGGATCAGATTAAATGGTTAAAAAAAAATGATAGTTACTTATATAGAATACGTTTTGACTAGATGTCTAGATTAACTACTTTATCTGCTCTACTTTCGATAAATTCCTTGCGCGGCAAAACATTCTCACCCATTAGATCTTCAAATACACCCTTTGTCGACTCTTCATCGTCAATTTTAACTTGTATCAATGATCTATTTTGTGGGTCAAGAGTGGTTTCCCAAAGTTGATCAGGATTCATTTCTCCCAAACCCTTATATCTCTGCATTGTTAAGCCTTTTTTGCCAATGTCTAAAATTATTCCTAAAAGTTGAGACGGTGAATAAACCTTTGTTGTCTCATTTTTAATAAATAATTCACCAGGCATTTCAAATAATTGATAGAGATCTGCGTAACTAGAATTAAGATTCTGTATTATTTGAGATTTAAGAAGTTTATTATCAATAATTATATTATCTCTTAAACCTCTTAACTCACGCCTAAATATAAATCCTTTTTCTTTTGAATACTCACCTTTCCAACCTCTATCATAATCAGGTCGACTGACATTAACTCTATTAGTGATATAATTGATTGCTTCTTTAGTCTTCTCTTTTGACTCAATAAATTTATTTATGTCTAGACATCCTGCAATGGCAATTTGCTCTAAAACTTTTTTATCATATCTATCAGGCACTTTATTATAAATTTCAATTACTTCAGAAATTTTATTTAAAATATTTACCAAATTTTTTTCATTTAAATTCCTACCCTGAGCGGTTTTAAATATTACGTCCTCAGCACCATATTTTATTAGAGATCTTTGAAGGTTATTTTCATCACTTATGTACAGTTCTTCTTTTCCTTTTTTTATTTTAAATAAAGGTGGCCTTGCAATATATAAATTACCATTCTCAATCAGTCCTCTCATTTCCTTAAAAAAGAATGTTAGTAAAAGTGTTCTAATGTGAGAGCCGTCAACATCAGCATCTGTCATAATAATTACTTTATGATATCTCAATTTGTCAGAATCAAATTCATTTGGTCCTATGCCTGTACCGAGTGCAGTTATCAAAGTACCTATTTCTTGTGATCCTAAAATTTTATCTGTTCTAGACTTCCAAGTATTAAGAATCTTGCCTCTCAGAGGTAATATTGCCTGAAACTTTCTATCTCTTCCCTGTTTTGCAGATCCGCCCGCTGAGTCTCCCTCAACAATAAATATTTCTGACATTGATGGGTCTTTTTCCTGACAATCAGCTAGCTTACCTGGTAAGTTAGTTATCTCTAATGCAGATTTTCTTCTTGTCAACTCTCTTGCTTTTCTGGCAGCTTCTCTAGCTTCAGCAGCTTTTTGTATTTTAAGAAAAATTTCTTTTGCAATATTTGGATTTCTTTCAAACCAATCAGTTAATTTTTCGTTCACCAGATTCTCTACAACTGGTCTGACTTCTGAGGAAACAAGTTTATCTTTTGTTTGTGATGAAAATTTTGGGTCTTGAACCTTTACAGATAATACTGAAGTAAGTCCTTCTCTAATGTCATCACTGTTGGGACTTACGGTCTGTTTTTTTACACTTTTGCTACCATCTAAATAATTATTAACGACACGTGTTAGTGCAGATCTAAACCCTGATAAGTGAGTACCTCCATCTTTTTGTCTTATATTATTTGTAAATGTGAGTATTTGCTCATAGTAACTATCATTCCACCATAAAGAACAATTAAATTCTATATTATTTTTAAAACCCTCAATATTTATTGGTGTTTCAATTAATGGTTTTTTAGATTTATCAAGATGTTTTACAAACTCATTTATGCCTCCTTCATAATGAAAAGCACTTTCTTTTTTATCGGCATTTCTTTCATCACTAAAAATTATTGTGATTTTAGAATTTAAAAAAGCCATTTCTCTAAATCTTTGCTTTAAAATTTTTGAGTCAAACTCTGTATCTGAAAAAATATTTTTATCAGGATAAAAAGTAACTTTAGTTCCATTTTTATTTATATTTTTATTTATTATGCTTAGCGGGTTAGTAGCTTCTCCTTTATTAAATTCTACAAAATGCTCTTCACCGTCTCTGAATATATTTAAATTAAGTTTAGATGATAAAGCGTTAACAACTGATACTCCAACACCATGCAATCCTCCTGATACCTTATAAGAATCCTGATCAAATTTACCCCCTGCATGCAATTGGGTCATTATCACTTCTGCAGCTGAAATTTTTTCTTCGGGATGAATTTCTGTTGGTATTCCTCTGCCATTGTCTTCAACGGTAACAGAGCCATCACTGTTTAGACAAATATGAATTTTATCACAATGACCTGCAAGTGCCTCATCAATGGAATTATCTACAACCTCAAATATCATG
>CABYLU010000010.1 GCA_902519835.1 uncultured Pelagibacteraceae bacterium
AGTGCATGAAAAATTTGGAGGCATGATAAACGCTTTTACTTATGGCGTACCTCCTCATGGTGGCATTGCACCAGGAATAGACAGAATAGTCATGCTGCTTGCTCAAGAAAAAAATATTCGTGAGGTAATATTGTTCCCAATGAATCAACAGGCGCAGGATCTGATGATGCTTGCTCCTGCTGAAGTAGATAAGACTACACTTGATGAGTTGAATTTAGAAGTTAAACCAACTGAAGAATAAACTATGAGCAGCCAGTTGTGGCACCACATGTATCACATTTTAAGCAAGTACCATTTCTAACAAGAGTAAAAGAACCACACTCAGGACAAGCATCTCCTTCGTAGCCCATCATTCTTGCAGCTTGAACTCTACTCATTGATTGATCGGATGTAGAACCTGTGCTTGCCGCAGCGCTAATAGGCGCTTGTTCAGCTGACACAGTCTCCATGCTTCCGTTTGAACTAACTACCGAAAGTCCGTCCTGGCCTCGTAAGTAACCTTGACTTGAAACCTTTTTAACAAGCTTCCAAGGGATTTCGTTATTTTTTAAAGTTCCTTCCTCAGCACCAGTTCCAAGTGAGAAGTCAACATCTGTATTATCAGCATGCGCCAAATCATTTCTGCCTAAGTAAGAAACAGCAAGTTCTCTGAACACGTAATCTAAAATAGATGTTGCATTTTTAATTCTATTATTACCTTGTACTACCCCAGCCGGGTCAAATCTAGTAAAAGTATAAGCTTCAACGTATTCTTCTAGTGGAACTCCATATTGAAGACCAATTGATATTGCGATTGCAAAATTATTCATCAGACTCCTCAGGAAAGCTCCTTCTTTATGCATATCAATAAAGATTTCACCCAAGCTACCGTCCTCATATTCCCCGGTATGGAGATAGACTTTATGACCTCCTACAATAGCTTTTTGAATGTATCCTTTTCTTCTATCAGGAACTTTATTTCTTGAACCGTATACAACAGAATTCATAGCCTCTTTAGCAACAGCAATTGTTCTATCAATTTGGTTGTCCAGTTGTTCTATTTCTTCTTCAACATCCTCATCAACAAGTTTTGATGCAAGTGGTTGACTTAATTTTGAGCCATCACGATAGAGAGCGTTTGCTTTTGTGCCGAGTTTCCATGACAGTAAATAAGCTTCATTACAATCTTCCACATCAGATTCTGCAGGCATGTTGATCGTTTTTGATATAGCTCCTGATATAAAAGGCTGAGCCGCTGCCATCATGCGTATATGACTTTCTACAGATAAATATCTTTTGCCGATCCTACCGCACGGATTCGCGCAATCGAATACAGCCAAATGATCATCTTTGATATGCGGTGAGCCCTCTAAAGTCATAGTACCGCAGCAAAAGGTATTTGCTTCATCGATTTCATCATTTGTAAAACCTAAAGCAGTTAGCATATTAAAATTCATGTCAGTAAGTTGTTCTTCTGAAAAATTCAGCTTCTCTTTACAGAATTCCATCCCGAGAGTATATGAATTGAAAGAAAATCGAATATCAAAAACATTCTTTAAATTTTGTTCGAGAAGTTCGATTTGTTCCTCTTCAAAGCCTTTATCTTTTAGTGTCTCGTGATTTATAGCGGGCGCATTGTTAAGCGTACCGTGACCAACAGCATAATTAATTGTTTCTTCAATTTCATCATCTGTATATTGAAGTTGCCTTAATGCTTCTGGAACCGTTCTATTTATAATCTTGAAATAACCACCTCCAGCAAGTTTCTTGAATTTGACCATTGCAAAATCAGGTTCGATACCTGTTGTATCGCAGTCCATTACAAGACCAATGGTTCCAGTTGGAGCAATTACTGTTGTCTGTGCATTTCTAAAACCAAACTTTTGACCATTCTCATAAGCTTGATCCCATGCATTTTGAGCCTCCATTCCTAAGTTTGTATCTCTTAAATCTTCTACAACAAATGGCACAGGATTAATGTGTAAACCTTCATACTCATCAGTCTTACCATATGCGGCTCTTCTATGATTTCTCATTACACGAAGCATATTTTTAGAGTTTTGTTGATATCCGGGGAAGGGACCTTGTTCGGATGCAACTTCTGCTGAAGTTGCATAAGATATGCCAGTCATTAAAGCTGTTATAGCTGCACAGTTTGCCCTTCCTTCTTCACTATCGTATGCTACACCTTTAGACATTAGGTAGCCTCCTAAATTCGCATATCCAAGACCAAGTGTCCTGTATTCATAAGAGAGTTTCGCTATTTCTTTTGACGGAAATTGAGCCATCATGACTGAAATTTCCAATATTAATGTCCATATTCTTACAGCATGTTTGAACAAGTCAGTGTTTAAAGATTTGTTCTCATCCATAAATGTCATTAAATTTAGAGAGGCTAAGTTGCAGGCTGTATTATCTAAGAACATATACTCCGAGCAAGGGTTTGAAGCTCTAATTTCACCACTTTCTGGGCATGTGTGCCAATCATTAATTGTCGTATGGAACTGAATACCAGGATCAGCACAGGCCCAAGCAGAATATCCAACTTGATCCCAAAGATCTTTTGCCTTTACTGTTTTACTTACTGAATTATCAATTCTATTAATTAAGTTCCAATCTTTGTCTTCAATTACAGCATTTAAAAAATCGTCAGTAACTCGAACTGAATTATTTGAATTCTGACCAGAAACTGTCACATAAGCCTCTGAGTCCCAATCTGTATTATAAGTTTCAAACTCAATGGATTTGTAGCCTTGTTTTGCAAAATGTATGATCCTTTGAATATAATTTTCAGGAACTTCATTTTTTCTTGCAGCAATAATTTCTCTTTTTAAAGCCGGGTTTTTTGTAGGTTCAAAACAACTTTCACCATCAGCTTCGCAGTTGTGGCAGGCATTCATAATACTTTTAAGATGTTTTGAACATATTTTTGATCCAGTAACGATGGATGCAACTTTTTGTTCTTCTGTAACTTTCCATTTAATAAACTCTTCAATATCAGGGTGATCTATATCTACAACGACCATCTTAGCGGCTCTTCTAGTTGTGCCACCTGATTTAATTGCCCCAGCAGCTCTATCACCAATTTTAAGAAAACTCATCAGTCCAGATGATTTTCCTCCGCCAGACAAACCTTCTGAAGAACCTCTTAGATTTGAGAAGTTTGTTCCAGTTCCTGATCCATACTTAAAGAGTCTGGCTTCACGAACCCATAAATCCATAATACCACCATCGTTTACTAAATCATCATCTATACTTTGAATGAAGCATGCGTGAGGTTGAGGTCTCTCGTAAGAACTTGAAGATCTAGTTAGCTTTCCAGTTTCATGATCAACATAAAAATGACCTTGAGAAGGACCATCGATTCCATAGGCCCAGTTTAATCCTGTATTGAACCATTGAGGACTATTTGGTGCAACCATTTGATTAGCAAGCATATAACGGACTTCGTCAAAAAAAGCTTTTGCATCATCTTCTGATGAAAAATAACCACCTTTCCATCCCCAATATGTCCATGCCCCTGCAAGTCTATCAAAAACTTGCTGTGAGCTTGTTTCGGACGAATAACCTACTTCTCCATCACTGTCATCTGCAATTCTCGGAGCAAGCCATGATGGAACATTTTTTTCATCAGTTCGTTTTAGTTTTGAGGGAACACCAGCTTTTCTAAAATATTTTTGAGAGAGAATATCGCTTGCAACTTGGCTCCATTGTTCTGGAACCTCAAAATTTTCTAATTTAAATACAAGAGACCCATCAGGATTAACTATTTCACTTGAAACCTTTTTAAAATTTATACTTTCGTATGGCGATTGATTAGCGGTTGTAAATTCTCTATTTATTTTCATTGTTTTCCCTTCTAAAATATAGTCATTGCAACAGACGAGCTTATAAAAAAACCAATATCAATAATTTAATGGTCTCGACCGTAAATTGTGCCAGAATGCTAAATGAGTAACTTTCTAGATTATTGATAATTTATTATTTGAAAAATGAAGTCAACATATTGTGTAAAAAAAATTGAAAACCACTATATAAGGTATAGAAAATGTTATCAAAATTAAAAAAAGTTAATATTTTCAGTGTTTTATCTATTCATGATAATTCACTAATTGTTGAAAAAACTGTTAATTTTAAGCTTAATAATTCATAAATAATCATGTTGAGAGAGATATTTACTTGGTGGAACGGACAGACCATAGGTACCAGAATTTGGTCATATTTTAATGGAGTTTTGGTCGGAACTGATAATCAGGGTAATAAATATTATAAAAATAAAAAAGATACTAAGAGGTGGGTTATTTACAGCAGTGTAGTTGAGTCAACTCTTGTTAACCCGGAATGGAACAATTGGCTTAGATACACTTCATTATCAAAACCATCAGAGTCTGAAAAACATGATTGGCAGATAAACCATGTACCGAATTTAACAGGCACGGATGCTGCCTATGACCCAGAAAATAGTAAAAAAGAAATGAAGTCAGTTGCTAAAAATGATGATTATAAAAAATGGAGTCCAAAAGATTAAAATAATATTTGATATATTATTTTTGAGTTTATTATTACTCTCTAATCTCTACGCTCAAAACATTGAAGATCTACCATTGATAAATTTAAATGAGCTTGAACCCACCTATGAAGATGAAGTTTTAGATCAAAACATTGAAAATGATTTAAATGATAAAGATTTTATTAAAAGTAAAAATAAAAATTTTGAAGATCCGTTCGCTACCGTCAGTCTATTAAACAAAATTACAGCAGAAGTTAAAACCATTGATATAAAATTGAAAGAAAACTATATTTATGAAGAATTAAAAATTTATGTGATCGATTGCTATAATAGTAAGCCAATAGAAAAAGCAGAAACAGCAGTATATTTGAATATTTATAACGAGAAAACGATGAAAAAAATATTTAATGGGTGGATGATAAAATCTCTGCCATCAATATCATCAATGGAGCACCCAATATATGATCTCTGGGTAGATGATTGCTATAAACTATAGCTTCTCAATATTATTTTCTAACCAATTTATAGCTACACCTCCATTCTTAAACTCAGGAGAAGACAGTATTTTTTTATGAAGCTCAATGTTGGTATCTATTCCGTCAATTACAATTTCATTGAGAGACCTCAATGCGCGCTTGATAGCATGATTTCTTGTTCTTCCAGTAGAGATTAACTTCGCCAATAAATTATCATAATAGTGCGGTACTTTATAACCAGAATAAATAAAGGTATCTAATCTAATACCGTTACCTGCGGGAGGATGATACATTTCTATTTTACCAGCAGATGGCTTGAAATCTTTTGAGCTCTCAGCATTTATTCTACATTCAATTGAATGTCCTAGAGGTTTAATGTTTTCTTGATTTGTAAAAATTTTATCTCCATGAGCAACACATATTTGTTCTCTAACGAGATCTACTCTAGTTAACATTTCTGTAATAGGGTGTTCCACCTGAAGCCTTGTATTCATTTCCATGAAATAAAATTCCTTGCCGTCGAATAAAAATTCGAGAGTGCCTAAGCCCAAATAACCCATTTTTTCCATTGCATCAACGCATGTCTTAAATAGTTTCTGTTTTTTTTTCTCATCTACATTAGGCGCAAGAGCTTCCTCAACAACTTTCTGATTACGTCTTTGTACAGAGCAGTCTCTTTCATGCAAATGAAGAAAATTACCATGAGTATCGCAAATTACCTGAACTTCAATATGTCGCGGTGAGTCAATAAATTTTTCAATGTATATTGAATCATTTCCAAAAAAAGAAAGTGCCTCCTGTTTAATAATTGGCAATGCATCCTTTAATTCTTTTTTAGAATTAACAATTTTCATTCCTCTGCCACCACCTCCAGCACTAGCCTTAAGTAAAACAGGGTATCCTATCTCATCACTAGCTTTCAGCGCATCAGACTCACTTTTGACTTCACCTTCAGAACCTGGAACTGTTGGCACGCCAAATTTTTTCATTATTTTTTTAGCCTCAATTTTATCGCCCATCATTTCAATATGAGAATATTTTGGCCCAATAAAAGTTAGCTTATGATCCTCAAGCATCTTGGCAAATGAGGCATTTTCAGAGAGAAAGCCATATCCTGGATGAACTGCTTGAGCGCCTGTAATTTCACATGCTGAAATTATGGCATGTGCATTTAAATAGCTTTTATTCACTGGATTGGGACCTATGCAAACACTTTCATCAGCTATTCTGACATGCATAGACTCAGTATCCGCTTCACTGTGAACAGCTACAGTTGAAATTCCAAGCTCTTGGCAGGCTCGATTTATTCTAACCGCAATTTCACCTCGGTTAGCAATAAGTACTTTGTCAAACATTATCCTATGAGCATTAACGGTTGGCCAAATTCTACAGCTTGCTCATTTTCAACTAAAATTTTGATAACTTTTCCTTGTAGTGAAGATTCTATAGGATTCATAGTTTTCATCGCTTCAACAATAAGAATTGTTTGGCCTGATTTAACAGAGTCACCAATATTCACAAATTTATTTGCACCTGGCTCTGGCTGGAGGTAAACGGTTCCTACCATTGGTGATTTGATTACTCTTGGATCGTTTTTGTAATCATCTTCACTTGCTTGTATTTCTGAATTATTTTGAGTTGGAATATCTTTATCAACAGACTGTAAGCGAGCACCTTTCGCAACTGAAACTGAAAAATCCCCATCTGAATATGAAATTTCAGTTAAATTTAATTCTTCAAGAATTTTTGCTAAATCTTTTATTGGTTTTGGGTCGATATTTTTTTTAGACTTATCACTCATAAGGTTATCCTTTTATATTAATTTAATCATTCCTTCAACTGCGAGCACATAGCTATTTGGCCCAAACCCACAAATAACTCCGTGCACCCCTTTACTTATATATGAGTGATGTCTAAAGTCTTCTCTCCTAAATAAATTGGATAAATGAATTTCAATTTTTGGGATTTCTATTGTTAAAAGTGCATCCAATATTGCTACTGATGTATGAGAAAAGCCGCCCCCATTAATTATCAGTCCAGATGCAGTATTTTTTGATTTTTGTATGCAGTCTACAATATCACCTTCAGAATTAGATTGGAAAAAATTCACATCAATTTCTTTATAGTTTTGAGCGATATAATCCCTTACAGACTTATGAACTTCATCCAAAGTTATAGATCCATAAATTTCTGGCTCTCTTTCACCAAGCATATTTAAATTGGGCCCATCGACAAATTGTATAAACTTTTTACTCATCTTTATATTATACTTCTAATCATCATCTTTTTGAAACTTCTTTCTGTAAAATTTCAATTAAATCATTAGATCGATACCATTCTGGAGAATTTTCCTCAATCTGTTTTAATGCTTTAACCGCAAATTCATAAGATAATTCGCGTTCACCAATTAGAAAATATCGTTCAGCAGTAGCATAATTAGCCAGTGAAATTGATCCAGTTTGTGCGTATGCTCTAGACAATAAATACCATGCGTAGGCATTTTCTGAGTTGATAAGTAATGATTTTTTTAAATTTAAAATAGCTTCTGTTAATTTATTTGTTTCCTCGAAGGTTAACAAGTAATTACCCATTATCATGTAATATAAGTCATTTACTTTATCAATATTATTAATTGCTGCTTCATGGTAAAAAGTAGCACTTTCATAGTCATTATTTGCAAAGTATATCTCGCCCAAAAGTTCATTGTAAAACGGATTGGATGGATGTTTTTTAATCAGCCGTTTCATATTTTCGATTGATTTTTTGTGGTTACCTTGAAAATAGTTTGATACTGCAGTAGCGTACAAGTCTACGTCATCTGTTGAGTTATAGACAGCTTCTGTTTCATAGTGTGGGTGCGTAAAACCATGCAATTTAGCTTTTAATAGATCAAATTTTTTTTGAAATATTTTATCTGTATTGTAATCACAATCATTATAATTTTCTAAAGATGAATTAATCCATCCGACTCTATTTTGAACAAGAGGGTGTGTTGATCTATAATTATTTTCATCTAAGGCAAAAGATTCATTAACGTTCTCAATTTTTTTTAAAAATTCCATTAAAAATTTTCCATTTATTCCATTATTACATAAGAGCTTTACGGCGGCTTGATCTGCAGAAGCTTCCTGAGTTCTTGAATAATAAGAAAAATTGTCACTTACACTTGCTTGCCCAACCATTACTCCCGCTATCCCAGCATCAGTTGCGCCAGCAATCATACCAATTATACCGAGTAAGTATATTGGCAATGCTTTATTAGATAGATTTGATATTTCAATTGATGTATTAAAAATATGTCCTCCTAAAATATGAGCTAGTTCGTGTGCAAGAACTGCGGCGTATTCTCTATAGTCATTTGCTGTCAAAATAAGTTCAGTATTTATAAAAATATTTTGACCTCCAGTTACAAATGCATTTACCTGATCACTTTTTACAAAATAAATTTTTAAGTCTTCTGACTCAAGATTATTAGATTGTAATAACAAGGAGATAATATCATCAGTGAATTGCTCTAATTCAGTATCTCTAACAATCTCAAAGGCATTTGACTGAGAAAAAAGAAAATAAAATATAATAAAAAATTTAATTAAAAATTTACGACATTTCATTATTTTTGCCACCAGCCTGTTTTCTTGTTCTTAATCTCTTTAAGAGTGGCTTTCGGGCTTTTATTTTTTGTCCTAGAGGAGTTTGTCAATTCATCTTTTTCTGTCTTTTTGTCCTTTCCCCTTTCCTTTATTGTCTTTTTTTTGATCGATCTTTCATTGTTCTTTTTAGTCTTACTTTTTACGCTGGTTGCCTTGCTTTTATTCTTAGACTCATCTGTTTCAAAAATGATTTCTTCATTTTTAAATGAATCATCTCCTAATAAATTAATCTTAACTTTTCTAGATGATTCAATATTATCTATTTCTTTTTGAAAATTTGTTAATATAAGATTTTTAATATAAGGACTTATTTTTAAACTCAATTTTTTTGTTTTCTTTTTATTTAATTCTTCATTGATCTGGTATAAAAATTTCTGAACTATTGAATGATGGCTAAGTTCGGTTTTCCATTCAATGAAGCTTTGCCTTAGACGTTGTCGTGACATTTCTAACAATCCAAATTGACTTATTCTTGAGACTTGCGTTCTTGCCCGATCTTTTTTTACAAGCTCTTTAATCTTACGTTCAACTTGACGATTATTTCTCATTTCATACATATCAATGAAATCGACAACAATTAACCCTGAGAGATCACGTATTTTAATTTGCTTTGCTATTTCTGTCGCTGCTTCTAAATTTGTCTTTAGGGCAGTCTTTTCAATGTTTCTCTCTTTTGTTGCTCCTCCTGAGTTTACATCAATAGCAACTAATGCTTCAGTTGGGTTAATTACTAAGTAACCTCCAGATTTAAGTTTTACCTCAGTATCGAACATCTTAATTATTTCTTTTTCGATCTTATGTTTAGTAAAAAGCGGCTCTTTACTTTTATATAATTTTACAAATTTTGAGTTACCAGGCAAAACTTGAGACATATATTTTTTTGTTTCCTTGTAGGCATCATTACCCTGTACCAAAATTTCCTTCATTTCTTTCGAGTAGATATCCCTTACTATTCTTCTTAGTAAATTCCCTTCTTCGTGTATTAGTGCAGGGGCAATTGCTTTTTTTGTCTCATTTACTATTTGTGCCCACAATTTATTAAGAGTTGAATAATCTTTTTTGATTTCATTTTTTGTACGATTTAATCCAGCAGTTCTAATAATTAAACCCATTTCAGCTGGTACTTTTAGCTCTTCAATTATTTTTTTTAATTTTTTTCTGTCATCAGATATAGAAATTTTTCTTGAAACTCCTTTAGTTTTTGTAGAGTTAGGCATTAAAACTGAATATTTCCCTGCAAGTGAAATATACGAAGTTAAAGCAGCTCCTTTATTGCCCCTTTCTTCTTTAACAACCTGCACTAAGATAAGTTGACCTGTTTTTATTACTTCTTGAATTTTATACGAACGATAAAGCCTTCTTCTTAAGCTATAGGTATTTTTTCGCTTAATAGGTTTTTTTTCTATTTCATTATCTTTGTTTTCTTCATTACTGCCTAAATCTAAATCATCTTTATTATTTATTTCAGTAATTTGGCTTCCAATAGAGTCAGTGTCGTTCTGAACATCTTTAGTGTCGTCAATATCCTCTGAATTATGCTCTTCTTCTAATTCAGCTTCAGCTTGAATAAGAGCCTCTCTATCTGCTACAGGAATTTGAAAATAATTCGGGTGTATCTCGCCAAACGCTAAGAAGCCATTTTTTTCCGACCCAATATCTACGAAAGCTGCTTGTAAAGAAGCCTCGATTCTTGAAACTTTACCTAAATAAATATTTCCCTTTAAATTCTTCCTAGAGATAGACTCAAATTCAAAATCTTCCAATTCATTATCAGATAATAACGCAAATTGAGTTTGAGTCTCATTCGAACCATCGATGAGTATTTTTTGTGACATTTAAGAAAACCTTTCAAAGTAATAACCACATTAAGTGGCATAGAATATATGTATGTGAATATGTTTGTTTTAATCATAATAATTATCTAACTATATGATTGTATTGTTATATTTAGAATTTACAAAAATCAATGATTTATTATTTTGATTTTTTAAGCAAAAATTGAGTATTTTAAGTCAAATCAACGCCATATTTTTATTTAATTATTCGATATGAACATGATTCAAACAATTAAATTATTTAGCTACGTAGGAATCATTCTTTTTTTTGTAATATTTGGAATAATTTTATATTTTATATTTCAATTGCCAGACGACTCAAGTTTGCAGAATTACAAACCAAATGTAATGAGCAGAATTCATGCATCAAACGGTGATCTTGTAAAGGAATTTTCAAAAGAATACCGGATCTTTATACCAATAAAAGATATCCCTAATGATTTAAAGAATGCATTTATTTCTGCAGAAGATAAAAATTTTTACAGACATTACGGAGTTGACCCAGTTGGAATCATGCGTGCTTTGGCCAAAAATATTATCAATCTTTTTAATGAAAAAAGGCCGGAGGGCGCATCAACAATTACTCAACAGGTTGCTAAAAATTTTCTTTTATCTGATGAATTGAGCATAAATCGAAAAATTAAAGAAGGTCTTCTTGCGCTAAAAATTGAACAAACATTACCCAAAGAAAGAATTTTAGAACTCTATTTAAATCAAATTTATCTTGGATCTGGAACTTATGGTATTGCTGCAGCATCAAATAGATACTTTAAAAAATCTCTGAGCGAACTTGATATCCATGAAATGGCTTTTCTGGCAGCTCTCCCTAAGGCACCTAGCAGATATAATCCTGAAAGAAATTATGATATGGCATTTGAAAGAAGAAACTGGGTACTCGAAAGAATGTTTGTGAACGGGTATATTGATAAGTATGAATTAAATTCGTTAAAAAAAATCCCTATTAATACCTATTTAAAAGAAAATAACAGAGTCTTTGCAAATGATTATTATCTTGAGGAAATTAGAAAAAAAATAATTTTAATTTTTGGTGAAGATTATTTATATAATGGGGGATTGTCAGTCAGATCATCTCTGAATACTGAAATTCAAATTACTGCCGATAATGCTTTGAAGAAAGGGCTGCTTCAATATGATAAGAGGCATGGCTTTCGTGGACCAATAGCTAATGATGTAAGCAATGATTGGCACTTAAAATATAAAAAAAATAATCCTCCTCATAATTTTTTAATTGCAAAAATCACTAAATTTAATGAAAAAAATAATAATGCTCAAGTTGAAGTTATTTTAAAAGATGAAAAAATTCACGCAGAACTTGTTAATTTTAAATGGGCAAGAACCAGTCTCCCTGGCGGTTATTTAGGACCTAAAATTAACAAGGCAAGTGATATTCTACAATTGAACGATATTATTTACGTTTCAAGTGACAGTCAGCAAAGTTACAGCTTAGAGCAAATTCCAAAAATTAACGGAGGCATTATTATAATGGACCCTTATACAGGAAGAGTTTTTGCTTTATCGGGCGGATTTGATTTCAATAAATCTAATTTTAACAGAGTCATACAAGCCAAGCGACAACCTGGCTCATCTTTTAAACCATTTGTTTATATGTCTGCTTTAGAAAATGGTTTACAGCCTAATAGTTTGATACTCGATGCTCCCTTTGTTGTTGATCAGGGTTCAGATTTAGGTAAATGGAAGCCTGAAAATTATGGTAAGAAGTTTTATGGACCGTCTACTCTAAGGAAAGGAATAGAAAATTCTCGAAATTTAATGACGATAAGAATAGCTCAATATTTAGGAATGGAAAAGGTAGCGGAAATTGCAAATAGGGCAGGGGTAATGGAAAATATGCCAAACGTACTCTCGATGGCTCTAGGGGCAGGAGAAACGACACTTATTGATCTTACTGCGGCCTATGCTTCTTTTGTAAATGGAGGAAAGAAAGTAGAACCAAGTCTTATTGATAGGATTCAAGACAGAAGAGGCAAGAATATTTTTTTAGAAAATTTTGCAGCATGTACTAATTGTGAAGATCCGTACATTGAGGAAAATCCGATGCCGAATCTTGTTAATTCATCAGTAAGCATATTTGATGAAGCTAAATCTTATCAAATGGTTTCTATTTTAAAAGGAGCTGTTGATAGGGGCACTGGAAGAAAAACAAAAATTGATGGAATAGAAATAGCTGGTAAAACTGGGACAACAAATAATAATACAGATGCTTGGTTTATTGGATTTACCTCAGATTTAATCATTGGTGTATATGCTGGTTTCGACAGACCCAAGACACTAGGTAAAAGAGAAACGGGATCATCGGTTGCCGTGCCAATTTTTCGAGATTTTGTAAAAAATTATTACCAAGAAAAGCCAATTTTACCTTTCACTATTCCTAATGGAATTGAGTTAATTAAGATCAATTATGATACAGGAAAAATAGCAGGCGACTTTAACAGCAGTGAAAGTGTCTATGAAGCATTTAGTAAAAGTGATAAACTTGTAAGTAGTGGTGAAATTCTTGTTGGTTCTGAGGGCTTTCAAATAATTGAGGTTGCAGATGAAGTTATGGAGGAGTATGTAATTTATTAGTTATGGAAAATGATTTTTCAAATTTATTAGCTGAAGCAAATAAAAAACTTGATTTTGTACGGAGTCATCTTTGACTTAGAAGAATTACAAAAGCAATTATTTAAATTAAAAGCTCTAAGTGAAGAAGAAAATTTTTGGTCAGACAATGAAAAGGCCAAAAAAGTAATGGTCGAAATAAGTGAATTAGACCAAAACATCAAACTAATTTCTGATTTTGAAAAGAAAATAACTGAAGTTAAAGATTATTTTAATCTTGCAACTGAGGAAGGCGATCAATTGATGATCAGCGAGTGTAACAACACGCTAAAAGAACTTTTAAGCGACTTAGAGAAGTCTGAGTTTCAAATGCAATTCAACGGTGAAGCTGATTCGAATAGTTGTTATTTGGAAATACATGCTGGAGCAGGAGGAACTGAAAGTCAAGATTGGGCGCAAATGTTACAAAGAATGTACATGCGGTGGTCAGAGAGAAAAAAATTTCAATTCAAAATAGTGTATGAGTCATTTGGCGAAGAGGCAGGTATCAAATCATGTACCGTTTTAGTAGAGGGCAAATATGCATTCGGATATTTAAAAAGAGAGTCTGGTATCCATCGATTAGTAAGAATTTCACCATTTGATTCAAATTCAAGAAGGCACACTAGTTTTTCATCAGTATGGATTTCACCGTATGTTGATGAAACTATTGAAATTAATCTTCAAGAAAAAGATATGAGAATAGATACTTTCAGAGCTTCTGGCGCTGGAGGTCAACATGTAAATACGACCGATAGCGCAATAAGAATAACACACGTCCCAACAGGTATTGTCGTTCAATGTCAAAATGAAAGATCTCAACATAAAAATAAGGCAACAGCTATCAATCTCCTCAAATCAAAATTATATGAAATGGAAATGCAAAAAATTGAATCTAAAAAAAAAGCTTCTGAGGATAAAAAATCTGATATTGGCTGGGGTAATCAGATAAGATCTTATGTTTTGCATCCATATAGAATGGTGAAGGACCTAAGAAGTGATTATGAAGATAGTGATCCAGATGCAGTCTTAGACGGTGATATTGATAAATTGATCTTCTCGAATATTAAATAAAGTATGAGTAAGAATAAAAAAATATCAATTTATATAACTATATCGATATCAGCATTGATCTTTCTACTTATTTCATTTGTTTCAATTAAAGCATCATTAGGAGGATTAAACCTTAATATCTTTGGCAAGGGAATATCAGATGAACTGAAACAAAATTACTCTTTTGACTCAGATATAGAAAATATAGTTCTAAAAAGATCTAATAAAAAGGGATTTTATATAGAAATAGAAAAAATTCAAATTAGTGATGCAAATGGTTTGGTATTAGAGACAAGTTTAATTAGTTGGGACTTCGATTTATTTAATCTAATTACATTTTCAATAGATGAAAAAAATAAAATTTCATCTGAAAAAATAAAGATTTCTAATGATGATTTTCAAATATTCATCAATAATTTTAATATAGAATTTGATGAGCTTGAAAGAGTAGTTGTCTCTAGCAAAAAAATAGACCTTAAGTCAAAGCATTATGATCTCAACTTTGAGTCATTCGAAAATAACATATTAATTAACACAAATTCTATTTTTGAACTTTTTGAATCTAAGAGTTTAATTTCAGCAAATCTCTCAATAAATGAACAAAATTTTCAAACAAATTTTGAGTTTATTCCAGCTAATCAGCAAATAATTATTTTAAAGTTCAGTGGAGACCATTTTTACATGAATGAAACAAGTAAAATAGAATACAATACTAAGTACAAAAATATAAAAACTAAACTTGATATTAATTCAAAAAAAGACTCATTAATAAATATTCTTAACTTAAATAATGAAAGTCAATTATATCCATTTATAAATAGTTTTAAGGGCTGGCAATCTATTACGCTTGAGACAAACTTTAATTATGAGAAAAGAAATATAATAAATTCTGCGATCAGAAATATATATCTCAATATATCTGGGATCTATGAATTAAATACATTAATGCCCAATGATAAATTTTATCAAAACTTCGGGGATGTAACAAAATACGATATAGATTTTTATAATGATAAAGAGAAATATGTAATCGATATAAATCATTTTAAAAATGATCAATTAATTCTCAAAAAGGGTAGTTTTTTTAAGTTAAATTACGACCTAAACAATGCAAATATTAATTTGGTAACGAGTATTCATAAAGATGCTGCAATAATATATTTGCAAAATACTATTTTATCACGTGAGACTAGAACTGATCGTGTAAGTAGTTTTCTTCAACAAAATTTAAATGAGAATAATGACATAACTCTAAATTTTAATATTGATCCGACTTCAAATAATATAATCGAATCTCTTAAAAATTTATATGTTGCTTCTTCAGGAGAATTAAACACAAACTTTATTTTTGATGACAATGAAAATCCTAATTTTATATCAGGTCATGTAAATTATTATATTGAAATTGAAAATTTAGAAACTTCAAACCCCTTATTTAAGGGACTAATAAATTTATCAGACACAACAGCCTTTATAAGACAAATTAATTTAAATAAAAATAATGAGACAAATTTGAAAATTCAATTTGAAGGCGATACAAATACACTCAATGATAGTTTAATAACATTTGATTCGCTCGATAGTGAAATTGATTTTAATGGTAAAGTAAAAATAACTAAAACTAATCATATTTTTTTAGAAGATTTTTCAATTAATAATAATTCAAATGTTAAGTTAAATCTCTCAGGAGATTTATCAGAGCGTATCTTAAATTTAAAAATTAGCGGCGATATCATAGATCTGTCTGCAAATAAAGTTGAAACGAAGAAAAAAGAAAGAGTTTATTATTTAAAGAGGGAAAATTATTCGATAAATACTGATGAAGTAATTTTTGCTGGAGCGGTAAGAGTAAATGATTTTAAGGCAGGAATTGAGAAACAAGGCTCAACTTTATCTGTAAATAGCCGTGCGTCTTTTATGGGGCACGAACTAAATTATTCAAGGGAAAAAAACGATAATATTGATGTAAATATTATTGATTCAAGCGATATCACATATTTTGTAAACGATAACCACGCAGCAAAAAAACTGTTAAGTGATGGAGAATTTAAAATGACATCAATAAGAAATTTAAATACTCAAGAAGCTGATGTAAAAATAAACTTAAATGACTTTGTGTTGATAAACACACCAGCTTCTCTCAAATTGTTGTCTCTCCCTTCAATCTCAGGTCTAGTTAGCATTGCTGAAGGTGAAGAGGGAATTCGCTTTGGGTATGGAGAAATTAATTATGTAGAAACAGAAAACAAATTTAATGAAATTGAAGCTTTTGCTGTTAGCGATAGTTTGGGTCTTATTATGGATGGAAATATTGATAGAAAAGAAAAGATTATTGATATGAAAGGAGAAATAAGTCCAATGCATCTTGTAAACGCTATTATTCAAAAATTACCTATTTTGGGACCAATAATCGTAGGAAACGAAGGAGAAGGAATGTTTTCAATAGATTTTTTAATGACGGGATCTTCTGACGATCCCGAAGTGAAGTCTAATCCATTAACAATAATTAAGCCTAGAATAATAGAAAGAGCAATAGAAGCTATTGAAAGTGGTTCAACTATCCAATAATCACTTTGAAGTGTTTTTTCTTGCCAACACTTATTACATTTTCAAACTGTGTAATTTGATCATAGTCTAACAACTGAAGCTCGTTTTCTACTATTTTTCCGTTTAATTTTACACCTTTACCACGTATCAATTTCCTACTTTCAGATTTTGAGTTAGCATATTTCATTTGAACGATAAGATCTGATAATAGAGCACCATTTTGCACATCCTCGTTGCTTAAATTGAGAGTAGGCATATCTTCAGACAAGACTTTATTTTCAAATATTTGTTTTGCCGCCTGCTCAGCTTTACTTGAATTTTCAATCCCATGAAGCATAGCAGTTACCTCGTTTGCAAGTATTATCTTTAAATCATTTATATTTTTTGATGAGTTTTGTTCATAGCTGTCTATTTGTTCTTTACTCAAATCTGTGAAAAGTTTCATGAAACGAATTACGTCTCTGTCGTCTACGTTTCTCCAAAACTGCCAGTAATCGTAAGCTGATAGAAGGTCATTATTAAGCCATATTGCTCCATCAGCTGTTTTACCCATTTTATCACCATTAGAATTAGTGAGAAGTGGAGTTGTGAGTCCAAAAACTTCCTTGCCATTTACTCTTCTTATGAGCTCCACTCCATTTACAATATTACCCCATTGATCAGAGCCCCCAATCTGTAAGATGCACGAATTTCGATTATTAAGCTCATAGAAGTCATAAGCTTGAAATATCATATAATTAAACTCTACAAAACTAAGAGACTGTTCTCTTTCAAGACGAATTTTTACACTATCAAATGTTAACATTTTATTTATTGTAAAATGTTTCCCAAAATTTCTTAAAAAATCTACATAACTAAGCTTATCTAACCAATCTGCATTATCCATTACTAACACTTTATTCTCTTCATTCTTAAAAGATAAATATTTGTCAAAAACAGTTTTAAGATTATTTGCATTATTCTTTATTTCATCGTCAGTAAGTATTTTTCTAGTTTCATCTTTACCAGAAGGATCACCAATGCGGGTAGTTCCTGTTCCAATTAATATTATTGGGGTATGACCGTATTTTTGAAATAGGCGCATTATCATTATCTGTATTAAGCTGCCTATATGCAATGATTTAGCCGTACAATCAAAACCTATGTAAAATGTAATATTTTCAGATTTTAATTTTTTATTTAGAGATTCCTCATCAGTGCATTGATGTAAGAAACCGCGGTATTTGAGTTCTTCAATAAGTGTCATTTTCTATATTCAGTAATGTATAAATTATTTAGACTAATTATACAAAATATATGAGCAATAATAAACTTCATGCAATTGGCATTATGAGCGGCACTTCATTAGATGGAATCGATGTTTCATACGTAAGTTCTGACGGAAAAAGCATATTTACTCATAATTGCTCGTCTTTATTTAAGTTTAGGGATGCAACTAGAAAGTCTCTTCATAATCTTGTTAACAATTTTACGAAAAATAAAAATAGCATATCAAATATAAGTGATTGCGAAAATTTAGTTAGTGAAGATTATGTAAATGCCATTAGAAAATTTATAATATCTAAAAATATCAAAAAAGTTGATCTTATCGCCTTACATGGTCAAACTATTTACCATTCATCTAAAAATAAATCATCGATTCAGTTGTGTAATAGTTCGTATATTGCCGAAAAAACTAACAGTATTATTGTAACCGATTTTAGACAAGATGATCTTTTGAACGGCGGAGAGGGAGCTCCATTAGTACCAATATTTCATAAGCTTTTAATCAATAAACTAAAACTTAAAAAACCTTCCTCATTTATAAATATTGGAGGCATATCTAATATTTCCATGTTAGACGAAAAAGGTATGTTGACAGCGCATGATATTGGACCAGGAATGTGCTTACTAGATCAATACGTAAATTTCAAAAAGAAGCAACCTTATGATAATAATGGAGTATATTCTTCTCGAGGCAAAATCAATAAAAGTATTTTAAGACAACTTCTTAATAATAATTTTTTTAAAAAAAGTCCTCCTAAATCTTTAGACCGAAATTATTTCTCATTTAACTCAGTATTAAAAATAAACTTTTACGATGCATGTGCTACTTTATCTGCATTTACTGCTTACGCGATAATTAATAATTTAAAAAAAATAGATAATCAAAAAATTATTCTTTCTGGTGGAGGAGTGAAAAATAAATTTATTTTAGATTTAATAAAAGAAAATTTGGGGAATAGAGTTATCTCAATTGATGAAATTTATGGTGATTCAAAATTTATAGAGTCCCAGGCTTTTGCTTATTTGGGTATAAGAAGAGTAAAGAATCTGCCTATATCATTTCCAGGAACCACGGGTGTTAAAAATCCTATTACTGGAGGAAAAATTACTAAGTTATCTATATTTTGAATTAAGCTCTCTTTCAATATAACTTCGTATTGTTTTTTCAAGCTTATCAGTTTCATTATCGTAAAAATGATTTGCTCCGGTTATCTCCTCGTAGTCGACAGTTATATTTTTTTGAGATTTTAGTTTTTCAGCGAGCCTTGAAGTCTCTTCGGGCGGCACCAAGTCGTCTTTTTTACCTTGAACTATTAAGCCTGATGCAGGACATGGGGCCAAAAAATTAAAATCATATAAATTTGGTTGAGGCGAGATACTTACAAATCTTGTTATCTCTGGCCTTCTCATTAACAACTGCATGCAAAGCAATGCTCCAAAAGAGAATCCTGCAACCCAACATTGGTTTGTATTTGGATTTTGCCTTTGTATCCAATCTAGACCTGCAGCAGCGTCAGCAAGTTCACCTAAACCATTATCAAATTTTCCTTCACTTTTACCAACACCTCTTAAATTGAAACGAAAAATTGAAAAACCAAGAGAGTCAAAAATAGAAAACAAGTCCATTACTATTGGATTGTTCATTGTTCCGCCATAGAGTGGATGCGGGTGTATTAAAAGAGCTATCGGAGGGTTTAAAGACTGACCTTTTTTGTACTTTCCAACTAGTTTTCCGTCCGGACCTGTAAAAACTATTTCTTTTACTTGATTATTCATATTTAGGTATTAGATAGTTGACTAAATTAGTAGGTTATTATATTTAACCTCTGAGACGGTATACTAAATTTGACATTTAAAATTCAAGGTTTTTTTTTAAAATGAGTAAAATCATTGATTTAATTGACTCTTATATTGATAGAGATCCAGCTGCAAAAGGTAGAATTGAGACTTTGGTTACTTCACCTGGCTTGCATTCTATTGGTATATATAAATTATCAAATTTTTTGTGGTCAATAAGGCTTACAATTTTAGCAAGGTTATTGTCTTACATCGGTAGAATATTAACAGGTATTGAAATTCATCCTGCAGCAAAGATTGGTGAGCGTTTTTTCATAGACCACGGTATGGGAGTTGTTATTGGTGAAACAGCTGAAATCGGAAATGATGTAACTATCTATCACGGAGTAACTCTTGGAGGAGTTTCTCCAAGCGAGGATAGCGCAAGTCAGAAAGATAAGAAAAGGCACCCAACACTTGAAGATAAAGTAATAATTGGATCTGGAGCGCAAATTCTTGGTCCGATTACAATTGGTGCCAATTCAAAAGTTGGCTCTAATTCAGTAGTTACAAAAGATGTTGAGTCAAACAAAAGTGTAATTGGAAATCCAGCTCGATATACAATCGTACCAAATTCTTCAGGAGTAAAGAAATTCAGAGCATATGGTCTCAGTAAGGGAGATGACAGCAGGGCTACTGTAGTTGAAAAATTGAAAAAAGATAATTCTGATTTAAGAAATAGAATAGAAAAGCTTGAAAAATTAATTGAGGAAAATAAATGAAGATAACTTCGCGTGGTAGATATGCTGTATTGGCAATGGTTGATCTTGCCAAATTTGGATCACAAAAACCATGCAGCTTGTCACATGTATCTGTTAGGCAAAATATATCTTTGTCTTATTTGGAGCAGATATTTAACGACCTTAAGAAAGCTGAATTAGTAAAAAGTCAAAAAGGACCAGGTGGAGGGTATATTCTAAATAAACATACAGAGGAAATTAAAATTTTGGACATATTTAATGCAATAGATGAAAAAATAAAAACTACAGGATGTGGCAATAATCCTAATGCTTTTTGTTCAGGAACTAACAAAAAGTGTTTAACTCATAATTTTTGGGAAAATCTTGAAGGAGTCATCGGTAATTATTTGAGTACGGTGCATCTCAGTGATTTAGTAGAAGAACAAACGTTGGTAAAATAATATGAATAAAGTAAGCAAAGATAATTTTACACAAGAAAAATACAAGTATGGATTTGTTACTGAAATTGAAAGTGAAAAAATTCCAAAAGGGTTAAATGAAGATGTTATCAAGTTGATTTCAAAGAAAAAGAATGAACCAGAATGGATGTTGGAATGGAGACTGTCAGCATTCAAACGATTAGAAAATATGTCAGTTCCCAAATGGGCTAAAGCAGAGATAGATGAAATTGAGTTTCAAGATTTATACTATTACTCATCGCCTAAGGATTTCAAAGAAAAACCAAAATCACTAGACGAAGTTGATCCTAAATTATTGGAAACATATGAGAAACTAGGCATACCGTTAAAGGAACAAAAAGTTTTAGCTGGTGTTGCAGTAGACGCAGTCTTTGACAGTGTGTCAGTTGCAACAACATTTAAGGAGAAACTGAACGAAATAGGTGTCATTTTTTGTCCTATTTCAGAAGCTATTCAAAAACATCCTGAGCTTGTGAAAAAATATATTGGGTCCGTTATTCCTGTAACTGATCACTTCTACGCCACTTTAAATTCAGCTGTATTTAGCGATGGTTCATTTGTTTACATACCTAAAGGAGTTAAATGCCCAATGGAATTATCTACATACTTTAGAATTAATGCTTCTGAAACAGGACAGTTTGAGCGGACACTTATAATTGCAGATGAAGGTAGTTACGTAAGTTATCTTGAAGGCTGTACGGCTCCTATGAGAGACGAAAATCAATTGCATGCAGCTAATGTTGAATTAGTTGCACTTGATGATGCTGAAATAAAGTATTCTACAGTTCAGAATTGGTATCCTGGTGATGAAAATGGAAAAGGAGGAATATATAATTTCGTAACTAAACGGGGTCTTTGTAAAGGAAAAAACTCTAAAATTTCCTGGACTCAAATTGAGACAGGTTCTGCTATAACATGGAAATACCCAAGTTGTATTTTAAGAGGAGATAATTCTACTGGTGAATTTTATTCTGTAGCTATTACCAATAATTATCAGCAGGCTGATACTGGTACAAAAATGATCCACTTAGGGAAAAATACAAAAAGTAGAATCATTTCTAAAGGTATTTCTGCAGGAAAGTCATCTAATACTTATCGTGGGCTTGTCAGCTTTCATAAAAAAGCTAAAAATGCAAAAAACTTTACCCAGTGTGATTCATTATTAGTTGGTAGTGAGTGTAAAGCCAATACCATTCCGTTAACCGAAAATAGTTCTAATTCTTCATCTATAGAGCATGAAGCAACAACCTCAAAAATAAGTGATGAGCAATTGTTCTATTGTATGCAAAGAGGTTTAGACGCGGAAGAAGCACAAAGTTTAATTGTAAATGGGTTTTGTAAAGAAGTACTGCAAAAATTACCAATGGAGTTTGCTGTCGAAGCACAAAAACTTGTGAGTATAAGTTTGGAAGGAAGTGTTGGATAGTATGTTAGAGATTAAAAATTTAAATGTTACTGTTGAAGAAAAACAAATTTTAAAAAATTTAAATTTAAATATTGGAAAGGGTGAAATACATGCCATAATGGGTCCTAATGGTTCAGGTAAAAGCACTATTGCTCACACTCTAGCTGGTAAACCAAACTATAATGTAGATTCAGGGGAAGTTAATCTCAATGGTGAAGATTTACTCTCAAAAGATCCTTATGAAAGATCATTAAATGGTCTTTTCCTTGCTTTTCAATACCCAATTGAACTTCCTGGAGTCACTAATGCTTCTTATCTAAAGCAGATTGTTAATGCACATCGAAAGTCAAGAAAAGAAACACCAATTGATGCTGGAGAATTTCTAAAAATTCTAAAAGAAAAATCAAAACTTCTAGATATACCAATGGACATGCACAGTCGTTTTGTAAATGCTGGCTTTTCTGGGGGAGAGAAGAAGAAAAATGAGGTCCTTCAAATGGATTTGCTTAATCCAAGTTTAATTATTATGGACGAAACAGATTCAGGCCTAGATGTTGATGCACTAAAAACCACTGCAGACGCAATTAATAAATTAAGAAATGATGAAAGATCATTTATTATTATAACTCATTATTTAAGATTATTAGAATATATTGAGCCTGATTACGTCCATGTATTTCAAAATGGCTCAGTTATAGAAACTGGTGACAAGACTTTAGCTTCAAGAATAGATCAAGAGGGATACAGTTAATGAAAACTTTAACACCTTCAATAATAGAATTAACGGATAATTTTTGGATTGAAACCAATTCTAAGGATCTATCAATATCACACGAGATAATAAATGATGAACTAAAATTAAAAATCACTTCGAATTATTCACAAATACCTTCACGAATAAAATTAATAAGCAGTAATAGAAGCAACTTTAAAATTATTGCTGATATATATTTAAACGAGAATGCTACTTTAGAGATTATTGACGAAAATGATTATATAATTGATACATCTTTTATTTTTAAATCATTTTTAGGTTCCCGCTCAGTACTTGAATTATACAGATTTAATAAGTTTCAATCCGATACTAACAACTCATTTGTTCATACTTGTAATATGTCAAATGGTTCAATGTTTAAAGATTTTAATTTTACAAACGGTTCAGATTTTACAAATAACAAGACTAAGATTAATTTAAATGAAGAAAATGCAAAGTATGTTGGCAGTGGCGTTGTCATGTCCAATTCATCAAAATGTGAAAATAATTTAGAAATAAGACACTTAAGTAAATCTGCGGTATCAGATTGTTCGTTTAAAGCCGTAACTCGTGGATCATCCAATGTTTCGTTTAAAGGAAAAGTATTTGTTGATGAAAATTGCTCAAATACACAATCTAACCAAATTAGCAAAGGTTTGTTAATTGACGAGGAATCTAAAATTAATCTTACACCAATACTTGAAATAAATAATGATGATGTAGTTTGCTCTCATGGTGCGGCTTCAGGAAAAGCTGATGAGGAAGTACTGTTTTATTTAGCTTCTAGAGGAATTTCAAAGATTGATGCTGAACGAATATATATACAGGGCTTTTTATCAGAGTTTATAGAAAAGATTGAAGATGCTGAAATGCAAGCTAAAGGCCAAAATTTTATCAACGAGAATTGTTAACATGGATGACTCTAAAACTTTAAATTTAAATGTTAGAAAAGATTTTCCAATTCTTTCAAAAAAGATATTGGAAAAAAAAGATCTTATTTATTTTGACACTGCAGCTTCTGCTCAAAAACCAAATACAGTTATTGATGAAACAAATGATTTCTATAAAAATCACTATTCTAATGTTAGCAGGGGAGTTCATACATTATCTGTTGAATCAACATTTAGATATGAGGACGCTAGAAAAAAAGTTCAAAAATTCTTAAATGCAAGGTCTGAAAATGAAATTATTTTCACAAAAAGTGCCACAGAAGGAATAAATTTAGTTGCTCAAACTTTCTATGAAAAGTTTATGCAAAAGGGAGATGAGGTAATTTTATCTCTAATCGAGCACCACTCAAATTTAATACCTTGGTTTTTTTTAAGAGACAAGTATGGCGTTGTGCTAAAGTTTGCAAATATTCAACCATCAGGAGAAATTGATATTGATCATTTTAATAGTCTATTCACAAATAAAACAAAAATTGTATCTTTGACGCATCTTTCGAACGTTTTTGGTACTGAATTAAATGAAAAGGCTATAAGTATCTGTAAAGATAAAAATGTTCCCATTCTCCTTGATGGTTGTCAATCAGCTGCTCATTTGAAAATTGATGTTCAAAAACTAGGTTGTGATTTTTTTGTTTTCTCTGGACACAAAACTTATGGTCCTGCTGGTATTGGAGTATTATATGGAACTGAAAATCTTTTATCAGAAATGCCCCCCTATCAAGGTGGAGGAGGAATGATTGGAGATGTGAATCTAGAAGGTGCAAGTTACGCAGAATTACCAGCGAAATATGAAGCAGGAACTCCTCCATTAGTCGAAGCGCACGGATTGGGTATAGCAATTGATTACATGAATAAAATTGGACTCGATAATATTATCGAGCATGAAAATGAGATTACTAAATATGCGTTTAATAAATTAAACGAAATTGATTTTATCGAAATTCACGGTGGAGATAATAAAAGGAACTCTATCATATCCTTTAATATTAGAAATGTTCACTCCCACGAAGTATCTTCGTTTTTAGATGTTGAAGGAATAGCAATTAGAGCAGGTCATCACTGTTGCCAGCCTTTAATGAAACATCTCGGTGTCAATTCAACGGCCAGATTATCTTTTGGTGTGTATAATTCATTAGAAGAAGTTGATAAATTTGTTATTGCGCTTCATAAGTGTAAGGAGTTTTTTAATAAATGAATGATTTAATAAATGATCTTTACCAAGAAATAATTTTAGATCACGGACGTGAACCAAGAAATTTTGGCGAATGTGAACCTTATAATAAAAGTGCCGATGGTCATAATCCATTGTGCGGTGACAATTTAAAGCTTACTTTTCTTCTTAATGATCAAAATATAATAGAAGACATTAAATTCACAGGTGAGGGGTGTGCCATATCACTTGCTTCTGCATCATTAATGACAGAAAAATTAAAAGGTAAAAAAATTGAAGTCGCTCAGGAAATATTTAAGGATTTTACAAATCTTGTTTCGGGTTCAGATGAAGACCTAAAAGTTTTAAATGAGGAAGATTCACTTTATGCCTTAAAGGGAGTAGGTGGATTTCCAATGAGGGTAAAGTGCGCAACAATGGCATGGCATGCTTTTAACCAGGCTTTAAAAGATTAACTATGAGACTATATCCTGTATATCTTGCACTGCTTGTATTATTTATTGTTTTGCAACTTATTTATGGAAACCGGTCTTTTGCCGATATAAACTTAGAGGAGTACGATATGACAAAAGTAGAAGTAATGGATACACCTTTCTGGTGTTCTGCCACGCCTGAAGAAAGACAGGAAGCTATTAATAACCTTACTGAAGAACAGAGAATTGTTGCTTTAGAGAACGGAACAGAGAGGCCATTTTTTAATGAATATTGGAATAGTAAAGATGTTGGGATTTATGTTGATGTAATTTCAGGAGAACCCTTATTCTCCTCTTTAGATAAATTTGACTCAGGAACAGGTTGGCCGAGTTTTGATAAGCCAATAAACGGGATTGAAATTGTAGAAGTTGTTGATAAATCCCATGGAATGGTTCGCACAGAGGTAAGAAGTCAATATGGCGACGCACACCTAGGCCATTTATTTGATGATGGACCCACTGAAACTGGATTAAGATATTGTATTAATTCGGCTTCCTTAAGATTTGTTCCTCTAGAAAAGTTAAGTGAAGAAGGCTATGGGGATTTTGTAGAATTATTTAACTAAATGGAAAAAGTAGAAGATCAAAAAGTTATAGATGCATTAAAGACTGTATTTGACCCTGAAATTCCTGTTGATTTGTACGAATTAGGTCTAATTTACAAATGTGAGGTTACTCCTGATAATGATGTTATTATTCAAATGACATTAACTACACCAAATTGTCCTGTAGCAGATGAAATGCCAAAAAAAGTAAAAGAAGCTGTCGACGCTGTACCTGGGGTAAAAAATGTTGCAGTTGATCTTGTATGGGATCCACCATGGGATATGTCTCGCATGTCGGATGTTGCAAGATTAGAACTAGACATGATGTAAGATATCCACTTGAAATACAAAAATACCTATATATTTTAGATAATAATCATATATAAACTCAATTTAAGAGCCCGTAGCTCAGTTGGTAGAGCACTCCCCTTTTAAGGGAGTTGTCCTCGGTTCGAACCCGAGCGGGCTCGCCACTTTTTTAAACGATAATTAATCCATCTTAAACTTTTCTTTCTTTCGAAATTAAACCCGTGCGGGATCTGTGCGGGATAAGAAGGGAAAAAACTTAATTCATTACCAACATATTTAACGCCTTTAGCTGAGTATTAATCTCTGTTATTTGAGCTTTCAATAAATCATTTTCTTGACGTATTGCATCATTCTCTACCTTTAGCTGGGCTTTTAATGTCCTATTTTCTTGCATTACTGCATCAATCTTATTCTCCAGCATATGATTATTCCTATCAGCTACTCTTGTTGGCTTAACACTACCAAACTTAAACGTTATGCCTGCTTTAATACTCATATCCCTTGCTTCACTGATATCAGGCTCACCATTCATCAAAAATGACGATCCAATATTAAACGATGCTGTTTGAAAGATCTTTGGCAAGTTATCTGTAAAAGTATAGTTTGAGAAATCAGATGCACAACCAGCTGATAAAGCTGAACTACTGTCATGGATCCCAGTACCTAAACCACATGTATAGAATGCATCAGGCGAAGAATTAGGTAAAGCTGCTAAGGCTGAACTCAACGCAACAGAGCCACTAATGTCACCACTAATAATATCCATTAAATTGCGACCACCGATTAAAAGATTTGTTCCACTTTTAATGTTTAAATCTATTTGATTGCCTGCAGCGTTGGTAGCATATAATTGTTGAACCCCATTTACTTCTTGGGTAACTAATGAATTCTCACCAATATGAACACTGCCATCAGCTTTGTTCTCAATCAGGGTGTTTCCGCTTGAGTCAGAGATATCAAGTGAACCTAGGATGGTTGTTATACTTCCATCTTCTGCATCTGTCCCAGTTGAAATGATAGAATCGCCACTACTGTTGCTATTTCCATATTGTAAAAAGGTTGATCCAGAAGTTGTAAATGTATGATTGCTTGTTACAGCAGAGTTCGTTGCAATATTATAGGCAACCATTTTATTGTGACCAGGAATAGGAATATACATAATACCTTTAAATTCATCTATGAATGAAGTCCCAGTTGCATAACCTCCATTCACACCAGTGTAATGTGTGAGAAGTAAGGTAGATGTGTTAGTTTCAGTATTATGACTTCTAATCTCTATTTTTCCACCAGTGTCAGCATACGGTGTCCAGCTATAAAGTGTATCCGCAGAAATCTGATGTGTAAAAAATAGTATAATAGAAAATAGTATAGAAAAAATCTTCATAATTAATCTCCTTTGGTATTTTTTCTAATTTTAATTGGTTCTTTTTAAAAAAAAGATATTAATTTTTGCCCCTATATTTTCGTGATTTTATATAAAAATCATTCATTGACTTCCAATAAATTAGAATTAACTGTAGATGATTAACAAATTAAAGTCTTTTAAGGGAGTTGTCCTCGGTTCGAACCCGAGCGGGCTCGCCACGATTTTCAATAAAAATAGTTAGTCTCTTCTTTCAAAATAGAACTGCGCAGTCATTGTGCAGTCATTAGAAAGGAAAAAACTTAATTCATTGCCAACATATTTAGTGCCTTAAGCTGAGAATTGATTTCTGCTATTTGAGCTTTCAATAAATCATTTTCATTCTGAATTGCTTCATTCTTTGCCATCACTGCATCGATTTTATTCTCTAGCAATAAGTTGTTATCTTTAGCTTCTCTCACTGGCTTTGGAGCACCGAATTTAAATGTTATACCAGCTTTCAAAGTTGCATCATCACCTTCACCGTAAACAACTGATGCCGCTCCTATATTAAATGATGCTTTTTGAAACATCTCAGGCATAGAGTCAACAAATGAGTAATTGGCAAAATCAAAACCACATCCACCAGATATCGCTGAAGCACTATCGTGAAATCCAGTGCCTAAACCACAAGTATAGCCAGCACCTTCTGCACCTGTTGGCAGCGATGCAAATGCAGCACCTAATGCAATAGAGCTATCGATACTTCCCATGACATCTTCTCCATCTATTAATAGATTTGTTCCAGAGGGAATATTGATATCAATTCTATTTCCAGACGCATCGGTTGCATATAATTGCTGACGACCACCAGACTCAATAGTTACAAGTGAATTCTCACCAATATGTGTAGCACCATCCGATGTTACTTTAATAACTGTATCACCATCTGCGTCTTGTATATCAAGTTCAGTTGATGTATTTGATATTTGAATGGCGGTTTCTCCTCCTTCTCCAATCTGAGTTTTAGTCTCTTCACTATTTGCATAGATTAAGTTTTTACCTGCCCAAGGTGTTTGATAAATTGCTTGAAAATTACTATCGAAGGTTGATGTCTGTGACATTGTATCAGTTTCTGTGTCATAGACCATAAAAACATTACCTGAGTCTTTAAGATAATATTTACCATTATACGAGTCCATGAATGATGAACCGGGAGTCCAGAATCCAGAGGGAAATGCAAATTGTTGCTTGAGAACAGCAACTCCTGTGTTTAAATTTATACTGTATATCTCATTTTTTGAGATTGAATTATTAAACTTTACACCATAAACAAGGTCTTCGCTTAGTACGCTCTCAATCATCATAAATATAAAAAATATTGATGTTATAATTTTTTTCATAATCATCTCCTTTAAGATTTATGAATTAAGTTTAACTGAAGTATTAAAAAAAAAGATGTTAATTTTTGTCGTCAATTTGCAGTCATTTTTTACAAAAAATCAGTCATTGACTTCTAATTAATTAGAATTAACTGTAGGTTATTAACAAACTTAAGGCTTTTAAGGGAGTTGTCCTCGGTTCGAACCCGAGCGGGCTCGCCACTTAATAATATGAAAAAAAAATTTTATCACAAGCTTGGCCCAGTACCTACAGAGGAAGACCTAAAAAATCCAAAAAAACTAAATCCAAATAAAGCAAGAAACACAGTAATCATATGGTATTCGTTTGTTGCTATTTCTATTATACTTTACTTTGTAGTAACAAAATTGTTCTAATATGAACAATGAAGCAATATCATTTAAATAAACTATCTCCAGAACTGGGGGCAGAAATTGATGGAATTGATTTGTCAAAAGATTTTAATGAAGAAATTCAAAATAAAATTTATGACGACTTAATAAATTACAAAGTTTTATTTTTTAGGGAGCAAAATATTACTCCGCAATTTCACGTTGAATTTGCAAAAAGCTTTGGTTCGATTGAAGAGCCGCACCCTGTTTATCCTCATGTAGAGGGATTTCCTGAAATTGTTTTACTAGAAAATGATAAGGATAACCCACCGGATACAGATGAATGGCATACTGATGTAACGTTTAAAAATGATCCACCTTTTGCATCTGTTTTGTACAGTAAAACAATTCCAGAAGTTGGCGGTGATACATTATGGAGTTCTCTATCAAAAATATATGATGCGCTTCCTCATGAATTGAAAGCGCAAATTGAAAACTTAAGGGCAATTCATGACATGGGAAGTTTTCGAAATAATTATATGAACGATGATAATGAAGAGTCTTCAATTAAATTAAATAAAGGGTTTGAAGAATTTGGAAATGCCGTTCATTCAGTTGTAAAGGTTCATCCAATTTCCAGTGAGAAGTTTCTCTATATAAACCCTAGTTTTACGTCTCAGATCGTTGGCATGACAACAACAGACTCTAACAACTTACTCTCATATTTATTTAATTTTATGTGCAAACCAGAATTTCAAATAAGATTTAAGTGGACGCCAAACACATTAGTTATTTGGGATAATCGTTGCACAATGCATTATGCTATTGGTGACTATATGCCAAATAAACGTGTTATGCATAGAGTTACAGTCTTAAATGATCGCAGAGAATAAATAACTGTTAAATATTATTTTTAATGAAAAATATTCTTATTGTACCTTTATTATTAATTATTTTTATAAGCAGATCGAATGGAGAAAATATTTTGAAAGACGATTTCACGAATGAGAATGAATGGACCTATATTGCAGATAATGTGATGGGTGGCATTTCTGACGGTGGAGTCGAATTTAATTTGGTTGATAGTAATGTTTACGCCTTACTAAGCGGCAATGTTAGCACAGAAAACAATGGCGGCTTCATTCAAATTCGTAGAGAACTTAAGAATATTGATTTAAGTAAAGCTAAGTCGATAAGGGTATATGCAAGAGGAAATAATGAAAAATATTATATTTTTTTAAGAACAAAAGGAACGATATTGCCATGGCAATACTATTCACATGAATTTACAGTAAATGAAGAATACAATGAATTCATAATGCCGATCAAAGATTTTAAGAAATCTGGAACTTTATTAGCAAAGCAAGTTAATCCAAAGAAAATAACTTCAGTAGCTATTGTTGCATATGGAAGAGATCATGTTGCAGAGATTTACGTTAAGGAATTAGAATTTATTGAATAGAGAGATATGTGGCTATTTGATTGTGGACTAGATATTGTTGAGTGGAGAAGAACTATAGTAGTTTATTTATCTGCAATTGCTCCAATAATTTTATCTTTATATCTAATATATAAAAATCAAATGAAGAAATGGATTGCATTAACATTGTTATCTTCCTTTTTAATTGCTGCGCTTGGATGGGAAATATGGGTTAATTTTGGACTTATTGACGGTGATACGGTTAATCTCAGAAGATCTGATGCAATGACATGTGCAATTCCAATGGAAATTAATTGGTTAGTAAACTCATTAGCTGATACAGGAATTGTTTGGTTTGCAATTATTCTTGTTTATTGGATTTTTCCAAAAAGAGCTCTTGAGTATGAGAAATTCCATTTAATATTCTTGTTTATTTTTTTCACTTGGTTCATGGGTCAAAATTTTTTAGTGGAGGCTGTTATTTATCACAATCAAGTAGGAGGCGATGCAGCAATTTCTTGGGCACCATTAATGCCATTTGGCCCTTATTTTAATCCAACATTAATAAATTTTGGTGAAAGAGACATAACGCTTCAATCTCAATCTGCATGGATTATCGGAACGATAGTTTTCTATTCTATATCTGTATATTTTTATAAAAAAACAAACGGAAAATAAAAAACCCCATCTATAGAGATGGGGTTTATTTTAGTTTTATTTCAAACATCTACGTCTTGTAGATTTTAGAATATTTTTGAAATGGTTGTGGACACCACCCCTTACAATGTTGGTGGCGTCAACTTTTTAACCTCCACATTATCATCAACTAAATAATATCAAGCACTCTCAAAATGTGAATTAAAAATGAAAAAAGCCTAAATACAGAAAGTATTTAAGCTTTTCATGATGATAACGTGGATTGATGATCCTTATAGATAATTCTTTATAAGAATCAATTAATATATTTGATAAATATATTTGGTATTAAAAAATGACCCAGCAAAACTGCCAATGGTGTAATACTTCAATAATTCCAATTGATGTACATGGTCACTATCAATGCCCAAATTGTAAGATTAATATTGATCCATGTTGCTCTGGCGAACATAATGATGATTATGATACAACTTTGCAGTCTTGTAACACTAAACGCTTCGACGAATAATCAAATCAAAAAAAATACAAAAACAACATCAAAACCAAAAAGACAACAAGTGCCATTAATGGAAAGGTGAGTATTCTATAAATAATTTGTAAGAACTGTTTAAAACTAAACTGCTCCATAAGATTATTTAACTTAGAATAATGTCTTCACCATCATCTTTGTTTACAAAGAAATCCGGAAATGGTTCGGCATCAGGAGTAGCAAGATATTCAGATAAATCCGTCTTACCAGCTTTCATCATCGTACTGTCATCAACACACATGTTTCCTGTAAACTTTTTGGAATCCTGAGTAAGTATTACATATGCAGCATCACCCATGATAGCAGGTGTTCTGCATTTACTTTTGCCTTGGTCATCCATTGATGCCGCTAAAATATTGTTAACAGCAGCTGTATCAATCATCGTTCTTGGCCATAATGAATTTACAGCAATGCCTGATGACTTTAATTCTTCTGACATTCCTAGTGTGCACATGCTCATTCCATATTTTGCCATAGTATAAGCTACATGCGGACTAAACCACTGGCTTTCCATGTTTAACGGTGGGCCCAGGTTTAGAATATGTGGATTGTTACCTTTTTTTAAATGAGGAATACATGACTTTGAAACAAGAAATGTTCCTCTAGTATTAATGTTATGCATTAAGTCGTATCTTTTCATTTCTGTGTTAACAGTTGGAGTTAAGCTAATAGCGCTTGCATTGTTTACACAAATATCAATACCGCCGAATGTCTCTACAGTATTTTCAACAGCAGCAAGCACCTGATCTTCAAATCTTATATCTGTTTTTATTCCAATTGCATTACCACCAGCCTTGATTAAGTCTTCAGCAGCAGTAAAAATAGTACCAGGCAATGTTGGTTGTGGTTCAGTCGTCTTAGCAATGATTGCAATATTAGCACCATCTTTTGCAGCGCGCTCTGCGATTGCGTAACCAATGCCTCTTGTGGCACCAGTTATAAATAATGTTTTTCCTTTGAGATCAGTCATATCAACTCCTTAAAAAGGTATAAAAATTTGTCATAAAAGTTTCACTAAGATAGTTCATAATAATTTTATTTAAAGGAGTAAATATGGCTAAATTTTATATGATGGCGAAATATACGCCGGAAGCACTGAAAGGATTTTTAAGCAGTCCATCCGATGATAGAAAACAAGCAGTTGACAAGCTGGTCGAGTCCATTGGTGGAAAAGTATTATCATTTGATATTGTGAGAGGACCTTACGATATTATAACTTCTGTAGAAGTTTCCAATTTTGCTGCGGTGGCTGGTGCTAAAATAGCCGTTCAATCTAGTGGAATGGTGTCTGATGCAGTAATACTCGAAGCAATTGATATGACAGAAATTGTAACTCAAGCAAGTACTGCGCTTGGCAACTATACAAAACCAGGAGCATAAAATGAGTACAGTTGTTACTGCTAAATTTTTTCCTAAACCGGAAATGGTTCAAGAAATGAATAATTGGTTTAAAGAAAATTTATCCAATACGCAATCATATGAAGGCTGTCAACTAATTAAAGGTGGGTATAACAAGGACACCAAAGAGGTTATCCTTTATGAAGTTTGGGATAGTGTCGAGGCTCATCAAAAATATGTTAATTGGAGAATTGAGATAGGAGATATTCCAAAACTT
>CABYLU010000011.1 GCA_902519835.1 uncultured Pelagibacteraceae bacterium
TTCCAATGTGGATGTTTGTTATGTCTATTGCATGCGGTAATTCATTTATTTTAAAACCGAGTGAAAAAGATCCAACGGTTCCATACATGATGGGAGATTTACTAAAAGAAGCAGGGTTGCCAGATGGTGTTTTCAATGTGGTTAACGGCGATAAAGAAGCAGTAGATCTTCTGATCACCGATCCTGAAGTTGCATCAGTTAGTTTTGTTGGCTCGACTCCAGTTGCTGAGTACATTTATCATACATCTTCTAAACACAATAAGCGCGTCCAGTCATTAGGCGGTGCAAAAAATCATATGGTTGTAATGCCTGATGCAGATTTAGACCAAGTTGTTGATGGTCTGATCGGCGCAGGGTATGGATCTGCAGGAGAGCGATGCATGGCTCTCTCTGTTGCTTTAGCTGTTGGTGATGTGGGTGATAAATTAATTGAAAAGCTTTCCCCTCGCGTTCAGGGACTTAAAGTTGGCCCCGGAACAGATCCAGAAGTTGAAATGGGTCCACTCATCAGTGATGTACATTTAAAAAAAGTAAAAAGCTATGTTGACTCTGGAGTTGCTGAAGGAGCTGATCTTATAGTGGATGGAAGATCAATATCTCTTCAAGGTTATGAAAATGGATACTTCATCGGAGGCTGTTTATTTGATCATGTTAAGGAAGATATGAAGATATATAGAGAAGAAATATTTGGACCTGTATTATCTGTTGTACGTCAACCTACTTTTGACGATGCTTTAAAAATGGTTAACGATCATGAATTCGGAAACGGCACCACTATTTATACTCGTGATGGTGACACAGCTAGAGCTTTTGCTAATCAATGCAAAATTGGAATGGTTGGAGTGAATGTTCCCATACCAGTACCCATGGCTTTTCATAGCTTTGGTGGTTGGAAAAGATCCTTATTTGGGGATCATGCAATGCATGGTATGGACGGAGTAAGGTTCTTTACGCGTCTCAAAACTGTTACTTCGAGATGGCCAACTGGTATTAGAAAAGGTGCTGAATTTACCATTCCAACAATGAAGTAAATATTTAATTTATCTTGATTTTAATCGCTATCTAGTTAGTTTACCGAGCTATAAACTCATCATGACAAGTAAAAAAATATCACTTATAGGAGCTGGACAAATTGGAGGTACACTTGCTCATTTAGCTGCCATGAAAGAGCTTGGAGATGTAGTTCTTTTTGATCTGATGTCTGGACTAGCAAAAGGTAAAGCTCTTGATATAGCGCAGTCCTCAGCCATAGATGGTTTTAATGTTTCCTTGTCTGGTACTGATAATTATGAGGATACAAGTGACTCTGATGTTATAATTATAACAGCTGGAGTTCCTCGAAAACCAGGAATGACTAGAGACGACCTTTTGGGAACAAACTTAAAAATTATCAAGCAAGTAGCTGAAGGTATAAAATCAACCTCTCCTAATGCCTTCGTTATTTGTATTACAAATCCATTGGATGTAATCGTTATGGCTCTTCAAAAATATTCAGGACTTCCAAAAAATAAAGTTGTTGGTATGGCTGGAGTTTTAGATACTTCACGTTTTAAATATTTCTTATCACAAGAATTGAACGTTCCAATTAGCGAAGTAGACTCATTTGTTCTTGGTGGCCATGGTGATACAATGGTACCAGTTCCAAATAGAACTATGGTTAGTGGTGAAAACCTGACTGATTTAGTGAATAAAGGAAAAATTTCAAAGGCTAGGCTTGACGAGATTATTGATAGGACGAGAAAAGGTGGAGCCGAAGTTGTAAAGTTATTGGAAACCGGATCCGCTTTTTATGGGCCGGCAGCATCAGGAATTGAAATGGCCGACTCATATCTAAATGATAAGAAAAAAACGTTGCCATGCGCAGCATATTTAAATGGTGAATATGGTGTTTCAGATTTATATGTTGGAGTTCCTGTTGTTATTGGCTCAGCTGGAATTGAAAAAGTTGTTGAACTTGATTTAGACGAAGAAGAAAAAAAATATTTTAAAACTTCAATCGAAGCAGTCAGTGAGCTATTTGAGGCTGCAAAAAATATTGATCCTTCACTTAAATAAATGAATATACATGAACATCAAGCAAAGGAATTATTTGACGGTTATGATATACCTGTGTCCAAAGGAAGCGTTGCATATGAAAAAAGTCAGATAAATGAAGCAGTAGAAAAAGTTAAGGGTCCAATTTGGGTTGTTAAAGCGCAAATTCATGCAGGTGGCAGAGGTAAAGGTGGAGGCGTTAAAGTAGTTTCTTCAAAAGAAGAAGCTGTAAATGAGGCTGAAAAAATATTTGGTATGAATTTAATAACGCCTCAAACAGGCCCAGCAGGAAAAGAAGTAAAACGTATCTACATTGAAAATGGGTCGGATATTAAAAAAGAATTATACCTTTCTTGTTTATTAGACAGAGCGACAAGCAAAGTTGCCTTTATTGTATCTAAGATGGGAGGTATGGACATTGAAGCAGTTGCAAAAGATACCCCAGAAAATATAACAACAGTTCAAATAGAGCCTTCAATAGGTGTTACTGAAAATGATATAAATACAATTAGCAAAGCTTTTGAACTCAAAAAAGA
This sequence comes from uncultured Pelagibacteraceae bacterium, assembly GCA_902519835.1. Lineage (GTDB taxonomy): Bacteria > Pseudomonadota > Alphaproteobacteria > Pelagibacterales > AG-422-B15 > CACNXQ01. Next base: position 2,571 of record CABYLU010000011.1, read on the forward strand.
TCTTGAGGGCCAACTTTCTGATCTTATAAAAAATATGTATAAATTTTTTTTAGAAAAAGATGCTAGTCTTGTTGAAGTTAATCCTTTGATTATAACTGAGACTGATAAACTATTGTGTCTCGATGCTAAAGTTAATTTTGATGATAATGCTTTATACCGCCATCCAGAAATTGAGGAATTAAGGGATGAGAATGAAGAGGATGAATATGAAAGAGAGGCATCAAAATATGATCTCGCATATATAAAATTGGATGGGAATATAGGCTGTATGGTCAATGGTGCAGGCCTAGCAATGGCTAGTTTAGATATTATTAAAATGTATGGTGGTGAGCCCGCCAACTTTCTTGATGTTGGCGGTGGAGCTTCTAAAGAAAAGGTTTCGAGTGCATTTAAAATTATTCTTTCTGATAAAGGTGTAAAAGGCATCTTAGTTAATATCTTTGGTGGAATCATGAGATGTGACATCATTGCTGAAGGAATTATTGCTGCTGCAAAAGAATTAGAAATCTCTGTACCGCTTGTAGTTAGACTTGAAGGCACAAATGTTGATGAAGGTAAAAAAATTCTTGATAATTCAAGTATCGAAATTACTTCTGCCAATGATTTAGATGATGCAGCAAAAAAAATAGTCAGGCTAGTTTAATGTCAGTAATAGTTAATAAAGATACAAAAGTTATTTGTCAGGGTTTCACCGGATCACAAGGTACCTTTCATTCAGAACAGGCAATTAAATATGGCACTAACATGGTTGGTGGAGTTACTCCAAAAAAAGGAGGAACTGAGCACTTAGGGTTACCAGTATTTGATACAGTAAAAGAAGCTAAAGATAAAACGGAAGCAAATGCCACTGTAATTTATGTTCCTCCCCCATTTGCTGCAAAAGCAATTTTAGAAGCAATAGATAGTGAGATGGAGCTAATAGTTTGTATAACAGAGGGAATTCCTGTTATGGATATGCTAGAGGTCAAAGATACGTTAAGATCTTCCAAATCACGTCTCATTGGCCCCAATTGTCCCGGAGTCATAACTCCTGATGAGTGTAAGATTGGTATAATGCCAGCGCATATTCATCAAAAGGGAAACGTAGGAATTGTATCTAGGTCTGGAACACTAACTTATGAAGCAGTTTATCAAACAACAGTGGAAGGTCTTGGACAATCCACCTGTATTGGAATAGGGGGCGATCCAGTGAATGGAACAAACTTTATTGATTGTTTGGAACTTTTCTTATCTGATCCGGAAACTGAATCGATAATCATGATCTTGCAACAACATTAAAAAGAGGGTTTCGGGTTATGAACCAAAGAACACATGAACCAGCTAAAATTGAATAAGTCATGAGTGCAAACCATGCTGAGGGAACATGTATATACATAATCCTCATCGAATCTCCTTGAATATAATCTGGAGGAGATTGAAAAAGTGAATAATATAAGCCTATAACAAATGCAAAAATAGTTGCAAAAATCAGATATGGATTAGCAGACTTGATAAATTCAATATGATTATTTTTAATTTTAATATACATCTTCTAATATATATATATTGACTTGAAGTATTGCCTACTCTCCATAAAGACGCAGACCATATGCAGTTACATATATAGAGATAACAAAAGAGAGCATTGATAATGCTAACAAAATTGGCCATGAACCAGCATCAGAGCCAAAAATAATAAAAGGTACGAATAGTGGTATCATTATAATTGCTTTCAAGAAAATTGTTCTTCTGGCGCCAAGCGTTAGCGCGCTCACGAAATTTGCAATGAAAACCATACCAAATGAGCCTATAAATAAGTTTATAAATATTTGCACGGTCTCTAGATAATCCAAATAAAATAGAAAACTCAACACTGGCAGAATTACTAAAAGCGGAAGGCAATAAATAAACCAATGTGTTATATATTTACTGATTATTAAATACTCAGTCGTCTTATTTTTCTGCATAATAATATCTAAATTACCATCCTCATAATCATCATTATAAATTCTATCAACTGTAATAATGATTGATAAAGCTAGCGCAATCCAAACTACACCTCTAAATAAAACTTTAAGCTGTTCAGTTTGAGTACCAAATGCAAATGGAATTAACATTAAAATAAGGATAAAAAAAGATACCGTGAAAAAGAAATTAGCACTCGAATAAAAAGATAATAATAGATCTCTTTTAATTAGGTTAAACATATTAAATATTAATTTCCTTATGAAATTTTTTCGGTAAATTTATATTAGAAGTAAGTATAACTGTTCCCATATTTTCATTAAATTGATTAATTTTTTCTATGAGTAAGTTTGTGTTGACCTCATCAAGAAAAACAAATGGTTCATCTAAAAACCACATATCACATTTATTGTAATTTAGTCTGTGGAGAGAAATACATTTTTTTTGTCCATCACTTAGGGAGCTAACATCCTTATTAATTAAATGATACAAATTGTTATGTTCTAATAGCTTTGCATGATTAAGAGCTTCATTAAAAAGAATATCCCATAACTCTAAATTTTTTTTTATAGAAAGATTTTCTTTTAAAGAATTCTTTTGGCCAATTAGGTTGAATTTACTATTGTATAAATTATCATCGCTTATACCGACATCATTAAACAATACCTTGCCCTCATAAGATGTAATAAAATTGGATAGGATTCTTAAAAGCGTAGTTTTTCCAGAGCCATTTCGCCCTTTTACAACCAATGTTTCACCTGACTTAATTGAAAAATTAATGTTATTGAGAACTATGTTTTCTCCTCTTTTACAACTCAAATTCTCAGTTTTTAGTTCGTTCATTATAAACTTTATGTTGATAGCTTGTTAAATTAGTCTAAATATAGCAGCAGTAAACCTCTATGTACGACAGCTTTAAGACAAAAAAAACACTAAAAATAGGAAAAAAAACCTATACCTATTACAGTTTCAAAGCGGCTGAAAAAAATGGCCTTAAAAATATATCCGCACTACCATTTTCGATAAAAGTTCTTTTAGAAAACCTCATAAGAAATGAAGATGGGGCTACAGTTGAATTAAATGACATTAAAGAATTTGAGAAATGGAAGTCTGATAAAAAAGTTAACAAAGAAATTAATTTTAGGCCTGCACGAGTTCTAATGCAGGATTTCACAGGCGTTCCAGCTGTGGTTGATCTTGCGTCAATGAGATCTGCGATAAAAAATGAAAAAGGTGATCCTAAAAAAGTCAATCCATTATCGCCAGTTGATTTAGTAATTGATCACTCTGTTATGGTAGACAAATTTGGAACTGCAACTGCCCATAAAGCAAATGTTGATTTAGAATACAAAAGAAATATTGAAAGATATGAATTTCTAAGATGGGGACAAAAATCGTTTAATAACTTTAGGGTAGTGCCTCCAGGAACAGGTATATGTCACCAAGTTAATTTAGAATATCTCGCTAAAACAGTTTGGTCAGAAAAGAAAAAAATTAAAAATAAAAAATTCAATTTAGCTTATCCAGATACGGTAGTAGGAACTGATAGTCACACAACAATGATCAATGGACTTTCTGTTCTTGGCTGGGGCGTTGGAGGAATAGAAGCAGAAGCAGCAATGTTAGGTCAGCCAATTTCTATGGTGGTTCCTGAAGTTATTGGCTTTGAAATTAAAGGAAAAATCAAAGAAGGAATAACTGCTACTGATTTGGTTTTAACAATTACCGAACAATTAAGAAAAAAGGGTGTAGTTGGAAAATTTGTAGAATTTTATGGAAAAGGACTGAAAGAGTTATCCGTTCCTGATCGAGCAACAATTTCAAATATGGCTCCAGAGTATGGTGCAACTTGTGGATTTTTTCCAATAGACGAGGAGACTGTAAAATTTTTAAAAGTTAGCGGAAGAGCGGCTGATGAAATTAAACTTGTAGAGAGATATTCAAAAGCACAAGGGTTATGGGAAGATTATAAAAAAAATAAAAGAGTTTACACTGATACGATGGAATTAGATTTATCAAGCATTGAGCCTAGCTTGGCTGGACCAAAAAGACCTCAAGACAAAATACTACTGTCAAATGTTGCTGATCAATTTATGACCACATTTGAAAACGAATTTGGCCAAAAGAAAACATCAAATCCTATTTCTGTAAATAATGAATTTGAAATTGATCACGGGCATGTTGCCATTGCGGCAATTACGAGCTGTACCAACACCTCAAATCCTAGCGTAATGATTGGAGCGGGATTGCTTGCTCAAAAGGCAAATAAGCTAGGTCTAAAAACTAAGCCCTGGGTTAAAACCTCTTTAGCTCCAGGATCTAAAGTTGTTACGGACTACTTGGAAAAATCCGGACTCCAAGAGCAATTAGACAAACTCGGTTTTAATCTTGTGGGTTTTGGCTGTACGACTTGTATAGGAAACTCAGGGCCTCTTGATAAAAATATTTCCGATGCAATTTCTAAACATGACTTAATTGTTAGCGGTGTTCTATCAGGAAACAGAAACTTTGAAGGTAGAATAAATCCATTTGTTAAAGCAAATTACCTTGCCTCGCCACCTCTTGTTGTAGCTTATGCTTTAGCGGGCTCGACAAAGATAGATTTATCAAATGAACCGATTGGTATTGGACACAATAATAAGAAAATTTATCTAAAAGACATCTGGCCTAAGACTAAAGAAATAAAAGTTGTGATAAATAAAATAATAAACTCAAATTTGTATAAGCAACGGTATAAAAATGTTTTTAAAGGTGACAAAAAATGGAATTCAGTGAAATCATCAAGTGGTCTTACATATAAATGGAATAAAAAATCAACCTATGTACAACATCCACCATTTTTTAAAAATTCAGAAACCAATAGCGTAAGTGATATTAATAAAGCAAATATACTTGGAATATTTGGTGACTCTGTTACGACGGATCATATCAGCCCTGCGGGGGCAATAAAAGAAGACAGTCCTGCAGGAGATTATCTAACCTCAAAAAAGATTAAAAAAGTTGATTTTAATTCATTTGGAGCAAGGCGTGGAAATCATGAAGTAATGATGAGAGGGACATTTGCTAATATTAGGATTAAAAATGAAATGCTAGATAATATCGAAGGTGGATATACGATTCATTATCCTTCACAGAAACAAATGTCAATTTATGATGCCTCTGTTAAGTACCAAAAATCAAAAACACCATTAATTATTTTTGCTGGAAAAGATTATGGAATGGGATCTTCAAGAGATTGGGCGGCAAAAGGCACTAATCTTTTGGGTGTAAAGGCTGTCATAGCAGAATCTTATGAGCGTATTCACAGGTCTAATCTTGTTGGTATGGGTGTATTACCATTTCAATTTTTAGGAAATGACAATCGTAAATCATTAAAACTTCTGGGTTCCGAGAAAGTTAGTATCACGGGTATAGCTAACAAATTGAAACCACAAGGAAAGTACAAGGCTCAAATTTTTTACGCAAATGGTAAGAACATTACAATAGATTTGAAGCTATTAGTTAATACCGCAACAGAAGTTGAATACCTTTTAAATGGCGGTATTCTTCAGTATGTTTTAAAAAATATAGCTAATAGCTAATATTAATTTATTCTGTAATCATTAAGAAAATCAAGAGATCCATTACCAGACCTGACGATTTTTCTTACATTTTCTGAGAGTAATTCAGTGATTTCCTCAAAGCTTTTACGATCATTTTTATAATTATCAGTATCTAAATTAATACCAACCTCGACACAAACATCAGAACAATCTGTGTAGAAATAATTAAATGATTGAAATTCAGTTTGATGCACATTGCAATATTCTTCAAAATTTCCTGAACCGCGAGAATCAATTTTTATAATTGAACCTTCTAAAGAGTAAAAACCACCCTCACAGCCATAGAAAGTTTTTCTATAACTGGTTTCTTCAGACTTAGACCCTAATATTGCGTAAAAAATTATATCATTATATCTTCGCGTTGCGTCGTCAGCTGCTGCTGGAATCATAGTTACATAAACATAAAAATTTCCAGAGTTTATGCTTCCAGACTTTTCTAGATCATCAACTTTCCAGTTTCCCGGAAGAAGAGGTAAATTTGTAACACTGTATGCGCCCTTAATTGTACCTTCATAAATTTCAACTTCATTTAATTCGGCAGAACTTGCGCTAAAAGTAATAAAAGTAGCAAGCAGTCCAGTTGCAATAGTCTTAATAAGTGTTTTCATTATATACCTCACAAAATTTTATTAAGATTATAACCACTATTTTATAGTATTGGAGTCTTAATTTTAGAATTAATTTATCGATGTAGTAATAGTTTCGATGAGTTTTTTTGAAAATTCAACAGGATCAGATGGTTTTTCACCATCAAGGATCTTAGATTGTTCGTATAGTAAAATTGAAATATTTTCTACCTCATTAATTGATGCTTTATCTTTACTCATTTTAGCTAATTTTTTGATAAGTTTATGTTGAGGATTAATTTCCATAACTTTCAGAGAAAGACCCTGATTGAGCTGATTGTGCTGCTGAAGTATTTTTTCTAGCTGAGGGTCCATTGCCCCTTCGTCGCTTACAAGACATACAGGACTATCCGTAAGTCTTGAGGAGACTCTAACGTCCTTAACTTTTTCTTTTAATTTTTCTTTAAGTAGATTAATAAGCGGTTCAACAGATTTTTCATTTTTATCATCTTTCTTTTCTCCATCAATTTTATTCAAGTCATCCATCCCCCTTGTAACAGACTTAAAACTCTTCTCCTGATATAATGGGGTTGATGAAGTCCAAAAGCTGTCTACAGGGTCATCCAATATAAGCACATTAATATCTCTTGACTTATAGCCCTCTAAACTCGGATTATTGATTATATTTTCATAGCTATCACCAGTCATAAAGTAAATATCCTTTTGTTTTTTACCCATTGACTCTATGTACTCATTTAATGTGATGAGTTTTTTTGATTTTGAATTCTTGAATAATGATATTTCTAAAATTGAGTCTTTTCTCTCAAAATCCTCATAAATTCCCTCTTTAATTACTGGACCGAAATTTTCCCAGAATTTTTCATATGACTCCCTGTCTTTATCAATCTTTTTTTTGAGATCTGAAATTGTTCTTTTAACTAGAGATGATCTTATTTTAGTAACGACTGGATTATTTTGGAGCATTTCACGACTTATGTTTAATGGAAGGTCTTCAGAGTCAATGATACCCCTTAGAAAACGAAGATAAGGAGGAATAAGTTCTGGACAATTGTCTGTGATAAACACTCTTTTAACATAAAGTTTTAGCCTGTTTTCTCTTGCAGGATCATAAAGATCAAAAGGTTTGGTTGATGGAATAAAATTTAATACTGTATATTCAATTTTTCCTTCAGCCTTATAATGAGATGTCATCCAAGGATCATCGAACATCTGTCCTGCATGATTATAAAATTCTTTATATTGTTCTTCAGTAATTTTATTTTTAGGTCGCGTCCAAATAGCTGACGCAGAATTAACTGAGTCAACTGTTTCATCTTTTTTTTCAGAACCATCGCTCACATAAATTGGGATACTTATATGATCTGAATATCTTTTAATTATATTTTCAATTCTATCTTTATCTAAATACTCTTTAGACTCCTTCGTTAAAGTAAGTTCGATTGAGGTTCCTCTATTCGATTCTAGAAGATTTGAATTCTCACTCTCATCAATTGTAAAACTGCTTTCTCCATCAGAAGTCCAAATCCAAAGTTTATTTTCTCCGGCTTTGCGTGTAGTAACTTTAGTTTGTGAAGCAACCATAAAAGCTGAGTAAAAACCGACACCAAATTGACCAATGAGTGAAAGGTCTTTTGTTTTAGACTCAGACAGTTCTTTTAAAAAATGTGCAGTGCCAGAGCGTGCGATTGTTCCAAGGTTAGAAACAAGATCCTTTTTATTCATTCCAATTCCATTATCGGAAATTGTGATTAGATTGTTTTTTTTATCAATCGTGATGTGAATTTTGAAATTGGGATCATCCTTTATGAGTTTTTCTTTTGTATTTGAAAGGTATCTTAATTTATCACATGCATCAGAAGCATTGGATACAAGCTCCCTTACAAATACTTCTTTTTCTGAATAAACAGAATTTATCATCAATTTGAGTAATTGACTGACCTCTGTTTGAAACTCTAATTTTTCTGATTTAGGCATAATTTTTATTCTCAGAAACTATATTGGAATTATTCATGGAAATTCAAGGCGATTTAGATGATGTTATCGTGAAATTTTTCCCTATTTTCGTTGTTTTTTTTACATTTTTCAAGGTAACATGAGATAACAATGACAATACTCTACATTAGTCCTGATTTATCCTATAAGAGCTCTAATCGATCAAAAAACAAGTTTACTAGCTTTCATAAAAGTGAACTTAATCTCATACTTTCTGTTTATGCTCAAAAAGTCAGTCAAGGACATTGGAAAGACTATGCAATAGATCATGGAAAATACACTGCAGTTTTTTCAATTTATCGCAGTACTTTCGAAAATGCTTTTTTAAGAATAATTAAAAATAAAAACAAAGGAAAGCACACAACATTTACATTAATTGATTTTAATAATAAAAAAATTAAAGAAAGTGAATATCTCTCAGATATTACAAAATATCTTAAAGTTTCTGTAAAACGTATAGCCTGATTTTATCTTCTTTGACCAAAAAGTCTTAACAACATTATAAATAGATTAATAAAATCCAAATAAAGTGTTAATGCGCCCATGATGGCTTTTTTAGCGGCAACTTCTCCACTATCATATGCCATATACATATTTTTAATCTTTTGCGTATCGTAAGCTGTTAAGCCAACAAAAATTAAAACACCTAAAATAGATATACCATAATATAATGCGGGTGATTGCATGAATATATTTACAATTGATGCGATTATAATTCCAATCAGTCCCATAAATAAAAACGATCCAAAATTAGTTAGATCTCTTTTTGTTGTATAACCATATATGCTCATTGCGCCAAATGTACTTGCAGTTATAAAAAATACTCGGGCGATACTAGCGCCTGTATAAGTTAAAAAAATAGTTGATAAAGATAAGCCCATAAGAAACGCAAATACCCAAAACATTGTCTGTGCTCGAGAAGCAGACATTCCTCTTATTCCAAAACTCATATACATAACAATACCAAGAGGCGCTAATGCAACTACCCACATCATTGGACCCGTATAAAGAGTAACGCCTAAGTTTGTGAGACCTACAATTTCTCCTGTTGGACCCATTACTGCAGTGGCTTGAAATAACATGTATGCTACTAAACCTGTTAAAGCTAAACCTGATGCCATATAATTATAAACACTTAGCATGTATTGTCTAAGACCAGCATCAATTGCGGGTGATGATTGAGCTCTAGTTTGATAATCCATATAGAAAAACCTCTTGTATTATTTATTAACTGTATTTTAATACATAATTATAAATAGGATCAATACAAGTTATTAATTATTAAGATTTTATTAAGTAATTTCAATAAGATAGGAGAAATAAATGGAAAAGGTTTTAGTCACAGGCGCTTCAGGATTTATAGCTGAACACTGCATAATTGAAATTCTTAAAAATGGCTATTCAGTAAAGGGATCGCTCAGGACAATGAACAGAGAACAAGAAGTAAGAGACGCAGTAAAGACCGAAACAGATGACACTAAATTAGAATTTTGCAAACTTGATCTACTTGAAGATGACGGTTGGGAAGATGCAATGTTGGATTGTGATTATTTAATGCATGTTGCTTCTCCATTTGTAATAGAAGATCCAAAAGATGAAAATGAACTGATCAAGCCTGCAAAGGAAGGAACTCTTAGAGCGCTCAATGCAGCAAAAAAAGCTGGTATAAAAAGAGTTGTTCTCACTTCTTCTGTTGCCGCTGTTAACTCACATATGATGTCAGGAACAAGCGATCACACAACTTGGACAGATATTAATAGTAAGTATGTTACTCCTTATCAAAAAAGTAAAACAATTGCAGAAAAAGCTGCTTGGGATTTTTATAATAATCAAGACAGTAATAATAAAATGGAGTTGGCAGTTATTAATCCTGGTGGCGTAATGGGTCCTCAACTTGGAAATGACTTAGGCGGCGCTTCAACTCAAATAGTTTCACAACTTATTTCTGGAAAGTTTCCAATGATACCCGCTTTGTCATTCCCATTCATTGATGTGAGAGATGTAGCCATTCTTCATTTAAAAGCTATGACCACACCCGATGCTGATGGAAAAAGATTTATTGCTGCACATTCTAAGCCTACTTGGATGTATGAAGTTGCAGAAGTCTTAAGTGCAGCTGGATATGAAAAAATCAAACTGAAGAAGGCACCTTCATTCATGCTCAAATTGATTGGCTTGTTTGATAACAAGACAAAAAGCTTAGTTCCAATGCTGGATAAGTATGTACCATGCGATAACTCTCAAACTGTTAAGGTACTTAACTGGGAACCTATGCCATGGGAGCAAGCCTTTATTGAACATGCAAAATCCATTGAGGAAATTAAGGATAAAGCCTAATTATGGAGAAAGTTCTAGTTACTGGAGGTTCAGGGTACATAGCTCAACATTGCATAGCTGAATTACTCAAAAAAGGTTATTCCGTAAAAACATCATTAAGATCTGAAAATCGTGAAGCAGAAGTGAGACAAGCAATAGCTAATGAGATTGATGCAAAAAATAATTTAGAATTTTGTAAGCTTGATCTGATGGAAGATGAAGGTTGGGAATTAGCTGTTTCTGGATGCACTTACGTTATGCATGTTGCCTCTCCCTTGATTGATACAGCTCCTGATGACGAAAATGAAATAATCGAACCGGCAAAACAAGGTCTGCTTAGGGCTTTAAAAAGCTCGATTAAAAATGATGTCAAGCGGTTTATAATGACTTCGTCATTTTCAGCTATTGGTTACGGTCATGACAAAGAAGTTTTTGACGAGACGCATTGGACTGATCATACGAAGAATATTGGTGCCTATAACAAAAGTAAGGCCATAGCAGAAAAAGCAATGTGGTCACATCTTGAAAGCCTAGGCGAGAGTAAAAAAATAGAAGCAGTTTCAATAAACCCTACTTTGGTTGTTGGGCCATCATTATCAGATGATATTGGTACCTCAAATATCTTTATCCAAAGAATGCTTGATGGTTCTTATCCAATAATTCCTCAAATGCATTTTGGTTGGGTAACTGTAAAAGATACTGCTCGGGCTCATGTTGAAGCAATGACAAATCCAAACGCAAATGGTAAAAGATTTATTCTGGCTGAAAAATGCATGTGGATGTCAGATATGAATAAGCTTCTAAGAGAAAATGGATATACAAAAGCACCATCACTAAAAGCGCCAAACTTCCTAATGAAACTTCTCGGTATGTTCAGTAAAGAAGTTGGGGCAATTTCTGGATTTGTTGGTAAAACAAAATTTACTAATTCAGAAAATGCTAAAAATATTCTAAAATTTAATTTCGAAAGTGCTGATGAAGGAATAATTCAAACAGCTCAACAATTAGAAAGACTGGGATTGATTAAAAAATAATGGAATACAGAAAGCTTGGAAGGTCTGATATTGATGTAAGTTTAATTTGTTTAGGAACAATGACTTGGGGAGAGCAAAATACTGAAGCGGATGCTCATGATCAATTAGATTACTCCTTAGACCACGAAGTTAATTTTATCGATACTGCTGAAATATATGCTGTTCCTACAAAAGCTGAAACTCAGGGTTTAACAGAAAAATATATTGGCACTTGGTTTAAAGCACGAGGCAACAGAGATAAAGTTGTTTTAGCTACCAAAGTAGCTGGTCGTTCTGGAATGTCATGGCTTAGAGAAAATGAAGAAATACCTAGATTATCTAAAGAACATGTTTTCTATGCAGTTGAGCAAAGTCTTAAAAGACTGCAAACAGATTACATTGATTTGTATCAAGTTCATTGGCCAGACAGACCGTTTGGTGCATTTTCTGGACGACTTGAGTACAAACATATGGATACATCAGACTCAATTCCTTTAGAGGAAACTCTTGAGGCTCTCGGTGAATTAGTTAAGCAGGGCAAGGTAAGGCAAATTGGATTATCTAATGAAACGCCATGGGGAACGATGAAATATTTGGAGCTCGCTGAAACAAACTCTCTTCCACGTGTTGCTTCAATTCAGAATGCTTATAATTTGGTTAATAGAGGTTTTGAAATTGGTTTATCTGAAGTTGCAATGCACGAACAAGTAGGCTTGCTTGCTTACTCGCCTTTAGCACAAGGAACATTAACTGGAAAATATTTAGGTGGACAGATGCCTCAAGGTTCGAGACTCGCGCTCTTTGGTGATGGTCCTTTAATGATGAGATATAAAGGAGATAAGACACAGCAGGCAATTGAAATGTATGTAAATCTTGCAAAAAAATACGAAATTGATCCTGCTCAACTAGCTATTCAATTTTGTAACATTCAACCATTTGTCACATCAACAATTATCGGAGCGACTACAATGGAACAGTTAAAAACCTGTATTGACAGTGTTGATCTTGATATTACAAAAGAAATTATCAATGAGATAAGAAGTATTCACAAAGAAATTCCAAATCCAGCACCATAATGAAAAAAATCTCTAAAGCTGAACTTACCAAAAAATTAAAAAGATTGTCTGGATGGAAAATGGTCAAAGGGCGAAGTGCAATTACTAAAACATTTAAGTTTAGTAACTTTCAAGAAGCTTTTGGTTGGATGACATCAATGGCAATCTATGCGGAAAAGAAAGATCATCATCCGGAATGGTTTAATGTCTACAGTACTGTCGAAGTTACTTTATCAACTCACGATGCTGGTGGAGTGACAAGTCTAGACTTAGATATGGCCAGAGAAATGAATCAGAAAAGTAAGTAAATTACTAAGATTTATAAAAAGAAGTTGTTAGCGCAATCTTTCCAGTAGCCTTTCTTGCAAGAATTGTCTCAAGTGCCTCTTGTCCTCTTTCGAGTGGGAGAATTTCTGTGACAGGTGCCTTTAATTTGCCTTCTTCATACCAACCAGTAAGTTGGTTCATATTGGCTAGGTGCTCTTGTGGCTCTAAAGCTGTAAATTGACCCCAAAATACACCAACAGCAGAGCAGCCTTTAATTAAATACAAATTCATTGGTATTTTTGGAATATAACCAGCCGCCCAACCTATAACTAAGAAGCGTCCATTCCATGCAATACTTCGTAAAGCGGGCTCAGTGAAATCTGCTCCAACTGGGTCATAAATTACATCTGGTCCTTTACCGTCCGTTGCTTTAGAAATTTCTGCTCTAAATTCTTTGACATGATCTCGATTAGTTAAATCATACTTTCCATAATTAATAACTTCATCAGCTCCATACTCTTTACATACTTCTAGTTTTTCATCAGAAGATGCACCAGCTATGACTCTTGCACCCATTGCTTTTCCAATTTCAACAGCTGATATACCAACACCACCTGCAGCACCCAGGACAAGTAAATTTTCACCCTCCTTAAGTTGGCCACGATTTTTTAGAGCATAGTGTGACGTGCCGTAGGTTAATGTAAAACAAGAAGCGGTAGTAAAATCCATACTACTTGGTTTTCGAAATATATTTGATGGACTTGTTATTACTTGTTCCCTAAAACCACCAAAGCCTATCATCGCAACGACCTCATCACCAACCTTCCAATCAGAAACGGTTTCACCTACCGCACTAATGATTCCTGAGATTTCACCTCCTGGCGAAAAAGGAAGAGGAGGTTTAACTTGATATTTATCTTGAATAATTAAAGTGTCTGGAAAATTGACGCCAGCAGAGTGTACATCTATCTGTATTTGACTTTTTTTAAGTTCAGGTAACTCAACATCTTCGTAAACTAGCGAGCTTGGTGGGCCAAATTCTTTACAAACAATTGCTTTCATAATTGTGAATCTCGATATAAATTAGCGAATATGAAATTTATAAATTTCAAACTTATTCTATCAATTTTACTGTTGAGTTCAATAAGTGCTTTTGCAGTAATTGATGTCGTGCATCTGGGTTCATTTGGCAAAAGTGGTGCATGGCAAGCTAAAGAGTTTAAAGATGGTACAGCAAAGATTTGCTACATAATATCAGAGCCGATAGCGACAAACCCGTCAGATCTTAATCGTGGCGAGCATGCTCTGATGATTACGAATTTCAAAGATGATAAGACTTTTCATGAGCCGAGTGTGGATACTGGCTTCACATTTAAACCCAAAAGTATGGTTGAGGTGAGCATTGGTAGCAGTAAGTATAAATTTTTTACAGTTGAATCAAGAGCTTGGTTAGCAGATGGAGAGAACGGCAAACAACTCATTAAAGATATGAAAAATGGGGCACGCGTAAAAGTTAAAAGCACCTCAAGTCGTGGAACAAAAATTACAGATACATATTCTTTAATCGGATTTACAAAAGCATTAACAGCAATCGACAAAGCCTGCTCTTAAAATACAATGACAGAAGATAAAATCGACTTAATTGGATTAAGTCTTAAAGAAATATCTGAAACTTTAATTAATAAAGATTTAATACAGACTAAAGAAAAATTCAGATCCAAACAGCTTTGGCATTGGGTTTATTTTAGAGGTGAAACTGATTTTGACAAAATGACAACAGTTTCGAAAGACCTTAGAAAAAAACTAAAAGATAATTTTATTATTCAAAGACCAAAAGTAAAATCACATCAAATATCAAAAGATGGAACACAAAAATGGCTTTTGGAATTAAATGATGGTAACTTAATTGAAACGGTTTTTATACCTGAAGAAAATCGTGGAACATTATGTGTTTCATCACAAGTTGGTTGCACACTTAATTGTAAGTTTTGTTTTACCGGAACACAAAAACTGGTTCGAAATTTAACTTCAAGTGAAATTATTTCACAGCTTCTTTTGGCAAAGGATAATCTTTCAGATTGGCCGAATGGAAAAGATCGTAAAATTTCAAATATTGTATTTATGGGAATGGGAGAGCCTCTCTATAATTATGAAAATGTTAAAAATGCTGCTGAAATTATGGGAGACAGAGAAGGCATTCAGTTATCTACTAAGAGAATTACCCTAAGTACTTCAGGCATTGTTCCTGAAATTATTAAATGGGGTAATGAAGTTGACTCGAGATTGGCAATTTCTTTGCATGCAACAAACGATGAGTTAAGAAATGATATTGTTCCAATAAATAAGAAATTTCCTCTTAAGGATCTTATAAAGGCGTGTAGAGAATATCCTCGATCAAAAAATTCTAAACGCATAACATTTGAGTATGTCATGTTAAAGGGAGTAAATGATACAGCACAAGATGCCCGTAAACTTGTTAAGCTAATTTCTGGGATTCCTGCAAAAATAAATCTTATACCTTTCAATCCTTGGCCTAATTCACCTTATGAGTGCTCTAGTAAAGAAGAAATCAAGAAATTTAGTGACATAATTAAAAATGCAGGTTATGCAAGCCCAGTTAGAAAAACCAGGGGACAAGATATTATGGCTGCATGTGGTCAATTAAAGTCCTCCAGTATAAAAATTAGAAAAAGCGAACTCAGGGCAAATGGATAAAATAAATAAAGTTGTTCTTGCATACTCAGGCGGTTTAGATACGTCAGTCATTTTGAGGTGGCTAAAAGAAACTTATAAATGTGAAGTAGCAACATTCACTGCAAATTTGGGACAAGATGAGGACTATGAACTCGTTAAGGCAAAGGCAGAAAAGCAGGGAACGAAAGAAATATTTATTGAGGACTTAAAAGATGAGTTTGTCAGTGATTATGTCTTTCCAATGTTTAGGGCCAATCCTCTTTATGAAGGCTATTATTTACTTGGAACATCTATAGCTCGACCATTAATTGCAAAAAAACAAATAGAAATTGCAAACGAAATAAACGCTGATGCGGTATCTCACGGAGCAACAGGGAAGGGAAATGATCAAATTAGATTTGAGCTTGGATATTATTATCATAAACCAGACATCAAAATCATCAGTCCTTGGAGAGAATGGGATTTGTCATCAAGAACATCTCTCGTTGAATATGCTGATAAGCATGGTATCGAAATAGCAAAAGACAAAAGAGGGGAACAACCATTTAGTATAGATGAAAATATTCTTCACTCTTCAGCTGAGGGAAAAGTTCTTGAAGATCCATGGGTTGAAGCGCCTGATTATGTTTACACCAGAAGTGTTTCACCTGAAGAGGCACCTGATAATGCAGAAGAAATAACAATTGAATTTAAGAAAGGTGATGCTTGTGCATTGAACGGAAAGGCTTTAACGCCGTTTGAAATATTAAAATCTCTTAATGAGCTTGGTGGAAAACATGGAATTGGACGAGTTGATCTTGTTGAGAATAGATACATTGGAATGAAATCTAGAGGAATTTATGAAACTCCTGGTGGAACCATTCTATATCACGCACACAGAGCCATTGAGAGCATAACACTCGATAAAGAAGCTGCGCACATGAAAGATGAGCTGGCAACAAAATATGCTGAGCTTGTCTATAACGGTTATTGGTTCTCTCCTGAAAGAGAAATGATGCAATCAATGATTGATAAATCTCAAGAAAAAGTGGAAGGTAAAGTAAGACTTAAACTCTTTAAAGGTAATACAATGATTACAGGAAGGGAATCGTCTCTAAGCCTATACAATCCAAATCTTGCAACATTTGAGTCAGATCAAATTTATTCTCAAAAGGATGCTGAAGGTTTTATTAAATTGAATGCCTTGAGATTAAGAGAGAAAAAGTAGTCACTAAATTACAGAGTTATTATCTTATACAACATCAGTTGTTACCATTGTATCGTCAAAGGTAACTGTTCCCTCGACTTGAAAAATATAACCACCACTTTCTTGAGAATTATATACAGCTGGCTTTCTACCATATTGCATAACTCCGTTTTCGTCTAACTCTCCTCCTTGATTCCACCATCCAGGTGATTTCCATTTATCAGTCTGATTTGAATACACATAAGTATTTCCTCCTGCATGCTCATACTCTAAGAAACCATCAACGAATGGTGTCGATTGATTAAGAGTCGTTTGATCAGAACTTAACTTATGATATGTTCCAGT
The DNA here is from genome assembly GCA_902519835.1 of uncultured Pelagibacteraceae bacterium. Classification (GTDB taxonomy): domain Bacteria; phylum Pseudomonadota; class Alphaproteobacteria; order Pelagibacterales; family AG-422-B15; genus CACNXQ01. The sequence goes on from CABYLU010000011.1 coordinate 19,572, forward strand.
ATACTGGAAGTTTGAAAAATAATCTCCTGCAAGACTAAAATAAATTTTATCACCTTCGGCTGAATTCCAATCCATTATTGTATGACTTTCAGTTCTATCGGATGCGTAATATCCTCCGCCAAGGGTCGCAAAAGCAAATGTATCAGCACCATCTCCACCATATAAAGTTCCACCTTGTGCCATTGGATATAGGTAGTCATCTCCAGATCCCCCATACAATGTATCTGCCCCACCGTTGCCTAAAAGATAATCGTTACCCAAACCACCATATAAAATATCTGCACTACTGCCTCCTCCTAAACGATCATCTCCTTCACCTCCATAAATAATGTCAGCACCCTGGCCGCCATTTAATTGGTCATTGCCGGCTAAACCAAACATGCGAGCATCAATTCCACTAGCACTTAAACTGTCGTTGCCAGAGGTGCCTGCAAAAATATCTAAAGATTTAAATATATTGTCTGCTTGCTTTGCGGCAAGAGATCCAAAACCAACATATCCGCCTGCAATCGCAGCATCATATTCTGCTTGAGAATTATATGTATAGGATGGAGTGGACCCACCTCCTGGCCAGCTGACAGGGTTAGACTCTGCTTCTTGCTGCTCTGCTTCTTGCTGCTCTGCTTCTTGTTGAGCTTGCTGATTTCCTGATATCTCCTGCTGAATCAATGCATAGGTCTGAGATAGACTTTGACTAAGTTCAGTTTGATACTGAACAATAAGGTTTTGTTCTAAAGTGCTTTGGAAGTTATATTCCTGTGGAATAATACTGTCTTCTCTTTTGAATAAGTCATCATTTTTATATCCCTCATAATATTCATCAATTCCCTGATTAAAATTCTCTATAAAGGTTCCTAAATTATCTAAGTTAATTGGATTATACACGTTATTATACATATCCGAGTCTAAGTTAATCGGATCAGTCATTCCAAACATAAGCTCACTGTCAGATCGAATACTATCTTGATATATCTCTTCAGTGTTTAACTCAGATAAGAAATTATCATCCATATATTGTGCAACCATGTTCACATCAACATTTTGAATTGTATTTTCAACCAAGGTAGACATTTTTGGGTCATTTACATTTTTATCATCTAATTCTGAAAGATCGGGTGGCATAAAACCAAAATTAATCATATCTCCCATAGTTTTTCCGAGGCCAGATATGATCTCATCGTTGAAATTTTCTTCACCAATAAGTGTTTCAACAGCATCAAACATTAGCCCAGCTTCAATTGATGGTTTTATAAGTGTACTATTTTCGTATAGTAAAGATAATTCTTGATTGTATGCTTCCCAATTAGGGTTATCCATCCTGATTAAAAGCTCATCATTTGTATATTTTTTTCTTATTAAATCTGATTGAAACTCAATTTCTTCATTGAACCTTTCTTGACTCAATTCATTAATAATTTGACTCATGATGTACATATCTTGCACCATAATTTCTGCCATATTTTCTGACATCTGATCACTCATTGAGTTTGAAATAACATTTATAAATTGAGCTGAGTCAGCTCCTATTAACTGGGTTATGCCTGCTGTAATCAATCCGGCTGTTTCAATATTTAGTTTTGCCATCTCTGATGCAAAATTAGCTGAAGTGGCAATATCAATATTTTCAGTTTCAGATAGATTTAGAGATATTTCTGCAGACAACTCATTCAAAAATTCAGAATTTGTTTTTATGACTTCATCGACGTATATAGCACCTGCTTCAGGATCAATAGATATTAACCAACTTGCAAACTTGCCCACTAGTGATGTATCTAAAGTTCCTTCACTGCTATCAATTTCGTAGAGAGCATTTGGAATATTTTCAAAAATAATTTCAGATATTTCTTCAAAATCTAAATTTTCAGAATTCAAATATTGATTGATAAACTCTAATTTACCATCAAGCGAAGGAATATTATTTAGTGACTCAGTCAAAAAAACTTTATCCATAGGGAAAGTATAATTTATTTCAAATTATTATTAAGATTTAAATTAAGTAGTTATTTCCACCTGCTGCCGAATTGCAGCATCTACCGTATTTTTTAATAAACATGCAATGGTCATCGGACCTACACCGCCAGGGACGGGTGTAATTGCTGACACAACACTGAATACATCATCGTAATCAACATCTCCAACAAGCTTTGTTTTGCCAGGTTTATCTGGATGGTCTACTCGATTAATACCAACATCAATGACGACAGCTCCTTCTTTAATCCAATCTTTTTTAACCATTAAGGGGCGTCCAACTGCAGCAACAACAATATCAGCCTGTTTAGTAATTTCTTCAATATTTCTGGTTTTAGAATGTACTATTGTTACCGTACATGACTCCTCAAGGAGTAGTTGTGCCATTGGTTTACCAACAATATTAGATCGTCCAATTATTACAGCATGCATCCCTTTTAAATCAGGAATACTTTTCTTAAGCATTAAATAACATCCAAGTGGTGTGCATGGAGTAAAGGTTTTACTCAACAAGTCACCTCCTATTGAATTTCTTCCAACATTTATAGCATGAAAACCATCAGCGTCTTTTACTGGATCAATTGCGTCAATAATAGCCCTTGAATCAATGTGTGATGGAAGTGGTAATTGGACAAGAATTCCATTTACTTTCTGATCATTATTCAGCTTATCAATTAATTCCAAAAGCTTTTCTTCAGATACGGTAGCATCGAGAAAGTGATCCCCGACATCCATTCCTATCTCTTTGGCCATTTTAGACTTTGTATTAACATAAACTTGGCTTGCTGGATCTTCACCTACAAGTACAACAGCAAGAGTCGGTGTTTTGTTAAATTTATTTTTAAAATCTTCAACTTTGACAGCTGTTTCAGCTCTAAGATCAGCCGCGATTACTTTTCCATCGATAATTTTTGCATCTGACATATTTAAATAGGAATTCCTAAGTAGAAGTACTCGTAAAGTAAGTTTCTTATAAAGTAAAGTATCAGAATTAGGACTACCGGCGATATATCAATCCCTCCTAGATTTGGAAGAAAATTTCTTATTGGATTAAGAAGAGGATCTGTTAGTCGTTTTGTTCCAAAATAAATTGCAATAATAATTCTATTCTGAGTATTAAAAATACTCATTGCAATTAACCAACTGAATATCACATTAATGATCAAGACCCAGGTGTAAAGATTTATAATTTGGTCAAAGAGAATTATGAGTGAGTTCATGATTTATCTATAAGAAAATAATTATCTAAAAAAGAGTCTAACCACATATTGATTTTTTTACCATGACTAAGTCTTTGATCCATTTGATATTGACGTTTTTGAGCTCCTTTTTCTCGTAGCATATAACCCGCATAATACAGCCATCGCAAATGCATTTTAAGATTTACTTCAGGGTGAAATTGAATACCCACTGCATTTTTATACTTGAATGCTTGCTGCGGAAAAGTTTCACCGTAAGCAAGAACATCACATTCTTTTGGAACCTTAAAGCCCTCTTTATGCCATTGAAAAAATGTTTTTTGATTTTGAAATATTTTATGACCGTCTCCTGTTGGCTGTAAATCATAAAATCCAATTTCAAATTGCTGATCCTTGGCGCGTTGAACTGTTCCACCTAAATTTTTTGCAAGCATTTGAGCTCCAAGACATATACCCAGCAATGGTTTTTTTGACTTTAGAGCAACTGTGATCCAATCGATTTCAAGTTTGATATAATCTAAATTATCATTGGCACTTGGTGGCCCGCCATAAATGACTGCAACATCATGGTCGTTCATTGAGTCGGGTAGTTTATCGCCAATAACTGGACGGCGAACATCCAATTCATAACCTCTGTCACGTAATTTTAAACCTACGTCACCTGTGCTCGATCGAGGCTGGTGGACAATCATTAATGCTTTTTTTGACTTCATCGTTACAAGAACGAAGTTACATTGCGCTGAGACCACCATCAAGAACAATTTCTGTCCCTGTCATAAATTTCGACTCATCTGAGGCTAAGTATAAAATTGCATAAGAAACATCGTCTGTATCACCAATTTTGTTCATTGGTATTTGACGAGATAGCTTCGCTACTGCTTCTTCAGCGCCAAATGCTTGCTTTATCGGATCAAGAATTGGTGTATTTACAAAAGCCGGGTGAACTGAGTTACAGCGAACATCGTATCCTTTTTTTGCGCAATACAATGCTACTGATTTACTTAATAAGCGAACACCTGCTTTTGATGAATTATAAGCAGCCGTATTCCAACCAGCAACAATTCCAGAAATGGATGAAATATTTATAATTGAACCTTGTCCAGATTTACTCATTACTGGAATAGCATATTTACATCCCAAAAAGACACTATCTAAGTTAACTTGATGAACTTTTTTCCATACATCAAATTCAGTTGAAACAATATCAGCACCAAGCGAAATCCCAGCACTGTTAATAAGAATATTGATTTTACCAAATTCATTTTCTGTTTTTTCTATTAGATCGATCCAAGCCTGCTCGTTTGTTACATCATGAACAAATGTTCCAAATTGGGTCTCACTGAAATCCTTAAGTCTCTCAGGCATTGTGCCCAACATCTCTTCATTAATGTCTGAGAGCATAACTTTAGCGCCCTCACTCATTAATTTCACTGCCGCAGCATATCCTAATCCAGAGGCGGCTCCCGTAATAATTGCAACCTTACCTTCTACACGTGACATTAATTAATGCTTATTTCGTAAAATGCATCCTGAGAAGTTGAATCTTCTGATACAAAATTTTGATAGCATTCTTGCATACTATGTTTACGCATACCACTTTCTCCAGCAATGAGAAAGGTATCAATGCTTAATGGAATAACAGACGTATTACTTAGACGGTCTGAACGAACACACGTCTTTATATTTTTTTCTCTTACCATATCAATAACACTTATAACACCACCGTTGCCACTTAGAACAATTCTTCCGTCATCTAATAAATTTGCATTTGTTAAGCTATTTTTTGTTCCTATAAATAAATCATCAAAAGCATAAACTTTACAATCACCGCGGTAATACCCTGACTCATAGCATGCTATTGCTGTTTCTTTCTCTGGTGGAACCGGATCATTTAATTCGTAGAGGGTGGCAAGTGTGATATTGCCTGACATGCCAAGTAGTAGTGATTGTCCCTCATCTACCTTTATGCCTGACCAATACGAGCCAATGTAACCAGTTTCAATTGCAAGCCAATTCAGTCCTCGATCGTCAGTTACATAATACTTCCCGAGCTCTCCCACCGCATAGCCCTCATTTTGAGCTGACTTTCTCCAAGCTTGGTTATCTCCATAGGTGTAATTAAGATGGGGTTGGAATTCATCATCATCAATAAATAAATAATCCCAACTAATTCCACCATTTGCTGTTCTTAGTGACAATGCGAACGCACCAATTGCAACACCTTCGTAATCATCATACATGTGAATTGAGAGGAATGGTGCATCAAATTCAGCATCCTGATACTGTATTTGCCAGGTTTCACCGGCATCAAATGAGTGAAGAATGGTAGCGTCATGTCCTGTGGCCCAACATTTATTTTGCGTTGGACAACTTATGTCAGTTAATGTTTTTGTAAATGGAACTTCATCAGCTTGTGTCCACGTCTCTCCTTCATCGTCTGAATAAACGATTATTCCGTGAACACCAACACCAAATATTCTATCTCCTGATTTCTCTAACGCATTAATTAATGCTTTATGTGCATTTGGAGATTTTGCAGCAAATTCAGTTCCAAAATTGAATTGTGAAGAGAAAGAAAGATTTGTTAATAATAACAAATTTAGAATTATTATGATAAATTTAGTTTTCATAGCCCAGATTAAAAATTAAAACCCGACCTAAAATTTTCAAGTCGGGTTTTAAATTAATGATAGTAAAAGGTATTGTACCTTTATCTAGCGTAACGTCTTAGACCGTCTGGGGTAAAGAAGCTAGCAGGCTTTTCTTCACCATTGTAAACAGTTGGAACTGTACTAAACCCAGTTCCTATTTGATTGTTTCCTGTGTATGTTCTGGTTGCAAAGTCAAACGTGAACTCACCCTGAGAAGCACATTCGCCAGCGCCCGTACCTTCGACACCAGTCATCATTGTACCGATTTGGTGTCTCATAAGTTCGCCGTTGTCATCATATGCATCCATAATTGAGAGCATATTGAAATCATCATCCATTACATAGAATGTTCTAGATGCGTAAAGGTGTCTTTGACCAGGCTTAAGATTTGCGTGAACCACGTGAACATCTCTTTCTTCATATCTTACGTAGTCCGGATTTAAATGGTACTGCTGGTGCGTTGTTTCAAGTGCATTTTCAGCTAGTGCCTCATTGCCAGCAGGTACAATCATTTTTCTTGTACCTTCATATGACCAGTCATATTTGTCCTGAGCGCCATTAAATCCGCCATACTGGTCAACAACAACGACACCACCACCGGCAAGAAGTACTGTGTCGTAAGTAATGTCAGGTGCTCTTCTCACACGTCTTGTAGCAGGGTTGTACTGCCATGCTTTACGCGGTTGCACATAACTGTCAATAAAATCGTGTACAAGAGTTGTAGTACCAGCTGATCTTGGTGGACCTAAGTTTTTCTGCATGAACATCGCGTAAATGTTTTTGTCAGCATATTGCGAAACAGTATTTGGGTTCCTTGGGTACACAATATTTGTTTCCTGCTGACCAATAATGATAGAACCGTCAGCTTGAACGTTAGTAGAGGTTGCGACACGAAACATTGCTGAAGTGTTACTTGAATTTAATCTTGTATTCCAGATTAAGTGTTGAGCTTCAGTAGGGTTTGGGAAAGGGAGCTGACCCATATTAGCAACCTCAATACCTTCATTGTCATTCACCATCGTGCCATTTGTCTGAGAAATTGCTTTGATCTCAGGTGGTATCTGACAATCAGCACCAGTTTCATACACATGAATTTTATAAGTGTCTGGATAAGCTGAGAACATAGTCAACTGTCCTGGAGACAACATCTCAGTGTATGATGTATAATTAGAACTATCTACAGTGTACTTGTGTCCATCTGCTATAACTGATGTCGCAGACAGTCCCAAAGCAGCAACCAATGAGATAATTAATTTTTTTATATTCATTTTATTCATTTTTGGTTCCTCTCCCTAAATTAAAATGCATAAGAAACGTTTGCAGAGATATAGTCCATATCACCTCTCGAGTTATCAGTTGGATCACCTAATTGATCAACATAACTAACTGAAGTAGTGATGGCGTCACCCTTTCTTGCCGTAAGGCTAAGAGAAAGACTTTGACGACCCTCAGCAAATCCACCTAAAGATGTTGGTCCGTATCCACTAGGATCGTGTGACCAAACAAAAGATGGCGTTAAAGACCATGCAGAATTGTTAAAGTTGTTATAAGTCGCAGTTCCAACTAAACGGTAGCTGAATGCTCTCTCATCAGCGCCCATTTGACCCTCACAGTAACTACCGTTACCAAAAACGGCATCAACGATTGAAGCACCAACGTTTGATACGTTTGATGAGTCCGCTAAATTATAGTCAATTAGCTCTGTTGCACCTACACCAGCTGCAGTAGCAGCCGCGTTAACTGCCGCAATCTCAGTCGCACTTAGTCCTTGGAATATTCCAAGACATAAGTGTTCACCAGAACCTTCGTTAAAGCCGTTTCGAGCAACAAAGCCTCTGTTGTAGTTGTCAAGATCGTCGATTTGAACCATTGCTAACTCAGTAAGAAACGCCGCCGAGTCAGCTCCCAGACCCCTAGTAATTGGGTGAGATGCAGTAAAGCTTGTTGTTGTTCCAAAGTCAGCAGACAACACATCATATTCAAGATAAGCTGTTGATCTGTAGTAAGACGTTGCGTCGTATACTTTTACTAAACTAGAATCAATATTAGGCAACGAAGATCTTTTCGAAGCTTTGAGTAAAGTACCAAAGTCTTTAGATATTACCTCTGCAGCCGCTAGTGTGTTAACTGCACCTGGAATAGCTAATCCTGCAGGAACAGACGTCGGTGCAAGAGCATACGTATCATGACCAAATGCTGTCAGAGCCAAAGTTGTACCTGATGCATCAGCAATCTGATTTATCTGATCACCTGCAGCTGTAGCAAGAGGGAAATCTGGTCTGTAAGCAATTTCACCTTGAATTGTTGTTCCAGAAATATTTGTATTAAAGCTCATACCAAAAACCTCAAGATCCTCAGGATAGATGAATTGGTAACGAGCATAGTTCAAAGGTGTTACCGCTGCTGCCAAAGTTGGCGTAAGCGATAAGAAGATTGGCATATATTCAACTTCCGGATCGCCTATAGTATTTGCTGCGTCACAAGTAGATGGATCATGAACAAGTTCACCATCGATTACTTTTTTGAAGTTAACATTTGCAATGACTTGCTTTGCTGCTTGGCTATCAACATCTCCTTTAACAGATGATGCCAATAGTGCAGGTCCTAGTCCACTACAAACAGAACCATACGCTCCATTAAGTAATGGGATTAGAATACCTTGAGCAGCCGCAGCTGCTCCAGCTGTTGCTGTATTAATTGGAGCATCAATTCCTGCAGCGCCTATTGCACCAGCTTGGTCAGCAAATATGTATGAGAAGGCACCAATGATATCTCCACCCAAGACACCTGTTTTACCCATCATTTGGATATAAGGTAGTTTTGAGTGATAGTTTGCATAATAGAATCCAAGATCAACACCGCTTCCGATGTTATCTAAATATGTGGAAGCTCTTAAACCCCATTGTCCGTCATCACGCGCGTATGCATTTTTCTGATCAAACTGTCTCAGTTCAACAGTGGCAGCTTTTGTGAAATCAGCATCCATAACACCGGAGTATACTGTCGGTAAAGACGGAGCGTCGGCTGCAGCTGTTGTAAACGCTGCAAGTGTATTTTCAACTTCAGTTAACTGAGGATCACCTGGGATTTCTAAACCTGTAACCATTGATTGGAACGTTTTTCCATGAGCAATTGTTGCACCAAACCCAGCCCATGTTGTCCACTGAGTGGCTGTAGCGTTTCTATAGGCATATAGAGCCTGATAAGCATCGTTGTAGTTTGCTCTGGTTTCTGTAGCAAGTGTGTATGCTTTTAGATCTGCATCACATGCCATTCCACCGAGTGCTAAAGCAGCGTAAGGACAATATGCTTCGTCTCCAATTTCTTCTGCATATGCTCCATTAGCTAAAATACGATCTCCACCAGTCCCTGTAACGTCGTTTCCAAAGAAAGAGCCTTTAGGATCTAAATTAACACTTTCAGAACTAAACTGAGTATAAGCTTCGATACCCCAGTTACCCGCGGCGAATGAAAGTGTTAACTGTTCAGTTGGCATTAATGCATCTCTAATAGATGCACCCGGAGCTCTTAATTTTGTTAGGTCTAATGAGTTTGTAACAAAGCCGTTTAATCCAACTGGAATAAAAGTTGCTTCACCCCAACTTGTTACATATCGACCGGCAGTTACGTCGATGAAACCAAGATCGGATTGTGTATCAATTGAACCTGTTAAATAGGCATCCAAAATTTGTACATCGCTTTCTAATTCGTCTGCGGCTTCAGTAGTAAGTGCAATAAAGTTCTCATCAGTAATGTCTAGTACGGGGTTATAGTTAGCGATGAAAGATAAATCTACACCAATTCCAGAGTCAGTGTTTCCAGATACTTCAACAAAAGCTTTTTGCGTAGCATCAATAATATCGCCACGTTTAAAATTTAAGTTACCATTGTCGGAGTTAACGTTTCCATATTCGATACGATTGGTAGAAGTATTGCCGTAAGCATCTGTTTGCATCTTAGCACAAGATCCACTTGATTTAGCGTTCTTATCAAATCCAGTTAGAATTTGTGCTGCTGTCAATTCAGTTTCAGAAGCAACAAGTCCTTGACCAATAAGTGATAGATCTGATGCCGTTACATTATAAGTGTATCCATCTTGTAGCATGCAATCTCTGTCAGATGATCGTATGGAAAAACCAGATGTAATAGTTGTGTTAACTGTACCAGTAAATCCTGGCATAGTAAGATCATAAGCATGTGCACTAATAGATGGCACTAACATCATGACTGTTAAACCAATCAAAGTTGATTTAAGTTTTTTTATCGTTGATATCATACTTCTTTCCCCCGTAATAAATATCAGTTTCTTGAAGACTTTATTCAATGAATAACGTAAGCCTTGAAATAAGCCTATTTAAAGATGTATTTGATTAAATTTATTAAATTTAGTCAAGCAATTATATGCAATTTCCAAAAATGAGTATTAAAACTAGATTTTTTTCTAAAATATTATTTATTGTTATAAATCAATTACTTAATATTTTTCTGAAACAGCTCTAATTAAAGTACATCAGCTGTTACTTTATATTATGTGCTTTAAAAGCAACATCATTGACTTGTGATTAGGTTTTTTTGATATTTTTAGTTTTTTCTCAATAACGCCAATTTTTTTGAGCCCTCGACTAATTCGATCACTCATACATATATGTGTTATGTTTGTTTTGAAGAAAGATTTTTCACCTTTATGCAATCTTTTAAAAAATTCATCAGCAACTTTAAGTGAGTAATGGATCATTATCTTTACTTCTTGATTGGATACTAGTTTACGAAGTCGGGGAGTTAATTCTTTCTTAAATTTTACAATGTATACTTTTTTTGTATTGTATTTAATCCCTTTATTTTTGTTTATTCCTTTTAATACTTCATTTGTAACATTTCCTGTCAAATGATGAATGTGTTTAATGCGTTTGTCTTTTTTTATAAATTTTAACAGTTGATAGCTGTCTTCAAAAATATGATGTATTTTGTTTACACCAATCAATTGTAATTCTTTTTTTACTTTTTTACCAATTGCTAAAAAATTACCATTACGAATAATTTCTTTATTTTTTTTCAAAAAATTTATTGCCTGCAAACTGGATACAAGGTAGTGAGCATTGGGATCCAATATGATCTTTGGGTAAAGTCTTTTGAAGTACATGAAGTGTTCAATGTAAAATT
>CABYLU010000012.1 GCA_902519835.1 uncultured Pelagibacteraceae bacterium
AAAAGGTAAAAAATTAGATAATCTTGCAAGAAAATATCTCAAAGAAATAAATTGTAATTTTGAACACGGAACTGGACATGGGGTCGGCTGTTTCTTGAATGTACACGAAAGTCCCCCTTCTATTTCACAATTTTCTAGAATATCTTTTGAAGAAGGTATGGTGGTTTCAAATGAACCTGGTTTCTATAAAAAAAATGACTACGGTATAAGGATTGAGAGCCTAATTATGTCTCAAATAAGTAAAGGTTATTTGCATTTTAAAACATTAACAATGGCTCCGTTCGAGAGAGATTTAATAAATAAAAAAATGTTGAATAAAAAGGAAATTGAGTGGATTGATAAGTATCACTTAGATGTAAAATCAAATCTATTGCGATTTATGAATGAACAGGAGAAAAAATGGCTGATAGACCAAACTTCCCCCCTGATTAATTAGCTAAATTTGACCATTCTTTCTCATTCATTACCTTGACACCTAATTCTTTTGCTTTTTTTAACTTTGATCCAGAATTTTCACCTGTAACAAGTATATCTGTTGATTTACTTATTGATGAAACAACTTTTGCACCGAGTTTCTCAGCTTTTGTTTTTGCCTCAGCCCTAGACATTGATGACAGTGTTCCGGTAAAAATTATTTTCTTTCCAGTTATTTTTGATTTAACGGTATCTATTTTTTTAATAAATAGATCAACCCTCTGGGTTAGTTTTAATATTTGTTTCTTATTAGATTTAATTGATGAGTATTCTATAAATGATTGAATAACTTTTGGACCCAGTCCATCTGTATTTTCAAGGGTGCTAAGTATATCGCTCTTTCCTTCAAAAAAACTTATAAAGCTCTTAATATTTGAAAAAGCTGATGCGATTAATTTCGCATTTATTTGCCCCACGAAACGAACTCCCAAGGAATAAATAAATTTTGATAACTCAATTTTTTTCTTTTGATCTATTGCATTTATTAAATTGTTAAACGAAAGTGTGCCCCATCCTTCTATATTAACAATTACATCTCTTTTTGCTTCAAGGTCAAAAATATCAGCGTAGTCCTCTATTAGTCCCTTATTATAAAATAGATTGATTTGTTTATCTCCCAAACCCTCAATATCTAGTGCACTTCTTGATACAAAATGTTTCAGCCTGCCAATTTTTTGCGCATCACATATGTAAGTACCTGAACATCTGACAACAACTTCATCAGGGTCAATAACTATTGGTGATTGACATATTGGACAAGATTTAGGTGGCTTAAAAAGATTTGGTCTGTTTTTTTTATTTTTAGATACAACTTCGAGAATATGAGGAATTACATCGCCCGCTCTTTCAACAATCACGGAGTCACCCTCACGAATATCTTTTTTTTCTATTTCTTCAAAATTATGCAATGTAGCGTTTGATACCAGTACACCGCCAATATTAATTGATTTCAGTCTTGCGACAGGTGTTACCGATCCAGTTCTTCCAATCTGAATATCTATTTTTTTAATTTCAGTTTGTGCAGTTTCTGAAGCAAATTTATGGGCTATAGCCCATCGAGGGGATTTGCCCACAATGCCTAATCTATTTTGAAAAGATAAATTATTTACTTTGTATACAAGTCCATCAATATCATAGGGTATTTCTGCTCTTTTTTTGTTAACTTCATCATAAATATTTATTAAATCTTTTAGGTTTTTGGCTTTTTTTAGGAATGGGCTGATTGGGATCCCCCACGATTTGAATTCAATTAATTGATCGTAATAACTGCTCTTTTCTTCAGTAAATGATCCAAACCCATGAGCGATAAATTTGAGTGGACGCTTTGCGGTAACTTTTGAATCCAACTGTCTTAGACTTCCTGCAGCGGCGTTTCTTGGATTTGCAAATTTTTTATCTGTATTCAGCTTCATAAAATCATTTTTAGTGATGAATATTTCACCTCTAATTTCAATAGAAACTGGTGGATATTTTGTTTTTAAGATTTTTGGTATATCCTTGATTGTAATTACATTGTCTGTAATATTTTCCCCAATTTGACCATCGCCTCTGGTAGCAGCTGTTACAAGTTTTCCATTTTTATAAATTAAATTAACTGATAGACCATCAATTTTAGGTTCAGATGAAAATTCAAAATCAATACTCTTTTTGTTTAAGAAATTAGATATTTTTTTTTGAAAATTTTGCAGGTCTTCTTCTGACATTGCATTATCAAGAGATAGCATTCTTGTAGGATGATCAAATTTTGAGAATAAATCAGAGGCCCTACCTCCAATTTTGTTCAAAATATCAGATTGCATAGTTTCTTCAGGAAAAAGTTTTTTGATATTTTTGTAATCGTTTATCAGAGAGTCGTACTCTGCATCACTTATTTCAGGACTATCATTATTGTAGTAAAGATTGTTATGGTACTGGATATTCTTTACAAGTTCTTGAAACTTTTTTTTTGGAAATTTTTCCACTACTTTTATTTAACTTAAATCTTTGACTAACTCGTAACTTTTTGTGTACCAATCACTATCAGGAAAATTAAAACCTAGAGTTGATGCATATCTTTTTGCTTCTTCAATTAAACCAAGGGAGTAATAGATTTCAACAAGTCTATGTAATGCCTCCTCTGTATATACAGAAGTATCGTAATCCTCTAAAATTTTATTATACCTGTTTATTGCTGATATCCATTGCTGTTTAAATTGATAATATCTGGCAATTTCAATTTCTTTTGCTGCCAGTCTATCATTTATAATATCAATTTTTAAGTAAGCATCTTCAACAAACTCAGAATCAGGATATTTGTTTATAACCTCATAAAAGGCCTTCTTAGATTTTACCGTCATACTCTGATCTCTTTCTACATCTTTTATCTGCTCAAAGTAATTTAAAGCTCGTAGATAGTAAGCGTATGAAATTTTCTTGCTTCCAGGGTAAAGTGCAATAAATCTTTCTAGAGCATCCAGGCTTTCATCATGAAATTGTGTTTTATAATAACAGAACGCAGTCATTAATTGCGCCTGATTAGACCACTTAGAATACGGATATTGTCTTTCAATATCTTCAAATAGTATTGCTGCATCTACAAAATCTCTTTTTTTAACTAATTCCATAGCATTTGAGTAGAGTATTTGAAGCTTTTCACCCTCTGTTTCAGGCGTAACTAACTTAGTATCTGAACAACCGCTAAGAATAAAAGTAGATAAAGTTAGAAAAATAAAGATTTTTATTAATTTCATAACCATAATTTTAATGATTATTTAAGAAGATTAAAGATGAATTTCTAAATTATAATGATGCAGCTACAGACTTCGTGTAATAGGTTTTTTGATAATTTTTATCATTTAAATTATCTTCGTTTATAAGGCGCCAGTTTGACTGATCAGACATTATTGAATTCATAGTTTCATGAGTTAATCTGTGACCACCTTTATATATTTCAAACGCTCCTTTCACTGAATATCCTAAGAGATAAATATCACCAATGAAATCAAGTATTTTATGTTTAACAAATTCATTTTCTTGACGCAATTTGTCATTATTCATAATTCCTTTTTTATCAAGGACAATTGCATTATCTAAAGAACCTCCTGCTATAAGACCTTTTTTTCTGAGAGAATCTACCTCTTCTTTAAAGCCAAAAGTTCTGCAATTAGAAATAAGATTTTTAAACTGGTTTGAATCTTTAAACTCATAATTAAATCTTTGTTCCTTTATAAGATTGTGATCATAAGAAATTGTATAATCAATTTCTAAATTATCAGATGGGGAAACTTTCACAAAAGAATCATTCATACTAAACACAATTGGTCTAGATATGCTTAGATATTTTTTTTCTACATTTAAACTTTTAAGACCAACTTCCTCAATGTTACGTACATATTCTAGAGAGCTACCATCAAGAATTGGTAATTCATCACAGTCTACTTCAACAATAGCGTTATCAATTCCCATGCCATGTAAAGCTGACATCAAATGTTCAATTGTTGAAACTGATATTCCGTATTTATTAGTAATCTTTGTACATAGATCTGAGACGCTAACGTTATTAAACTTTGCTTCAATTAGTGATTCTTCATTAGAATTTTTAATATCAACTCTTCTAAATACGATGCCAGTGTTGGCAGTCGCTGGGTTAACAGACAAATTTGATTTTTCACCGCTGTGTAAAGTTACACCTTCAATATTGAATGACTTATTAATGGTTTTTTGCATCCTGATGTTTATAAATTGTTTAAAACCACGGTAAAAAACAAAGATTATTTCTTTTTGTTACTACTTAAAGGTTTCTAAAAAAATTATAAACTACTGAAAATACTGATTTTTTTTCTGATTTAGACTCATCCTTATCTCCCTCCATGTTATGGTTTGCGGCATAATTTAAAAGACCAAATGCTGATGCAAGAGACGGATTATCTAAATAAGTTTTTGATCCGTTAATTTTTTTTGTCGATCCTAAACGAAAATTACTATCACACATTTGATTTTTGATGAATTTTTGCATAGTTAACGACTTTGCTCCATATCCGGTAAGCACAATATTATTAGATACTAGATAGCTGAATTTTGATTTATAAATTATATTTTTTATTAAATTTGATAATTCTTCTGCTCTTGATGAATATATTTCAAAATACTTTTCTAATTTTTTTTCATAAATTCTCTGACTATTCATTGTGTCAATTTGCTTTCTAACTATTTCGGCCTCTTCTAGTGAAATTGATTTGACTTGTGATATATCATTTGAAAAATTATAAGTTCCAACTTTTACCGTATCATAGCCAATAAGTTGGTTGTCAAAGGTATAAGAAATAATTGTCTTGTTTTTTTGAATATCGATACTTACTGCTCCATTATCTGCTTCTTCATCTGATAACACTGCAAGACTGCTAGCATAGTGACTCGAAACTATCTGTTTGAGGCTTATGTCTTGATTATTTAATAAATCTAATATTTTACTTAGATAGTTTTTTGAAGTTGATATAACATGCCATTTTGTATGAAGAGTTTCAGCTTTCACACCAATTGGATCTGATAAGCTTTTTTTATTATCTACTTTGTAACTTATTGGAAAGGAATGAAGTGGTTCATCAGTTTCAGTATATAGTCTTTTAAATTTTGTATCTTCAAAAAAAGATTTAATATCATTTTCTGTTATGATCCTACCTGAAATTTTATTTTCAAATTCAACATAATCTGATTTCATGTTTTCTGATATACTGACATAAACGTTACTAATCTTTATACCAGCGTCTACTTCTGCTTTCGAAATAGCGGCATCAAGATGATTTTTAATTTCATCTGTTTCCATTGAAAAGGGCTTTAAACAATTGACTTTCAGTTTAGAAGTACCTATTCCAATAAGTTGAAGAATTTTCCCTTTGTCTAATATTTGTAATTCTTGAGCAATAAGACAAATTACTTTGTCGGCTCTTATGTCAATCGCACTAATTATTTTTTGACCCATTAAATCTCATCAATACCATAATTTATTTTTCCGTCTAAAACTTTGAGGGCTGCTCTTCCTTGAATTCTTAAATCTATTTCAATAATGTTACTTTCCATTACTTCTTGCTCCTCAAAAAGCTGTTTTAAATTTTTTAATGATTGTTGAATGTTTTCATCTGGTAATTTTACAAGCAATTTATTATTTAATTTTAGATTCCACCTTCTTTTTTCAATAAATTCAACTTCTTCCAGAGTTTGAGTTAAATTTGGAAACGCAATACTTATGTCCCTGATTAATTGCTCGAGTAATTCTGGCGAGTTCTCACCCCTTACAAATAAGAGGTCATCTTCATAATTGTTTAAGTTAATTTCAGTAATGATTGATCCATCAAGATCTATAAGAAAAGATTTTCCTTCTTGAAAGTATATTGCATATGGATCGTTCTCAGTTACATTTATTTTTAAAGTTGATGG
Source organism: uncultured Pelagibacteraceae bacterium (assembly GCA_902519835.1). Classification (GTDB taxonomy): domain Bacteria; phylum Pseudomonadota; class Alphaproteobacteria; order Pelagibacterales; family AG-422-B15; genus CACNXQ01. Next base: position 5,887 of record CABYLU010000012.1, read on the forward strand.
TAAAACTTTTTTTATAGACGCCCGCTTTACCCATTCACTTGACTCTACAATTTCCTTAATGGAATTAAAATTTAAGCCAATAAGATTACCTTTGAATTCAGTCACATTATTTTCAATCTCAGATATATTTGATTTTTCAGAACCTTCTATAATTACATTCTTAATTTGAAATGAATTATTTAGTAAACTTGGAAATTTTAAAAATACAAAAATTGCAATAAGAGAAATGAATATTAAAGAGAAGGAAACAATATTTATAATTTTAATTTTGCGTTGCATCTAATAGGATCCAATTAATAAGATTATCAAAGTTTATACCTTTATAATTTGCAATTTCAGGGACTAATGAAGTTGGTGTCATGCCAGGTTGGGTATTAAGCTCTAATATATAAAATTTTTTTGTCACTTTATCTAATATAAATTCGGTTCGGCTGATTCCCTTACAACCCAATAATTTATGAGCATCTAAACCTAAACCTTCAACTTTTTTAATCAGGTCGCTCTCTAATCTTGGTGGAATTATATGTTTTGTTTTCCCTGCATCAAAGTACTTTGATTCGTAATCATAGAATTCGTTTTTTGGATCAATTTCAATAGAACCAGTTTTATTTGTTCCTATAACAGCAACATTTATCTCAGGACCCTCTATAAATTGCTGAAGCAATAATTCATTTCGAAATTTATTCTCAGACAAGTATTTATTTAATTCCTCATGGTTTCTAATAATGCTAACACCAACACTAGATCCTTCATTTCTAGGTTTTAGGACATAGGGAAAATCAAATATATTTTGATCTTTCACTTCCTCTATCTTCATCAGTTTCGTTAAAGGATGATTGAACCCATTTTCAATAAATAGTTCAGCAGATTTGTATTTATCCATTGCTAATTTGGATGACTCAATTCCAGAATGAGTGTAAGGCACTCCATATTTTTCAAGTATTTTTTGAACACTTCCGTCTTCTCCCCATGTTCCGTGTAATCCATTGAATACTATGTCAGGTTTATGCAGTTCAAGGTCAGCTAACAGATTCTCATTTGCATCAATTTCTACAATATTGTAGCCCATCTTTTTAAGAGATTTGCTTATTTCTTTTGAAGTGATAATACTTATTTCTCTTTCTGCAGAAATGCCTCCATATAAAAGCATAATTTTTTTGTCTTTATTCATCTTTCACCAAATATCTTTATTTCCCAGTTTAAGCTTATTCCCAATTTTTTCTTTACATCAGACCTAACATATTCTCCGAAGTCTTCGATAAGGTTTGCTGATTTAGTTTGATTATTAACTATGAAGTTTGAATGCTTAGAAGAGAAACATATTCCTTGAAGCTCAAAATTTTTAAGACCTGCTTCTTCAATAATTTCCCATGCTTTTTTATCAGTCAGATCTTTTGGATTTTTAAATGTACTCCCTGCTGTTTTAATTTGCTGAGGTTGAGCTTTTTTTCTTTGATCATCAACTTCTTTCATTTTTAGGGAAATTGCATTTTTGCTTGCATTTTTTTTTTGCATATATACATCGCAGATAATCATATCTTGAGGTATATTACTTTCCCTATAAGAAAATAATTCCTTCGAATTACGTATTTCTGAGACTTGCCCCCTATAATCAACACACTTTGCTTTAATAAAAACATCTTTTGTTTCAGAATTATAACAACCGGCGTTCATACGAACTGCACCGCCAAGTGTTCCCGGAATTCCAAAATAAAACTCCATTCCGCCTATTTCATTTTTTTGACAATAATTCGATAATACTTTATCGTAAGTTGCAGCTCCAACTTCAATACAATCATTATGTAATTTAATTTGACTAAATTCTTTTCCTAATTTTATTACAAGACCAAGTATTCCACCATCTCTTATAATGATATTCGATCCAGCTCCAATCACCGTTACTGGTAATTTATCTCTGTTGATTTCTAAAACTTTTACTAATTCTTCAAAATTTGGGGGCATATAAAATATCTCAGCGTTGCCTGCTACCCCAAACCAGGTATATTTTGATAAATTATGATTTATTTGAATTTTTCCAATAACATTGTTTTTTTTACAATTTTCTAAAAATTCATTTTGATTTTCATTCATAAATTTTTTTTAACTCTTTAGCAAAATTTTGAGCCCAATCTGTAACTGTCCCAGCTCCTAAAAATAAAAAGATTATTTTTGATCTATTCTTCTTTGTTAATTCAAATAGTTGATCATTTTTAACAAAATATTCAGCTTTGACTTTAGAATTTTTTGCAATGTTACTAATAAATTTATTTAAATCGAAATTTTTTGGTTTTTTCTCACCCGCTCCATAAACATCCGAAACAAATACACATTCACTATTTTTAAAACACGTCGTGAATTTGCTTTTCAAATCTAAAACCCTTGAGAATCTATGAGGCTGGAAAATAGTTATTATTCTATTTTTTTTGTTTGCATCAACCAATCCTTTTAATACATTATTTATTTCGGTCGGATGATGGGCATAATCATCAACAACTCTTATGTTATTATTACTCCATAATTCAGTAAGTCTTCTTTGGACACCCTTGAAAGAATTTAGAGACTTCTTAATTATTTCTGGTTTTACATTTAATTGAAGTCCAACTGCTATAGCAGCTAATGCATTATTTACATTATACGCTCCATGAAGTGGTAACTTAATATTTTTAATAGTTTGGTTTTTCTCTTTTACAAAAACATCAAATATTGTTTCATTGGCTTTATGTCTTAATTTAATACATTTGATATCACTTTCTCTATGAAAACCGGTTCTAATAATTTTTGTAGTACTTATATTTGCAGCTAACTTACGTAGCTCATTATTATCTATACATATAACTGCGAAACCATAAAAAGGAACTTGTGTGATAAACCTTTTGAAATAGTTTTTTAAATTTTGAAAATTTGAATAGTAATCAAGATGTTCTTTATCAATATTAGTTACCACAGAAATTGAGGCTGGAAGTTTCACAAAAGTACCGTCAGACTCATCAGCTTCAACTACTAACCAATCACCTGATCCTAATTTTGTATTTGTTCCAAACTGATTTATTATCCCGCCATTAATTACGGTGGGTTTCATTCTTGCCCCATTTAAAACTGCTGAAATTAGAGATGTCGTAGTAGTTTTCCCATGAGACCCAGATATAGCTATAGTTTTTTTTAGTTTTACAATTTGAGATAATATTTCAGCTCTTGAAATTGAAGGAATTTTATTTTTTTTTGAATGTTCAAGCTCAATATTGTTTTTACTTATTGCAGATGAATAAACAACTAAGCTTACATTTTTTAAATTTGACTGTTTGTGTGAATTGAACGTTTTTATTTTCTTTTTATTTAATCTAACAATGTTTGCGTTAATTTTTATGTCACTTCCTTGAACTTGATATCCCATTTCTGATAAAATTTCTGCAATTCCACTCATCCCAATTCCACCAACTCCTACAATATGTATTAATTTATTTTTATTTAATTTCATCGACTTGCTTCTATACGCTTAAAAATTCTTTCAACAGGATTGTTTATATACTCTTTTTTTAAAGTTTCTTTAATAGACTCTCTTCTTTGCGGGTTGTTGATTATTTTATTTATCAGACTTGATAATAAGTGAGTATTCATATCTTTTTCCTTAATTATTTCAGCACAATTAAGGCTTTTAAGAACTGATGCATTATAATATTGATGGTTGTCGGCAGCATATGGATAAGGAATCAAAATTGAAGGAATTCCAAAGCAAATAATCTCATTTACAGTCGATGAGCCAGCTCGTGAAATAATCAAATTTGTATTCTCTAAAATATCTGTGACATTGCTGAAGTATACATTTACATAGCACTCAATACTATTTTCTCTATAAAGTTTTTCTACTAAGTTTACATCTTCTTTCCTGCATTGATGGTAAACAATAAATTCTTTCTTACATTCATTCTTAGATTTTATGATCGAATGAGCGATATTATCTGAAAGGTTTTTTGCACCTTGGCTACCACCAAGAATACATATTTTAAGCTGATTTTTTTTATTAGTTTTTTTGTTTTTTAAGTTTTTACTACTCCTAGTTGGTAAACCAACTCTGAATGAATTTTTATTTTGAATTAGCTTTTCACCATGCGTTTCGTTGAAAGTTGTAAAGATATTACCTACAAATTTAAATAATAATTTATTCGCTTTTCCAATAAATGCATTGCCCTCATGAAGAAAAATTTTTTTTCTCATTATTAAACTAGCAAAAAGAACAGGTATTGTGAAAAATCCACCAAAACCTATAGTGTAATCGGGTTTGATTTTAAAATTGTATAATATTGATTGAATAAATAAGAACGGAGAATTTATAATATTTGCTAGTCTTGATTGAGAAGAAATAAGATTTCTAAGTATAATTACATTATTTGAGTCTATATTATCGAAATATTTCTTGCCTCTGTTATCGGTTAAAATAAAGCATTTAAAATTTTTAGGTGCCTCCGAATAAACTACATTTATTGGTATACAGTGGCCACCAGTACCTCCACCTACTAAAAAAAGTTTTTTCATAAAATTAGTCTATTCACGAATATGTCGATTCTTTGAAAATAATAATATTAATCCCGCTGCAATTGACATGCCAAGGACCGATGAACCTCCATAGCTGATAAACGGTAAGGTAATTCCAGTTGTTGGTATCAACCTTATATTTACCCCTATGTGGATTAAGGCCTGTAAGCATACGTATAAAATAAGGGTAAATAAACAGATTTGAATAAAGTGATCATTGTTTCCGTAAATTTTTTTGAAACCTTGATATGATATTATAAAGAAGATTAATAATATAAGTGTACAACCTATGAGACCATACTCTTCTGCAACCACAGAAAAAATATAATCTGAATTAGCTTCAGGAATTTTATTTTTTAAAAGACCATTACCCGGTCCCACGCCAATAATACCTCCTTGTTTAATTGCTTGAAGAGAAATTTCAGTTTGACTTACGTCATATTCATTCGGAAATAAAAATGAATTTATTCTATTTTGAACATTAAAATTGAGCAAATATATCATCACAAAACTTAGAATTCCAAAAACCACAATTAAAGTGAGCATTATAATACTGAAACCACTCATAAGCACTGAACCAAAATAAATAGCTGATAATAAAAAAAATTGACTAATATCAGGCTGCAAAACGAGTATACTTGCAACTGAAATATAGATTAAAGCACTTAGTGAGTGAGATGATATTTTTGTGCCTTGGTATTGATTATTTAATATCAGAGCCAGTACAACGCAAAATACTGGCTTTACTAATTCTATTGGCATGAGAGAAAAAGATCCAAAACTTATCCATCTTCTTGAACCTTTGACTTCATCTCCAAATAATAGAGTAAGAGCTAGTAAAGCAAAAAATACTGTAAATAATATCACACTAAATAATTTGATGTATTTTGTCTCAATCAGTGAAATAGAAATAAATACTAAAAAACCTATCGCTAGGTACAAAGCCTGTATATTAAAAAATGCAAATAGATTGTTATTGAGATACCTGCTTGTACCAGGATTTATAGTTAGACTTATTAATAGACCAAAAGTTATTAATACTGTTATACAAAAAAAAATTGGCTTATTTATTTCAGTAATCCAGTTTGTAATTATTGACTGTTCATAAGTTCTTTTATTCATTATTTGCTAAGTTTGCTTATAAGTTTATTAAAATGTCTTCCACGTTCTTCAAAGTTATTATATTGGTCAAATGAAGCGGCGCCTGGACTAAATAAAAAAGTATTGAAATCTGTATTGGTCTTCATAAATTTACTCATTTCGACCACTGCTTTATTTAAGCTGTGAACATAAACTGTGGTAACTTTACTCTGAAAGTATTTGTGAAAAGTATTAGATTCCTCTCCAATAATTATTACTTTTTTAATATTGCCAAGACTGTCATCTAATATACTGATATTATTGCTTTTTATCTGACCACCACATATCAAGATGATATCTTTATATTTTTTTAGCGCAGCAATTAGAGAGTGATAATTTGTTGATTTGGAGTCATTTATGATAAGTTTCTTTTTGTCTGAAAAAATTATTTGCTGTCTAAACTCAAGCCCTCTAAATGATTTAAAAGCATTGAAGATTTTATTGCTACTTAGGCCCACTTCTTTCAAAATTTCATATGAGAAGCGGTAGTTTTGGTCGTTACTCAGTAAATTATACTGATTTATATTTAATTTTTTAGTGGAGTTTTTTTTATTTTTATTAATCTGCTTTAAATTTTTCATTTTACTCAAATGATTATTCTTTTTTATTAATTTTTTTATAATTGAATCATTATTAAAAAAACCTTTTTGAGAGCTATTTATATTTTTAAAAATATTTAATTTAGCATTACCATAATTGGACATTGTATTATGTCTCGCCAAATGATCTGGGGTTAAATTAAGTATACAGGCAATATCAGGTTGAAATATCTTGGAGCTCTCTAATTGATAAGATGATAATTCTAAAACATAAAAACCTTTTTTAATCATCTTTGTTTCGAAGATCGGGTTACCTATATTCCCCGCAAGCTCTGTTTTAAATTTATTTTTTTTAAGAATGTGATGAATAAGCGATACTGTTGTTGATTTTCCATTTGTGCCTGTAACCGCAATTATTTTAATCAGATTTCTTGTATTTAAATTATCGAGGTATATTTGAAATAAATCTAATTCACTTATCAGTTTAGTATTTTTTGAAGTTAATTTTTTTATCAGTTTATGTGCTGACTTTCCTTTTGTAGCAATTCCAGGACTAGGTATAACATAATCTATTGGACTTATTTTAGAAGAATACTTTTTATATCCTTTATTTAATATTTTTTTTGAATGTTTGGGATTATCTTCCCAAAAATATACTACGGCTCCACTATTTGTAAGAGATTTATAAATTGAACATCCTGTTTTTCCCATGCCAATTACTACATAGCTTTTCTTTGAAAAACATTTTGACTTCAACATTTAGTTACCTAATCTTAAGTGTTGCGAGTCCAATCAAGGCAAGAATTAAAGCGATTATCCAAAAACGAATTACTATTTTTGATTCTGCAATACCATTCTTCTCAAAATGATGGTGTAAGGGAGCCATTTTGAATATTCGTTTGCCGGTTAATTTATATGATCCAACCTGAAGAATTACTGACACCGCTTCTGCGACGAATATTCCTCCAACTATTGCTAATACAATTTCTTGCTTGGTTAGAACACTTATACCCCCCAATGCAGCACCTAATGATAAAGAGCCTGTATCGCCCATAAAGACCATTGCAGGAGGCGCGTTGTACCATAAAAAGCCAAGAGCGGATCCAATTATGGCTGCACAAAGAACGGTTAATTCACCTGCTCCAGGTAAGTAATTAATGTAAAGATAATTCGAAAAAATCATATTTCCTGCCAAGTAGCAGATTACAGCAAAAGTCGCAGAAACAATCATAATGGGAACAATTGCTAGCCCATCAAGACCGTCTGTAAGATTAACCGCATTTGCTGATCCTAGAATTACCAATATAACGAATGGAATTGAAAATAAACCTAAGTTTAGAAATATATCCTTGAGAAAAGGCAAGGATAATAACTGAATATCAATTTCATTATAAGTTGTTATCCAATAAATAAATATCAACGACATTATTATTTGAAAAAAAATTCTTATTTTCGCAGAAATTCCATTACTTGATTTTTTCTTAACTTTACTAAAGTCATCTGCAAAACCAACCAATCCAAAAGATATTAGAAGGAATATAATTGGCCAAGATATATAGCTTTCAGGATTGACCCATAGAATCATTGATCCAACTATAGAAATCAAAATTATAATTCCTCCCATTGTTGGAGTCCCTTTTTTAGCTACTAAGTGAGATTCAGGGCCGTCTTCTCTAATAGGCTGACCAATTGATTGGTATGATCCAATTCTTTTAATTAAAAATGGGCCAAAAAAGAGAATAAAAAAAAATGAAGTAAACAACGCAAGACCTGTTCTAACTGTTAAATAATTTAAAAAATTATTTAGGGCACCAAGATTTAAATACTCAATTAAATATAAGATCATAGTTAACTTATTAAATGATTTGACAACTTTCGTAAATTGATTGAATTTGAACCTTTTAGAAATACCTTGCAATTCCTATTAAATATTTTTTCTGCATTACTTATAACACTATCTATATTCTCATAATATTCAAACTGAAGTCTTTTGTATCTTTTTCTAAGCGAGTAAAGTTTTGACCCAACAAAAATTACTTTTTTAGCCTTAATCAGTATTAGATATTTAATTAAATCCATATGAAATTTTTTAGTTTTATTTCCAAGCTCATTCATATCACCTATGACATAAACTAAATGTTTATTTTTAAACTTATTAAAAATATCGATTGTGTCTCTCATAGAAACAGGACTAGCATTATAAGAATGGTCATGTACTTCTAATTTATTTCCCATATATTTTGATTTTAGTATTTCGCCTCTTCCTTCTGTAAAAGGAACATTTTTGAATTGATTGATTAGTTTTAAATTTAAACCTAGCATATAAAAGCAAGTAATAATGGCTAATGCATTAAAAATAAGATTTTTTTGATTTTTTCTTAGAGTAAAATCAAGTTTACTGGCATCAGGCAGAATTACTTGGTATTTAATAATATTCGTAATATTTGTTTCTTTTTTAAGATATACTTTTGATGATTTAACTTTTCCAATGTCTAAGCAAGTACTGATCTTTGATTTTTTGAATAACATATATAGCAATTTATAAAAATTAGAATTTCTATTAATAATTAAGTTTTCAATACTTTTTGTTGAAGTGAATATTTCTGATTTTGCTAATGCAATTTCTTTTAAAGATTTAAAATTACCAAGGTGAACATTTTCAACATTTAAAATAATAGCTGTTTGTGGCTGCAATACCTTTACTAATCTTTTTATTTCTCCTGAATGATTCATGCCTATTTCAAAAAATCCATACTTCGTATACCGTGGCATATTTAGTAATTCGAGAGGTAGGCCATATTGATTATTAAATGATTTACGCGAACAGAAAACATCTTCCTCATTTCTAAGCAAATAATTAATTGCATCCTTTGTCCCAGTCTTCCCAATACTACCTGTAATACCCACAATTTGTGTTTTTAGCTGCGCTCTGTACTTTGTTGCGAGCTTAAGGAGTGCTTTAGACGTATCTTTAACATTAATTTGAGGTATTTTTATGCCTCTTACTTTTTTATGAACAAAAGCAATAGATGCACCTTTTTTTTCTGCTTCTACTAAATATTTATGACCATCTGTATTTAAGCCTTTAATTGCAAAAAAAATATTACCTTTTCTTAATGACCGTGTGTCGATAGATGCGCCAGTTATTCTTTTACAAACAATATTGGTCCCAAATAATTCGTTTATTTCAGTAGTTGTAATGAATTTTTTCATTTTTTTGTAAATATTTTTCAGCAATTTTAACATCATCAAAAGGAAAATTTTTTCCCATTATAGATTGAAATTTTTCGTGACCTTTGCCGGCAATAAGAAGCAAATCGCCTCTTTTTAATTCGCTAATAGCTTTTTTTATGGCTAGTTTTCTATTACCAATTTCAGATATGTTTTTTAAATTTCCAATCACTTCCTCTCTAATCCTTGCTGGATTTTCATATCTTGGATTATCATCTGTGACTATTGCTTTATCAGCGTATTTTGAAGCTATTTTTCCCATTAGCGGTCTTTTTTTTCTATCTCTATTTCCACCGCAACCAAATAAAACATGTACGTTTGATGTCTCTAACTTTTTTGACTCTACAATTGAATTTTTAAGAGCATCAGGCGTGTGTGCAAAATCAACATAAACTTTTCCACCTGTTTTTGTTCTTCCAACATATTCCATTCTTCCTAATACTGAAGGGCAATTAAGACTGCTTTTTGATAGTTTTCTAGGATCAAATCCAATTAAATTCAAAATTGAAATTGCAAATATAAAATTTTCTATCTGAAAATTCGGAAAATTTTTAAACTTTAAAAGAATTCGCTTACTGCCCACTATTGCTTTTACATGTTGAATATCATTTTTTTTGAGGATTTTTATAATTTTATAACTTCTATTTGCTTGAAAATATAATGGCTTAACGGATTTATTTTTTTTTAAAATTGATCTTATTTTTTTAATGTATTTCGTTTTTGAATTAATAATTAATTTACTATCTTTATGTATATAATCTTTGAAAAGGATCATTTTACTTTTTATGTAATTATTTATAGTTTTATGATAATCAAGGTGATCATGTGATATATTTGTTAATGCACAAACATCAAAATTCATTCCATAAAATCTGCTTTGATGTAAGCCATGACTTGATGCTTCCATAACTAAATATTTTATTTTTTTTTGACCTATCTTTTTTAACTGCTTTGAAAGATCAATCGGTTCGGGTGAAGTAAGGTTATATTTATTTCTCTTTAATACAGAGTTTCCTAAAGTACCTATAGTAGCTACACTCTTTCCTGAAATTCTCAGTAAATAACTTAAAAAATATGCAACAGATGTTTTTCCATTAGTTCCAGTTATTGCAATTTTTGTTTCAATATTATTTTTGTTTATTTCAAATGCTAATAGCGATAGTGATTTTCTAATATCTTTAGCCTTTATCACTGTCGTATTCTTGGGAAATCTTTTTTTACTATATGATGGAACAACAATAGCTGCAGCACCCTTTTTAATTGCTTGATTTATGAACCTAGATCCATCTATTTCATTTCCAGGGATTGCAAAAAAAATATTTCCTTTTTTTATCGATCTCGAGTCTGATGAGACTCCATTAAATTTTATCTTCTTTGATTTAATTTCTTCTAGAAGGGAGTGATTTGGCATTGATCAAAGAGAGGTATTAATGAGCATGTTTTCATTAGGTATGTATCTTGCCTTTATGTCCAAAATAGGACTTATTCTATCAATAATTTGTCTTGAAACTCTTGCCGCATTCCACCCAGCATCACTCCAGTTCCAAGTATTATATGGCTCTCCATATTCTCTATTAATCCCTTTCGGGTCGTCTAATGAGATAATAACTACATACTTTGGCTTGTGTATGGGTAGTACCGATATAAAAGTAGTTAACTTTTCTCTTGTGTAGGATTTTTTGTCTATTTTGTGAGATGTGCCTGTCTTACCTCCAACCAAATATTTAAACTTACCATCTTCTGTATATGCTTTATCAGCATCCTTGTTAAAGGCTTCTTTGGCAGTCCCATTTGCAACAACTTGGCTTAAAAGGTAACGCATAATTTCACTGGTCTCTTCTGAAAAAATTTGATTTTCATATCGTTTATCATCTCCTAATTTTGTTAGAGATGGCTTAATTAAATATCCTCCATTTACTACAGCTGATGTAGCTACAGCCAAATGCAATGGTGATACAGAAAGGCCATAACCGTAAGAGATTGATTCTGTATTAACTGTTCTCCAAGGGTCAGGAACAATTGGAATTGCTTTTTCTGGTATCCCAATATTTACTTGACGAAGTAATCCAAGTTGAGACAAATATTCTTGCTGTAATTCTTTACCAATATCTCTAATCATTTTAATCGTTCCAATATTTGATGACTCAACAAATATTTCTTCAACAGAACACATTTTTATCTCACAAGGCCTGTGAACATCCTCTACACGGTGCTTTCCAATATAAATATGATTTTCAATCTCGTACTTTGTATTTGGCTGAAAGATTTTTTCCTCAATTCCCATTGCTGCAGTAAATATTTTCATCACTGAACCAAACTCATATACACCTAATGTGTTTTTGTTGAACTTATCATTATCATTTGCATTTTTAGCATTGGGATCAAAATCTGGAAGTGATGTCATGGCAAGAATTTCTCCATTATTGACATTCATTATGAGTCCTGAGCCACCAGTTGCTTTATATAGTTTCATAGCAGCTAGTATTTCATCGCGAACAATGTGTTGTATTCTTGTATCTAAAGATAATATCAAATCATTATTTTCTTCATTTTGAAGAAACTTATTAAAAGATTTTTCTAGTCCAGATACGCCTGTATTATCAATGTCAACTTTTCCAACTAAATGGCTAAAAAGTTCACTGTGAAGATATTTTCTTTTATAAGCATCTCTGAATTCAATTCCGGTTTCGCCTAAATCTATATACTTTTGTAATTCTAAGGGTTCAACATTTCGATCAAGCCAGAAGAATTTTTTTTCAGATACCAATTTATCAAGATCAGTTGCGGAAAACCTATTATTTATTGCTGAGACTTTACTAATAAATTTTTTCTTATCGTACACAGCTTTTGGGTTTACAGATATATGGGATGTTAATAAATTTGCTGTAAGAGAGGTATTATTCCTATCTAGAATATTTCCCCTTTTTGTCTCAACATTCTCAACAAAATAATTTCCCTTTTCAATGTAAAGTAAATTAATTTCTATCATCTTGATTGTTACTGCCAAAAACAAACTACTAAAAACAATCGCTGACAATATTAAACGATTATTTATTTTAAGGGCAAAATTACTCTTTAAAGACTTTAATCTTTCAAAAGCAAACTTTTCTTTATTGTATCTGTGTGTAAATGAAAAACTTTTTTGATATATATCAATTTTCTTTCGGCCAGTATTCCGCTTTTTTTTCACGGAATTTACCTTGCCAAATTTTGATTAATTGTTGATGTTTCATAAACTTCAATAACATCATTAAATAATTCACTATTTTCTTCAATATCTTCATTATCTAATACAACAAAATACTTTTCGTAATCATTAGTAATAATCATTTCTGAAATTTTTTTAATATTCATTGGCGAAACCAAATGGTCCCATTCAATTTTATAAAGCTCATTTATCTTTTGTTCTTCTCGAAGTGTTAATTCAAGTTCATTAATATACTTTTGCTTTTCAGCTGAAATGTTTTTTATAACCATAATTGCAATTAATCCGGTTAACAAAACAGCAACGGACAATATTTTAAAGAAAGCACTTATCACAATTCAAATCCTAACTCAGATATCGGAATATAATTAAAGTTTAATCGCTCACGCTTAATGACTCTAAGCTTTGCCGAACGAGATCTTGGGTTACTTAATATTTCCTTGGAAGATGGTTTTATTAATTTGGTCTTTTTATTTCTTAAACAAACTTTATTTGTAAAATTCTTTACCAACCTGTCCTCAATTGAATGAAATGTGACCACGCATATCTTCCCATTCGCTCTTAGTAAATTAAAAGCTTGGTTGAGACCAGCATGAAGCTCTTGTATTTCATTATTAATAAAAATTCTAATAGCCTGGAATGTTTTCGTTGCAGGGTGTTTTTTGTAATATTTTGATGGAAACGATTTTTTAATTATTTCTGCAAGCTCAATCGTACTCTCAATTTTTTTTTGAGTTCTGTTCTTCTCTATGTTTCTTGCAATTTTTCTTGAATTTCTCTCATCTCCGTAATGATAGATGATATCAGCAAGCTCATCTTTATCCTTTTTATTTATTAAGTCTGAAGCTGTTTGGCCATCCTGACTCATTCTCATATCTAGGGGGCCATCTTGCTTGAATGAGAATCCTCTGTTTGCATCATCTAGTTGCATTGATGAAACTCCTATATCAAATACGAAACCGTTAATTTCTTTTTCTTTTGTTTCTTTGAAAATTTTATCAATCTGACTAAATTTAGAATGTACAAAAGAAAACCGACTGCCGAATTTTTTTTTAAATCTTTCAGCTTGTTTTTTGACTGTAGGATCTCTGTCGATTGCAATGACTTTACATTTGCAGCTTTGAAGGATCCTCTCTGTATATCCTCCATATCCAAATGTTGCATCGATGTATGTTTCATTGTCTTTTGGCCCTAATTGTTCAATAACCTCTTCAATAAGAACTGGCCTGTGGCCAAGTTCTTTATTTGTCATTTACTCTGTCTTCTCAAGAAAGATGGAATTTCAAGTAAATCTTGATCGGTTTCTAATTCTTCATCAGCTTCAATAGAATTATGTGTTTCTTCATCCAGTTGATGCACGTTTTGGTCACTAAATAAGTCAGGCGTGTCACTATCTGAATTTTCCCTATTTGCATGTATTAAATCCATAATACTTTGAGAAGACTCTTCCTGCTCCATTACTGCCTCTTCGATTGGTTCTGGTTCAACTTCAGGCTCAGCAATCATTTCTGGTTCAGAAACTGGCTCTGATTCCATTTCTGGCTCAGCAATTACCTCTTCTTCAGCAACTTCCATTTCTGGTTCTTCGATTGGTTCTGGTTCAACTTCAGGCTCAGCAATCATTTCTGGTTCAGAAGTTTCCTCTTCAACAATTGTTGTTTCATCATTCATTGAACCTAAGTCCTTTTCATCTGAGCTATCCATGTACATATATGGATCAGAATTTTTGTGGATTTCATCTTCTTGATTAGCTGTAGCATGAATAGATCCTGTTCCATTCACTTGAGCTGCTGGAATTGATGAAGTTGTTGAACTATTATCTACTTGTAAATCAATTATTCTCTTTGATGGCTTGTCATGAGGTTCTAACCCAGTTGCAACAACAGAAACTCTAGCTTTACCCTCAAGATTTTCATCAAAGATTGATCCAACAATTACATCTGCATCAGGGTGGACTTGTTCTCTTATCTCATTTGTAATTTTATCAACCTCATGCAATGTTAAGTCAGTTCCACCAGTTATGTTGATCAATAATCCTTTGGCTCCGTCCAAAGAGTAGTCATCTAGCAGTGGATTTGTAACTGCATTGTGAGCACATTCTATTGCTCTATTGTCACCAGACGCTTCACCTGTGCCCATCATTGCGCGTCCCATATTATTCATGATTGTCTTTACATCAGCAAAGTCTAAGTTGATTAATCCCGGTACGACCATCAAATCGGTAATACTTCTTACTCCTGCATGCAAAACATCATCCGCCATTGAAAATGCATCGGCAAATGTTGTTTTCTCATCAGCAACTTTAAATAAATTTTGGTTTGGAATAACAATTGTTGTATCTACTAAATGCTCTAACTCTTTTAGCCCTTGCTCAGCAATTCTCATTCTTCCAGCACCTTCGAATTGAAATGGTTTAGTAACAACTGCTACAGTAAGTATACCCAATTCTCTAGCAACGCGCGCTATCACTGGAGCAGCGCCTGTACCAGTACCACCACCCATACCAGCGGTAATGAAAAGCATGTTTGTACCTTCAAGTCTTTCCATTATTTCGTGTTTAGTTTCATCGGCTGAGGATTTACCGATATCAGGATGAGAACCAGCTCCCAATCCCTTAGTAACCTGAACACCCAATTGCATTTTTGAATCACTTAACGATTTAGACAGAGCTTGTGCATCTGTATTGGCTGCAACAAATTCAACTCCTGATAATCCGGACTGAATCATATTGTTAATTGCATTACCGCCTGCACCACCGACTCCAAATACAGTTATCTTTGGTTTAAGCTCTTTTAGTTCTGGAACACTTAAATTTAAAACCATGAAATTATCCTCCTATTTTCATTAGTTATTCATTTTTCCATTTGAGATTTGCTAAATTATTTTTTGCATTATCACTTTTTTCTTTTTTGAAGGAATCATAAGTATCAGGATTCCACATTTGGAATGTTTCACCCATACCTACGAAAGAAACTTGGTCAATAATACCTGCAATAGAGATTAATCCATCAGGTATGATGACTCTGCCTTCTTGATCAAAATGAATTTGATGACTGTCAGCAAAAATAGAAGTTGAAAAAGTATTTCTTTCCTCACTGAAGGGACCGGATGCTTCTATCGCATCACTAATCTTTTGCATTCTATTAGCAGTACATCCTTCAATTGACTTCAGAGTCGGTGAAGGATAACAAATCATGCCCTTCAATCCGTTTTGTTCTAAGACACTTCTAAAAGAAGATGGAACAGAAACACGACCTTTTTTATCAATGCGATTGATGTATGTAGATAGAAACAATGCCATTTTTAAAAAAAAGTTAGTTATTAAAATAATCAACAAAATTACCTCATTTGGGTTAAATTGGGATTACTTGGGATAGTATGGGATTATATGGGTAATGTCTATACCTATTTATGACATTTCTTTTATAATCAATTATTTAACTAATATTATACATTAGCCTGTATTTATAAACTATTGAAAATAAATGAAAAATTTTGCCAGATAATTTATAAGCCGGGTTCTGTGATTTTTTTACAAAAAACTGATAACTATTCATCTAGCTCAATTGTTACCAATTGAGTCGTGCGATCAACCCGGTTACAGCCAAGACAAGCCAATGTAACCCTATTTGATCTTGCTCCCAGTGGGGTTTACCATGCCTTTTTTGTTACCAAAAAAGCGGTGAGCTCTTACCTCACCTTTTCACCCTTACCCTTAAAATTTCAATTAGGGCGGTTTATTTTCTGCGGCACTTTCCCTAGAGTTGCCTCCGCCGGGTATTACCCGGCACTGTTGCCTTGTGGAGCCCGGACTTTCCTCTTGATCAAGCCAAGCAGTTATCCAATTATCTGGCTGAAAGGGTTTATCCTCTTAAAAGATATTGGTCAAGCCTCTCTTTGAAGAGATATAAGTTCTCTCAGATATCCCAACAATTTGCGCTTAACTGTAAAATCCTCTAACTCTTCGGGGCAATAGTGACTTTCAAAAGCGTAAATAACTTGCAGTGTTTCTTTATCCATTAAACTCGATAAAGTAATTTTATAGCCAAAATCTCTTAGTAAATGTTGTAAAGATTTAATCTCTGAAGCTCTGAGCGGCGTTTTTGAATTATTTTTCTTTGGTAAAATTACTAAGCCTTTTGCAGCCAACTTATGCCAAGGGAATAAATATCCTGGATCTATCTTTCGCAGTGGAGCAATATCTGAGTGGCCCAAAATATTACTTTTTTTTATTTTGTACTTTGTCTTTAGATTTTCGATTAATGATATAAGTGATTTTATCTGAGATAGCTTGAATTTGTGATATCCAAATTCTTTACCTTTATTTTGTAACTCTATACCTATAGACTTTGAGTTTAAATTTCTATCTTTTTTCCAATTAGATATACCTGCGTGCCAAGCAATATCTTTATCATTCACGAGTTGGGTAATTTTTCCTCTTTCATTAATAAAATAATGTGAGCTCACTTTATGTTTTTTTGATCTAAGTCTTTTAATTGACTCCTGCGCTGTTTTCATTCCTGTATAATGTATGATTATATATTTAATATTTCTTCTTTTTACTTGTTCAAAATTTGGGGATTTTAGATATTCAATTTTCATGGTGAACTTGATACCTTTTCCTCTTCTGGTTCTCTCATCATTACAATAGCAACTCCCGTGAATGACATGGTTGCACCAAAGATAATTTTAAATGTAAGCACTTCATTAAATCCCTCATAAAGAGAAAAATAAGAAATGATCAATGCATTTATTATCGCAAGTACCGGAGCAAGAAGGGTTAAAGGTGTAATTTTTGATAATTCATATTTTGTTATTAAGTAATAAAAACCTGCATGGCCGATAGCAGTTGCGGCAAATGCAGTAAACAATATAGCTCCCCAACCAATTATGGATGCGTTTAAAATTAAGTCTAATTGATTTTTCTCAACTAAAAATGAAATCGTTGCCAAGAATAAAAAGCTTATAAAAGCAATCCAAGCTTGTAGATCAAACACTTTAACATCTTTTAACTTCTTCATAAAAAGAAGGCTGATAGCAATAGATAAAGCTGCTAATAACGCATAATAAACGCCACCGAGATCAGAAAATATTGTAGGCTCAAAAATCAAAATAATAACCCCCCCAAATGCAAGTGCTATTCCAAGAATACGCCTCCACTTAATCACCTCACCTAAAAATATAACGGATAATATAGTTGCAAATGGTACACCTAATTGAAGAACCACAGCAACAGAGGAAATAAATTGAGAATTATCGAGAGCAAGATAGAAAAACGCAAAATGAATGCCTCCTCCCAATATAGAAATAATTAAAATATTAGTCATTTGGCCGCGGTGAACTTTCAAAAAGGGAATGAGTAAAACTGCAATGATTAGAAATCTCATTGTCGTAAATAAAAATGGTGGAAATTCATTTACACCGATTTTTGCAGAAATAAATGCCAGTCCCCACGCTAGATTAATGGATAATACAATGAATATATCTATTGTTCTCAATACTGGCTCATTTCTGCATCATTTTCTATTTATAATACGATTACACTAAAATATTAATTTGATTAGAAAATTCATATAGAATAGCATTATTTCAATGAAATATAGAATATTAATAGTTTTATTTCTAAGTTCTGTTCTTGTATTGCAAGGATGTGCTTCAAAAGAAGCCACGGTGAACTATAACAATTCTGAAACTGAAATAGTTAGCGTTAATGACCCACTTGAAAAAGTAAATCGTGTGGTTTTTCAATTTAATATTATTTTTGATAAGCTTATCTTAAGGCCAATTGCTGTTACGTACAGAGCCATTGTTCCAGAATTTGTTCGAAACAGAGTTACATACTCATTAAATAATTTAGGTATGCCAATCACGGCTGTGAATAATGTATTGCAAGGCGAGTTAAGAAAAGCCGGAGTATCAACATCTCGATTTATTATTAACTCAACTGTTGGAATACTCGGTTTCTTTGACCCCGCAGCAAGTATGGGTCTTGTATCTGAAAACGAAGACTTTGGACAGACTTTGAGTGTATGGGGTGTTGAATCTGGTCCATACTTAGTTTTACCTTTCTTAGGACCTTCCACACCAAGAGACTTTGCAGGCATGCTATCAACATCACTATTGGATCCAATGTATCAAGTGGGAGGTGGGTCTGCTCCTGACTCTCTAAGAACTTACAGAATGGGAACTGGCGCAGTTGATTTTAGATCTCAAAACATAGAAATTCTTGATGATCTACAAAACAATTCAATTGATTACTATGCAGCAGTAAGAAGTTTTTATTCGCAAGGAAGAGAAAGTCAGGCCTCAAATAACTTAGAAAGCAATACGCAAGATCAAGAAAATGATATTTTTGATGACTTTGATATCGAAGAAAGTTATGTAGGACCGGATATTGAAATTATTTATGATTAAAATAAAAAATTATAGTTGGATTTTAATTTTGTTGCTTTCCTTCGTAACTTACGCCCAAAGCTCAGAGTTTGCTCAAGAAGAGAAGTTTGTGTCAAACTTTGCAGACCAAGCAATTGAGATTTTAAGTGACGAGGGTATTAGCGAAAATGATAAAACGTCTCGTTTCACCGATGTTGTAATGAACGCAATTGACCTAAATTTAATTTCAAAATTCGTACTCTCTAAAACTTGGAAAAATTCAACAGATGAACAAAAAGAAAGATATTTGATTGCATTTAAAGACTATTTTATCAACTCCTATGCAAATAAGCTTGATCAGTACTCTGGAGAACAAGTGCAAATCGTTGGGTCTGAAGCTGCAGGAAAATACGTAATTGTTGAAAGTAATATTATACGAGAAGGAACTGATACTTTAAAAATAAATTTAAAGTGGAGACTGATTAATAGAGATGGTGATATAAAAATAATTGATCTGAATATTGAAGGTATCAGTCTTGTAATTGCACAAAGAGAAGAGTTTCAATCATTTCTAGCAAATAACGATAATGATATAGATAAATTAATCGATAAGATTATTACTGTTTCTAATTAAATCTTTTTAAATTATTTTGATGGCAAGCCACTTGGTTTCCAGCCAATAACAAATCCGTCCTCAACATTGTAAAGATTTTGATAACCATTTGACTCTAATATTAAAGCAGCATGCATGGACCTTGCCCCTGATTTACAAATAAAGTAAATTTCCGAATTTTTTGAAATTCCATAAGAATTGAATTGATTTAGAAAATTAATGTTTTCAACACCCTCTTCATTAATGAGAGTTAATTCAATATATTGAGCATCAAAAGAGTCTTCATCCACTCTTCCAAATGTTTCCCATTCGTAAGGTGTGCGCACATCAACTAGATATACATCTTTATTTTCTTTAATTGTGCTATAACAATTTTCTGCAGATATATTTTTTATATTACTCATTACTATGATTTCTGATTAGATGATTTAAATCGATCTGAAATTGGACTAATTTTAGTTTTTCGTCCCCTTACTCGCTTTCTCCACATTAAAAAAGAGGACCTTTTCATATTCTCTTTCATTAATTTAATAACTTCTTTCTCTTGTATTCCAAATTGTTTCCTAATATCAGAGAAAGTTGTTCTATCTTCCCAGGCCATTTCTATAACGCGATCGATGTCTGACTGCGATAGTTTATTGTCCATTTTAGGTTGAAATTTTTACAGCTTGAAAATTACCAGGGCGATGTTCCCCTTTTTCCACAACGCCAAGAAGTTTTTCCCAAATTTCCAGTGCACCATCTGCCTCTTCTTTTCCTATTAGATTTACAACATCATCATAAAGTGGCCCTTTTATATCTGATATTTCTGTCTTAACTTTTTCGAGATACCATTTATTACGATCATTTAGTGAGAGTACTTCAAATCCTGTTTCCTTTAAAAGACTTTCGTACTTTTCTAATGAGCACATAAACATATCGAGGCCTTCTGCGGCAATATATTCTTTCATCTGCTCTGATGGTTCGTTGTCATCATTTCTCATCCAATCACCAACCGCAAGAATACCATTGTCAGCTAAGATCTCGTTTATCTCTTTGAGCAAGTTTTTTTTATCGATAATATGTAAAAATGCTTCTTTACTAAATACTGCCTCAAAACTTTTATCTTCAAATTTATATTCTCCAGGCTTTGTACAAATAAATTTTGCTTTATCAGATAAATTTTTCTTTAACGCTAAATTATTTGCTGTTTCAATTACTAATGGTTCTGGATCTATTCCAATAACTTCTTTTGCACCATATTTTTCAATCATATGAAAAACTGCACCGCCCGTTCCACATCCAATATCTAGAACTTTTTTATTTTTTAGATTTAATCCTTTTAAAATCTGATCAATTTCTTCTGTCCCGCCAGGCGATAGAAAACCCTCACCCCAAACAGTTTTGAGCATGTTTAATTGTTTGGGGCCGTAATGTCCTTCGTCGGTTAAGCTCATATTATTAATGATATATTTTAGATGATCTAACTGTTTTGTTTAAGTCAATTAGACTTAAATTACATTTTCTTTTAATGACCAGCTTAATTACAGGTGGAAGTAAATTTCTAAACTTTACTCGCCTTACTAAAATATCTTGCTGCTTCATCATATGACCTATTTGCGTAAAATTTAGAAATACACAAAAGTGTTAAATGCAAAGGTATGCCAAATAACAGCTCTGGTAGATCTAAATACATAGAAAGATCTTAACCTGATTTATCAGCTATAATCAAGAACAACCGTTCCTGAGACAGGATCAGTTACACCCAATTCAGGAGATAATTCCTCTAGTAAGTGTCTCACTTTATCCAAGTTTCCAATCATGTTTTCTCTCTGTGCGGCAATGGCTTCCTCGGATTCCCAAATACCAATAAAACAATATGTACAGTCCCCTGTTTTAAAAAGACGACTCATTTTCTGACCCGGTAAATTTTCAAAACTTTTGTTTATTTCTAAGTATTCTTCTTCACAACCTTCTTTAACTTTGAACCTCACAGCATTACAAAATTCCATATTTTATCTCCTATATTTTGTTTTTTACAAATTTTAATTAAAATACTTACCTTTGAAAGAATAAATATTAGTTCATATTTACTTCCAAGATACCCGTGCAAAAGTTCTTGTTGAGCAATAAAAAATATCATTTTTTAAGCCTGGTGTTAAAAACATGCCGTTGGCGAGAGGTGAATTGAGTGCAACCTTTGAGAGTATTTCTCCACTTGATAGGTCTATTACCACCAAGTGATCGTCATTATTTTCGAAACTATTAATTACTAGCTCTTTGCTTTCAGGAAATACGACCGGCTGCATTGTTGGTCTAAGACTATCAATCTTCCATGACATTTTTAACAAGTTATTTGATGTATCAATACCTGCTATACCGCCATTTATACTATCCCAGCATACACAGATATTACATTCGGGAATATTTACGGGTGGTGCAATAATACCCCCTCCATGATGTTCAAATGGTTCGATATATTCAAATTGTTCTGACATTAAATCAAATCTATAAAGCCTTTGCTTACATGACCAAGGAGCAGGACGTCTCCAACTTAATTCTTTTGGTGCAGTTCTAAATCTACCATTTGGGTGAGTTGAATAAATCGCTCTTAATGAATCGATATCTCCGTTATTCATCAGCCAGAGTGATCCATCTGATATACAGCCATCCCATGATAATCCTTGATCGTCATTGGATTTCCTATAACTAGGTGACCAGTCTGAAGTAACTTCTAGATCGTTAGGTAGAACTTTTATTTTCCATATTTTTTCGATACCTGGAATAAAAATGAACTCACCATCTTCTGTTTTGTCTGAGGCAATCCTGCCCATAGATCCTTCAGGCAATTGCATGGGTTCATGTAAAACATCTAGATTTTGATCTAATCTTGTAATTGTTGAACAACCTTGACCTTCTAACCGTAAATCTTTAGTGACGATTGTTCCATCTGATAATATTAGTAAACCGTTATGCGCTTGATCAATGGGTAATCTTGATTCTTTAATCACTTCACAATCTTTTGAAATGCTATGCATGTAGTTTCCATTAACCTTGATGATATTGCCATTTTGATGTGCTGCAATAGCGCCACACCAGACGTGATTACCGCATGGTAATTTTGGTGTTTCCCCTAATATTTCCAAAGACTCAGGTTCAATTTTTTGAAGCCATCCAAATGGTTCTGGACCAGTAAAGCTAGGCATCGTACCGCCCAAAAAAATTTCATTATTATCGCGATAAATTGTCATAACATTCCAGCGTTCATTTCGTATGCTTTGTACAACAGCTTTTTTTTCACGAGCGTTTAACGATCCTTCAGTTGCCTTTTGACGTCGATTTCCACCACATTCAACAGGCCAGTGAGATTTATAGTATCCTTCAAGTATGGATGATCTGTCTTGGGCAGTCATTATTTTGAAAGCAGAGCTTCAATTGACTTTCCACTCAAAGATGTTGATGTCTTAGCGTAAAGCCTAATTAGCTTTAGAGGCAACGGGTCATTAACCTCTTTAAAAAATTCTTTTCGAGAATAAAGATCAAGAAACCATTCAGATATTTTTGGGTAACGGTCTTTAAATGGAAATCCTGAGACGTAAAGCCTATATGTATAAATAAACCAGGCAAGATCAAGCATTGAAAGAAGATTGCCCATTAAGTATTTTTGCTTATTTAATAGAGATTCGTATTTATCATAACATTTACAAAAATTATTGAGTGAGTTTTTAACTGCTTCATCAGTTATTCCATTTTCACGAAATGACTTATAAAACTTTACTTCTTTTAATTTTAGATAGTCCAGCTCACTATTAGATGATTTATATTTTTCAAACGCATCTAATTCATTAGGGTCTTTTTTGCCGAGTCCACCAAACATATATCGATAAGCAATATTTCTTATATCCTCATGCAAATCATCTTCTTCTTTCAGTAACGTCCCAATTTCTGTTGTATCGGAGCCAGGAACAAGTGGGTTTTCAGGAAATTTATCTTCGAGATACATAAGAATATCATTGCTCTCAATTTCTACACGACCATCATCCACGAGAACAGGAACCAATCCTTTTGGATTGATACCTAGAAAGAATTCTGAATAGTTTTTTCCTGTAGCAAGATTAATGCTGTGAGGTGTCCATGAAATTTTTTTTAAGTTTAAATAGATCCTAAGTTTTTGCGAACATGATGAAGTTCTAAAATGAAATAAATGCAAACCCTTCCAATTAAGTATTTCTCTAGATTTTATTTGATCGCTTGGAATTTGAACCATTATTTTCTTTCCTTATTGTTTTGTTTAGTAACAAGGTAAGCCAGTACAAGAATTACAACCGTACCTGTCATCATTGAAATATCTACTGACAGACCAAAGCTTA
>CABYLU010000013.1 GCA_902519835.1 uncultured Pelagibacteraceae bacterium
TGTTTTACTCATTCCGGCTATATTGGATCTGGCTTTTCGTAATGAAACATGGCAATCATTTTTAATAAGTTCAATAATAACTCTGGGATTTGGTATTACCTTTTTTATTTCAACAAGAAATTCTGCAGAAAATAAAATCCAGACCCAAGATGCATTTTTAATAACTACGTTATCCTGGGTTTTTATTTGTATTTTTGGTTCTCTGCCTTTCTTTTTAGCAAACCTTAATATTAGTTTTACAGACTCAATTTTTGAGTCCATGTCAGGCATTACTACAACAGGATCAACAATTCTAAGCGACATTAAGTCTATGCCTGAGGGCATCCTGCTTTGGCGAGGACTTCTTCAATGGATCGGGGGGGTTGGTATAATAGTCATGGCTATTAGTATACTTCCTGTATTGCAAGTCGGAGGCATGCAGATCTTCAGAACAGAATCATCAGACACAACAGAAAAGATCTTACCAAGAACTGCGCAGGTTTCTTTTGCGGTAATCATAATATACTTATCATTAACAGCTCTTTGTTTCATATCTTACTGGTTAAGCGGCATGAAACTTTTCGAGTCTTTAGTTCATTCAATGACAACGATAGCTACTGGTGGTTTTTCAACAAGGAATGACTCCTTCGCTAGCTTTAATAATCGATCAACAGAATATATTGCAATCTTGTTTATGATATTAAGTAGCCTTCCAATTTTAATATATCTTGAGGTTACACGTAATGGGATCAAAAGTTTTTTTAGAGATACTCAAATAAAAACTTTTTTAATTATAATTTTTGCAAGCTCTTTATTAGTAATTTCTTACTTATGGATATTTGATCTTAAGAATTTTGAACAGTCTTTAAGACACGGTGCATTTAATGTTGTCTCCATTATAACTGGAACAGGTTATACTTCCGATAATTACAATTTGTGGGGACCATTTCCAATTTACTTACTTTTCTTTGGTATGTTTGTTGGTGGCTGTGCTGGTTCAACTACTTGCGGAATCAAGGTTTTTAGATTTCAGATATTATTTGAAACTCTAAAAATGCAAATTCAAAAGCTCTTACATCCGCACGGCGTATTTGTTCCACACTATAATCGTAGAAAAATTCAGGACGAAGTAACATCTTCAGTCATGAGTTTCTTCTTTATATTCATTCTTAGTTTCATAACTATTACTCTGCTTTTATCTATGACTGAGCTTGACTTTGTAACTTCATTATCAGCGGCTGCGACTTCTCTAGCCAATGTCGGGCCAGGACTTGGAGCTACAATAGGTCCTGAAAATTCTTTTTATGCAGTATCTGATCCTGCTAAGTGGATACTAATTTTCTCAATGTTGTTGGGGAGATTAGAAATATTAACCGTTTTAGTTATCTTTCATCCTGCTTTTTGGAAGAAATAATTAAAATAAAACTTTTAAAATTTCTTTTTGAACATAAAGTCTATTGCTTGCCTCTTGCCAAACTCTTGAATTACTTCCATCCATTACACATGCTTCTACTTCCTCATTTCTGTTTGCTGGAAGACAGTGCATAAAAATACTGTCCGATTTAGTCTTTTGCATAATCTTTTCTGTAACTCTAAATTCTTTAATTAAATCATAATCCTGAGTCTTTATATCCTCTCCCATTGATTTCCAGGTATCCGTCATGACAGCATCCGCTTGGGAAAGAATTTGATCATTTATTTGATGATGAACAATACCATCGAGATCAATTGAAATATCATATTCTTTCATTTTTTTTCTATACTTTTCAAACCATGTCTCAGGGCAGAAGATATTAAGCGAGAAGCCTAATTCTTTTTTAAAAGCTTCGATCCAAGAATTTGCTACATTTGTAATGGGGCCCATCCAAACAATATTCAATTTCTCTAAACTACCCCTCTCCTCTAATAACGTCATTAGTCCAGCCACGCACTGACAAGGATGTGATAAATTTGATAGTGCATTTATCACAGGTAAATGAGATAGCTTAGAAGCACTCATTATAGTTTTATGGTCATTAACCCTAAGAATAAGTCCGTCAGCATATAGTCCAAAAGTATTAATAGTATCACTCACGCTTTCTTTATCATTACCCAGGTGAATATCTTCCTTATTTAGAATTGTTGTAGAGCCGCCCAATTGTTTAATTGCAATATCAAACGATAGCCTTGTTCTGGTAGATTTTTTTTCAAAAAATAATACTAGGTTTTTACCATTCAAATTATTTTGTGTTGTTGTTTTAGACCTTTTATTTTGTAAGGCATTATCTAATAAGCTGGTTAATTCACTCTTTGAGAGTTCTTTTATATCTATAAAATTTTTCATTATTAAAACTCGCTGCAAGTAGCTCTTATTTTATCGATTGCTTCATCACATTCAGTTAAGGTCAGATTTATTGGAGGCAAAAGTCTTACAACATTATCTGAAGCTTTTACAGTTAGAATATATTTTTCTCTTGCTAGATTAACAAACTTATCATTTTCAACTTTACACTTTAGCCCTAAAATAAATCCTCTTCCTCTGATATTTTCAATGACGCTTGGAAAATCGGTAATTACGTTTTGAAGTCCATCATAGAGTTTTTTTGCAACAACATTAATTTCACTAAAAAATTTGTCTTTTAGCATTATATCCAAAACAGCGTTTCCGACAGTACAAGCAAGTGGATTACCTCCGAAAGTTGAACCATGAGAACCAAAGTCCATTTTTTCACCGACTTTTTTTGATGTCAGGCATGCACCTAATGGAAAACCATTTCCAATAGCTTTGGCTATTGTCATAATATCTGGATTTACTTCAGACCATTCATACGCAAATAATTTTCCTGTTCTACCCATGCCGCATTGCACTTCATCAAAGATTAGAAGGCAGTTATTTTCATCACAAATTTTCCTTAATCCCTCAAGGCATTGCCTAGGAACTTCTCTTATACCGCCCTCACCTTGTATTGGTTCAATAATTACTGCAGCAGTTTTTTCACTTATTGAGTTCTGAAGCTGCTCATGATCACCAAACTCAAGAAATTTAAAATCATTTACTGTGGTATTAAAAGAGCTTAGTTTATCTGGACCTCCCGCTGCAAGCGCCCCTATTGTTCTGCCGTGAAATGAACCTGAAAAACTTAAGATTTCTGTTTTATGCGACCAATTTTCTGAACTATGAAAATATCTTCTAGCAATTTTTATGCTTGCCTCAATAGCTTCAGTACCTGAATTACAAAAGAATGCATAATCCGCGAAAGAATTATCACATAATCTTTGCGCAAGTTTTTCTTGTTCTGGTATCTTATATACATTTGATAAATGCCATAATTTGTCAATTTGTTCTTTTAATTTATCGTTTAAATATGGATTAGAATAGCCTAAGGAATTAACCGCTATTCCTGTACCAAAATCTAAAAACTTCTCCCCTGATTTTGTATACAAATAACTACCAACTCCATGGGTAAATTCTAAGTTTGATCTTGGGTATGTTGGAAGAACATTGGTCATTTTATGGTCTCAATTTATAACCTGATCTTAACATCAAAAAATTTATCGCGATAAGAAATATAAATATTATCAATAATATAAAAATAGCTGAAAGGTATGAAGAGTCACTCACACCTAAGAAGCCATAACGAAAACCATCAATCATATAAAAAAATGGATTTACTAAACTTGCCGTTTGAATGGGTCCGGGTAACACAGTTATCGAATAGAATGTACCAGAAAGAAAAGACAATGGAACAATTACAAAGTTGCCTACCGTTCCAAGATGATCCCATTTTTCAGCCCATATTCCTGAAATAGTTCCAATTAATGACATGATTGCTGAAGCTATTATAGCAAAAATAAGAATTATATAGATATTATAAATACTAACATCAGCAAAAGGGTACATCATGAAAGCGCAAGCAACTGCAACGACTAACCCCCTTGTAATTCCAGCTAAAGTAAAAGCTAAAATTATTTCGATATTATTAAGAGGCGGCATCAAAAGATCAACAATATTGCCCTGTACTTTAGACATCAAGATGGAGGAAGAATTATTCATAAAGGCATTTTGAATGATGGTCATCATTATCAAGCCTGGGAACAGGAAACTTTTAAAGCTATCAAGTGGATAATTAGTTCTTACAGAACCAATTGCTGTAGTAAAGATTACCATAAAAAGCAAACTAGTTGCTGCAGGTGCAACAATTGTCTGAAGTGGGATTTTAGTAAATCTTTGTACTTCTTTTTTGTATAAAGTAATAATACTTATTGGATTGTACCGCATAGCGTCTGTTTAATTAAATTTCTTAAAATGTCATTAATATTTAGATTTCAGTAATTATTTTATTCAACTGATATTTATAGATAAATTTTTATACTCACAGATTGAGCAAAAATATCAACATTTAGTATATTTATATTGAATTTAATCAAAATATAGTGGTAACATTTGCCATCTATTAAGGAGAAATTATGCCCTGGACATATGAAAGAATTGAGAAGCTTAAACAGCTTTGGGATGAAGGTCTAA
This sequence comes from uncultured Pelagibacteraceae bacterium, assembly GCA_902519835.1. GTDB lineage: Bacteria > Pseudomonadota > Alphaproteobacteria > Pelagibacterales > AG-422-B15 > CACNXQ01. Next base: position 4,484 of record CABYLU010000013.1, read on the forward strand.
CAGCTAGCAGAATTGCAGCGGAGTTAGGTGAAGTCACAAGAAATGCAGTAATTGGTAAAGCACACAGATTAGGTCTTTCGGGCAGAATGGCCTCGAAAAGCAAGAATAATGGAATATCCATAATACGAAAAAAAAGAATAAGTGTATCAAGAAGTCAAAAAGTAATTGATATCTCACCTGTTATTGATGAGCCTATGAATCCAACATCATTTCAAGATATTAAGGATGGCTTATGTAGATGGCCACTTGGAGAACCAGAGGAAATAGATTTTAAATTCTGTGGAAGAAATACGAATGAAGGATTTGTCTACTGTCAAGCTCATCATAAACAAGCTTATCAACCACTGAGCAAAGTAAGAGAGCGAAAGAAAATTAAAAGAAAATTTAGAATTTCTTAGAATAAAAACTCAAGAGAGAGGCTTAGACCAAAAGAAAAAATCAGTAAGATTACTATTACAATTATTACACCGTTAATTAAGTTCATTTTTATTCCTTTTTATAAGATGGTATAAGTTTTTCACCTTTACTTATTTTATCTTTAATTTCTTTTATTGTTGACTCCATTCTGACATATCTTTCTGCAGTTGATGGATGAGTTCCTCCAGTTGAATAAATTGAATTAGGAACTTCTACAGCAAATCTTCTCCAAAAATTTACAGCCTCATCTAAGTTATAACCCGCTTGTGCTAGGATATACATACTAAGATAATCAGCCTCGTTCTCATATTCAATTGAATAAGCAGTAGCGCCAATGCTTTGACCCATCTCCATCATGTCTTGTGGCAGACCAACATATATTCCAACCAACAAGCCAAGCAACGCACCAGTGTTCGCATTTTGAATTTTATCTGCAACATGCTTGTTAGCATTATGACCTAATTCATGAGCAAAAACAATTGCAGCGCCAGTTTCATCTTGTATTAGCCACTTTGCCATTCTCAGTGAAAAAACCATAATCTCACCATTAGCAAAAGCATTAAAAGTATTGTTATCAAGATCAATGACAAAGTTGAAACGGCATCTTTGTTCACTTCTGATCTTTATGTTTTTAAATTCATCTCCTCTAAGAATTTTGAATTCATATAATTTTTGGTATTCGTTATCAATCTTTTCAATATAAGATTTAAATGCATCTTCCCCATGAATTAAGCTTTCACCATCTATTTCTAAAATCTCATCACCAATTAAGATGCCCGCTTTACTTGCAGGCGAGTTATTGCCTAAACTCACAACTTTTAATTTTGATCCTAGTGAAAGACTTTTATTTATTTCTTTACGGATCGTTTCATATGCCGAGTACTCATTTGCAAGATTCATTCCTAACGCAAATATTCGGTCATCCTCAGCACATAAATCTGAAGCACTGAACAATATGTCTGTACCCATTGTTGAAAATGGTAAATACGTATCAAGCCATGAATCAGCGAACATTTGGTTTTGTATATCTCTTTCTTTTTCAGTTATTGTTGTACTGTATTCTGGAAGCTGTGTTTGCGGTTGGGCGCAAGAGATAAGAAGTAACAAAGATAAAATTGTGAATTTTTTTATCATATCTGTTCTGAGCGTTCTTTTTTAATCATATAGTATGAGTGAATAAATATAATAATTATTATAAAAATACCACCAATCAAGGTTTTTTGGGTTGGTGCTTCACTGATAAAAAACCATACCCATAGAGGTCCCAACGCGGTCTCGAGTAAAAAGAAAATTCCTACTTCAGGAGAACTAATAAATTGCGGTGCAATACTTATAAATACAAAAGATACGCCTACAGTGACTATCATTAATGACAAAAGTATTAAATCAGTTGAATTAATTATGAAACTACTAACAAAGAATACTGCTACGCAAGCTGTTAAAAGTTTTCCTAATATATATGAGGGTACAAAATTAATACTTGGTGAACTTCTCATTACAGTTAAGCTTCCTCCAACAAAAGCAGCACATAGGAGTCCATAAAAATCACCGAGATATCTATTAAGCTCGTATGACTCATAGAAAATATAAAGCACAGCAATCAAACAACCAAGAGAGCAAATCCAAGTGATCAATTGAGGTTTTTCATTTAGAAAAATAAATGAAAATATTGACGCAATTATCGGTACAAGACTAATCATTATCAAAGCGTTTGCGACATCTGTATTCGCTAAAGCTAAAATAAATGTAATGTTAGATCCCATTATTAAGACTGCATTTAATAGCCCAGGTTTTCCGATACTCATAAAATCCGGTACAGCTCTAGAACTGAAGAAAACAAAATAGCCAATTAATAATGCAGTTCCAGGAAACAGAGATCTATAAAATAAAAGGTTCCATGTATCAATTGATACGAGTTTAATAATTAGTGAGTCTGGAGTTACAATCATTATTCCAATAAATGCGAGTAGGGTTCCCTTTTGTGTATTTGATAATTTGTTAAACATAAATTTTAATGGTGCGCCGGGAGAGATTCGAACTCCCGACCCCCAGATTCGTAGTCTGGTGCTCTATCCAGCTGAGCCACCGGCGCATATAAGTTGATTATAGTTTATTTTCTTATAATCAAACCAAAAATCTTTTTTTTATAAATTTGTAAATTACAGGAACTATTACAATTATACTTATCAATAAGATAGGAAGTAAGTACTCAATTTTTAAAATATCACTTGATGAGAAATTCTGCGTTTCCATAATATTTTGAATTCCATTTCCAATACTCACTAAAATATATGCCCAGGGAATAACGCCAAAGATCGTTGCTATAAAATAGTCTCTAAACTTCATATCCAAGACAGCTGGAAGCAAATTTTGTATTCCAAATGGAACTCCACCTATTACTCTTATAAAGAGTAAATAGCTAATCGAATTACGATTAAAACCATCTTTGAACTTTTTAAATCTTTCACCGAATTGTTTTAAAATATAAGCTTTAAATAAATATCTACCGTACAAAAATACAATTACTGCTCCCGTGATTTCACCAATTATCGTGATGAGTAATCCTACGTATGGGCCAAAGTAAAATCCTGCTAAAATACACACTGGAGTAATGGGCCCCATTAAAGAAATCATTACTGCAATTATTAAGATGCATATAACAACTGAAAGTGATGGATATGAGAGAATATAATCCTGTATATATCCATGTTGGTTTATTAAGAATTCCATTGATATAGGGTTATATTTTCCGAGAAAATATAAAATAATAACGATAGCGAGACCAATCCCCAATAACCTTAATGACTTATTTTTAAACATATATCTTATTTAATGAATATTAATTGACTATCAATAGAATGCAATTTATAAGCCAATCACCTAACAAAATAGAATTATGAAAAGAACATTTCAACCAAGCAACTTAGTCAGAAAAAGACGGCATGGATTCAGAGCACGTTCTGGGACTAAAGATGGAAGGATTATTTTGGCTAGGCGCCGTGCTAAGGGCAGAAAAGTTCTCTCAGCTTAGAACAAGATATTCAATGAACAAATTAGAGACATTAAAATCCTCTAAGGATTTTCAAAGAGCTAAAAGTGGGCTCTTCTTTAGAAGTAAATCCTTCTTATTACAGGCTTACGAGGATAAATCGTGCAATAAGGTAAGAGTTGGATACACAGTTTCAAAACAAAATGGAAACGCTGTTGTTAGAAATAAAATAAAGAGGCGACTAAGAGTAATTGCAAAAAATATTATTGGGGAATATGGTATTAAAAATTGGAATTACGTAATTATTGGTAAAAAGAATTCACTTATTGAAGATTTTAAAAATCTAGAATTTGAAATGAACACAGCAATTAAAAAGATTCATGGATAACAAATGAAATCAATATTTATATTTCTGATAGTATTATATCAAAGATTAATCTCTCCATATTTTCCCTCATCATGTCGTTTTATGCCAACATGCTCTGAGTATGCAAAAGAGGCAATTGAAGAGTACGGTTTAATTAAGGGAACCTATTTAGGTATGAAGAGAATAATAAGATGTCATCCAATAAAACTTTTAGGTGGTTCAGAAGGGTACGATCCTGTTCCAAGAGAAAAGAAGTAAACTATGGAAAGTAGAAATCTAATACTTGCAATAATACTCTCAGTGGGTGTTCTATTTATCTGGAGTTTTTTCTTTGAAGCGCCTGAGCAAGAAATGCTTAATGGAGAAATAGAAAGTGGTGACGTGTCAGAGGTGAACTCAAATGAACTTGATATGGAAGCCATCGATGAAATTGAGAGATCTCTAGGTATTACCGAAAATGATAATATTGGTTTAGACGAGGCGCTGATTGCTGATAAAAGAGTAAAAATTGAAACGAACAGCATTGTTGGGTCAATTAATCTTAAAGGTCTAAGAATTGATGACATTGTTCTCAAAAAATATAATGAAACTCAAGAGGAGTTTTCAGAAAAAATTAGAGTTCTACAACCAATTGATACTTATAATGGCTATGAAGTAACATTTGGATGGATAAAAAATCAAGACGCTAATTTTGAAACACCAAATGCTGAGTCTATTTGGAAAGTGTCTAATAGCAATGCTACTCTTACATCGAACAACGAAGTTGAATTTGAATGGAGCAATACTACTGGCCAGACATTTATAACTACGATTGGCTTAGATGAAGACTATTTATTTGATATTACACAAGAAGTTAAAAATAATTCGAATGAAGAAATTATTATAAATAACGCAAGTAAGGTAACAAGAAAGCAAGCGCCTTCTTTATCAGGAATGTTTATTCTGCATGAAGGATTGCTTGGTGTCTTACAAGAAAAACTTGAATTAATAGATTATGACGACCTTAAAGATGATGAAGAAACACTAAACTTTGAAAGTGATAATGGTTGGGTGGGCATTACAGATAAATACTGGTTAGCCGCGCTCATTCCAGATCAGAATAAATCATTCAAAGCTATCTATACTTATGATAACGGATACATTGCTTACTATAGATCTCTAAATGCAACGAAAGTTGCAGCTGGAAGTGATCACATTGTTGAGAGTCAAATATTTATTGGTGCTAAAGAAGCAAAGCTCATCGATCGATATCAAGAAGATTATGGCATCTATAATTTTGATTTAGCGATTGACTGGGGCTGGTTCTATTTTCTCACAAAGCCTTTATTCAACGTGATTTACTTCTTTTCTGAATTATCAGGAAACTTTGGTTTGGCTATCATCATATTAACAGTTATTACAAGAATTGTTTTCTTTCCTCTTGCTAACTGGTCATTCATATCCATGGCCAAAATGAAAATGCTTCAACCTGAAATGACAAGAATTAAAGAACTCCACAAAGATGATAGAGCGCAGCAACAACAGGCGCTGATGGCTTTGTATAAAAAGGAAAAAGTAAATCCAATATCAGGATGTTTGCCAATACTTATTCAAATTCCATTTTTCTTTGCGATTTATAAGATGTTATTTGTTTCAATTGAAATGCGACATGCACCTTTTTATGGGTGGATACAAGATCTTGCTGCAAAGGATCCAACGACCATATTTAATCTTTTTGGTCTTATACCGTGGGATCCGCCATCATTTATGATTATTGGGATTTGGCCAGTATTAATGGGCTTAACAATGTATATACAACAAAAACTAAACCCAGCTCCTCCTGATCCAATACAAGCAAGAATATTCATGTTCTTTCCGCTCTTCATAACAATTCTCTTAGCACAATTTGCTGCTGGTCTTGTAATTTATTGGACAACAAATAACGTGCTCTCAATTATTCAGCAGTGGATAATCAATAAAAGAACTACGGTCAAAACAAATTAAAATGTCTATAAAAAATAATGTGAGTGAAAGCTCTCAGCTTTTACAGAAATATTGGCCATCAGGAAAAAAGTATTTCAACAGTACAGATCAATTTATTAAAAGATATAAAAATCGAATTATTGTTATTAAATACGGGGGTTATGCTCTTACAAAACCTCATTTAGTAAAATCATTTGCAAAAAATATTGCTCTTCTGAACCAATTGGGAATGAAAGTCATTATTGTTCATGGTGGGGGGCCACAAATTGAAAATCAATTGAGAAAGAAAAAAATTAAGAATGAGGAATACCAAGGTTTAAGGGTTACAACAAAACAGATTTTAAGTGTTGTTAAAACGGTTCTAGCCAATGATCTCAATAAACTTATTTCACATGAAATTACAAAATATGGCAGTAAACCAAAACGTTTTGATGGGATAAGACAAAAAATCATCAATGCAAAAATAGCTATGAATGGGAATATCGGTTTTGTTGGAGAGCCCAAAAAAATTAATAAATCATTAATTCAAGAAGCGCTGGGTAAAAAACAAATACCTGTGATTGCGCCGTTGGGATATGACTCAAATAAAAATACGCTAAATATCAATGCTGATACTGCGGCTGCATTTATCGCAGAGACAGTCAAAGCCGAAAGACTTCTACTTTTGACAGATGTAGAGGGGGTAATGGATAATAACAAAAGATTGATTACCGAGCTGGATCGTAAAAAAGCATTTCAATACATAAAAAAAGGCACTATAAAAAGTGGTATGATTCCCAAAATTAAGGCATGTTTCAATACCCTTAAAAATGGGGCAAAAGGGGTTGCTTTAATCGATGGTCGTAAACAAAATGCAGTGGTTATGGAGATTTTAACTACGAAAGGTGCTGGAACACTAATAAAGAAATGAGTGATAATACAGAATTAAAAAATAAAATTGAAAGTGCATGGGAAAATATTACAAATATTACTCCCGACGATACAGATATCGCTGATGCTGTAAATGAAGTCATAAAAAAACTTGATAACGGACATTTTAGGATTGCAGAAAAAAATGGCAATGACTGGATTGTTAATCAGTGGTTAAAAAAAGCTGTTCTTATATCATTTCGAATAAATGATAATAAAATTTTAAAAGGACCTTACACGTCTTGGTATGACAAAGTAAGAGGTAAAACCGTTGATTGGAATGAAGATCAATGGAAAGAAGCTGGCTACCGACATGTTCCAAATGGTACCGTTCGCGAAGGATCATTCATAGGTAAAGGTGTAGTTCTGATGCCATCCTTTGTAAATATTGGCGCTTACATTGATGAAGGTACAATGGTTGATACATGGGCAACTGTTGGCTCATGTGCTCAGATTGGAAAAAACTGTCACTTATCAGGCGGTGTTGGTATTGGCGGTGTTTTAGAACCACTACAAGCAAATCCAGTAATAATTGAAGACAACTGTTTTGTTGGTGCTAGAGCTGAAGTTGCCGAGGGTGTAATTGTTAGAGAAGGATCGGTTCTCTCAATGGGAGTGTATTTAGGCGCATCAACAAAAATTGTGAACAGGTCTACAGGTGAAATTAGCTACGGTGAAGTGCCTGCTTATTCTGTAGTAGTTCCAGGAAGCCTTCCAAATGAAGACCCTAAAAAGCCGAGTTTATACTGTGTTGTAATCGTTAAAACAGTTGATGAAAACACAAGAAAGAAAACATCGATAAACGATCTACTCAGAGAATAAATTATGGAAGTCGTTGATCTAACAAAATCACTTATTTCTTGTCCAAGTGTTACACCAAATAACGAAGGGGTCTTAGACCTACTGCAAAAGGAGCTAACTGACATGGGATTTAAATGTAATCGTTATTTATTTAGCGATACTGACACACCTGACGTAGATAATTTATTCGCAAAAATTGGCAGTGGTGCTCCACATTTGTGTTTTGGAGGTCATACTGATGTTGTTCCAGTTGGTGATGAAAACGCATGGAATTCAAACCCTTTTGAGGCCACTGAGAAAAATGGAAAGTTATATGGCCGTGGTGCGAGCGATATGAAATCTGCTATAGCTGCATTTGTTTCAGCAGTAAGAGAATACCTAGAGAATAATGAGATGAAAGGAACAATAAGCCTCTTAATTACAAATGATGAAGAAGGTCCTGCAATAAATGGGACAAGAAAAGTACTAGAAGAAATTTATAAAAATGGAGAAAAGATAGATAGTTGCTTGGTAGGGGAACCAACATGCCCAAGTAATTTAGGCGAAATGATTAAAATTGGACGGAGAGGCAGTATTACCACAACTATTAAAGTTTCAGGGAAACAAGGTCATGTTGCCTATCCAGAGTGGACTCTCAACCCAATAAATCCTCTGACATCAATACTCAATACACTGTGTAATTTAGAGCTTGATAAAGGTACAGAAGACTTTCCACCATCAAATATGGAAATTGTTAAAATTGAGTCAAGTGAAGGTGCGACTAATATTGTTCCGCAAACCTCAACTGGAATATTTAATATTCGCTACAATATTAATCACACACAAGAGAGCCTTCAATCAATGATCAATGAAGTTGTTTCAAAAAATATCAATAATAGTGACTATAAAGTTGATATAACTTTTAACAATTCTGCAGAACCATTTTTAACTGAAAAAGGTAAATTTACAGAGATAGTGAAAAGTTCTGTTGATGAGATTACAGGAATGAATTCTTCACTAACAACAACAGGTGGAACATCAGATGCAAGATTTTTCAAAGACTACTGCGAAGTAGCAGAGTTTGGACTTATTGGAGAGACCGCACACCAAATTGATGAAAATGTAAAAACTGAAGACATAACTAAGCTTAAAGAAATTTACAGTCTTATAATCACTAAGTACTTCCAATAAAAATCAACTATTTATCAATTTTAGAGCTATTTAGGTATTATACTATTAGCAACATTAGCATGATGGTCAAAGCTATATCCAATTTAAGGGGGGAAGGATTAAAATTCCATCTAGTTCCAAACATAATAAATACCTAAATAATTGCTCCAGCTATTTGAAAAAGAAAGTAAACAGTCAAGATTACTGGGAAAGCCCTAAGAAAGTAGTTAAATGATTGCTCAAAAATTTTTTTCATATTGATCTCTTACAGATTATTTGCTGAATTCGGGAGGGGAATAACATGTCAATTTGGCAAAAACATCAAATTAATATTGATAGCTATTTGATTAGTATGTGGCCATGTTTGATGAAATGTATAGCGATGATGCTCAAATAAGAAAGCACTACTTACAAGTAAATTCGTGGTTGAGAACCATGTCATCCACAGTCATTAGCCAAAAGAATTTTGAAGCTGAGTCTCATTTTAAAAGAATTGGTATTACTTTTTCGGTCAAAGATGATGATATGACTGAACGAATCATCCCTTTTGACCTAATTCCAAGAATTCTTACAAACTACGAATGGGCAAAGATAGAAAAAGGTGTTTTACAAAGAGCGAAAGCTCTAAATGCTTTTCTTCACGATATTTATAATAGTGGTGAAATTTTTAAGGCGGGGATTGTTCCAAAAGAAATTGTTTATAAAAAATCGTCATATGATCAGTCTATGATCAACTTTTCACCTCCAAGAAAGATTTATAGTCCAATAATTGGTGTTGACCTAGTCAGAACAGGAAAAGATGAGTTTTATGTTTTAGAAGACAACTGTCGTACACCATCTGGTGTTTCATACATGTTGGAAAATAGAGAAATCATGATGAAAATGTTTCCTGATTTATTTCACACGAATCGTGTTTTACGAGTTGATGACTATCCTACTAGATTATTGCAGACACTAATGAGTCTTGCCCCAAAAAAATGTGATAGCAGTATACCAACAGTTGTCCTATTAACCCCAGGTCATTTAAATAGTGCATATTACGAACATACTTTTTTATCCGACCAAATGGGTATTGAAATGGTGGAGTCACAAGATCTTTTTGTTGAAAATGATTTGCTCTATATGAAGACAGTTGATGGACCAAAAAAAATAGATGTTGTTTATCGAAGAATTGATGACGAATTTTTAGATCCTCTTTGTTATAACCCGGACTCAGTCATTGGTGTCCCAGGGATCACTCAAGTATATAAAACAGGTGGTGTGAATATATGCTCAGCTCCTGGTGCTGGTATCGCAGATGACAAAGCTATTTATATATTTGTCCCTGAAATGATAAAATTTTACCTTGGTGAAACACCTATTCTAGATAATGTTGAAACATGGAGATGTGAAAGAGATGACGAATTAACTTATGTATTAGAAAATATTGAAAAACTTGTGGTGAAAGAGGTTGATGGTTCAGGTGGTTATGGAATGTTAATTGGACCTAAATCAACTAAAGATCAAATTTCAGAGTTCTCTACTAAACTGAAAAGTAACCCTCGAGGATATATTGCTCAACCAACATTAGACTTATCATCCTCACCAACTTTAATAGATAATGAAGTTTCAGGAAGACGAGTTGATTTACGTCCATTCTGTCTAGTTGGAGAAAAAGTACAATTATGCCCAGGGGGATTAACAAGAGTTGCATTAAATAAAGGATCGTATGTAGTAAATTCATCACAAGGGGGAGGAGTAAAGGACACTTGGGTCCTCGCGGATTAACATGCTAAGCAGAACAGCAGAGAATCTTTACTGGATTAGTAGATATATGGAAAGAGCAGAAACTATGGCACGCCTTCTTGATGTGGGTTATAGAATGTCCTTGTTTCCTAACCCTAAAGGCTACCATAATGAATGGGACTCAGTATTATCAGCTGCAGGTGCTGCTCAGGGTTATTTTACTAAATACAATGAAATAAATCAGGAAAATGTTGAGGATTATATTTTTTTTGATGAAGAAAATCCTTCCTCAGTATACAGCTGTATATCAAAAGCTAGAAATAATGCTCTATTAGTGAGGACTGCATTCACTCCTGAGGCATGGGTTGCGATTAATAAGTCATACAAAGAGATATTGGAGCTAAAAAATAAAAAATTTACTCGTGCTGATCTACCAAACTTTACTGAATGGACTATTCAGCAAGTAAATATGTTTCGAGGATCAGCAAACTCATTATTACGAAATGACGGATATCATTTTATATTTCTTGGTACATTCATTGAACGAGCAGATAATTCTGCGAGATTGCTCGATGTAAAATATTTTGTACTACTTCCCACTGCTGATTATATAGGGGGAAATCTTGATAATTTACAATGGATTATACTTTTACGATCACTATCTTCATTTCGTGCTTTTAGATGGGCTTATGATGGAGACGTGACCTCAACAAAAATTGCGCATTTTTTTATACTTAATAATGATTGTTCACGTTCTTTAAGTTTTTGTATAAATAATATTGTTTATCATCTTAATTGTTTGAAATGCAGTCCTGATAAAATCAGTGATATTTACTCTGGCCTTAAATCAGTTCATAATTCTGTGAAAGACGAAACTGTCGAATCAATTATTGAATATGGTTTGCATGAGTATGTGACCAATTTTGTATCGAAGATATCTTTCTTAGACAATCAAATTCAAAATCATTTTTTTAGGTAGATTATGTTACTTACAATCAATCATACAACAAATTATGAATACGATGATAACCTATTAGGGTTAATTCAAACAACAAAGTTGACTCCATCACCCTATAATGGTCTTAAAATTTTGGATTGGACTGTAAAAAGAAATAATAAATCTGGAGGCGAAATATTTAGAGATGGAGAGGGAAATAATATAATTAACTTCAAAGGCGAACCATCAGAAAAGGAAATTAAATTTGTAGTTAAAGGTGAAGTTGAAACAATTGATACAAATGGAGTGTATGAAAGTTTGAATGATAAAATAGATCCTTATGTCTATTTAAGAAGTACAATTTTAACACTACCAAATGATAAAATAAAAGAGCTAGCTTCTATTGCCTCAAAAGATTGTTCAAATGAAGATACTGTAACTATTGCTCATGACTTAATGCTCTTAATTGCGAAAAAAATTAAATATGAACCGTATACCACCAATACGAACACAACTGCAGCTATGTCAATAGATCAAGAAAAAGGTGTTTGCCAAGATCAAGCACATATAATGATTTCTGCTGCTAGATATCTGGGCATTCCCTCAAGATATGTAAATGGCTACATGCATAAAAATAGAAATGACTCTGAATTTCAAGCTACACACGCATGGGCTGAACTTTATATAGATAAACTTGGTTGGGTTGGATTTGATCCTACAAATCAATGTTGTCCTGATGAGAGATATATTCGAGTTTCATGCGGCTTAGACGCAAGTTATGCGGCGCCAATCAGAGGGATCTTTTATGGTAACACCGCAGAAAAATTAGATATAAATGTTCAAACAATTGAAAACTGCTCACAATAATTAGTATTTAACCTCCATAAAATATAATCCCTCAGGAGGAGCAAGTGCTCCGCATTTAGAGCGATCTTTTGAATTAAACGCTTTTTCAAAATCACCAGACGACCAACTTTTTTCTCCAACTAGCTTTAAACTTCCAACAATTGATCTAACTTGATGATGCAGAAATGATTTTGCAGTGAAACCGAAATAGATATTTTCTTCTGATTGACTAATTTTTAGGCTGTCTAAAGTTTTTATTGGACTATCAGATTGACAATGGGCCGAACGGAATGTTGTAAAGTCATGCTGACCCTCAATTGAAGGAATGCATTCCTTCATCAAATCAACATCAATGTCTTTATGTACTTGCCAAGCTCTTCCCTTCTCAATAGTGAGTGGCGACTTTCTGTTTACTATTCTATAAAGGTATTTTCTCTGAGTTGCATCAAATCTTGCATGAAAATCATTATGTGCTTTCTCTACTTCCAATATGGAAATAGGAAATGGCCTCAAATGATCGTTTAATGCATTCTTAATCACATATGGTTCAAGTAATTTGTCTGTAACATCAAAATGAGCGACCTGCCCCATTGCGTGAACACCCGCATCTGTTCTACCAGCCCCAAAAATAGTTATGTTTTCCTCAAATATATTATTTATTGCTTTTTCAATACACCCTTGAACTGATTGTCCATTTTCTTGTCTTTGCCACCCGACAAACGGGGTGCCATCATACTCAATTTTTATTTTGTACCTGTTCATTGAATATAAGAGCCAACTTCAATTTTATGTCCTAAAAGAAAGTCATTGATTGAACAATCTTGTTTACCTTCAACTCTGAGAAGCAACGGTCTAAGTGAATTAATGCCACAACCAATTAAAAATTCTTCATTCATGATCTTTCCGGCCTCTCCTTTCTCATGAATTACCTCAGCCTTCAGTATTTTAATTCTTTTATTATTTAGTGAAAACCAAGCGCATGGACTAGGGTTATAAGCATTTATGCGTCTATTTATTTTCTCAGCATTTTCAGTCCAGTCTATTAAAGCTTCTTTTTTTTGTATTTTCTTCGCATAACAGGCCTGCGTGTCATTTTGTTTAGTAAACTGAATAGAGCCACCTAATCTATCAATAAAGTTTATAAGCAATTCAGCTCCTTCATTTGCGAGTTCTTTTTCTAACTCACTGTAATTTTGTTGTTCTATTTTTATTTCTTTTTGCAGCCCAATATCTCCTGTATCAAGGCCTTTATCCATTTTCATAATTGTAACGCCCGTAGTCTGATCACCTTCAATCATTGCTCTTTGAATTGGTGCAGCACCCCTCCACCGAGGGAGTAAAGATGCATGTACATTAAAACAACCAAGTTTAGGTAAATTGATTACTTCTTCAGGCAATATCAGTCCATAAGCAACAACAATTATCATATCCAAGTTCATTTCTTGTAGTTTTTTTAATTCCTCTAATGAACTAATCGAAAGAGGCGAGCTAATTTCTATATTTACAGCTTCAGCAAATTCTGCCACTGGTGAAATTGATAATTTCATTCCTCGGTTAGCCTTTTTTGCGGGGGATGTATATACACCTACCAAATGATTATTTGAAGAAATAATTTTTTTTAAAGATGGCACTGCGAATGGGGCTGTGCCCATGAATAGGATGCGATAATTTTTCATTTTATCTAAGCGACGATTCGTTCTTTTTTTGATTGTTTTCTTGTTTTGATGAGCTTCTTTACAATCATGTTGCGTTTCATATTTGATAAATGATCAATAAAAAGAATTCCTTCAAGATGATCCATTTCATGTTGGATACAGGTCGCTAATAATCCTTTAGCGTTTAGAGTCGACTTTTTTCCATTATAATCAAGAAACTTTATTTCACATTCTTCTGGACGATCAATTTCTGCGTATTGATCTGGAACCGATAAACATCCCTCTTCATACGTTGAAAGATTTTTTGTTTTTACTGTAATTTCAGGGTTAACAAAATAAAGGGGTTCTTTTATGCCCTCTTCATTTCTCCAGCTTATATCCATCACAATTACACGCAAAGGAACCCCAATTTGAACCGCTGCTAGACCTATTCCAGGTGCGTCATACATGGTATCCAACATATCATCCATGAGATCCTGGATCTCTTTAGTTACTTCATCAACTGGTTTTGAAATCTGTTTTAAAAACGGATCTGGAGCAGTTAAAATCTTTTTTACTGTCATAATCTTTAGATAGGCTAACTTAGATATAAGGTCAAGATTGAATAAAAAAATTGGGAAAATACAATAAAACTAAATTTTTTGTCGTGCACTGAGAGCGGCGGCAATAGTTCCTTCATCCATGTAATCCAACTCACCACCAACAGGCACGCCGTGTCCTAAACGACTTACTTCAACACTGTGTTTTGACAATGTATCTGCTACGTAGTGAGCGGTTGTTTGACCATCAACTGTTGCACTCAAAGCCAATATGACTTCGTCAATTTTTTTGCCTTCAATTCGATCAATCAGTTTTTTTAAATTTAAATCATCTGGCCCAATGCTGTTTATAGCTGATAGGGTGCCACCCAGCACATGATACAGTCCATTAAATACTTCTGATTTCTCAAGTGCCCATAGATCTGCGATATTTTCAACAACACAGATTTGATTTTTAGATCGACCCTCATTTGTGCAGATCATGCATGGAGAATTTACATCTATGTTTCCACAAATTTCACATGTAACAATATTTTCACTCGACGATAAAAGCGACTCAGCGAGTGGGACCATTAACTGTTCTTTATTCTTTATTAAATGAAGTGCTGCTCTGCTCGCAGATTTAGGTCCAAAACCAGGCAGTTTACTGATTAAAAGTATTAACTTATCAATTTCTGGATTAGATATACGAGATTTCATACTAGAAAGGCAGTTTCATTCCTGGAGGAAGTTTTATACCACCGGTAAGAGAGCTCATTTCATCCGCAATTTTTCTTTGAATTTTGTCTCGCGCATCATTAAAAGCTGCAACTATCAAATCTTCTAAAATTTCTTTCTCATTTTTATCTATCGCTGTTTCGTCAATGTTCACAGAAGTTACATTATTTTTTCCATTTATAGTTATTTTAACTATTCCTCCACCTGAGATACCCTCGGCTTCCAGTGTTTCTACCTTTTCCTGAGCCTCAGCCATTTTTTTTTGCAAGTCTTGGGCCTGCTTAATCATATTGTTAAAATTATTCATATTTATTTCTCTTCAATTTGTTCAACTTCAGTCCCAGGAAAGAAATCAATGATTTCTTTTACTTTTGGATCCATTTCTGAAGATGTTTCTCCTGATTTATCCTGTATTTTATTATCATTTTTTTCAACCATATTATTTAGTTCACTTATTAATTCATTAGGTTTCGGCATATCATTTAAATAAATGATCCTAATGATCAACATTTCAAGAGAAGTTATGGGAGAAAATGAGTCTGTAACTTCATGCAATCCCTTATTAAGCATTTGCCAGATCATTGAGAGAGTGGATACATCAAGATTACCTGCTACCTCTTGCACTGCATTATATTCACTGTCTGTAAGAGAGCTTTTGACCCCCTCAGCTGCATCAATATTAATCATGGTCAAACTATGAACAGTTTCTATTAGATCTTTTACAATCATTGATGGATCAGCTCCGTTGTCATAAAGTTCATTTATTTTTTCAAGTGACTGTTGAGTTTGACCAGCAGTAATGAATTTGATTAGTTCTAAAATTTTGGTTGGATCGTTTAAACCGATCATCTCTTTTACTTGCTCTTCAGAAATATGCTTACCTGAAAATGCAATAGATTGATCAAGTATAGATAGGCCATCTCTTACAGATCCATCTGCAGCTCTTGCGATAATTTTCAATGCACCTTCTTCAAACTCAACAGTTTCCTTTTCACATATAGATTTTAAAAAAATAACTAAATCATCAGGTTCAACTCTTTTTAAATCATATCTTTGGCATCTTGATAGTATGGTTGTAGGTATTTTTCTTACCTCAGTAGTTGCAAAAATAAATTTCACATGAGGTGGCGGCTCTTCCAATGTTTTAAGTAATCCATTAAAGGCTGCGGTCGATAACATATGAACTTCATCTATAATATATACTTTATACTTTGATGATACGGGCGAGTATTGAACGCCTTCAATCAGCTCTCTTATATCAGCTATTCCGGTGCGCGATGCTGCATCCATTTCATAAACAT
The DNA here is from genome assembly GCA_902519835.1 of uncultured Pelagibacteraceae bacterium. Classification (GTDB taxonomy): domain Bacteria; phylum Pseudomonadota; class Alphaproteobacteria; order Pelagibacterales; family AG-422-B15; genus CACNXQ01. The sequence goes on from CABYLU010000013.1 coordinate 20,798, forward strand.
CAACACTTCTGGACTCTGTTATCGCTTTACAATTGTCACAAACCCCACATGGCTCGTTGTCATCTTGCTCCGTTATATTCAAACAATTTAGTGATTTTGCAATAATTCTTGCTGTCGTTGTTTTCCCCACACCTCTAACCCCTGTGAGTAAATAAGCGTTGGCAATTCTATTCATCTCAATTGCATTTTGTATTGTCTTAGACATGAGATCTTGACCAATAAGTTCACTAAACTTTAGCGGTCTATATTTTAATGGAATAGGTATGTTGGTTGTTTCGGACATAAAAATCACTAATCTTTAGTGGGAGATCAACGTAACCCAAATATCTTCGTTACGGCTGCTTCTTTTCAGACCTGACCGGATTGGCGAATAACTTGTCTACTCAATCTCCCAAAATATTGTATCATAACGAAAATAAAATGTTGTTTAATAAATAATTAATTAATGAACAAAATAATATTTGCAAATAACCCTCTCGATAGAATGTCAGGTTTTAGAAGCGATAAAGACTGGCAAAAAGCAAATTTATTGGACAATGAAACACGTTTTGTTGTTTTTCACTCAGGGAAACCATTGATACACGTGAGCAGTGAACCTGGCTCAAATTCAACAATTTTTTTAGCCACATATGATCAAATAAAAAATTTTATTGAAGATGCTTATTTGCTTTTCCTAGGCAAGTTAAAAAATAAAAGCTACTACGCCATAGATTTATCAAATAGCAACAAAGACTTCGACAAAACTGCATTTCCTAACTGTAAATTTATTGATTTAAGATCGATAGCGCAGAGTATTTCCCCGGAAGACACGGGTATTCTTGCCCAGGCTAAGTCGATGGTCGAATGGAATTCATCCAATATTTTTTGTACCAGATGTGAAAGTTCCCGACTTGAAACTGTTGATGCAGGTTGCAAAAAAATTTGCAAAAATTGTAACGTAGAATTATTTCCTCGTGTTGACCCTGTCGTAATCATGCTTCCTATTTTTAAAGACAAATGTTTACTCGGTCGCCAAAAAATATTTCCACCCAGAATGTTCTCAGCACTGGCAGGTTTTTTAGAACCGGGTGAAACCATCGAAGATGCAGTTATTAGAGAAGTTAAAGAAGAAGTGGGATTAAATGTTACAAGTGTTGAGTATAAATTTACCCAACCATGGCCATTTCCTTCTCAATTAATGATCGCATGTTTCTGTCAAACAGATGGTGATACAACTGATTTAGAACAGGATGAAATTGAAGATGCAGTATGGTTATCTCGAGAAGACTTAAATCGTATATTCGTTGGTAAAAGCCCCGACAGAATATGGATACCTCCTGCAATGGCTGTAGCTCATCAATTAATTGTTGCTTGGATGCACAATAAGTAAACTAATTGTTTCTATATGAATGTTTTGGATAAACACCTAAGACTTTCAGTTTTTCAGTATAAAAGGATAGTTCTTCTAAAGCTCCTTTTACCGATTGATCTTCAGCGTGGCCATCTAGATCAATATAGAATTGAGCTTTATTAAAATCACCATCGACAATGAAACTCTCTAATTTAGTTAGATTGACACCATTAGTTGCAAAACCTCCGAGTGCTTTATAAAGAGCTGAAGGAACACTCTTCACTTCAAATATGCAACTTGTCAGGTATGAAAGGTTTTCATTCCTTTCTTGCTGAAGTTCCTTTGACATTATTAAAAATCGAGTTGTATTATTTTTCATATCTTGAATATTTGTATCTACTATATCTAATCCATAAGTATCAGCTGCAAGTGTTGAGGCAATCGCTGAGTCTTCAGTTGTCCCTTGCTCACTAATAAATTTGGCAGATCCTGCAGTGTCCGCCATTATAATGACATCTAAATTATATTTTTTTATCGCAGCATTACATTGTCCAATGGCCATAGAATGACTGCGTACATTTTTAATTGTATCTAAGGAAGCGCCTGGTTTTACCATTAACTGATGATTGATTTCTTGAAAGTGTTCTGAATATATTTTTAAATCATATCCACCAAGTAAGTAGTGAATATCCGCTACCCTGCCCGCGACCGAGTTTTCAATTGGTATCATGGCTAAATGACACTCTGATGCACTAACTTGCTCCATGGCAGACTCAAATGTTCTGCACGCAACAGGATTGTGATCAGGCGCAGCTTCAATGCACGCAAGATGTGAATAAGCTCCGAGTTCACCCTGGAAAGCTATTTTTTTCATTTGCTTAATATCTTTCTAATTTCTTCTAAGTCATCCGGAGTATCAACTCCGAGAGGTAAAAAGTCAATTAAACCAATTTTTATTTTCATATTGTTATCAAGTGCTCTTAATTGCTCTAGTTTTTCATTTTTTTCTCGATCAGTTTGAGACAAAGTGACAAATTTTTCTAGAGCATCTCTCTTAAAAGAGTAAATACCTATGTGATGAAAAAGGTTCTTAGATTCATAATCTCCTTGTTTTCTTACAAAATTCTCTGCATAAGATTCAGTTTCACTGCCAGATAAATTACAGACTGCTTTTACAAACTGCTCTTTCTTTAGATCTTCCTCTCTTTCAAACTGGGTGACCAGTGTGCCTATTTCATTTTCTTCTGATGATAATAAATTTAAAACTTTCTCTAAAGCCATCGAGTTAATTGTAGGCAAGTCGCCTTGCAAATTAATGATGTAATGAATCATTTTACTTGGATCAATTACTTGAAGCGCTTCATGCATACGATCAGTACCTGTCTGATGATTTTCAGAAGTCATACATACATCACCCCCAAGACTTTCAATACACTTGGCGATTTCATCACTGTCTGTAGCAACCACTACTCGACCCAAATCAGAAGCAATGGCTGACTCCCAAACATGTTGGATCATTGGTTTGCCAGCAATGTCGAGCAAAGGCTTACTTGGTAGCCTGCTCGCTTGTAATCTGACCGGGATGATTATCGCTGTGTTTTCTTGGCTTATCATAAATAAATTATGCGACTAGAAGACGCATAAAAACTTGATTAAATTCGGTTATTGTTTAAATAATTATCTAATTACGTCAATAGACATCATGGATTCATTTGAAATTAATAAAATTGTAGCCTGTGTATTAGTTGTGGCCCTTGTATTTATCGGTTTAGCAAACTTCAGTGAGATTTTATATCATGTTGAAAAACCTGAGGTAGCAGCCTATCAAGTTGAGGGCGCTGAAGATATAGCGGTATCTGCATCAGCAGCGATGGCAGACGACACTGCTACAGCGGAACCTGAAATACCAATTCAGACTCTGCTTGCATCAGCAGATATAGAAAAAGGTGCAAAGGTCTTTAAGAAATGTTCACAGTGTCATGTTGTAGAAAAAGGTGGGGCAAATAAAATTGGGCCAGCACTCTGGGATATAGTTAATAAAGATATTGGTTCAAAAGAGGATTATAAATACTCAAATGCAATGGCGGCATACGGAGGTAACTGGACATACGAGCAACTTAACGGATATCTTTTAAATCCAAAAAAATATATTGAAGGTACAAAAATGTCTTTTGTGGGTCTAAAAAAAGAAAAAGATAGAGCAAACGTCATACTTTATCTTAGAAGCTTCAGCGATAATCCTGCACCAATTGAATAAGTCCGAACAATCTGCAATATATTGATTGACGTCAGTCGGCACTATTACCTATTCTAATATTTAATGACGAGAGAAAATGTAGGATTATCAATTTATTTTGATAACAGAATGCTGCGCATCTTGCTGCTTGGAGCAATTAGTGGTTTTCCTTGGGTGATAATTGGAAGTGCTCTTTCACTTTGGCTTAAAGATTATGAATTATCAAGAAGTACAATTGGATGGGCGGGTCTTATTTTTAGTGTATATGCAATTAACTTTATTTGGGCTCCAATTATTGACCGTGTAAAAATTCCTTTCTTGACACAAAAAATTGGCCACAGAAAATCGTGGATCATTTCTTTACAAGCAATAATACTGGTATGTCTATTTATTTGGACAACTCTCAATCCTGTTACAAGTTTAGAATTAATTATTTTACTTGGATTATTGATAGCTATTTCCTCGGCATCTCAAGATATAACAATTGATGCTTTAAGAATTGAGCAAATAGGTGAGAATGAGAAAGCATCAATGGCGGCTGGCGCATCAATAGCTGTGGTTGGTTGGTGGACGGGTTATAAAATAGGTGGAATGCTCACACTTTTTGTTGCTGATTATTTCGAACAGCAAGGCTTAGCTAATTATTGGCAATTAACTTTTCTGTTCATTTGCTTAATCATTTTTCTTTTTAATATTGGACTTTTATTTATTCCAGAAGATCTATCGAATAAAAGGCAAATTGCTCAAAAAAGTGATCAAGATCGTTTAAAGTTAAATAAATTTTCAGCCTGGTTTATAAGTACTATCGTAAGTCCACTAATTAGTTTCTTCAAAAAAAATGGGTTAACCATCAGTCTGTTGATTATCGGATTCATATTTTTATTTAAAATTGGCGAAGCATTTTTGGGACGTATGTCCATAATATTTTACGACGAAATGGGATTTTCAAAATCTGATATTGCAATTTACTCAAAAGGACTTGGATGGATAACAACAATTGTATTTACATTATTGGGTGGTTGGTTTTCCATAAAATCAGGTGTTGTTAGAGCGCTATTCATTTCAGGAATTGCAATGGCGATTACAAACATAATGTTTAGTGTAATGGCATGGTCTGAGAAATCAGTTTTACTCTTTGCTGCCGCAGTATTACTTGATGATTTGGCTGCAGCTTTTGCAACTGTGGCTTTTGTTACCTTTATTTCGCTACTTGTTGACCGAACGTACACCGCAACTCAATATGCCCTTTTGGCATCACTTGGAACAGCTGGAAGAACACTAATGGCATCATCTTCAGGATCATTAGTCGACTGGTTGCAGGGAGATTGGGGTGTTTTCTTTATAATTACCGCTGTCATGGTAATTCCTTCATTGATTCTGCTTTGGTTTATTAGAAATAAATTTTCATTCAATTAATTCATAACCTTCCAAGCTTTTTAATCTTACCATTTGATTTTAATATTCTTTTCTTCGCTGTACTTAGTGGCTCAATCGCAGTTTTCATATGAAAAGCATTTGCATGAATGATATTCAAATTATCAATCATCATTGCAACATGCCCTTTCCAAAATACTAGATCCCCTGCTTTGAGATCTTTTTCATACTTAACTTCATTAGTAACAAATATCTCTTGCATATCTGTATCCCTTGGAAAAGGCCTATTATTAATCTGATGGAGATTTTGGATTAACCCTGAACAATCTATGCCCATTGAGTCTCTTCCACCCCATAGATAAGGGGTATCTAAGTATTGTTTTGATAAATCTATATGATTGAATTTGCTACTTTTAACCTTTACAAGATCTAGACTTGGACACCAACCCAAATTTTTAATAAGCGAATATTTTCCCTTAATTTTAATTACCTCAACTAATGAGTTAAAACTCAAGTAACCTTTTGTGGCACTTTTTATATCTGGTTTAGTGTAAATAACTGTTCTTAAGGAGATTACTTTTGAATTAGGTTTATAAGTTTTTCTCGTTAGATTAATAGAAGGAGTATATCCAACATAATTATCTCTTCGAGACTGAATCCAAGACCACCCATTTTTAGTTTCAAAAACATCACATTCTTCACCATACAATAGTTGAGTACTTAATTTTGAACCTTTATTTGAATAAAGTGGAGAAAATGTGCTCTTAACTGTAGCCAGCTTTGCATTCACATATTTTTTTCTTTTTACAATAGCTTTATATGCAGCTGAAGCTAAATCTCTTCTAATTGGGGTAATTCTTGAATCAAATATCACTTCGAAAAATTAAAGGGCAAGACCGAGATAGAGAAAAACAATTATTAAAATACCAATACCACCAAAGATCATGGTCGCCCTAATCGTGACATCTAACTCCCTAGCTGCAAATAGGTGATAGATTAATGAGCCGATTAAAGGAATGAACATGACAATAAACGTCCAAATTACTTTTCCAGTCGTGCCTCTGTATTTTGAAAGAAATAAATCAAATAATGCAGTAGAAGTCCATGTCGCATATAAAAATATGGGGAGATAGTAACCGTAAAAGTTAAAAAATAATGATAAAAACGGTACATCATTTAATGGAAAAAAAGTAACACCTGGCATCTAAAATCTCCTATAAATAGGTTAAACAATTAAACTATTAGTTCAAATAGTTTCTTGCTTCTTCTGGTAATTCAATATCATTCAGTACATCTTCGAATTGTTGAAAAACCTCGACAGCTGGCTTTACAGACTTTCTGATCATATAGGTAGGTAAATTTTTCTTATCATATCCTTGATTTAACAACTTTTCCATAATTGGCATATTTGGTTGATTTTCAGGTTTAGGAAAAGATCTCCAGTCACCTTGTTGATATCTACCGTCACTCGCATGAATAATTCTTGCAATCGATGACCACATACCTGAGAGATCTGAACTAAGTGGAATGTACCCTGCGTCACAATTATTTAAAGACTGTAAACCTGGCGGTATAGATGTATTAAAATAGTTTCCTTTAAAACAATTACCAAGATTGGATACGCCACTAATTGCTAAGTCTGCCCTGTCAGATGATAAAATTAGATTATCTTCAACTCTGTTTCCATGGGCTGGCCAATAATTCACATCAGCTGCTGCAGTAAGAACAACGCCATATAAATCATGGTTAGCAATCACATTATTTTTGATTATATTATTATTGCCACCAGCAATAATAACGCCGTTGCCAAAAGATAAATAAGTTGATTTTGTAGCAGGAGCATCATTGTTGTTATTATTTTCAATTAAATTCCCGATAATAAATGTCTCTCTTTCAGGAGGTAGTAATTCAGAATCTAATGTATTTGGAGCTAGACCCCCTTTGTTATTTCTAAATACTGAACTAATAATGTACAGGGAGCCTCCTGAATTAGTTCCGGAATAACCTAGTCCGTTATTTTCTGAAATAACATTATTCACAATTGCATCGCAAGGATAGCATTGTCCAATATAAAAACCTGCATCAGGAGATCCTGACGCATATGAATGCTCTAATACTCCATCAACAGCATCAAATGCATAAACACCATAGTCACCGTTGTTGTAAGCTGTTAAATAAGAACCCCGATATCCCTTAACTGTTGCCCAATAAAAACCATTGAGCAATGCATTGCGTGCAGTAATGTTTTCAATCACAACGCCATCGACACCTGCAACAAGAACGCCATTACCTCTTTCAAATTCACCATCGATAATTGTATTATTTCTATCCCAGCCACGAATTGTTATTGAAGGAACATTGACAACAACTTCCTCATAGTAAATTCCGGGTTTAATAAGGACCAAGTCCCCAGGATTTGATGCATTAACCGCATCTTGAATTGTCTCATAATCATCAGGTACATTTCTTACCGATCCAGAGAAAGATGGAACTACATCCATTTTTGAAAAGTTAGTATAATCTTCATAATTTATATCACCAACAACAACAGACCCAACCATCCCCCACTCACCATCAGGTGATGCATGAAAAGAGCAAAGATATTTATATAATCCCTCAGCTTCATAAGTAATATCTAAGTAATCGCCTTTAGGTATCTCTTCGTATGAGCCCCAGGTTTCATCAACGGCAATTACATTATGCGGATTATTGCCCCAGTTATTGAACCTAACTTTTCCTCCTTCATTTATTCTTACTACTGGTGGAGAGTATGAGTTATCAATGACCCGCACTCCAGTAAATGCTGCTGATTGATTCGGATCATTATCGCAAGAGGTAAAAAAAATCAGGGATGATAAGAAGAAGATTATGACAATAAAACTTTTTTTTGCAGCTATCATTTTTAAAAACCAACTAACAATCTTCTTGCAAGTCCAATGATAGGTGCAAGAAAACCTAAATTACCCCTAGTCAGCATAAAGACAACCGCGATTATAATTGCGGCAAAGATAATAATCTTTATGACACGGGATAATTTGCCAG
>CABYLU010000014.1 GCA_902519835.1 uncultured Pelagibacteraceae bacterium
CTGATGGAAAAAAAGTCATCATTGCAGGTATTATGGAACATATTGAGGAAGCAGGAATCCATTCTGGTGACTCAACATGCACGTTGCCTCCTTACTCATTGTCGGAAAAGATCATTAAAGACATAGAAAAGCAGACCAAAAAATTAGCCATTGCGCTGAAGGTGAAAGGCTTACTAAATATACAATTTGCAATTCAAAATAATAATATATTTTTACTTGAAGTTAACCCTAGAAGCAGTCGAACTGTACCGTTTGTAGCTAAAGCCACAGGTAATCCAATTGTTAAAATAGCACTTAGTGCAGCAATGGGAAAACCGCTGAATAAAGGTAAATTTAAAATTTGTAAAACTAACTGTATCTCAATTAAAGAACCTGTATTTCCTTTTAAACGCTTTCCTAATGTTGATACTATCTTGGGCCCTGAAATGAAATCTACTGGGGAGGTAATGGCCATCGATAAGTCATTCGAGTCAGCTTTTATAAAATGTCAGTTAGCTTCCTCAAACCCTCTTCCTAGGAGAGGTTCTTTATTCGTATCTGTAAAAGACTCTGATAAGCCAAAAATACTTCCAATAATAAGATCCTTTCAAAAATTAGGATTTAAAGTGAATGCGACTGCAGGAACAGCTGATTATTTGATGGAGGGTGGTGTTAAGGTTAAGAAAATTAACAAGGTTTCTCAAGGATCACCTCATATTGTTGAAGAGTTAATTGATGGCAAAGTTGATATAATAATTAATACAACTGAAGGAAGAAAATCAATTAATGACTCTTTTGGCATTAGAAGAACTGCTCTCATGAAAAGTTTGCCATACTTTCTCACAGTATCTGGTGCAAGGGCTGCTATTAACTCAATTAAAGAGTTAAGAAATAATGAATTAGAAGTTAACCCTATAACTAAATTTCACTAATCTAGAGGAACAGTACCTAGTTTCTTCGTATTTTTTATGACAAAAGCTGTTTTGACACTCAAAATATTTTCATTTGAAGTTACATGTGTTGTTAAAAAATTGTTAAATTCATTCATATTTTTTACTACACATTTAAGAATAAAATCTATTTCACCATTCAACATAAAGCACTCTCTAATAGGTTCCAAACCCCAGACCAGTTTTTCAAAAGACCCCAAGCTTTCTTCATTTTGATTTTTTAAACTTACAAATATCCATGCTACTAAGTCATATCCAAGCTTTGATGGATCTAGATTTGCACGAAAACCATCAATATAACCATTATCTTCTAAGTCTCTTACTCTTCTTAATGTTGGCGGTGGAGACATTTCAATTTTCTTAGATAGATCTAGATTTGAAATTCTTCCTTCATCTTGAAGTATTCGAAGTATTTTTAGATCAACACTATCAATTTCTTTTTTTACCATCAGTCTACTGGCCACTCTGTTTCAAAAGAAACATAATTTAATTGCAAGCAGCGTCTTTCTTTTTTAATTTTTTTCTTTTCAAGTCCGTGCCAGGAGTTTTCTTCTGAAGTAAAAATATACCCTGTATTATTTTTATAAGGTAGAGTTTTAGCAACTTTCAAATCTGGAGTATAAAAGTCTGTTCCTAAATTTTCATTTTCTCCGTATCTATTTACAAACAAAATTGATGACATCAATTTTTCTTTGATGTCACAGTGAGGTTCAAGCCAAAATCCATCTCGATCGGCAATGACTTCTAATCTAACATAAGAATTTTTTAGATCTCTATTGATCAGATTAGAAATGAAGTCAGTACATTCTTTTGATTGCATTTCTTTTACTAGCCCAGATAATTCAGAATATTCCTCTGCATTATCTTTATTGATAAATACTCTTAACTTACTAAGTAAGTTTTCCCCTGTTTTATCACCTGCTCTTGTACCATCAAAAATAACTTTACCTTCAGGAAAATTAATAGAATAAATTTCATCTATTGCTTTTTCTGAAAGAGGATTATTAATTATCCAATGATTAAAAGGTACATTGGAATGTGATAAATTGTTTTTCAGAGCATTGATTAATGTCATGCTTTTTTATTATACCTTTCTTCAATCATTCTGGCTACTTGGAAGGTCTCATTTTCATATGAATTTGTAAAGTCTTCGAGTTTTTCTCCTAAAAGCCTTGCGTAATTTTTTTGCAACAGCATCGTAATAAATTTTTCTATTCTGTTATTTTTTTTTAAGCTTGGAAGTTTAAAAATATATACTGGTTTAGTTGAAGATATAGATTCTGAAATTATTGAAACAGAGTCAGCTGTACAAATAAGATATTTAGAAAACTTCATTAAGGCTAAATAAGGATTGCCTTCTCCGTTCCAAATAATATTCTGATCCAAAAAGCGTTCTTTTAGGTATTCGATAATAAATTGATTAGTTCTTCTTGAAAATAAAATGTATAACTGAATATCATTATTTTTAATAATTTTATCAACTTGATCTGCTAATACCTTAACAACAGACATATCGAAGCGATAATTTCGGTTTTGACCACCTAAGAAAATTGCGCAAATAGGTTTTTCTATTATTGAGAATTGAGCTGCGTAAAGCTCAGCCTCTTTGCTCAGTAGGCTTTTGTTTATATGATTAAGTGCCAAATCAGTTTTAAGCACGTTTTTACCTTTTAAATCATCATGCGCTGGAGCGACAACCAAATCAAAATGAGCTGGGTTGATTTTTGGATTTTGTATATGAATTGAAAAGACTTTATTTTTTAAGGATTTTTTGAGATGTAAAGATGCATAAATAGACCTCTTGCCACATGATATAATAATATCTGGAGGAATATTACTTTCTAAGCTTATTTGTCTGTAATTTTTAAATATAACTTTAGATGGTGGCAATATTCCCACTGGAAGCTTATTCCAAGGAAATTTTAAATCTATTGTCTTTTGCTCAAAATTTAAATTAAGAGCATCTGCAAGGCCTTTGACCTGACTGATCATTCCTGCTGATCCATCTGTTAAGCACCACGCTCTCAAATTCTTGAAATTGGTCATTTAATAACTATCTATGTTGAATACAAAAGTTCTTTAATTACTAGAAGATAATATATAGATTATAAAAATTAAATGCATTCAAAAGTTCTAATAATAGGATCAGGTCCCGCAGGATATACTGCTGCAATATATGCGGCAAGGGCAATGCTCGAGCCGACTTTAGTTCAAGGTTTGCAGCCAGGTGGGCAACTTACTATAACAACTGATGTTGAAAACTATCCTGGGTACGGGGATGTAATACAAGGTCCATGGTTAATGGAACAAATGCAAGAACAAGCAAAAAATGTTGGAACAAATATTATAAATGACATTATAAAAAGTGTAGACTTTAAATGTAAGCCATTTAAGGCTATTAGCGAGTCGGGAACTGAATATACTGCCGACTCAGTGATCATCTCAACAGGAGCTCAAGCAAGATGGCTTGGATTAGACTCTGAAAAAAAATTTCAAGGATATGGCGTTTCAGCTTGTGCAACTTGTGATGGCTTCTTTTTTAAGGAAAAAAAGGTAGCAGTCATCGGCGGTGGTAATTCAGCTGTTGAGGAAGCTTTATATTTAACAAACTTTGCATCTAAAGTGTACCTTGTTCATAGGCGTGATGAACTTCGAGCTGAAAAAATTCTTCAAGATAGATTGTTTAAAAATGAAAAAGTTGAGTGTGTGTGGGATAGTGAACTAAAAGAAATAGTTGGCGATGAAGATCCTCTAAATGTAAAAAGCATAAACATTAAAAATACAAAAACTAACGAAACCAGCAGTATCGAGCTAGACGGTGTCTTTGTCGCTATAGGGCATGATCCAGCTACTCAAATTTTTAGGGACCAAGTCGAAATGGATGAAGATGGATACATAATTACAAAACCTGACTCAACACTTACAAACGTTGAAGGTGTATATGCAGCAGGAGATGTAAAGGATAAAATTTATCGTCAGGCGGTTACTGCAGCTGGTATGGGTTGTATGGCAGCGCTTGAGGCAGAAAAATACCTAGCTGAATTATCTTAATTTATTAAGAAAATCTCTCATTCGAACGCATGCATTTTTTAAGTTTTCGTCTGAAGTTGCATAAGAAATTCTAAAATAGCCCTCCAAACCAAAAGCTGAACCTTGAACAACTGCAACTCCCGCATTCTCTAATAATGATGTCGTAAATTCTTCATCATTTGTAATTTTGTTATTCGACTCATCAACTTTACCAATTACTCCTTTACATGATGGAAAAACATAAAATGCACCTTCAGGTACTCTACAAGTAATTCCATTCATACTAGTAAATTCATCGATTAGAAAATCACGTCTACCTTTAAATACTTTGGCTCTTTCAGCAATGAATGAATTATCTCCATTTAAGGCTTCAACTGCTGCAGCTTGACTGATAGATGTTGGATTGCTTGTAGATTGAGACTGAAGCTTGCCCATAGCTTTAATTAAGCTCGCATTTCCTCCCGCATAACCAATTCTCCAGCCTGTCATAGCATATGCCTTACTAACTCCATTCAATGTTAATATTCTTTCTTTAAGTTCTGGAGCAATGCTTGCAAAAGTATGAAATTCATTATCATCGTATATAAGATGTTCATATAAATCGTCTGTCATTATGTTCACATGTGGAAATTTTTTCAAAACATTTGCAAGTTCTAAAAGTTCGTTCTTTGTATAACAGGAACCTGTAGGATTTGATGGTGAATTAAGAATAAACCATTTGGTTGATTGATTGATTGTGTTTTCAAGTTGTTGTGGGGTTATTTTAAATCCTGACTCTTCACCACATTGAACGAAAATAGGTTTTCCATTGAAATAATTAACGACATCAGGGTAAGTTACCCAATAAGGAGCTGGAATAATTACTTCATCTGACTCATTTAAGGAGACAGCAAACGCATTAAAAATAATTTGCTTTCCTCCTGTACCAACAGAGATTTCATCAAGTTCGTAATCTAAATTATTTTCTCTTTTAAATTTTGCTTTGATTGCTTTCTTCAATTCTGGAGTTCCATCAACAGGGGTATATTTGGTATCTCCACCTTTTATCGCTTGAATGGCAGCTTTTTTAATATTTTCTGGAGTATCAAAATCGGGTTCGCCCGCTCCTAGCCCTATAATATCCTTTCCCGCAGCCTTTAATTCACGAGCTTTTTGGGTCACTGCCATGGTGGCCGATGGCTTAATTCTTTTTATACTGTGTGATAGTTCTACCACTGCTTATCCTCAGAATTTGTTATTTATACAATCAGCTATTATATTAAATTAGATTAATACACAATTTATATTCTAACTAATTAATAAATTAATGCCAAATTCTGAAGTTCTTAAAGTCACATCTGAATATAAACCTGCTGGAGATCAGCCTCAAGCAATTGAAGAGATTGTTAAAAGCATTAAAGGCGATGAGATGGAACAAGTTTTGCTTGGAGTAACTGGATCAGGCAAAACTTTCACGATGGCTAAAATTATAGAAAAACTTCAAAGGCCAACTCTAATACTTGCTCCAAATAAAACTTTAGCAGCACAATTGTATGGAGAAATGAAGTCATTCTTTCCAGACAATGCTGTTGAATATTTTGTATCTTATTATGATTATTATATACCTGAAGCATACGTACCGAGATCAAATACTTACATAGAAAAAGAAGCATCGATAAATGAACAAATCGATCGAATGAGACACTCAGCAACTCAATCCTTACTTGAGAGAAAAGATGTTGTAATTGTTGCAAGTGTTTCATGTATTTATGGAATAGGTTCTGTTGAAACGTATAGATCAATGACTATTCGATTAGAAAAAAATCAAAAGATTGGACGAAATGAAATTATTCAAAAACTCATCACACTTCAATATAACCGAAACGACACAGATTTTCATAGAGGCACATTTAGAGTGCGTGGAGACTTGATTGAGGTTTTTCCATCCCATTACGAAGACCGCGCGTGGAAATTATCGTTGTTCGGTGATGATCTCGAGTCGATTAGTGAATTTGATCCATTGACTGGAAAAAAGACAGCTGAGTTAGAAACTATAAAAATTTATGCAAACAGTCACTACGTTACTCCAAGGCCAACACTTGATACTGCCATAAAGCAAATACGAAAAGACTTAGAAGTAAGGATTCCTGAATTTAAAAAAGAAAATAAATTAATAGAGGCTCAACGAATAGAAGAAAGAACAAGGTTTGATTTAGAAATGATTGAGGCAACGGGTAGTTGTCCAGGCATTGAGAATTATTCAAGATATCTCTCTGGAAGAAATCCAGGCGAACCGCCTCCAACACTTTTTGAATACTTGCCTGACAATGCACTCCTTTTTGTTGATGAAAGTCATGTCACAGTACCTCAATTAGAAGGCATGTATAAAGGTGACCGAAGCAGAAAAACAACACTGTCAGAATATGGCTTTAGATTACCATCTTGTTTAGATAACAGACCATTAAAGTTTGAGGAATGGGAAATGATGCGCCCTCAAAGTTTGTTCATTTCTGCTACTCCAGGACCATGGGAAATGCAAAAAACTCAAGGGGTATTTACTGAACAAATAATAAGGCCAACAGGGTTGATTGATCCAGGGGTTGAAATAAGGCCTGCGAAAACGCAAGTTGAAGATTTAATATCAGAATGTAAAAAAATTATTGATCTTAAATACCGAGTATTAGTGACAACACTTACTAAACGCATGGCTGAGGACTTGTCAGAGTATATGCATGAAAACGGAATAAAAGTGAAATATATGCATTCAGATATTGATACATTAGAGAGAATTGAAATTATCCGCGACCTTAGAAAGGGATCGTTCGACGTGTTAGTGGGTATCAATTTACTTAGAGAAGGTTTGGATATACCTGAATGTGCTTTAGTCGCAATATTAGATGCTGATAAAGAAGGCTTCTTAAGATCGGAGAGGTCATTGGTACAGACAATCGGTAGAGCAGCAAGAAATGTAGATGGAAGAGTAATACTGTATGCTGATAAAGAAACAGAAAGTATAAAAAAAGCAATAAGTGAGACTGATAGAAGAAGAGATATACAAAAGAAATACAACAAAGAAAATAACATTACACCTGAAACTATTAAGAGGGATATTAGTGATATTCTTGAAAGTATTTATGAAAATGATCGTGTAAACGTTGATTTGAAGAGTACAGAAAAACATCTCGTCGGAAATAATCTAAAAAAACATCTTGAGGAACTTAAGAAAAATATGATGGATTTTGCTGATGATCTCAATTTTGAAGAAGCTGCTAAGTTAAGAGATGAGATAAAAAGGCTTGAGAATAATGAATTAGAGTTACCATCCAACAGCAATATAGTTTATAAAAAAAATAAAAGGAAAAAAAGAAAGTACTTTACTTAATGTTTATAGATTTCTGCATACTGTTAATAGGATTATCTCTTCTTTTATACAGTGCAGATAAAATGATTGAGTCGGCTGACATAATTGCTAAAAAGTTCAATTTATCCCCAGTATTAATAGGTTTAACAATTGTAGCGTTTGGTACATCAGCACCTGAACTAGTTATAACTCTATTTGCTGCAACAAAGATCGTTCCAGCTACTGATGCCATTACTGGAAATATTATAGGATCTAATATTGCAAATATTTTACTAATTTTAGGAACTTCAGCATTTTTTTTCAAAATTAATCTAGATAAATTAGGCACTAAGGATATTATTTTCTTACTTTTAATATCTTTATACTTCGCGCTCTTATTTTATGTTAGCCAAACAGTCACTCTCATTCACACAATTGGCTATTTAGTTTTAACTTTGTTCTTTATCAATTTTCTTCGTAATTATAAATCCTCAGATCAAAATGAAGAACAAAAAATTTTTGGAAGATACACTTATTTAATTTTACTAAGTGCCTTCATAGGTATTTTTATTGGTGGGAAAATTTTTTTAGACAGCTCACTGAATATTTTTCAAACGTTAGGAGTTAACGAGGTACTAATAGGTATTTTTGTTCTGGCCATTGGTACATCCTTACCTGAATTGATAACTGTTATTATTTCTTACTTAAAAGAGAAGGGCTCTATAGGTATTGGCAATGTTATTGGTAGCAACATTATGAACATACTGTTTGTTTTCCTACCAGGGGTTATAATTGTTCAACTTAGAGGGCTTGAATATTCTCTAAAAAATATAGATGTATTTCACATATATATTTTAATATTAGTAACTTTGATGATAGCTCTTATGGCAATTTTACGAATTCAAATGAGAAAAATACATTCTGCTTTTTTCTTGATTAGTTATTTTTTATATCTTGGGTATTCTTTTATATTATGAAAAAAACAATATTAATTACAGGCGGTTCCCAAAGAATTGGTAGATCAATTGCACTATTTCTCAAAGATTCTAATTATAATTTTATAATACACTATAATAAGTCTTCAAAAGCAGCCAGAGAGTTGAAAAATATTATTAATGGTCACGGGCGCGATTGCGAAATAGTGAAAACCGATTTGTCTAAAATATCTGATGTTAAAGATATAATTAAAAGAAGTAAAAAATTCTTTGGACCAATACATGCAATTGTTAATAATGCCTCCTTGTTTATCAATGATAATATAGAAAATTTAAATGATAAACTTTGGTATGATCATATGAATATAAACCTATACGCCCCACTAATCATATCTAAAGAATTTAATAAACAACTTCCAAAAAAGAGCTTAGGGCATATCATAAATATATTGGATCAAAATGTAGTCAATCCAGATACATCGTTCTTTTCCTACTCCATTTCAAAATCTGCTTTACTATCTGCAACTACAATCATGGCAAAATCATTTGCTCCTAACATTAGGGTTAATGCGATTGGCCCAGGTCCAACACTTAAAAATATTCATCAATCAAAAAAACATTTTGATCAATCGATCAAAAATACTTTACTTAAAATAGGTTCACCGCCTGAGGAGATTGCCAAAACAGTTAAATTTCTTCTTGAATCAAAATCAATTACAGGTCAATTTATAGCTGTAGATGGTGGGGAACATTTATCATGACAGCAAGGAATATTCTTAAATTAAGTGAATTAAGGTCAGAAACAGATTTGATCAATCCAAATTCTGGATACGATTTAATCTTTTTAAATGATTTTATGATCGATGCAAACATTGGAGTATACAAACACGAGAAAATAAAGAGCCAACCACTCCGCATAAACGTAATTGCTAAAGTTAAAAATCCAAAAAAAATAAATGATGATAAATTGTACAGTGTTGTTTGTTATAATCAGATTTCAAAAAAAATTAAAAAAATTATTAAATCTGGTCATACAATTTTACTAGAAAAACTTGCTGAAAAAATATTTCAGGAGTGTTTTAAAAACAAAAGAATTCAAACTATGAAGATAAGACTTGAAAAACTTGATGCAATTCAAGAAGCTGAAAGCGCAGGCATCGAAGTTGAACGCTCTCGTTCTGAATAATGAATAATCTTGAGAATATTAAAGAAATAATTGACCAATCCCCCTCTTCCTCCGGTATTTATAAAATGCTTAATGAAAAAGAAGAGATTATGTATGTTGGCAAAGCAAAAAATCTCCAAAATAGACTTAAAAGTTATCTAAACACTAACAATCTCTCAAATCGAATCAGAAGGATGGTTAGTAGAATATCAAATATTGAAGTAATTATTACTGAGACAGAAAAAGAAGCTTTGTTGCTTGAGGCAAACTTAATAAAAAAACTTAAACCTCCTTTCAATATACTTTTACGAGATGATAAATCATTTCCTTATATTTTTATTAATCATGAACAAGAATTTCCACAAATTTCAAAACATAGAGGAAAACAAAAATATAAAGGAAAATATTTTGGTCCGTTCGCAACAATTAATTCACTAAATTATACTCTGAAAATATTACAGAAAGTTTTTCTACTAAGATCGTGCGACGATACTATTTTTCAAAATAGATCTAAACCATGTCTTCTTTATCAAATTGAAAGGTGCAGTGGTCCTTGTGTTGATTATACATTAAGTAAAAAAGAGTATTTACAAAGTGTTAAGAATGCTGAGCACTTTCTTTCAGGTCAACATAGCAATTTACAAGAGGAGTTATCTTCTAAAATGGATGAAGAAAGTAAAAGTCTTAATTATGAAAAAGCAGCTAGCTATAGGGATAAGATAGTTGCACTAACCCAGATTCAAAGTCAGCAAAATATAAATCTTTATGATGTAAAAAATACTGACGTGATTTCAATTTCAAGAAAAGGTAATAAATCATGTGTTCAAGTATTTATATATAGATCAGGTCAAAATTGGGGAAATAGATCTTATTTTCCAAAACACAGCGATGAAGTAGAAACTTATGAGATCCTAGAGCGTTTTATTGTTGATTTCTATACAAGATATTCCCCTCCAAAAAATGTATTGTTAAACTTACCTATAAAAAATTCATCTCTAATCGAAACATCTCTTAAATCCATTTATAATTACAAGACATCTTTTTTTGTTCCTAAAAAAGGAAAAAAATTAGATATAGTGAATTATGCGAGTAGAAACTCAGAACTAGCACTTAAAAATCACATTGCACAGTCTCACTCTGACAAAGAGAATCTGAGCCAACTTTCAAAAGTACTCAATATCACTAAAAAAATAAAAAGAGTTGAAGCCTATGACAACAGTCATCTATCGGGCAAAAATGCAGTTGGTGCAATGATTGTTTACTCTGAAGAAGGGTTTGAAAAAAAATCATACAGAAAATTTAATATAGACTCATCAAAAGTAAAACTCGGTGATGATTACGGAATGATGAGACACGTCCTTGAAAGAAGATTTTCAAAAGAAGCAGTCAAAAATTCTAAGAAATATGAAAAATTGCCTGATTTATTGGTTATTGATGGAGGTAAAGGCCACTACGATTTAGCTAAAGAAATCTTAAAAACTAAAGGTTTAAATGAAATGGAACTAATATCAATATTTAAGGGTGAGGGAAGAAAAGAGTCATTAGATCAAATAATATATAAAAATAAAAAAAACTTTATCGACAAAAATACTCCCTCCTTTTTCTTTATTCAAAGAATTAGGGATGAGTCACATCGCTACGCAATCGGGGCACATAAAGCGAAAAGAAAGAGGGAAATGCATGCCTCAGAATTAGAACCAATAGAAGGTTTAGGACGAAGCAGAAGAAAATTACTTTTAAATCATTTTGGATCAGTTAAAAATATTAAAAATGCCTCAGCTCAGGATATGATGAAAGTTAGAGGAATTAGTAAGTTGCTTTCAGAAAAAATATATGCATATTTTAATGGATAATGTCTAAGTTACCAAATTTTCTCACTCTTCTTAGAATTTTTTTATTACCATTATTAATATATTTAATCATAGATAGTAATAGCTCATTTAATTTGGCAATTCTTATTTTGTTTATTGTTATTGCATTGTCAGATTATTTTGATGGGGTAATTGCAAGAAAAACGAATAGTACATCTGATTTTGGTAAAATGTTAGATCCTATTGCAGATAAGCTATTTGTCGTACTGTTAATAATAACATTTATCTACAATGACTATATTATTGAGATAAATTTAATTCCAGCCTATTTAATAATATTTAGAGAAATTTTTATCTCTGGTCTAAGAGAGTATGCATCTAATTTACCAGAAGTAAAAAAAATAGATGTTTCTATATTAGGAAAATATAAAACTGCTTTTCAAATTTTGAGTTTATTTTTGATCTTAATAGGAAGCATCTACTTAGATTTGCAGCCTCTATTAAACATTGGTATTTATCTGTTCTGGCTGTCAACGATAATTACGCTGATCAGCGCTTATCAATACTACAAAAGTATATTTTAAGTTAAGATCTCACGATTTCGTGATAATCCTGCATAAACTTAAAATTTTGGGTATTGTCTCCAGTATTGAATTTAATATCATCAATAGACTGAATTGGAGTAATCTCTGCCGCGGTGCCTGTTAGAAAGGCCTCATCAAAATTACTAATTTCTTCTGGCTTTATATGACGCTCAGTAATATTGAAGCCTTGTTCTTTAACCATTTCAATAACAGTTTGCCTAGTTATACCATTAAGAAAACAATCAGGAATTGGAGTATGAATTTCTTTTCCTTTAATAAAGAAAATATTTGCTCCAGTACCTTCAGCAACATAGCCCCTATAGTCCAACATTAGGGCATCATGGTATCCTTTTTCCTCCGCAAATTCTTTTGACATTGTACAAATAACGTAAGGACCCGATGCTTTTGCTTCACATGGTGCCGTATCAGGTGATGGCCGTTTCCATGGTGAAGTTATTAATCGTAGGCCAGCTTTTCGATCTTCGATCTTAAAATATGATGCCCAATCATTCCACACTGCAATTGCAACATTAATATCAGATTTAGCAGTTGAAATTCCCATTTGCTGAGACCCTCTCCATGCAATTGGCCTAACATAACAATCTTCAAAATTCATTTTTTTAATGAGTTCATCTTTGGCCTCATTAATTTGGGACTGACTATAAGGAATTTTTATGCCTACAATTTCCGCTGATCTAAATAGCCTTTTTGTGTGTTCTTCAGATTTAAAAATCTTCCCTTTATAGGCTCTTTCCCCTTCAAACACAGCACTAGCATAGTGAAGACCCTGAGTAATAACATGGCATTTTGCATCATTCCATTTGATAAACTCTCCGTTCATCCAAATAAAACCCTCTCGATTATCAAATGGTGCTATTTCCATATAAATTACTCTAATAAATTAAAAGTTTAATAACAGATAAATGGCTTGATTAATATATATTTTTCAGATTATTATGTCATAGTGGCTGACTTAAATACAATATCAAATAAATCTGCATCTCTACTTTATCTGCGTGAAGACAGAATCAAAAATTCATTAAATAGTTTTTTTGAAGTTGCAAAAATTCTGGAAAAAGAAATTTTAGCAAGCCTTGATGATAAAAAATTGGGCATAGCCGATATTAGATGTCTTTTGATAATTAATATTAAGCCTGGAATAACATTTAATGAACTACTGAAGAAATTGGATATAAGGAAACAAAGCCTTAATCGTGTACTCAGAGTTCTAATCAAAGAAAACTTAATTATTCAAAAAATAAACAATGATGATGCAAGAAAAAAAAATTTATTTATGACAGATAATGCTAACAAGGCTTTAAACGAGGCAATAAAACCCATTATCAATTCACTTTCAAAAGCCTATGTAAAGTCTGGGGCTGGTTCAGTACAAGGATTTAATCAAGTAATAAATTCATTTATAGAGGAACATTGATGAGTGAAAATAATCTACATATTCTTTTAGTTGATGATGATGATAAGATTAGAGAATTATTAAAGACATTTTTAGTAGACAATAAATATCTTGTATCAACAGCAAGTAATGCCGCTGAAGCAAAAGAGGTACTAAAATATATTACATTTGATTTACTTGTTATTGACATAATGATGCCAGGACAAAATGGTTATGAATTAACAAAAGAAATTCGTGAAAAATCCCTAATACCTATAATCCATCTAACTGCAATGGGAGAGACTGAAGACAGGGTCCATGGTTTAGAAATTGGAGCAGATGATTATTTGGGAAAACCTTTTGAACCAAAAGAATTACTTTTACGCATAAATAATATCTTAAATAAAACTTCTATAAAAAAAGAAACTAAACAAATTCAACTTGATAATATTATAGTTGATTTAAAAAGTGGCGTGATTAAGGGAAAATCAACTGAACTATCTCTTAATGAGAACGAATTAAAAATATTGCGAATATTATCAAAATTTCCTGGTAAGTCATTTTCTAGAGAGGAGCTAATTACATCACTTAATTTTAATCAAGAAAGAACATTGGACGTATGTATAAATAGACTAAGAAAAAAAATTGAAAAAGACCCCAAGATTCCAAAATTTCTTAAAACTAAAAGAGGTTCTGGTTATGAGCTATGGATTGACTAAATGATTAAAAAAATTCTACCAACCAGTCTTTTAGGAAGAACGGTGTTAATTGTTTTGTTCCCAATAGTTATGTTTCAATTAATAATTCTATCATATTACTATAATAGTTTGTGGGAACGCACACTCAACCGCCTATCAAGATCTGTTGCTATGGAAATAGAATTAATTTCTGACAGAATGCTCTCAAGTGAAATCAGGTTAGATCAGTATCAAGCCAAAAGTCAATTTGGTGATTACTTTCTAATGAATATCCAAGAATTGAGTGAATATGATTTGGAACAGTTAAAAGCCAAACAAAACGACAATCAAGTACTTGTCAGTCTAAAAAATGAATTAAGTACAAGAATTAAACATAAATTTTTTGTAATTGAACAAGATAACGAAACAGTCGATGTTATGATAAGCGCTTCAGAAAAAGTAATACATTTTAACTTCCCAATTCATCGTATTACAACCTCGAGAAACCATATATTTTTAGGGTGGCAAATTATTTCATCATTTATCCTAATTTTGATAGCGTATTTATTCTTGAAAAATCAAGTTAAACCAATTTCGAATTTGGCAAAGGCAGCAGAACAATTTGGCAAAGGACAAGAAGTAAATAATTTTAAAGTATCAGGTGCTCTAGAAGTAAGACAGGCAAGTTTGGAGTTTTTAAAAATGAAAAATCGAATATCAAGACAAATTGAACAACGATCTCTTATGTTGGCGGGAGTGAGTCACGACTTAAAAACTCCTCTTACGAGAATGAAGTTACTTCTTGAGTCAATAAAAGATAATAAAATTAAAAATGAACTTAATTTAGAAATAAATCAGATGAATGAGATGCTAGTAGAATATTTAGATTTTGCAGCTATAAATGAGTCAAAAGATAAATCTACAATTAATCCTATAGAGGCAATAATAAACATTAAAAATGATATACATTTTACAAAACATGAAATTAACCTTGAAATCATTAATGATGAAGAAGTTTTTGTAAATGAGAATATTTTTTCTCGTTCAATTACAAATGTATTAAATAATGCGATTGTACAATCTGACAAAATAATAATTAAAGCAGATATAAACAAAAACCTAATTAAAATAAACATTCATGACAATGGAATTGGTATTCCTGATAGTGAAAAAGATAATGTATTTAAACCTTTCTATAGAGTAGACCAAAGTAGAAATCAGAATGTCTCAAACTCTGGATTAGGTCTAGCTACTACTAAATCCTTATTGAATTCAATAAATGGAAAAATATCACTGCACGACAGTTATTTAGGAGGTTTAGAGGTTGCGATTGAAATACCAAATTAAGAAATTTTACTCAATTCTTTAGATCTTTTTGTTGCTTTGTTGACAGCTCTTGTAAGAAGACTTTTTAATCCTTTATTGGAAGCAAGAATACTCAGCGCTGCTTCAGTAGTGCCTCCCTTACTTGTCACCTTTTTCTGTAAATCAGAAGGCTTTTTTTGCCCACTTAATAAAAGTAATATTGATCCTAAGAAAGTCTGTAAAACCATACTGTCCGAATTTTTAAACCCCGATTTATTAGCTATCTCAATGAGAGAATTTATAAAAAGATATATGTATGCTGGACCACTCCCAAAAATTGCAGTGAAATCATCAATTAAATCTTCTTTTTTGGTTTCACTGACTTGCCCCAATAAGGACATGAAATCAAAAATAGGTTTTTTTTGTTTCGTTTTTATTTTTCTCTCAAAATATACAATTGTGGTACCCATATTAATAGATACAGGAGTATTAGTCATAGCTCTTACAATGCCTGATGTTTTTTTGAAGACTTTATTTAGATCTTTTATTTTTTTACCAGCAACTAAGGAAACTATAATTGAATTACCGAGTCTATTATCTTTATCTAATCCATTTAGTGTTTTTAATTGATTAGGCTTAACAGCAATAAGTGTGATTGTAGGTTGATAAAGATTATTAATTTTATCTATGCTATTTTTTATTTCAAAATTATTTGATCTTTTTAATTTTTTCAATTCACTTGACTGATTCTTTTCAATAACCACGATTTTTTTTGAGGAAATTCGGTGGTTAAATAATGACTTGATCACAGCAATTCCCATATTACCAGCACCAATTATTAAAAATTTTTCTTTATTTAAACTACTTGCAGTGTTTTTTTTCTTTGGCATTATTTCTATCTTTTTTAAACTTTTTTATTGTTTTGTATTCATCATTGATAGCTTGCGAAAGCTCAAAGCCTTTTGTAACAAAGTTAACAAATTTATTAATTAAAACTTTCCTTGTGATCATAATTAGTGATAAATATATTTTAAATATTATTCAAAATTAACGTGATTTATCTTAGTTTTCCATCTATTAGTCCAGTCTTTTTTTCAATTGGTCCTCTTGATATCCGTTGGTACTCACTTGCGTATATTGTAGGATTTATATTTGCTTGGAGATACATTAAATATCTCGCTTCAAATAAAGCAGTTTCTCATAGTAATAGCATCAATGAAAAACTAATTGATGATCTGATTTTTTATTCAATAATTGGATTAATTATAGGAGCACGATTGGGATATGTGATTTTCTATAATTATGAGTATTACTCTGAAAATCTAATTGAGATATTATATCTTTGGCAAGGAGGTTTATCCTTTCATGGAGGTTTGCTTGGTATTGTTACAGCCGCCATAATAATTTCAAAGCTCTATAAAACTACTTTTTTTGAAATAAGCGATTTGATATGTGTATCAGCTCCTGTTGGAATATTTTTTGGCAGAATATCTAATTTTATTAATGGCGAATTATTTGGTAGACCTTCAAATTTTCTTATTGGAATGAAATTTCCAAACGCTGACAACCAATATCGTCATCCAAGTCAATTATATGAAGCTTTTTTAGAAGGACTTTTATTATTTATAATTTTAAATTTTTTAATTTTTAAATTTAAAAAACTAAAAAACCCTGGAATAATTTCAGGTGTCTTTCTGATGCTTTATGGATTATTTCGATTTACCGTTGAATTTACACGCGAGCCCGATATTCAATTGGGATTTGTATATCATTTTCTTACAATGGGCATGATATTATCTTTACCAATGTTTCTTGCTGGAATTTTAATTTTAGTAATTAAAAGCATTAAAAATGATACAAGATAAAATTTACGATGCTTTAAAAGAAAGTACATTTCTCTATCTAGATGATTTTATGAATATTTCATTAAGAGATGAAGAGCATGGATACTATACGTCTAACAAAGCTATAGGCAAAGATGGAGATTTTGTTACTGCTCCTGAAATATCTCAAATGTTTGGTGAAATAATTGCTGTAAAAATATTAAACCTCATTCATGCAAGAAACATAAAAAAGTTTAATTTAATTGAACTTGGACCAGGAAGAGGCGCTCTGATAAAAGATATTACTAGAGTACTCAATGCTTTATTGGATCAAGATGTCGAGTATACAATTCACTTTAATGAAATTAATAAATTCTATATTCAAAATCTAAAAAATAATTATCCCAATTGTAAGATACATAAAAATTTCAATTCATATCCCAATGAATTTTCAGTAATAATTGCAAATGAGTTTTTTGATGCGATACCTACGCGCCAATTAATGAGTAGGAACGGAAATATTTATGAAACGGTTATTAAATTGGATCACAAGGATAGTCTAAGATTTGACTTTATTAAGCCGAGACCAGATATTTCTAAATTTGTAAAAAATATGCAAGACCTTAAGCATCTTGAGGTAATTGAATTTTCTCCTGAGACTAATTTAATCTTTCGGGAATTGATCAATTTCTTGCTTATGAATAATGGTTTTTTCTTACTAATTGATTATGGATATATTAATCTACCTAAGATAAGTACACTTCAGTCAATTAAATCAAATAAAAAAACTGATTTTCTTGATAACCCAGGTAATCAAGATATCACATATCATGTAGACTTTAATAACCTGCAAAATATTTTAGAAGAAAATAAAATTGATGACTTTATAATAAATACTCAATCTAATTTCCTTCGGCAAAATGGAATTTTAGATCGAGCTAATATCTTAATTAAGAAAAACCCAAAGAAAGAAAAGCAAATAAACGAAGAGTTGGCAATACTTACCAAAAGAGAATATATGGGAAATTTATTTAAAGTTTTGGAAATTAATATTTAATGTTTTTTGCAAAAAATCTCTCAAATATAGATCATTGTTTCTTTTCAAGATTGGGTGGTGTTTCGCAAGGAAGATATAAATCATTAAATTGTGGAAAAGGATCAAAAGATGAGAATGGTGCTATTGAACAAAATTTAGTCTCTATTTCAAAATATTACGGTTTAAAAAAGTCTGATATTATTACTATGCATCAAACACACTCTTCTAATGCGATAGTTTTAGATAGCAGCAATAAGTCTGAAATTTTAAAATGTGACGGGATTGTAACTAAAGAAAATAATAAAATCTTATCAGTATTAACGGCTGATTGTGCTCCATTATTATTTTATGAAGTGAAAAATGAAATAATAGGAGCTTGTCATGCAGGCTGGAAAGGTGCCTTGAATGGCATAATTCAAAATACAATTTTACAAATAACCAAGCTGGGCGGAAAGAAAGATAATATACGCTGCAGTATTGGCCCATGTATAAGACAAAAATCCTATGAGGTAAGATTGCCTTTTTACAAAAATTTTATTAAACAAGATCAGGGTAATGCAAGATTTTTTCAAAAAAATCATAATAATAGATATCTGTTTTCGCTTACTGAATTCATTCTCAAGATACTTTCTGATGAGCAAATTACTAACCACGAGATTATTGATGTCGATACTTTCAGCGAAGAAACATTGTGTTTTAGCTATCGAAGAAATTATAAAAAAAATATGACCGATTATGGTAGAATGATTTCAACAATTGTTATAAAAGACAGATAAATTATGAGAATTATTGCAGGAAACAGCAATTTACCTTTATCTAAGAGCGTCGCAGAATATCTTGGTGAAAACCTTACAAATGCTTCTATTACAAGATTTGCTGATGATGAAGTTTATGTAGAAATTAAAGAAAATATTCGTGGTGAGGATGTATTCGTAATGGAGTCTTTATCTTACCCAGCGAATGACAATATAATGGAACTACTGGTGATGATAGATGCACTTAAAAGAGCTTCAGCAAAAAGGATTACTGCGGTGATCCCTTATTATGGATATGCACGTCAAGATAGAAAACCAGGCCCAAGAACTCCTATCTCAGCAAAATTAGTTGCAAATTTAATAACAACTGCTGGAGCAGACAGAGTGCTTACTTTAGATCTTCATGCTGAACAGATACAAGGATTTTTTGATATACCAACAGATAATTTATTTGCAGGTCCAGTGTTTTCAAAAGACATAAAAGAAAAATATGAAATTAGTAATCTAGTTGCAGTTTCTCCTGATATTGGTGGAGTTGTGAGGGCAAGAGCGATTGCAAATAAGATCGGAGCCTCAATTGCTATTGTTGATAAAAGAAGACCCAGAGCAGGTGAAAGTGAAGTAATGAATATCATTGGAGACGTAAAAGGAAAAGATTGTATTATTCTAGATGATATCATTGACTCAGCTGGAACAATTTGTAATGCAGCTGACAAAATTATAGATTTAGGAGCTAACAGTATCACTTCATATGTTACGCACGGAGTATTAACAGGAAAAGCCTTAGAGAAAATTAGTGCATCAAAATTGACTGAACTAGTAATTACAGATTCAATCAATAATCAAGAAAAATTAAAAGCTTGCGAGAAAATTAGGTCGATTAGTATCTCAGATTTATTAGGCGAGGCAATTAAAAGGATATCCGAGGCGAGCTCAGTATCAAGTCTATTTGAATTTTGATTTATATACTTGCCATATAGTTAATTTTAATTTAATACCAACCTCATCGTTATGAGCAAAGAAAGTAATTTAAACGCTGAAATCAGAGATGGATCTGGTAAATCCGCTGTAAAAAAAGTATTAGCTGCAGGTAAGATTCCTTCAGTTATGTATGGTTTAGGTGAAAACCCTGTCAATATTTCATTAGATAAGATTACAGTTCAAAAAGAGATCAATTCTGGTGGTTTCCTAACTAGAATATTTTCACTCAACATTGATGGAAAGAAAAGCTTAGCAATTCCAAGAGAGGTTCAATTTGATCCACTTTCTGATCAACCTATACACATTGATTTTTTAAGACTAGCTGCAGACTCAAAAATTACTCTGGACATTCCTACTAGGTTTATAAATGAAGAGTTATCACCTGGATTAAAACGAGGTGGCGTTCTAAATGTTAATAGACGTACTGTTCAACTAAGTTGCCCTGCTAATAATATACCCGAAGAGATAGTTTTCGATCTAGAGGGTTTAGAAATAGGTGACACAATCAGAATTTCTGCAGCAAATTTAGGTGACGGAATTTCTCCAACAATTAGTGATAGAGATTTCACTGTAGCATCTGTTGCTGCACCTACTGTTGTAAAAGAACCTGAAGCTCCTGCAGAAGGCGAGGCTGCTGAAGGCGAAGCTACTGAGGGTAGTGCCGCTGCTGAAGATAAAAAAGATACAGCTCCAGAGGCTGATAACAAAGAAGAAAACAAAGATAAAGAATAACACTTTTTCTTTTACCTATTTTGATATTTATATATCTTCAATCATATGATTGCATTAATCGGATTAGGGAATCCCGGCACAAAGCATAAAAATAATAGACATAATGTGGGCTATTTATTTATCGATCAGCTTTTACAAGATCATGATAATGTAATGAGAGAAAAGAAATTTGATGGGGAGTTGACGTCGTTTCTTATTGGAAAGAAAAAAATATACGCCTTTAAATCCAATGATTATATGAATGACTGTGGTAAAAGTATTGCAACTTTTTTAAACTTTTTCAAAATTAAATCAAATTTAACTTATGTTATTCATGATGATCTAGATATCACTTTAGGAAAAATAAAAATCAAGTTGGGGGGGTCTTCCGCAGGTCATAATGGGCTCAAATCAATCGATAGTAAAATTGGAAAAAATTATAATAGAATAAGAATAGGTATAAATCATCCGGGCAATAAAGAAATGGTTAATAAACATGTATTAAGTAATTTTAAAAAAAGTGAATTAGAAGTTATTAATGCATTAAATATAAAAATGTCTGAAAACATAAAAATATTATTGGATGGAGAAAAATCCAAATTTATTAATAATTTAAAATAATTGATCATGGGATTTAAGTGCGGAATTGTTGGATTGCCAAATGTTGGGAAATCAACATTGTTCAATGCATTAACAAAGAAAATAGCCGCTGAAGCAGCAAACTACCCTTTTTGTACCATTGAACCAAATGAGGGCACTGTAATAGTGCCTGATACAAGAGTAGAAACTCTATCAAATTTAGCAAAATCAAAAAAAACAATACCAACATCTCTTAGTTTTTATGATATAGCGGGTTTAGTTAAAGGCGCTTCTAAAGGAGAGGGACTCGGAAATAAATTTTTATCTCATATTAGAGAAGTTGATGCGGTTATTCATGTGGTTCGCTGTTTTGAAGATACTAATATTACTCATGTAAATAATAAAATAGATCCTGTTGATGATGTTGAAACGATAAATACTGAATTAGTTCTATCCGACATCGAACAACTCGAAAAAATAAATAAAGGACTGGAAAAACTAGTAAAAAAAGGTGATAAAGAAGCCAAATTAAAAACAGAGGCTTTAAACCTTCTACTTAAACACTTGGAGTCAGGTCAGCCTGCTATTTTAATGAAGAATTTAAATGAAATCTCCTCGCATATAAAAGAGTTCAACTTAATAACAATCAAGCCAACAATTTACGTATGTAATGTTGATGAAAATTCAATAATTGAAGGTAATGAACTAACTTTAAAAATTGAAAATTTTCTGAATTCTAAATTAATTAAGATTTCAGCAGAAATTGAGTCACAAATCTCGTCTTTAAATGAAGACGATCAAAAAGATTATCTTGAAAGTCTAGGATTAGATGAGTCTGGCTTGAATAAGGTTATAAAAGCTGGATATTCGACTCTTAACTTAATTACTTATTTCACAGCTGGCGAACAAGAAACAAGGGCGTGGACGATTGAAAATGGCACTACTGCACCAAAAGCAGCTGGAAAAATTCACACAGACTTTGAGAAAGGCTTTATTAGAGCTGAAACTATATCATATACAGATTATTTAGATTGTGAAGGAGAGTTAAAAGCGAAAGAACTTGGAAAGATGCGTAGCGAAGGTAAGGATTATGTAGTACAAGATGGTGACGTAATGCATTTTTTATTTAATAATTAACCATGGACCATAAACTAGAATTTCCTACATATGAAGAAATGCACAAAAAAGCGGTTAAGCTTGCGCATCTCATAAAAGAAAAAAATATTAAATTTGATAAAATGGTTGTTGTCTCTCGAGGTGGATTTGTACCTGCGTCAGTTGTCGCTTACACTCTTGGAATCCAAGACGTAGATATTGTTTCCATACAAAGTTATATCCATAGAGAGGCTGGAAAAGCAATTGTTCACAGAGCTCCGAAAACTGATGAAGTTGTACTCGTCATAGATGATATTGTTGACAAGGGCGGTACCGCTAAAGCGCTAAAGGAATACATGCCTAATATGCACTTAGCTGTAATATATGCGAAACCAAGAGGTCTACCTCTAGCTGATACGTATGTTGAGGAAATTACACAAGAAACTTGGCCTGTCTTCCCCTGGGATGAGGAAGACAAAGCCAATCATTAACTAAACTAGAAGATAAAGTATAGTACCGATAATACTCCAATTACTATCGAACCAGCATTTAGATCTTCGTGTCTACCACTCAGTGCTTTAATTACAACGTATGCTATAAAACCAAGTGCAATTCCATGAGCAATGCTAAATGTAAGAGGCATCAAAACTGCCGCTAACACTGCTGGAGCATATTCACTGACGTCATCCCATTCTATATCCCTTAGGTTTTTCAAAAAGAACGTTGCAACAAACACTAGAGCTGGAGCAGTTGCAAACGCAGGAATACTTTGAGCTAATGGTGCTAAAAATAAACAGATTGCAAATAGAACTGCCACAGCAACCGCTGTAAGTCCTGTTCGCCCACCTTCTTTAACACCTGCTCCAGATTCAATGTAAGATGTAGTATTGGAAGTTCCAACTAATGCACCTATTGTTGTAGCTGTGGAGTCTGCTAAAACTGCTCTACCTATTCCATCAACGTTTCCGTCTTGGTCAACTTTACCAGTTAAATTGGCAACTGAAGTAAGAGTTCCAGCGGTATCGAAAAAGTCTACAAAAAGAAAAGCAAACGCGACACCAATAAAACCTGCTGTTGCTACAAGGCTAAAGTCCATTGAGAACGCATGAACAGCTGGTGGAACTGATCCTACAACTCCATCAATTGCGCTCACACCGCTTACCCAAGCAATAATACTTACTGCAAGTATACCGATGATAATTGATCCTGGAACACCGCGCTTATCTAAAATTGCCATAATTGCGAATCCGACAGCAGCCAATATCACAGGCATTGAACTTACATCACCTAAACCAACTAAAGTTGCAGGGTTATCGACAACCACGCCAGCATTTTTTAATCCTATAATAGCTAAGAACAATCCTATGCCTGCCCCTACGCCAAACTTCATACTTTTTGGTATGCTATTTATTATCCACTGACGTGCTGGTGTTACAGACAAAATTAAAAATACTATCCCTGCAATAAACACTGCGGCAAGAGCCTGCTGGTAGGTATAACCCATTCCAAATACAACTCCAAAAGCAAAGAAAGCGTTTAAACCCATACCAGGTGCTAGGGCAATTGGCCAATTAGCCCACAGGCCCATTATTAGACAGCCAACTACAGCAGCTATGATTGTGGCAACAAATACACCGCCAAAATCCATACCAGTTCCCTCAGTAGATAAGATGGCCGGATTAACGACAATAATATATGCCATTGTTAAGAACGTGGCTAAACCTGCCAATAACTCAGTTTTTACACTGGTACCGTTCTCTTTTAATTTAAAAATATTTTCTAACATTCAATTCCTCCGTTTAGTAAGAGTTTAATTTACATTACCAAAATGAAGTAATCGAGATCGATAAAATGTTTCTGTGGATAAGGATACTAATAATTTACTTAAAATTATTTTTTTAAATAATTGAAAATCAATTATTTTTAGGAAATAGACTAATGAGTATCTTTCCAAATTTGTCGATTAGTGAAGTAGAGTAATACAGAAAGAATTAATAAGTATGAAATTACCTTAAAACCGATTCTTTTTCTCGCCTCTAGCTTTGGTTCTGCTGCCCAAGTAAGAAACATTGTGACGTCACGTGCCATTTGTTCTGGCGTTGCAGTTGTTCCATCTGTGTAAACTACAGCATCCTCATACAATACTTGAGGCATCGCTATTTTTTGGCCTTTTGCGTACTCATTGTAATAAACGCCATCATCGAGTTTAATATCACTTGGTGCATCAACATAACCCAACAATAAAGAGTACAAATAGTCTGCTCCACCATGTCGTGCTTTAACCATTACAGATAAATCTGGCGGATAAGCACCGCCGTTTGCAGCTCTTCCCTGTTGTTCATTCTCATATGGGCTAACAAACTTGTCAGATAATATTGCAGGACGCATTTCAACTTCTCCATCGGCATTTGGAGCAGCTTTTACTTCAAATGCTGCTGCCATTGCTTTAGCTTGAGACTCACTGAATTCAGGGCCACCCTCTTCAATTAGATTTCTATAACTTAAAAGGTTCATTGAATGACATCCTGAACAGACTTCGGTATAAACTTGATACCCTCTTTGAAGCGACGCTCTCTCAAATTTTCCTAATGGTCCTTCAAATGACCAATCAGGATGCATAGGCTCTTTCATTTCACCAGCAGCATGTAATTGAGTAAAGCTAAAGCTCAGTAGCAATGAGAAAGATACAAATAAATTTGTGATAAATTTCATATATCAATAGCTAAGCACTGGCTCCAGAGGCAGCGGCTTTCATCTGTCTTTCCTCGGGAGAAAGAACAGGCTCACTCAAGCTCTTAGGCAAAGGTTTGGTTTTTTCAATATAGCCAAGTAGAGGTAAAATAATTATAAAATGAGCAAAATAATAAGCGGTAGCAATTCGTCCAATAATCAGAAATAGACCATCAGCAGTCTGAGCCCCTAGATAACCAAGCAATATTACATTAGCAAAGAAAAGCCATACAAACTGTCTATAGAGAGGTCTGTATTTTGCTGACCTAACTTTTGAAGTATCCAGCCAAGGTAAGAATGCTAAAATAGCAATTGCAGAAACCATTAAAATTACTCCGCCGAGTTTATCTGGTACAGATCTCAAGATTGCATAGAATGGAAGAAAATACCATTCTGGGACAATATGTTCCGGAGTTTGCAAAGGATTAGCTTCAATATAGTTGTCAGTATGTCCAAGTAAATTAGGGACAAAGAATACAAAGCCCGCGAATACAACTAAGAATACAACAAGTGCAAACATATCTTTTACAACGTAATGAGGATGGAAAGGAACTGTATCTTGAGAGCCTTGAACAACATTAATACCCTCAGGATTATTATTACCAGGTACATGTAGTGCCCAAACATGAAGTATAACTAGGGCAAAAATCAGGAAAGGCATCAGGTAATGTAATGTGAAAAACCTAGTTAAAAGTGGGCTACCAACAGCATAACCTCCCCACAACCAGTTAGTTACGGACTCACCTACCAAAGGAATTGCACTGAATAAATTTGTTATAACTGTAGCTCCCCAGAAACTCATTTGGCCCCACGGAAGCACATACCCCATAAAGGCAGTAGCAATCATGAGTAAAAATATAAACACACCAATTATCCAGATTAATTCTCTTGGTTCTTTATATGAGCCGTAAAATAGAGATCTTGCCATATGAATATACACCGCCATAAAAAATAGTGATGCACCGTTTGCATGTATGTATCTTAATAACCACCCATAATTA
>CABYLU010000015.1 GCA_902519835.1 uncultured Pelagibacteraceae bacterium
ATATCCATTGGTGTAGTAGAGCTGGATGATTGATAATAAAGGGAGCCATACCAAGACCAGTTGAATTTCCAATTCCAAGTTGTCTGGATAATTCAAGATCTAGTTTAACAGATTTATTTGGACTCTTTTTATGAGCAATGTGATTGACTTGATCAAAAGTAAACTGACGAACCAGATAAACAAGCATCATTTCAATTCTAAATGGACCGTTTATTTCAGGGCGATCTTTAATTCTATATCGATCTGCTAATCCAAATTTACCTGATCCATAAACGGCAGTGGTTCTATAAAGGTAGCCAACTTCAGTAAGTAGTTTTTTGTCAGGCTGCATTCCATTTGATAGGCTATCAATTACATGGTTAAAAACTCTAACAGACCGATTTGCTCTCGATAAAGCGAGTTCCTTAAATGAACATCTTCCCACTTCTTGTTTTGGGACATTTTCGCGAAGTCTTTCAATATCATCTCTGCTTGGTAGTCCATCATGAATTACGAATGCTGCATCCCATTTAGTGGCTATCACTCGATCAGATCTTTCAGTGTCATCTAATTTGTTCGCAAAGCATACAAGAGAGTATGTGCGCTCCTTATTTGAAACAGAATATACAGCAGTTCCATAACCATCTTTATCAAGCTCAAAGATCTCGCTTTTAAACTCCCAATCCTTAAACTCTCTTATAAAACTTCTTAAAAATGATAGCTTAGATTGATGAAAACAACCTAATCGACTGAGCTTCATGATTTGGTTTGGATCTCTGTGCTGAACTTTTTTTCTCATATGTTAACCAATATAGTTTTTATAAAAATTAAACCAATTATTACCTAAGATGCCGTTTATCTCATCTTTATTAAACCCCACAATTTTTAATCCATTCTTAATATTTTCAAAGCCAGTTGCATTTTTGAACCATTCTGGCTGTTTTGGAAAAGCTGCATTATCTTTTGAGCCTTCACCATAATCTTTTGTCTTAGTCCAAGTTCCGTTTCGCATCCAATCTACCACTGAGTCAGGTTGGTTTAAGCATAAATCAGATCCAATACCAATGTGTTCTGCTCCCATAATATCTGCAGTTCGGGCAACCATTTCACAAAAACTCTCAAGAGTGCAATTCGTGCCGTTCGCCAGATGATGGGGATAAAGTGACAGTCCAATCATTCCATTTGATTGGCCCAATTCTCTGAGTAATGTTTCAGATTTATTTCTTTTTGCCTCATGCCAGAAAGAAGGGTTGGCATGTGTTATGGCGATTGGCTTATTAGAAATTTCAATTGCATCCAAAGTAGATTTTTCTGCTGAGTGTGACATGTCAACTATGATTCCAACACGATTCATTTCTTTAATAACTTCTTTTCCCATTCTAGTAACACCACTGTCATTTTCTTCGTAGCATCCTGTAGCCAGTAAAGACTGATTATTGTAAGTTAATTGCATAAATACTGTTCCCATTTTGTGAACAGCTTCAACCAAATTTATATCATCCTCTATAGGTGAACAGTTTTGAAATCCAAAGAAAACAGCAGTCTTATTTTCTTCATTAGCTTTTTCAATGTCTTTATACGACTTACCGTGAAAAATTAGTTTATTGAATTTCTCAAAATTTGTGTCCCATTCGTCAATATTTTTTTGAACTTCATCATAGTCTTCATGATATGCAATTGTAACGTGAACTGCGTCTAATTTTGCCTGTCTGTTAATCTTAAATATCTCTTCATTCCAATTGCAATATTGAAGATTATCGATTCTATAATTCATAAAGTAGATTTTGAGTTATAACTCTTACTTATCTCTTACCAAGGGTCCAATGCAAACAAATAAATTGCAATTTTTACTTAATTTCCTCTATTCTGACTAGAAAACTGCGACAATTTAAGCATGGTTCATTCTCTGTAGATCTTTTAATTATCTTAGAAAATACTATATTAATTTTGGATACTAACAAAAGAATATGTACACACCGATTAACCAATATATCGAAAGACTTGAGAACATCTCATTTGATGTTGATAAACTAAATGAAGCTGTAAGTGAATTAATCAAAATAAGACCTTTTGAAAATTCTGAACAACAACCAGGCATGCTTAAATCAAATGCTATTTGCCTTAACTATGATGAAAAAGAGCTTGATGAGTGGTTTGGAGGCAACATTAGAGGTAAATATTGGACAAAACCAGACTCTTCATTTGAAGAAATGGAGAGAGAGCCATACATTGATGAAACAAGGTACACGCTCTTTAACCCAAAATTAAACAATACTTACTTCAAGTATGTATATGAAAAAATAAATGAGTTTTTTGAAATAGGTAGATGCCGCGTAATTAAAATGCCACCACGCACCACTTTAAGCTGGCATAGAGATCCTGAAAGAAGACTGCATATTGCAATCAAAACCAATTACGGAGCTCGAATGTTCATTGAACATACAGGCCATCACATTCCTGCTGATGGAAATATTTATTTAACTGATAACACTAAATATCACACAGCTATTAATGGTGGAGAAGAAGATAGAATTCACTTGGTAGCTACTGTTCTCGGCACAAAATAATTTTAACAATCAATTATATTTTTACGCATCCAGCTCGCTTTATTTGCTTCACGTATTTGACTAAATTCCTTTAACTCACGTTTCTTCAATTTTACATACTTCGAAACAACTTTTGCGCCGATTGACTTCTTAACAATTGTGTCATTACTAAATTTTTTTATAGCTTGCTCTAGACTGTTTGGTAGTTTTTTCACCCTTTTTAGTTTGTGACCCTGTGTATACATATTTATATCAAGGCGTTTTCCAGGGCTTCGATTGTTTTTCATTCCATCGAGACCCATTGCTATAATTCCTGATTGAAGCAGGTAGGGGTTAACAGCACCATCCGCAGCTCTAAATTCAAATCGTCCTTCATCTGGAATTCGTATCATATGTGTCCGGTTATTTCCTGAGTACGTCACAGCGGTTGGAGAATAAGTTGAACCGGAGTTTGTTGTTTTTGCATTTAATCGTTCATAACTGTTAAGACATGGGTTGAGCCATGCAGCAAAAGAGTCTACTGATTTCATAATACCACCAATAAATTGATAACCCATTTTTGATAGACCTAGTTGGTCAGAAGAGTCCTGAAATAAGTTTTTTTTCTTTTCTTTGTCCCACACAGATACATGTGCATGACAACCATTTCCGGTTAGTTGAGTAAATGGTTTAGGCATAAATGTTGCTCTCAACCCGTGCTTTTCGGCTATAGATTTTACCATAAATTTGAAGAATACATGACGATCTGCTGTGGTTAGGCAATCAGTATAATCCCAATTCATTTCAAACTGACCATTTGCATCTTCATGGTCATTTTGATAGGGCTTCCAGCCTAATTTAATCATAGAGTCACAAATTTCACTCAAGACATCAAAGCGCCTCATTAAAGCAGCAACGTCATAGCAAGGTTTTAGAGCATCATCACGATTATCAGCAACTTCAGTACCATCTTCATTTAAAATAAAAAATTCGCATTCAACACCAGTCATCATTTTAAGGTTTAACTTATCTAAATTATTAATTTGGTTTTTTAAAATCACACGAGGACATTGGTCCATAAATTTATCATTCATAACTAAGTCACTTGCCAACCAGCCAACGTCCGGCTGCCAGGGTAGTTGAATGAGGCTGTCTGGGTCTGGCAAAGCAAACATATCAGGTTCAGAAAATGAAAGATCTAAATGTGTTGCAAATCCGCCAAAGCCTGCACCTGTTTTTTGCATTTCTCCAATAGCTCGAGTTGGTACGAGTTTTGCCCTTTGCACTCCAAAAAGATCAACAAATGTGACAAGGAAGTATTTGATTTTCTTTTGCTTTGCGATTTTTTCAAGGTTTTTTACCATGAAGTGAATTATGCGCAGCATTGATGATTATTCAATAGGTAAATGTTTATTGATATTTAAGTAAAAAAAACCCATATTGGGTATAAGTAACAATGAACTCCAATTTAAAAAAAATACGAGACTCTGTCATCGAGCACACCTTAAAGTTAGACGATGAACGACTTGCACTTTTATTGTTAATTCAACTTTCTCGTCATCAAAATCTATTTATTCACGAACCGTCAGATTGGAAAGATAGTCCAACAGGTTGGATTACAAAAGATCAAAGACTGCAAGATGAAGTAATTGCTATTTTATCTTTTATAATACTTTTTTCATTTACAAACGCATATCACGATGAAAATTTATTCAAAGAACATAGAAATGAAATTTTAGCAATGCATCCAGAAGATTTTCTAAATAATTCAATTTATCAGTCATCGTTTAATCAATTCATTGACAAAAAAATTACTATCAGTTCACTTTCATCCCATTTCAATATTCCAAAAGAAAGTATAAGAAGATATTTAAATTCAGTTTTAGAAAGTGATTTAATAACTAAGAATTCAAAATATGGATATCTTGTAAATTTTAACGCTTATCAAGCATATATATTTACCAATTCACTAAGCAATATCTATAAATCAGTCATGCGCTCACTGAATGATTTTATAGTAAATCTAGAAGATCATTTTGAAATCAATTTTAATTTAAAGCCTCTAACTTCAATCGATACAAAAAAATTGTCTCAGGCTAAATGGAACAGAGTACGATTGCATTTATATCACTTTTGGGTAAGAATTCTTACTTTAGAAGGAAGCGATCAATCACTATTACCAGCTGATCGCATAATACTCTCAGCTGCAGTATATTTTAAAAATAGACACGGTATATTAAAATATAATTCTATTGAAGATCTATATGACAGTGGTCATCTTCTACCAACAAACCTATCTTCGATTTCTGAGGCAGCAAAAATGCCGCGTGAAACCGTAAGACGGTCTAGTAAGAAATTAATTGAATTGAAACATTTAGAGAAACAAGGCAGAAATATTTATCGTGTTAACTATCCAAAACTCAATGGAGAAGTGGATATATTTTTAAAATATAAAGAGTCGACTTTCACTGAAATGATGAATTTTTATTTCAATATTTACGAGGATTTAACGAATTAAATCGAGCACATCAGAATGATTTCTTCATTGCACGTTAGCTCAGCATCGACAATTGAACTATTCTCCGAACTTAGTTGAGTATCAAGTTCATCCAACATCGATTTGGCTTCATTCATTGGAACAGGTCCAATAACTACTGAGAAGTCATTTTTGTCAAATTTTTCAACGTTAATGTCGTATTTTAGGAAACGGGTATCAAAGCCCATCAAATCGTATATGTAATTCATTAAGCTATTTGCCGAATTTCCTCGTGTATATGAACCGATTTTAATATATGCATACTCAGCACTAGATGAACTTTCGGAGAGATTGTTATTCTCGACAGTTGTTGCTTCACTCGCTTGAGCACTGAAAGATGAAGTTTCATTATCAGTGCCTGTATCCACAAGTTCACTTAAATTCTGTAACGCCTCTTCAGCTTCTTTGGCTAACTTTTCTTCAAGTTCTTCTTGAGCTTTTTTTTCTGCTAGCTCTTTTTGTTTATTTTCCTCTATTATTTGAGCTAATTCTTCTTTTGCCTTAGCAGCTTCAGTTGAAAGTTGTTCATTATTTGCTTGCAATTGTTCATTAGCTGCTAGCAACTGTTCGTTTTCTTGTATTATTTTTTTTGTCGGTAATATAGTGTCATCCTCAATTACTTCAGGAATTATTGTGTTTTCAGTCATTACTTCTTCTTGAGTATTCACATCAGTACTTTCATCAAAGATTTCATTATTAAATTCTAGTGAACTCTCTTCACCATTTAGTTCATCAATAGAATTTCCAAGTAATTGGTCAACAGAGTCCAATAGATTATTCAAATCCTCAGCTGAAACATTAGTAAACTCGTATTGCGTTTCCATTGAGTTAGTATCGGTTTCCTCAACTTTTACTGTTTCTTCAATCACAAATTTCTCAACAGCAGTATCTTCAACTTCCTCAGTAGCATTTTCTTCAACTTGCTCAATTGACAATGGCTCATCTTCCTTACTTAATTTAGACATACGTGCAAGTTCTTCTCTTGCTTTCACACCTTCATTTGTAAGGAATGTTTCCTCGTCAACAAATTGAAGTATGAAATCATCTTCTGTTGATACTAAAGCATTTGCAACAGAGATTTTAAGCTTGATACCTGAAACATCCTCAGGTGGATTACCAACTATAGATAAGTCTGAAGTTAAAAATGCAAGCCATCGAGGTAGATCACTGCCGTCTTGTTGAGTAACTGAATATCTTACTTTGCCTGGACCAGTAATATCAAATGTGTCTTTAGAAATTTTAAATTTATTACTCGATTGCTTTGTATTAATTGGATCAGTGATAATTAGAAGTTGTGGGTTTTGATCATCTAATGGAATATTAATATTTGCCTGATAAGTCATTCCCCATTCTGCTAAATTGGCTTTTATGCTGCTGCTTAAATCCTCAATCGACAAGTTTTGATGATCTTCAGGTAAAATATCTTTACCAATAGACGCGTAAATTTGTCCAATACTATGCTGCATCTCAGAGAAGGCTAGATCTTTCCTTAATTCTGCAACTAAAAGACTTGCCTCTTCTCGAATAACTTCAAGCTCTCCAAATCGAGAGACTTTTTGGGCATTTTGAACTTGTTTACTTATTCTTCGAGCTACATCTAAATATCTTTGTGCTGTGTCGTATTCTTCAATGGCGAGATCGTAATTTATGTTTGATAGATGCACTTGAGAAAGCACTGTCATAGCTATTGCAAGATGCCTTTCGGCAATAAGTTCTTGGTTAGCTTTAGAAGCTTTCCTAGTAGCCCCAATTGAAAAAATATCAAAAAGATTTCCACCAATTGATGCGCCGTATTCTGTGGTATCTTGATTTAGTAAGTAGTCATTGTCAGTATAGCCATATGCTGCATTAAATTTTAAACTTGGAATGAGAGCCAACATCGCAGCACGTGTGTCTTTGCTTGATATTCTCTTCTGATAACGACTTTCCATCAGCTCGGGTCTTGAAATAAGAGCAACTTCTTCCATGGTTTGAATATCCAGCTTAAGGTTCGTTAGGTATGTATCATTACTAGCAAGTGTGAAATCCTGACCTGGTAAAAGCCCCATTAGTGTTTTTAATTCGTTCTTCGAATTTATGAGAGCCCTTTGCTGCGTTTGCAGTGTTCGCTGAACATCAAGTAATTCTTTTTGATAAAGCAATGAGTCCATTGGAGCTGATATCAATAACTCTTCAATGTATTGAGAGTCTGCTAGTGCATCTTCTACTCTTTTTAAAAGCGGATTAAGCTTTTTTAGTAGATTTTCAGAGGCCTGTGCTTTCCAGTAAGATCTAATCACATCTCTAGTAATGTTCTGAACTGCTTTTCTCTCAAGTTCTTTAGCAATTAAATATCTATCAGCCTGTTGTCCTGCTCTAATATATGAAAGACCAAAGTCAAGGGCATTCCATGTAAATTCAATTCCTCGAGTTTCCTGTCCTTTGCCTCTAGAAATTGTATAAGATTCAGTTCCATCTAAAGCAGGCTCAGTGTCTGTATCATAATTAACAGTCATACTGGTTGATGGTTGTAATTCAGTAAATTCTGAGTAACCAGCATTGAGAGCAATGTCTGGTAACATATCAAATTTTTGTAAATCTCTTTGACTGTTTGCTAGTGCAGACTCCATAACACTTATTCTTAGATCACGATTGTTTCTAACAGCAATTGCAATTGCAGTGTGTAAATCAATATTTTTTAAAGATGAATCAATTTCAAGTTCAGCAATCTCTTCAGCAATTGAAATGCTCAATGACTCTGAATCAATTACTTTTGGAGCGCGCGCGCAAGCAACGAGTACCAAACATATGAAAAGTATAAATAATTTTTTTATAGAGTATACCATTTGACTGTTTTTTTAAAAAAACCAGATACACTCTAATCGACTTAATGTATCTGGCGCAAGTAATACCAAACTTTAATAATTTGAGAGTATATATAACCGCCCATTTTGGGTTTTTTTTTCGATCTTGCTACATTTGGTAGCATTACTGCTGTATATAGAAAAGGTATATTTATCAATAAATTACTAAATTTTATTTATATAAATTAACATGACCAAAAAACTAATTCAGGCACTTGAACCTCGCATGATGCTCGATGGAGCTGCAGTTGTAACTGCAATCGACACAATCGATGATTTATCGAACTTGAATAAGACTGATTTAGATAAAAAATCAAAGGAAAATAATTTCAAAACTGATCAAGATACAAAACTTCCGTTCGTTAATCGTGAAAGTACAAATCAGAATGCAAGAACCAAACAGTTTGTATTCATTGACAGCGCAGTTGATGACATTGAAGTTTTAATTGAAAGTTTTGATAACAATACTGAAGTATATGTCATTCAAAGTGAGCAGGACGGTTTTGCTGAAATTGAAAATATTTTATCTAGCAAGTCAGATATTGATGCGTTGCACATCATCGGTCACGGAAGTGTTGGGCAGATAGCATTTGGAACGGCTGTTTTAAACAGTGATACAC
Organism: uncultured Pelagibacteraceae bacterium; assembly: GCA_902519835.1. GTDB lineage: Bacteria > Pseudomonadota > Alphaproteobacteria > Pelagibacterales > AG-422-B15 > CACNXQ01. The sequence continues at coordinate 8,504 of CABYLU010000015.1, forward strand.
TTGATACTTACAGAGATACGTTAAAAACTATTGGTTTAAGTTTAACTAAGCAAGGTGATATTTTATTTTATGGTTGTAATGTTGCAGCTGATCTAAATGGAGAGGTCTTCATTAAACAACTCGCTGATATAACCCAGGCGGATATTGCAGCATCTGATGATATTACTGGTCAAGGTGGAGATTGGGATTTAGAGAAACATGTTGGCATTGTAGAAACTCAAAATATAAGGGTTATCAATTATAAACATTCTCTGAGCAATGATGTGACTGCTGTTCAAAATGCTGTTGAAATACACGGAGCGACAAATTTAAAAGCAGGTGGAGGAAATTTCTCAGGCAATAAAAATGGACAACAAGACAGCAGCGATCGATGGATCATCACACAGGAAAAAGCTAATGTGACTACTGGTAGCACACTGACCTTTGATGTTGGAGTGGCTGTAAACAGTTGGGATCCAGATACAGATGGCCCGGTAAACGTGTACATGGTCTATCTGAACGATGAAATCAATCGACGAGGATCGAGTGACCGAGGTATAGTTGACTTTACTTACGAAATTTTAGGTGTGTTCACGATACCTGATAACACCATTTTTATGTCAGGTTATACGGATAAGGGAAGTTCTGCTTATCCTTCAAGTGGTGCTCAGAAAGTTGGTAAAAGGGATTTTGAATATTCTGGTGGTGCGCCTGGAAGTTTGACATCAGGCAGTGATGGTTGGGCCGTTTCAAATTCTAATAAACGAATAACATTATCAGCTGATAACGGAGAAAAAGGTGACTTCATTCGTGTGGTTACCAGAGCTGCACAAGATGATCCCGTGGATGCAAACAATGACTCTGGTTATATCAATGAAGGCTCAATATTAAGTGTCTCTAATGGTGCAAGTGCAAATGATAGCACACCTGATACATCAGGCGAGCATACAGGGGATGTGTTGCTCAATGACACCGGAGGTGTAGCAAGTTTATATGTAAGTGCTATCACTGGAGGATCTCTTGGATCGGCTGTATCAGGGACTTATGGACAGCTGACTTTATATTCAAATGGATCATACAGTTATAATGCTAATAATGCTGAAGCTCTAGATGCAGGAGATATCGTTACTGACTCATTTACTTATACAACAAATGATGGAACCACTAATGATAATGCAACGATTACGATTACTGTTAAAGGAGTGAATGATGCTCCTGTTGGAACAGCTGATGCGGGATCTGTCAATGAAGATAAACAGCTCACAGTCAGTGCAGGAAGTGGTGTCTTAGCAAACGATACTGATGCCGACGCTAGTTCAAGCTTAACAGTATCTGCTGTTCAAGGACAGTCTAGTAATGTTGATTCAAATGTTACAGGCACTTACGGTACATTAAATTTAGATGCAGATGGTTCATATACTTATATAGCCAATCAAAGTGGTGCAGATGGACTTGCTGCTGGAGTGAGCGCAACAGATACATTTGCTTATACTGTTAGTGACGGTACCGCAACGAGTACGGTAAATTTAGTCATCACAGTTACAGGTGTTGGGCCTGAAGCAGTAGCTGATACAGCCTCAGTAAACGAAAATGCTTCAATAAATGCAAACAATGCATCTTCAACCGGTGTTCTAGCTAATGACGACGACAATGCAAATTTTGATAGCGAGAGTTTAGCTGTTACGAATGTAAGTTCCAACTCCACAGGAAACAGCGGCAGCGCAACCCAAGGAGTTCTTGGTACATATGGTACTCTGACTGTTGCAGCTGATGGTACTTATACCTATACCGCAAACACAGCAGCAGCTGAAGCACTGGATGCAGGTGACGAAGTCACAGATATTTTTACTTATACAGTCAAAGATGATGATGATAAAAATTCAAGTACTGCAACTTTAACGATTACGGTAACAGGTGTTGACGATAATCCGGTTGCTGTCAATGATACAGGTTATATCAATGAGGATGGAACATTAACTGTATCAGATGGTGGCGCCGCTGTCACAGGAACTGATAGCAACAATAATAATGAAAGTGGCGATACCACAGGTGATGTATTGCTCAATGACACTGACGCAGATGCTGGTGCAACTCTTGTTGTTTCTGCAATACAAGGTGGATCTTTAGGATCAGGTGTTACTGGGACCTATGGTACGCTCACTTTACACTCAAATGGTAGATATACATATGTTGCAGATCAGAGTGGCGCGGATGGACTTGCAGCAGGTGCAGTTCAAACTGATGTCTTTACATATACTGTAAGTGATGGAGCTGGTGCAACGAGTAACGGTTCTCTTACAATTACAATAAAAGGTATTGGCCCCCAAGGTGTAGCGGACACAGCGTCTGTTACTGAAAATGCAACAGTAACCAACAATAATGCTGCCACAAATGGAGTACTCGCAAACGATGATGATAACGCATCATTTGACCAAGAAAGTCTTGCTGTAACAGCAATAACTGGCGCATCAGCAGGAACAGTTGGCGGTGACACAACCGGTACTCATGGAACACTTTCAATGAATGAAGATGGTACTTATTCTTATGCGGCAACTAACGATGCTCTTGATCCAGGTGAAACAGTTGATGATGTTTTCACATACACGGTAAAGGATGATGATAACAAAAACTCAAGTACTGCGACATTAACAATAACAGTAACTGGAGCAAATGATCCTATTACCGCAGTTGCGGATACTGATGCTGTTACTGCTGGATCGACAATTAATCGAAGTGAAAGTGATACACAAGAACTCGATCACGACGATACTGACCCTGATGGTGATGATGTATCAGGTAGCTTTACTATTACCAATATCAGACATGGTTCTGATGATTATAACCCTGGTCAAGAAATTACGACATCAAAGGGTAGATTAACAGTCGATGCAAATGGTTCTTATACTTATGTAGCGGATCAAAGTGGATCTACAAATTTAGCAAATCTTGCTACAACAACTGATGTCTTTACTTATACAGTAAGAGATCACGATGGAGGTGATACAGACACCGCAACTCTTACAATACAAATTACTGGTTCAAACAACAACCCACCTGTTGCAGATGCTGATGGCAATGCTGGAACAGGATACATCTTAGCAGGTCAAACATTGACTGTTACGAATGGTTCTACTGGTGTAACTGGATCAGACAGTAATAATAATAATGAAAGTGGAGATAATACGGGGGACGTACTAAATAACGATACCGACGCTGATGGACACACACTTACTGTTTCAGATATCTCGGGAGGATCAGTTGGAGCTGGAGGTGCAACCGGCACATATGGAACATTAACTATCCAAAGCGACGGTAGTTATACTTACAATGCAAATAATGCAAACTCGATAGCAAAAGATGCTACTGCAACTGATGTTTTCACTTACACAGTCGATGATGACAATGGTGGAACGGATACTGCTACCATAACCTTTACTATTTTAGGAATAAATGATGCCCCAAGCGCAAGCAATGATGCGAATGCCGTTGACGAAGATGCTACAGCATCAAAAACTGCTGGAACAGGAGTACTCTCAAACGATAGTGATGTTGATACGGGTTCAAGTATGACTGTGACAGCAATTACCGGCGCATCAGCAGGCTCAGTTGGTGGATCAACAGATGGAACTTATGGTACTCTGACCCTTAATTCTGATGGTAGTTATTCTTATACTGCTAATAAAGCTGCCGCAGACCAATTGGCACACAACGCTACAGCAAATGACGTATTTACATACACGGTTACAGATAACGAGGGCGCTACTGCCACTGCAACTTTGACTATTACGGTAACCGGTAAGGGACCTGTCGGCTCAGCTGACACCGCTTCAGTAAATGAGAATGTTTTACTTGAAAAAAATGAAGCAAATGGCGTATTAACAAACGATTCAGGTGGAGATACTGAGAATCAGATTGTAACTAATATTTCATCAAATGATACCAGCAATACAGGTACTGCAGGTCAAGGAGTCTTAGGAACTTATGGTACTTTAACTATTAACGCTAATGGTAGTTATTCGTATACACCGAATACAGCCGCTGCAGAAGCTTTGGATAAAGATGATGTTGTCACTGAAGTCTTCACCTACACGGTAAAAGATGACAATGGCGTTAATTCAAGTACTGCTACTCTTACATTTACCATAACTGGAGTGAATGATACAATTGTAGCAGTTGATGATACAGATAGTGTCGATGAGGACGGTACAGTTACAAGATTAATTAGTGACGATCAAGAACTGGATCATGATGATACCGATGTTGATACAGATGATGTAAGCGGAAGTCTTACAATTACAGACATAAGAACTGGTCCAAAAGATGGAACTGGAAATGATGGGACAGTAGGTGTGGCGCTAACTGGAGAATTTGGAACACTGACAGTTAATGCAGATGGTTCATATACCTACGTCGCGGATCAAGAGAAATCAGATCAATTGGTCACAGGTCAAACAGGTACAGACACATTCACCTATACAGTTAGTGATGGAAATGACACTTCCGCTGCTGAACTTTCATTTACTGTTACAGGTATCAATGATAACGATCCAGTGGCTGTAGATGACACAGATACTGTTAAACGTGATTCATCAATCACCCGTGATAAAGATTCAACGCTTGCAATTAACGCAGATGATACTGACGCTGATGGAGAGACTCTAACCATTTCTGCAGTTCGAACTGGTCAAGTTGAGGGTGGAGGTAAAGGAGGCCCCGCTAAAGTTGGCACTACTCTGAAGGGGACTTATGGTACTTTAACCCTAAATGCTGATGGAAGTTATACATATGCTGCGGATCAGGATGCAGCTAATGTTCTTAAAAGAGGCGATAGTGCTATTGATTATTTCAACTACACAGTTACTGATGGCGAAAGAACAGATACTGGGGTAATTGCATTCACAGTTGAAGGTATCAGTGACCCACCAGAACCTGTTGATGATACTTTAGAAATCGGTGCAGGTGCACAAACAGAAAAAGATGCTACTGAAGGAGTGCTTAAAAATGATACCGACCCTGACGGAGATACTTTAACTGTCGATACAATTAGAACTGGCCGTGAAAATAAAACTGGGACATCAGGTACCATTGGTACAGCCTTACCTGGAAGTTATGGTAGTTTAACGATGAACGCTGATGGTAGCTATAGCTATAGCGCCGATAACGCTAAAGCATTAAATCCTGGTGAAACAGCTACAGAATACTTTACATATACAGCTAATGACACGGACACTTCAGTTGCAGCTGAAATTGCAATTACTGTCACGGGTAAAAACGATCCACCTGAAGTCTTATACCCTATAGATGATCCCATTGTCTTCACGGGCCAAACAATCAATATCAGACATAAGCAAATTTTTGATGATCCTGATAGAGGTGCATTTGATATTACTGAATATAAAATAATTGATGAGGAAACTGAGGCAGAAACAAGTCTTCCAGACGGTCTTAGACTAAAGCAGAATAAGTTGACAGGAAGTCTTAGCGAGCCTGGAACTTACACTATAACAATTAGAGCAATTGACGGGGCAGGACTTTATGCTGATTTTACGTTCACAATTACAGTGCGACCTGCACCAGGGTATATAGGTGAAAAAGAAATAGTTGAAGAAGCTCCACAAAACTTTGACCCAGTAATAATTAAACCAAAGAAAGATTACTTGGCAGCCATTCAAGAAACAATTAGTGAAGGTTCTTCATTTGACGGTGATGATGGCTTTACGCTTGATACAGTCTCAATAGCTGATACTGCATCTCTATCAAAACCGTTAAAGTTTAATGGTGGATTGAGATTGATGGATGCTGTTGCTAATGAAGTATCTGGAGATACAGAGTCAGATCTAAAAGTTGGCGTCAAGTTAAATGACGATAATCAAAAAAATGTTGAGCTGTATTCAGGCCAGCTCTCAAACGGTGAAGCCTTACCAGAATGGATTAAAGTAAACCCTGAAACAGGCGAAACAACTGCAGACATGCCTGAAGGTGTTGAAGCAGTTGAAGTTCAATTAGTTGCTCTTGATAAGGACGGAAATACCAGAGATATTAATATTGTTTTAGATAAAGCTAAAATTAAAGGCGACCAAGATTTCGCAAGGGGAGCTGTTGATCAGGCAAGGGTTGTTGTCGATAATGATGCAAATGTAAACTTAATCAGAGAGATCAACAATTCATCTAACAATACTGCAAATAACAATTTAAATGCTCAGACAGACTTTGATGGCACAATGAAGTTAAGTGGTCTTCAACTGGATGCAGGCCAATACACAATAGATGTAATAGATGATAATCAGTCAAATGTGAAAATGTATAAAGCTGAGTTAAAAGGTGGTGGAGCTCTTCCAGATTGGATTACAATTGATCCAGAGACTGGAAAAATTGCAGCTGATCCCTCAAAAGGTCGAACTGGTTCCGCAGCTCCTGCATTCTTAACAGAAAGCCTACAAGTTCTTGAACTAAAAATTATTGCTGAGGATGAAGATGGAAAAGAAAGAGTTATTGAAGTTGAGATTGATCTAAATGAAATAACAGAAACTGAGTCCGATAGTGAAAATCCAGAAACAAATGACGAAATTTCCTTCATTCCACTTGATGAACAATTAAAGCTTCATGCTAAAGCAGCAGATAGCTATGGCGAAAAGATTGTATCTCTAGTAAGTTAATAAATACCTTTATGAACAAAATTGTAACATTTGCGGTAACAGCGTGCTGCATATTACTGCCTTATAATTTGTCAGCAGAAGAGTATTCGACACGCGTTTTGGTAACTGCAACCGAAGAGGCAACACTCTCAAGTGAACTTGCTGCAAAAGTTGAATCAATTCCAATTGATGAAGGATCTAAATTTAAAGAGTCTGATATTTTAATTAAATTTGATTGTTCATTTTATGAAGAGCAAAGAAAAGTTGTTGAAGCGCAATTAGAGAGCGCAAGAGTAACCCTAAAGAGCAATCAAGACCTTGCATTAATGAGATCCATTGGTGAATATGAGGTTCAGTTATCAGAAATCGATGTAAAGCGTGCAAAAGCTGAATTACAGATTGCTAAACTCAATACAGATCGATGCATAATTAAAGCCCCTTACGATGGCAAAGTATCCAAAGTTTTTGTTAATGAGTTTGAGAGTATTGAAAGGCAGCAGCCATTGGTCGAAATCATTGGTTCTGGCATTCTTGAGGCCAAATTGATTGTTTCAAGCAAATGGCTGGCTTGGATTGATGAGGGTTATCCAATGAAAATCAGCATTGATGAAAATGAGCAAACATATAGTGCCAAAATTCATACTATCGGCGTTGATATTGATCCCGTCAGCCAAACCATCGACATTACTGCAAAATTTGATGAAAATTATGATACATTACTGCCAGGCATGAGTGGGACAGCAACGTTTTGAATGATAATACTTCAATAAAAATAGCAAGATTAATTACTCTTGAGAAAAAATTTCGGACAGCAGAAAACTTATCCGAACTCGGATTTGTTTGTGCAAATGAATTAAGAAGTGTTGTTGATTATAATTTTTTATTTTTTTTAACAAAATCTGCTACTGGTAGACAGATAGTCCAAACGATCTCGGATATTTCAGTTGTTGATAGAACAGCGCCGACGGTTACGTTTGTTGAAAGATTAATAAATAAAAAGAAGGTTGAAACGGGAGTCTTTTCAGAAGTTTCAATTAGTGATTTAAGAGAAAATGGTTCAAATTTAGACTTACCTGAAAATTTTCCAAACGAGTTAATGGTTGTTCCATTAATTTCAAGAACAAAGGGTGATTTAGGTTCTCTAGTAATTGTACGATCTGCTAAAGTTTCAAATACAGAAAAAGAACTGCTGCAGCACATTGCTGAAACATTCAGCCATGCATTGGACTCATTTTTATCTAGAGGATCGATTTTATCCTTTTTTGGTAGAATTTTCTCAGGTTGGCTAAAATGGCTAATATTATCAGCAATCGCATTTGCAATGTTTATGCCAATTAATATTTCCGCTGTTGCGCCGGTTGAAGTTATTGCTAAAAATCCGTCAGTTGTTACATCGCCAGTGAATGGTGTAGTGAAAAAAGTATTAGTTAACACAAATGATGCTGTTGATATTGGTATGGAACTTGTAAAATTAGACGATCTCAATTTTAAATCTCAATACGAAATAAACTTACAAGAATTAGAAGTCGCTGAAGCAGAATTACTCAGGGCTAAACAATCCTCATTTACAAATGATGAGGCAAAAGCAAAGCTCGTTGAACTATCAACTGAAGTTGCATTGAAGAAAAAGCAAGTTGCTTATGCCGAGGAACAATTAAAATATTCCGTTATCAAAGCTGAGGTTTCGGGAGTTGCTGTTGTTGAAGATTTTATTGATTGGCAAGGTCGTCCTGTAAATATAGGTGAAAAGATATTAACAATTGCCAATTCAAATGATATTGAGTTTTTAATCTACCTACCGACAAAAGACTCACTTTTTATTGAAAAATCAGCAAGAGTTAAGGTTTTTTTAGACAGCAGTCCACTAAGCTCAATTGAAGGAAAAATATTAAGAACTTCTTACAAACCTGAATTAACAGCTGAGAATATTTTAGCTTATAAAATACACGCTAGCCTCGAGGATAATATTGAGCCGCCGCGTATTGGATTACGAGGATCAGCAAAAATTTTCGGAGATCGGACATCTCTTTTTTATTATATCTTCAGAGTTCCAATCAATATCAGCAGACAGTTTTTAGGAATATAAATGATTGTACCGTCTATCCGACAAGATTTGAAACTCAGTGAGGGACCAAAGAAAGAAGACGGATCAGCATCGTGGCTTCTTTATGACTCATTAAGAAATAAATACTTTTCAATAAACAAAAAAGCATTTGATCTCCTTAAGAATTGGTCAAGTGGAATTGAGACGACAGAATTTATTGAAAAAATAAAAAAAAGTAATTTGTCTATTACACAAGAAGAAATTGAAGAATTTATTAGCTTTCTAAACCTCAATAATTTAACTATTAAAAAAACAGGTGATGAAGTTAAATCTTTAGTTGTTCAAAAAGAGAAACTTAACAAGCATTGGCTGTTAAAAATTATTCATAATTATTTGTTCTTTAAAATTCCTTTATTCAAACCAGGAAATGGTCTTGAAAACAGTTTACCTTTTGCATTGTTTCTTGGATCGCAAACCAGCAGACTTATAATTTATATTCTCGGGATTATTGGTATTTTTTTAACAATCCAAAACTATGAAACATTTTTAACAACATTTTCTTATTTCTTTAATGTTAATGGATTGATTTTATTTGGTATAACGATTGTTTTTGTAAAAGCCTTGCACGAACTTGGGCACGCATATGTTGCCACTTATTATAAATGCAAAGTTTCTTCAATTGGTCTTGCAATGCTGGTTTTTTTCCCCTTCTTGTATACAGATACAACCGATGCTTATAAATTAACTGATCATAGAAAACGCTTACTGATTAATTTTGCGGGCATGTTGACTGAATTGCATCTTGCCCTTCTTGCTACATTTGTTTGGGCTGTAAGTCCTGAAGGTGTTATCAAAAGCGCTTCATTTTTTATTGCAACTTCAAGCTGGATATCATCACTTCTTATTAATATCAGCCCGTTTATGCGATTTGATGGATACTATGTGCTATCAGATTTTCTTAAAGCTGAAAATCTCCAACCGCGCTCTTTTGCTTTAGGTCGATGGCAGATAAGAGAATGGATCTTTGGATTTAAATTCCAACCACCGGAACAACTCATGAGTCAAAGACGGTGGACTTTTATCATTTACGCATGGATGACATGGATATATCGCTTCTTCATTTTTATTGGAATTGCCTTATTGGTTTATTATTTAACATTTAAAATTCTTGGCATCATTCTATTCATTGTTGAGATTGTTTGGTTCATTTTACTGCCAATTTGGAGAGAAATTAAACAGTGGTGGGGACTTAGAAGGTACATGCGTTTTAATTGGACTTCTCTAAGATCAATTTTCATTTTTTCAGTTTTTTTGACTGCAATGTTAGTACCATGGCGAAGTTCACTCAGTCTTCCAGCGGTTATTGATCGAGGTGAAGTGGTCGATATCTATCCAACAGAAGACTCTGAGATAAAAGAAATTTTTGTTATATCAGATCAACAAGTCGAAAAAGGCGATTTATTAATTACAATGATGAGTCCGTCCTTATCAAATAAAGTTGATAAGGCAATTGAGCGTGTAAAGATGATACAGAAAAAACTGGATCGTCGAATTGGATCAGAGGCTGATATGAGTAACCTCATGGTATTAGAAAACCAATTAAAAGTAGAATTTGAAATTCTTAAAAGTCTTAAAGAGGAAAATGAAAATCTATCAATTTATGCACCAATGAGTGGGGTAATAAAAGACCTTAAGTATTTAAATAATGGACAGTGGGTGAATATAAAAGAAAAATTATTTTCTATTGTTCAATTCAATGATACAAAAGTTGTCGCATTCATAAGCGAAAATGATTTGTATAAACTTGAAGATAATACTAGTGGTTATTTTGTGCCAAAAAATAATGAATTTCGTGAAGCAGAGGTTGTCTTGGTTTCACAAAATAATACATCGACAGAAGAACTTCCTTACTTATCATTAGCATCTAATTTTGGTGGATCAATTGCATCACGTGAGGTGAAGGGAGATGGCAAAGTTATTTATCGACCAGAAGAAGCCTTATACCAGCTTAATTTTTCTACAAGTACAAAAGTTGAGACTGTTCAATGGCAAACAGCAGGTAAAGTAAAAATTCAGACAGAAAACTATAATATTTTTCAAAATCTATTTAATTTGGTTTCATCAACATTAATCAGAGAAAGTGGATTTTAGTGGTGCCCCTAGCTGGTTACGCTCCAGCGGCTGATCATTACCAATGACCTGCTTTACTATTAAGCGATAGGGGCTAAATATTTGTGAGTCTTATCAATAACTTACCAAGCCCATTTTGTAAATTTTTCAATGTAGCAATAATGTGGCAACCTAATTTAATCCAGGGATATCGATAATCATGTAAACTGCTGTTTTTTTTTAGAAATTTGAATTTTAGTAAAACAGGTGAATTTAAATTAAAAAGCTTTAGGGTAAATAAATTGAATTTGAATTAAAAAGTAATTTGTTTGTTATTATTAATTTATGCAGGATCCTTACATTATTGCCTTCTTATACTCAATACCACTAATAGGCATTGTCTGGTATATATCAAGTAGACCTGACTTATCTATCAGTCCAGGCATAACTTGGATGATGTTTATAGTAACATTTTTCTTAAGTTTTTTTGCGGGAGAGGTTAATGGCATAATTTATACTTACGATGATGGAATCTCAGCATTGTCATTAGCGGCATTTAATGAGGAGCTATTTAAATTTATTATGCTTCTTATATTTATTCCCACATTTAAAGACAGCCTAGACTTAAAGAAAGCCTTTTTCCTTGGTGCAACATGTTGTCTTTCGTTCGCTGTAGTAGAAAATTATTTTTATATTATTGATTCTGAAATCTTGCCTGGTTTATTAGCACTTGTTAGAGTAGTGATGCCTTCTCCAATGCACTTCTTAACCGGTGGGATAATTGCTATTTACTCCTACCAACATTTTGTGATTGGTAAAAATTTTAATTACGTTTTACGTGGTCTAATAATAGGAACGGTCATACATATAATTTATAATATTGGAGCGGGTACCAGTACTTATCTCAGCGCATTAGCTATAGCCGGTGGCGTAATTGCTGCAATGACAAGCTTTAGAGCGTTTGACGAAAATGAAACAATAACTACAGAAGACGAAGAAACTATTAGTTTTAGAGCAAAGACTAAAACTAATGACGTTAGAAAAGATAATCTCAAGATAATAAAAAAAAAGAAAGAGAAAGATAATATAAAAATTATTACTAAGAAAAAATGAGATATTTTAAAGTAAGTACAATTTTATTAATTTTTTTATTTTACAATAATTATGCTCTCCCTGAGGTTATTAGTATTTATGACCAGCCAAATGAAGGAGATATATTTATTGGTGAAAGCAAGGAAGGGCTGCCAAATGGCCTAGGAATTTTTTATAGCGTCGATGGCCTAAAATATTTCGGTGAATTACTGAACGGAGAATTTACTGGGTTAGCGAAACTTATTGATATTGATAAAAATTATACTTTTATGGGTAGGTTTTATAAGGGTAAGAAATCTGGGTATGGAGTTGAAGAAGCAAATGGGGAAAAAATATATGCAAGATACTCAAATGATCAACTTTTAGACAGTAGTGGACATTGCATGCGAGTATATGACTCGCAAAATAATTTTGATGATTTCTGTTACAGAAACAATAATTGGAAAAAACTTGGCATATTAAATCTCAGTGATAAGAAAAAAGCAAAGCAGACATTTGATAGGGCAAGCGACACTCGAAATCAAGTAAATATCAAAACTTACGAAGTCAAAAAAATAGAGAGAGAATATTTAAAAAAATATCCACACACGAGGGTGGATACTCTTACAATTTGTCAAAGAGCAACTACACTAAATGGTAATTGGGAGTCATATGAATCCAAGTTCAATGAGTATCGATATGAAGCTAATAAGAGAAATTTAAGTATTGATGTTTGTAATAGTTTAACGGGAAGAATTTCGAATAGTAAAATTTCCGATATAGTACAAAACTCATCAGCAAGCCCCAATCAAGCTGCAATTTTAATCATATTCGCTGTTTTAGGATCTATTTTTTTTGCAGTACTTTATCTTAATAGAAGAGATACCCCATACACAAGTTCAGCTAATTTAGAAACTAATGAAATAGCATCAAATAAATTGAACGATAATTTTAGTATAAAATCAAAATTAACTGCATCTGATAGCACTAAAACAAGAGAAGATTTATCAAAGGAGTGGGGCAAAGCCACAAAACTTAAAAAATCTTCAATCGTTAAAGATAATAAAACAAATACTGTTACAACGAAAAAAAGTAAGTTTGATGATAGTGATGAATTAAAAGCTCCTTCAATTATAAGAGAAAAGTCTGATCAAGATTCTCGGAAAAAGCAAAGTATAAAAACTAAACAAAGTAAAATTATAAAAATTGAAGATATTTCAGAAATTAAGACAAAAGTTTGTAGTTATTGCGAGACCGAGAATACAGGTGATAAAACTAATTGCATTATTTGTTTAAAACCCTTAGCATAAAATTATGAGCCAAATAAGTTATCATGTTGATATTACAATGTGCATTGATGCAACTCTAAGTATGCAGCCAGTAATAAATATGGTTAAAGAAAATGCTTTAAATTTCGATGAAAGATTAAAGGCAGCGTTGGCTGAGAAGGAGAAGAATGTTGATAAGCTTCGAATGAAGTTAATTTTTTTCAGGGACATTTACCATGACGGTTTAGACGAAGCGCTAATGGAAACAGATTTCGTCGAATTACCGAATGAAAAGGAAACATTTCGCGATTGGTTAGACTCTGTAACTGCATCAGGTGGCGGTGATCTTCCTGAGTCATCCTTAGAAGCTCTAGCTGCAGCAATGAAATCTGATTGGACAAGAGAAGGGGATAAAAGAAGACATTTAATTGTTATGTTTACTGATGATGCGGCACATCCACTTGAAAAATCTGCTTCTTTTGGAGGTGAATATCCGGAAGGCATGCCAAAAGATTTTTCAGAATTCGTTGAGATGTGGGAGGGACAAACAATGGACGATGTTGCAAAAAGAATGTTAATCTTTGCTCCTAACAAAGACCCATGGCCAACCATAGCTGAAACATGTGATGAAGTGTTTATGATAGAGTCACAGGCTGGTAAAGGTTTAGTGGATAAGCATTGGGACGAAATCTTAAAAGGTATTGTGAATAGCGTTTAGCCCGTGAGCCGCTTTAAAATATTTTTTTATATTTTTTTTATAGTATTTTTCTTTTTTCAAAAGTCCTTACTTGCAGAAAACGATCAACTTAAAAGTAATTTTAGTTCACAACTAGTTTCTCTTGAAATTGAATTAAAAAACATAAAAAATCAATTAAATCCAAATGATGAAAATGCTTTTTATTTTATAGTCATAGATCTTTTAAATGAGATATTTAATATTCAGGAAAACACATCAGCATTAGATCCTATCATCAATGAAGCTCCAGAATCCATTGAAGAAACAGAGGATAGTTTTATTCAGGGCGAGGAAACATTTCAGAGTGAAAATTATGATACGAGCAATGAAATCATTTCACCAGAGGAATTTAATAACGATTTAAAGCAGGAAACAAATTATTTAAGTACTAAAAATTTCTTTTTATATATATTTTTAGCAGCTACTGTAATACTTTCTGTTTTTTTTATTATAAAGTTTGCTCAAAGAAAAAGCTTAGATCCTAGAAGAAATTCTCGTATAAAAATCAATACTGACAATGAACCTACAATAATTGAAGAAGTTGATATTTTATCATCTAAAGACACAAAATCAGAAAATAAAAATCAATCGCGTGAAATAAAAACATACGGTCAGTCCTTAATAAATGATGAAAGTGATTTTAAGGGAGAAATTGGATTTACGATTTTTACAGAAAAGAAAGTTAAAAAAGGGGAAGACTCCAAACCTATATTGTCATCTATAAGCAATCTGGAGACATTTCTATCAGTATGTGACGGTCTTGGTGGAGCAGGTGCCGCTGAAATTACGGCAGCCTCAGGACAAAAAAATACAGGAGCATATTTTGGCGCAAACATACTTTATGATTTTCTTGTTGAAAAATGTAATGAAAAAAAAAGTTCATTATTTGAAGATCCTGATCAATTAAAAAATGAAATTAAGATTTTATTTGAGTCTGAAAGTGAAAATTTTGAGTTTACATCCACAGGCATTATTTCAAAGAAACCCTCAAAACTTCCAACTACTTTTGCAGGAATGAAAATAACTAACAGTGAAAAAAATATACTAAGTGTTATTTCACTCTGGGCAGGGGACTCGCGAAATTATGCAATTACTCTAGAAAATGGACTACAAATGTGTTCAATTGATGATGTAAAAGATCAAGATCCTATTGAATTACTTACATCTGATTCACCTATGAATAACTATATTAATGCAGAAGGAAAATTCTCAATTAATTTTAAAAAGTTAGAATTTAATAAGCCAGTTATTTTTTTAACAGCCACCGATGGGTGTTTTTCATACTTTTCAAGTCCAATGTATTTTGAATTTATTATTTTAAAAGCATTAGAAGAAAGCAAAAATGTAGACGGTTGGAAAAAGAAATTACAAGAAGAAATTCAAAGTGTAACGCAAGACGATGCAACATTATCTTTATGTACCTTTGGTTGGGACAGTTATCAGAACTTGCAACAAACATTTTCCGGAAAGAGTCAACTAATATATGACCAATACATAAAACCGTCTAAAGATAGTATTGATGAGTTGGACAGACTTAAAGAACAACTTAAAACTCACGAAGACTTACATAAAAAAAATATAAAAACTGGTATATCTAATTATATAAAAAATAGAATTAAGAATTAAAAAAATGACTGCATACGTAGAAGGTCTTAAAAAGGGAATTGTAATTGAACCAGGTTACAAATTAACAAGCAATTTTGAACAAAGTGCTAATGGGCTATATGCATTTGCTAAAAAGGATGGCAGGGATTATTTTGTAAAAGCATTTTCTAAACCAAAAATCCCCAAAGCTAAAGGTTTATCACCTAAACTAATCAAAAAAAAACGTGATGCATGTGATAAATTTAAAAATAATTATTTACAAATAATTGATACTTTTAAAAAAAACTTAAATTTAGAAAATGGTCAATTAAATGTTCCAATCTATTTTTGCAGTGGAGGTTCAACTTTTTTTCAATTTTCAAATAAAACAGAAATAGCCCATACAAATCCTTTAGAAATCGCAAAATATAATAATGATATAAAAATAGTTTTGATAAAGAGTGTTATTAATGCAGTAAGTCTAATCCATATGAATAAGGTTGTGCACTCAGACTTAAAGTTCGATAATATATTAATTAAAAAGACTAAATCAGGATTGTTAACGACTAAAATAATTGATTTTGATGGGTCCTATATTGAACATATCCCTCATCCAACCAATTATCTTCATTTTGATCAGTCTTACATGGCACCTGAACTTTCTCTTTATAATCAGAAGCATAACTCAATTAAGAGTAAAGATTTAACAACAAAAGCAGACATATTCTCGTTAGGAGTAGTAATCCATGAGTATTGTACAGGTAAAAGACCAGTTGTTAAGGATGTAAAAAAAGATGAAATAGTCTATTTAGGTGATGCAGTCAATCAGGATGCTGAAATTGTTTTGAATGAAAAAATATTAGGAGATCAATTATCGAAAATAATAAAAACAACATTGCACAGAGATTATAAGATGAGACCGACAGCTTTAGATCTATTTAAGGAAATTAATAACGCTCATATAGATATGCATCAAG
>CABYLU010000016.1 GCA_902519835.1 uncultured Pelagibacteraceae bacterium
GGGTATGGATGAAAATGACATAAATAAGCCATTTGTAGGCGTAGTTTCTACATGGAACGAGGCCGCACCGTGTAACATAGCTCTTATGCGCCAAGCACAATCCGTAAAAAAAGGTATAATTGGATGCAGCATAACTAAAATTTTTGAAAGTATGAGTGAGGTAATTTGTTTCGTCTCATTGATTATTATTTTATCATTTGAAGAATATATAATTTTAGTAATTTCGAGATACCAATCACAAAATATACTCCACGTAAACTTATAAAGAGCATTTGCTGCTTCATTGAATTTATAGTCTTTAATTGATTGTTCTGTCTTTACTCTGCAGATTTCAAGTTCATTTAAAATCCACAAATTAAATATATTTTGGGTGTTTTTGATTTCAAAGTCTACGTAAAGACATTCATTCATTTCACATAACTTTACTGCATTCCAAATTTTAGTAATAAAATTTCTATAGCCCTCAACTCTCTGCTTTGAAAGTTTTATGTCTCTACCTTGAGCAGCCATTGAACAAAGAGTCATTCTTAAAGAGTCTGCGCCAAACTCATCCATCAATATTAAAGGATCTATAACATTTCCTTTTGACTTAGACATTTTCTGTCCTTTTTCATCTCTGACTAAAGCATGAACATACACTTCACTGAATGGAACTTTATTTGTAAAATATAAACCCATCATCATCATGCGGGCGACCCAAAAAAATATAATATCGAAACCGGTTACTAGAGTTGATGTGGGATAAAATTTTTCGAACTCTGGTGTTTCATCAGGCCATCCTAGAGTAGAAAAAGGCCATAAAGCTGAAGAAAACCATGTATCAAGAACATCTTCATCTTGAACAAGTTTTACGTCTTTTTTGTACCTTTCCCTGGCTATCTTGTGAGCATCATCTGAATTTTCGGCGACAAAAATTTCTCCATTTGGCCCATACCAAGCCGGTATTTGGTGACCCCATATTAATTGTCTTGAAATGCACCAAGGTTGAATATTTTCCATCCAATCAAAATATGTTTTCTCCCAGTTTTGAGGAACAAATATTGTTTCTTTTGTTTTTACCTTATCGATTGCATTTAAAGACAATTTTTTTGCATTTACAAACCATTGATCTGTAAGCCATGGCTCCACCACTTCACCCGATCTATCTCCATATGGCACAGTATGAATATTCTCTTCAACTTTATTTAGTGCTCCAATAGTTTCTAATTCATTAACAATTTTCTCCCTTGCTTTAAAGCGATCAAGATTTTGATATTCGATTGGGCAGTTTTCATTAAGCTCAGCATTCTCATTAAAAATATTTATTACTTCAAGATTATGTCTTTTTCCTATTTCATAATCGTTAAAATCGTGAGCTGGAGTTATTTTAACGGCACCAGAGCCTTGATCCACTTTTACATACTCATCAGCAATAATAATAATTTTTTTATTAATAATGGGAATATATGCATACTTACCTACAAATTCTTTAAACCTTACGTCTTCAGGGTGGACAGCAATTGCCGTATCTCCAAGCAATGTCTCGGGTCGAGTTGTTGCAATTGTAATTACCTTATCTTCATTTTCTAATTTGTAGTCTATATACCAGAGAGAACCTTTTACTTCTTTTTGAATGACTTCTAAATCTGAGATAGTCGTTTTTAATTTTGGGTCCCAGTTACTTAATCTTTTATCTTTATAAATAAGTTTATCATTATATAATTTGACAAAAACAAATCTTACTGCCTTTGATAAACCTTCATCTAGAGTAAACCTTTCTCTAGACCAATCGCATGAACAGCCTAATCTTTTTAGTTGATTAATAATTTCATTTCCAGATTGATTTTTCCATTCCCATACATGGTCTATAAACTGTTTACGGGATAAATCTTTTTTATTTATATCTCTTTTTTTTAATTCCCTTTCAACAACCATTTCTGTCGCGATACCTGCATGGTCTGTACCAGGCTGCCACAAAACACTTTTGCCCTGCATTCTATAAAACCTAACCAAGATATCCTGGAGAGTATTATTTAGAGCGTGGCCCATATGAAGTGTTCCTGTAACATTTGGTGGAGGAATCACAATGCAATAAGCATCGCTTGAAGACTTTAAAGGCTTAAAATCTCCTTCATTTTCCCATGTTTTATAAATCTTATCTTCAACGAGACTGGGTTGATAATATTTTTCCAACATTAGTTTTTTTTGTTTTCTGTGCTAATGATGATTTTTGATGAATTTAATCTCTCTTGTATAATTTTTGTTAACTCTTCATTAATGATTTGATCTAATTTTGACTGCGGCAATGAAGCTACTGCATCTCGGACCGCTCGTTTAATTTGTTCCTCATTTACTGTATCTGCAATACTTATATCTGATTTGGCTCTATCCTCTTCAATATTTTTTATTTTCTTATCATTAATTGGATTAGATAATTCTAATATATCTATTTTCTCATCTTCTTTTTTTACCTCTTCATCAATTGGATTTGTGAGCTCAATTACATCTTTCGGCAGTCCTTCATCCTGACGCACGGAATTTTCGGACATCATATTTTTGATAGCATCTAGTATCTCTTCTGTGTTTGGATTATTTTTATTCATTTTATTACTTTTATAGCGATAAGTAGTTAGAAACTAAAGCTATTTTTTTTAATGAACATGCTTAAGACTGGCAATGTGCAATTAAATAACTTTTGTTCACTAATTGAACGCTCATTCTTTTTAAATAATTTGGCTGAACAGATTTCTCCTTCTTGAACAATAGCAAAAAACCTTCCTCCTTCGTCTAATTGATCAATTATATTTAGTGGAACTTCTTGAATAGCGCCTTCAATTATAATTGCATTAAAAGGCGATTGTTCAATATAACCTTTCACAATTTCATTTTTAACGAAGACTACATTATTTATATTATTTTTTTTTATTGCATTTTCAGAATTATTTAGAAGTTGCTCATTTTCTTCAACAACGATGACCGTTTCCGCTTGATGAGATAAAATTGCACTTAGATAACCAGTAGTTGCTCCCAATATCAAAACATTCTCGTTAGCTTTCAAGTTTATACTTAAAGCTATTTGAGCGATTAGGCTTGGCTTCAAAATTGATCTTTTATCCTGTAATATGATATTTTTTTCAACATATGCCATTTCTTTCATGGCCTCTGGCATGAAGTCATTTCTATCAAGGGAATAGAAAACGGAGAGTAGTTCCTCACTCATACCGTTAATTGGCTTTATTTGTCCTTCAATCATATTTTTATTGAGTGTTGCTTCTGGCATAATTCTATAGATATGTTTTTATATAATATGATTACTTACTTTTCAAAAGTATTCACGTTTTGTAATTATTAATGATATATAAAACTTATATTTGGGCCACGTGGCGGAATGGTTACGCAGAGGACTGCAAATCCTTGTATACCGGTTCGATTCCGGTCGTGGCCTCCATTCATTTTAAATTAGATGCTTTTTGAGTGATTGAATAATTCTATCTGCTTGATCATCACGTATCCATGAATGAAAATTTTTTATCATTGGAGGTGAAAAATTTGGTAGCAATTGATTGAGTTTACTTTTCATTGACCTTATCGATGCACCTTTTTCATGTGAAGCAAGATAAGCAATATAAGATTGTGGATATTCTGGTTGTAATCTTATTAATTTTTCTGAATATTTTTGCGCATCCTTCATTTTTTCGTCGATAAAGTTGAATCTCCAAAGCTCATAATATGTTCTCCATTGCCCATAAATATCCTCATATAATTCAAGTGCTTTGTCCATCTCCTGATAGGCTCTTTTTTTCTCATCGATCTGAAATAAAGATGAGCCAAATAATCGACGTCCATGTGCAAACTTCTTATTTAACTTGATTGAGTTATAAGAGTGATTCAAAGCAAGGTCAAAATTACCACCATAATAATATGATAACCCAAAGGCAAATTGACAGAGAAAATTGTTTTCATTTAATGAAACTGAACTTCTTGCAAGATTTAAAAGTGTTTTTCTAACTTTGTTTGGATCTCTTACATTGAACATCCATAGTTTATCTGCGTATGACATGGCAATTTTTGAAATTGTAATTGCTAAGTCTTCTTTTGGTATAGAACTACTTAGTTTGTCGTATGAATTTTTTGATAATAAAAATCTAATTGTTCTTTTATCTTTTTGGTTTTTTGATTTTCTGATTACTCCATTCTCCTCAAGATATTTTAACCTTCTCCAAAGAGTTCTCTCTGGAGACTGAGTAAAGTATTGAATGTCATAGAATGAGAGACCTTTGTAAAAATTCACATAAAGTCTAAATACAATTTCTAAATCTAATAAACTTGTAAGCGCAAGTGATTTAAGTACTTTAAATAACCCCCCGTATAAAAAGCTAAATACAGCCTCATCAAGTAAATTTACATTTTTAGATACTTGATCACTTCTTCCAAATCCAAACTCATAAATATTGTCTTTTTGTACTGTCATTGAGAATATTTATATCTTTCTTATCAAAGTAAAACTAGATATAAACTTTATCTTTTGTTATAAGAAATTACATAATCCCCGGTAGCTCAGTTGGTAGAGCAAGCGGCTGTTAACCGCTTTGTCACTGGTTCGAGTCCAGTCCGGGGAGCCAAATTATAAAATTTGGCTTAAGAATGTTTTAGTTCGCTCACTTTCAGGGTTATCAAAAAAGTCTTTTGGATTTTTTGCTTCTACGATTTGCCCCTCATCCATGAAAATAATGCTATCAGCAACCTCTTTTGCAAATCCCATTTCGTGTGTAACAACAATCATTGTCATGCCGCCCTGAGCTAGGCCAACCATCACATCTAATACCTCCTTAATCATCTCAGGGTCAAGAGCTGAAGTGGGTTCATCAAAAAGCATGATTCTCGGCTCCATACAAAGTGCTCGTGCTATTGCCGCTCTTTGCTGTTGGCCACCAGATAACTGAGCAGGATACTTGTGTGCTTGATCATCTATTTGAACTCGTTTTAAATATTCCATAGCTTTTTCTTTTGCTTCAGCTTTCGGTAGTTTGCGAACCCATATAGGGGCAAGCGAACAATTGTCTAATATGGATAAATGAGGAAATAAATTAAATTGTTGGAATACCATTCCAACTTCTCCACGAATTCTCTCGATACTTCTACTGTCGTTAGTCAGCTCAGTGCCTTCTACTATAATATTTCCTCTTTGATGTTCCTCTAATCTATTGATGCATCTGATAAGTGTTGATTTGCCAGATCCAGATGGACCACAAATTACAATCTTTTCCCCTTTGTTAATTTCAAGATTAATATCATTTAATACATGAAGTTCACCGAACCATTTGTGAACATTTTTCATTTCTATCATTAATTCAGAACTCATACTTATCTTCCTGTATCTAATTTCTTTTCAAGACGTTGACTATACCAACTCATAGCATAACAAAAAACCCAAAATACTGCAGCAGCAAAAACATATCCCTCATGAGAAAACCCTAGCCAATCAGGATTTGTTCCAACAAATTGAATAATACCAAGAAAATCAAATAAACCTATAACTAAAACCAGGGTGGTATCCTTAAATATTGCTATAAAGCTTCCTATAATCGCTGGTATCACCATTTTGAGTGACTGAGGTAAAATTACTAATGCCATCATTCTCCAATACGTTAACCCAACTGCTTGCGATGCTTCGTACTGTCCCTTTGGCATTGCCTGCAAACCACCTCGGACAACTTCAGCTAAATATGCAGCTGAAAAAAACATAACCCCAATCAATGCTCTAATTAATTTATCAAAGTTGACCCCCTCAGGCATGAACAGTGGAAACATATTTGAGGCCATAAATAAAACTGTTATAAGCGGAACACCTCTCCAAATTTCAATAAAGATTGTACATAAAAGTGAAACTACTGGCAGCTTAGATCTTCTACCCAAAGCTAGCATTACTCCAATTGGTAGAGATAATACAATTCCAACTCCTGCAATAACTAGTGTTAAAAATAAACCGCCCCACAAACGAGTTTCAACCGCTTCAAGGCCAAGACCCCCTGACAACATAACCACACAAATGATTGGGAAAATTATAAGCAGAAAAGCGCCTACCCACCCTTTATGCTTCAAATTAGGAATAAGAAGATATACTCCTGATATAAATAGAATAAGATAGACAAAATTTATTCTCCATAATTCTTCGGTTGGGTAGAGTCCATAAAATATAAGCTTGATATTTTGTTGTATAAATATCCAGCATGCTCCCTCGTTTGTGCAGTCATCTCGGGTCGAACCAACAAAGTTTGCATCTAAAAATATCCAGTTCACCAAAGGAGGGATTAGAATATAAAGTAGGTATAAGCCAAAAATTGTAAGCAAAGAATTATGCAAATTAGAAAAAAGATTTTTTCTAAGCCATCCCATTACTCCTAACTCGATTACTGGAGGTCCAATCTCTTTGTTGGCAGCACTCATTTATCTTTCACCATCAACTTTCATAAATCTGTTAAATAGATTCATAATTAAAGATGTGAATAGGCTTAAAAATAGATATACACCCATCACCATTCCAATAATTTCAATTGCTTGACCAGTTTGCATTAATGCCGTTCCAGCAAATACCAAAACGAGATCAGGATATGCAATAGCAGCTGCCAAGGAAGAGTTTTTAGTTAAGTTTAAATATTGATTAGTTAATGGCGGTACAATAACTCTCAAAGCCTGAGGAATTATAATTAGACGCAGTATTAGATTTTGTTTTAGACCAACAGATTTTGCAGCTTCTGTTTGACCTTTCGACACCGCCATGATGCCACCTCGGACTACCTCTGCAATAAATGATGCTGTGTACATGGCTAGCGCAAAAGTTAGAGCAACTAATTCAGGTATTAACTTTACGCCACCTTTAAAATTAAAACCTTTTAATTCCGGGTATTCAAAAGAAACTGGAAATCCAGTTGCAGCTAAACTAATAAAGAATGTGCCTAAAATTAATGCAGTTGATACATAGAAGGCAGGGAATCTCTCCCCAGTTCTATTTTGTCTACGTTTTGCCCAAATGAATATGCCAATTGAGATTATTATTGTAAGCCAAAGCAAGTAAAATATTATTGAAGATCCTTCACCAAATACAGTGTCCGGTATAAATAAACCTCTATTATTTAGAAAAAATGAATCGTAAAGCTCTAAACTTTGCTTAGGTTTTGGAAGCGCTCTTAGAACAGCAAAGTACCAAAAAAATATTTGAAGAAGTAACGGGATATTTCTAAGAATCTCAACATAAGCCTCTGCAATCTTTGCAATTAGCCAGTTAGATGACAGTCTCATGATACCTACTGTAAATCCGATTATAGTTGCAAAAAGAATTCCAATTCCTGCAACCAGTAAGGTATTCAATAAACCTACAATGAATGAATCAAAATAAGTAGATGTTGGAGAATACTCTATGAGAGTCATGCCTATATCAAATTGAGACTCAACTCCTAGAAAGTGAAAGCCGCTTGCTAAACCCCGTTCCAGCATGTTGCGAGCTGTATTAGTAACAATGTAATAAATCCCAAGTGCTACTAAACCCAGTGTTATAAGCTGATAGAAGATTCCTTGAACACTTCTATTAAATATAAAACTTCCAATTCTTGATTTGTCCGTCTCCATAACCGCTGAAAACTATATATTGATTTGAGTTATTTACATATAAAAAAGGGGGCCATAAATGGCCCCCTTTAAAGTGATCTTTGCTAGAAATTTATTCTAGTATTATCTAGCTGGAGGAGCATAAAGAACTCCACCATTCTTGTAAGAAGCGTTTGGTGATCCTGCTCTTGCAAGTCCTACAGGAGTATTTTCTCCAACGTGTTTTTCGTAAACATCACCGTAGTTTCCTACCATAGTAACGATGTCATATGACCAGCTCTCACCTAGGTTTAAGCCTGCACCTGTTCCACCTTCTTTACCACATAGTCTTGCAACTACAGGATTTGAAGTCATTGCGCATGTTGTCTGAGCATTAGATTGAGATAAGCCAAACTCTTCAGCTTCAATCATAGCGTTTAATGACCATCTAACAACATCAGCCCAGTCTCCATCACCTTCTCTAACAA
Source organism: uncultured Pelagibacteraceae bacterium (assembly GCA_902519835.1). Classification (GTDB taxonomy): domain Bacteria; phylum Pseudomonadota; class Alphaproteobacteria; order Pelagibacterales; family AG-422-B15; genus CACNXQ01. The sequence continues at coordinate 8,052 of CABYLU010000016.1, forward strand.
CAGGACCTAAAGGTTCTTTAGAGATAGTTTCTGGAAGAACAACGTGAGCATCTGGATCAGCTAGTTTCGTTCTTTGAGCAGCAAGACCTGATTTATCAGTTGTGTATGTATCGCAACGACCTTCGTCATATGCATTTACAACTTCGTCAGCTTTTTCAAAAACAACTGGCTCATAAGCCATGCCATTTGCTCTAAAGAAGTCAGCCATATTTAATTCAGTTGTTGTACCAAGGTTAGTGCAAACACTCGCACCATCAAGTTCCATTGCACTTGAAATGCCAGAGTCTTTTCTGACCATGAAGCCTTGACCATCATAGAAGTTAACGCCAGCAAATTCTAAACCAATTTGTGCGTCACGTGACAATGTCCAAGTAGTATTTCTTGATAAAACATCAATCTCACCAGCTTGAAGTGCGGTAAATCTTTCTTTTGCAGTAAGAGGTACATACTTCACTTTATCTGGATCTCCAAAAACGGCAGCAGAAACAGCACGACATACGTCTACATCAATACCACTCCAGTTTCCATTTTCGTCTGGGTTTGAAAAACCAGGAACTCCCTGACTTACACCACAGTTGAAAAATCCTTGAGATTTAACAGTATCTAAAGTTCCAGCAAATGCAGCCGGTGCCATCAATACTGAACATACTAATCCAAGGAAAGTAATTCTCATTGTATTCATAAGTGATTAATCCTTTTTTTTGATTTAATTAATTAAATTATGGAAAATATAATCACAGTTTTAATTCGAAGAGAAACAAAAAAAATGAATCGGTTAAGGCAAATTGACACTACTACATGTGGTATCAAAATTTTATTGAACCACAATTGATCGTGCTGCAGTTATTCTTATATCTACTTCATCAATCGTATCTTCCACAAGTGACAGTGCGTAGTCTAATTCATCAGAACTCAACTCTGCAATGAGGTCATCAATTCCTTCTTTTCCTGCGCCGCATAATGAAGACTTATTACATTGCAGATACCATCTAACTGATTGAACAAGATCTTTTTTTACTCCGTCTCCAAACTCATACATATTGGCAACATTATATTGAGCTTCGGGCACACCTCTCTCTGCAGCAAATAAATAATACTTAAATGCTTTTTTATAGTTTGGCCAAAATACCCAGTGATTGTCGTAATATTCTCCAATGGCATATGCTGCTCTTGGATCGTTATCATTTTCGTAGAGATCTAAAAAAATTTCATAAGCCTTTTTGTAGTTTGATTCATTCTCATCTATGCAAAAGTCATCTATTTTACACAAGTTTATAGATGAAGCGTCATTATATAACAGTCCTAAAATATATTTAGCATCTAAATTTGAATCTGTTTTTATAATATTTTTTAAAACATTAATTGCTTCTTCTTTTTTTCCAGTAGCAAAAAGGTCATAAACATTTTCGGCTTTAAGCAAGACTGTAGAACTTAGAAAAACTATTAGTATTGTTATGATAGATAATTTACTCATTATTTTTTGGCGCGCCCGAGAGGATTCGAACCTCTGACCCACAGCTTAGAAGGCTGTTGCTCTATCCAGCTGAGCTACGGGCGCCTACTTAAAGTTATCTGCGTAAGATTTATTTATAACTTTCCTTTCTGAGGTTTCAAGAATTTCATAATCAATACTATTTTTTTTTGCATAACTGACTGCTTCTTCTTTAGATGAGAACTTTAATTCAATTTGAGAAACAGTACTACTACCGCCATTCCAACCCATCATAGTATCTTTGAGTTGATTTTTATGGTCCGAAAATTTTAAAACCCATTTATTATATTTTGATCTTCCTGACTGCATTGCAGTTTTAGAGGGTTTATATATTTTAGCTTTCATATTCTCTATTCTGTTCCATCTAGATTAAGAAGGCCTTTATAGAGTTCAGGTCTTCGATCTCTAAAAACCCCCCAAACGTTTCGCAAGGTTTCAGCTTCAGACAAATTAATCTTTCCTATCAGTACTTCTTCTTTATCTCTGCTTCCTTCTGCAATCTTGTCGCCAACATGATTTGTTACGAAGGAACGACCATAAAAATAGTTTTCAATATCAATTCCTTTTTCAGTTCCAATTCTATTTGAAGCAATGACTGGTATTTGATTTGATGCAGAGTGACCTATCATTGCTCTTTGCCACATGTCAGAGCTATCAAATCCATCATCTTCCGGTTCTCCTCCAATAGCAGTTGGATATAGTAATAACTCTGCTCCACTTAGAACCATGGACCTTGCGGCCTCTGGAAACCACTGATCCCAACATATACCAACGCCAATCTTGGCGTATTTTGTATTCCATACTTTGAAACCTGTGTCTCCAGGATTAAAATAAAACTTTTCCTGGTAGCCAGGTCCATCAGGAATGTGGGATTTTCTGTATTTTCCTAATACGCTTCCATCTGCATCTACAATCGCAACTGAATTATAATAAGCCCTATTTGCTTTTTCAAAAAAACTCACTGGCAAAACAACTCTCAGCTCTTTAGCTAATTCAGAAAATTTTTTTATTGTTGGATGGTTCTCAAAAGGCTTTGATAATTCAAACAGTTCTTCTTTTTGGTCCATGCAAAAATATTGTGACTCAAATAACTCTTGAATTAAAATTATTTGAGCGCCTTCGGAAGCGGCCTGTCTGACAAGCTTCTCAGCGTTACTCACATTCTTATCAGTTTCATTAGAGCAAGCCATTTGCGTTGCTGCCACGGTTACTTCTTTCACATTTTACTCCTAGGTTGTTGTTGCGTGATGCAGTGTACACCACCTCCTCCCAAAAGTATATGAGACCCATCAAGAGTAACTACTTTTCGATCAGGAAATGAACTTTTAACTATTTCTAAAGCATTTTGATCTGCCTTTTCATCTCCGAAAATTGGAAGAATTACAGCTGAATTTGCAATATAGAAGTTAATATATGAGCATGGCTCATCATCATTTGGAATTATTCTTTTATAAGACATCTCTAATTCAATTACATCTAAGTCATTTCCATTTGCATCTTTTGAAGTTTTTAAAATTTCCAGATTTTCATTTAGTAAGTCATAATATGGATCTTGTTTGTCTTGACATGTCATGGCCATAACTCTTCCAGGAGAGATAAAACATGCAACATTATCCACATGACCATTTGTGCCCTCGTCTGTTCCATGCTTTAACCAAATTATATTTTTAACACCAAAAAAATTCTTAAGGTTTGCTTCAATTTCTAATTTTGAAAGATTAGGATTTCTATTTTTATGCAGTAGGCATTGTTCTGTTGTCAATAATGTTCCATTACCATCAACATCAATTGAACCACCTTCAAGCACCATATTGTTTTTAAAATATTGAGCTCCAGATTTTTCAATCATCATTTTGGCTACTTTATCGTCTAGCTCATAATTTTCTTTGTAACCCCAACAATTAAAATCTGAATCCACCCCTGCTAATCTATGATTATGATCTAAAAGAAATATAGCGCCTGAGTCCCTTGACCATGCGTCATTAATAGGAAAATCAATAATATCTATTTTTTCGCTCAGTAGACTTTTTGCACTAGCAGAATCCTTTGGATGAACTATCATCTTAGTTTTTTCAAATTTTGAGATGGCATTTGCAACTTTTGCCCATGCATCTCTTCCCTTTTGATAATCAAAATACGACCAAGATGATGTTACATCTGTTGGAAATGTCTCTGTTGGCCATTGCATCCAGCAACACTCATGAGGAAACCATTCAGCTGGCATTGTGTAAGAATTTTCGATTGGCACGCTCATTAAAAACCTCTTTGGTCGGGGCGGCAAGATTCGAACTTGCGACCCTCTGGTCCCAAACCAGATGCGCTACCAGACTGCGCTACGCCCCGAAACGAGTGAGAATGTATCTAAAAACAGATAAATCTTCAATCTATTTAAGAAAATCTAATAGTATATTATTTACTTCGTCAGGCTTCTCCTGTTGTACCCAATGGCCTGCATTTTTTATTATATGATTTGAGACAAGGTTTTCATGTAGGGCTGGATTTATCAAACTCCATTTAGCCACAGGATCGTGCTCGCCCACAATAAAACATGAAGGAGGTGATATTTTTTTCTCATGTGTATCTTTTGTAATTTCCCAATTTTTGTCAATGTTACGATACCAGTTAATTGGTCCGCGCATTCCTCCATTTGTAAATTCTTTAAGATAAAAATTAAAATCCTCTTCTGACATAAACTCAGGAATTTTATTATGTTCACCAAGTGAGTCTAAGAACGTCATCTCATCTGTATACGGCTTAGGTTCAAAAGTTTGTGACTCTTCTCCATCACTTGTGAGAGAACTATATACTGCAATCAAAGATTTTCTCATGTCTTGCTCTAACTCTTTTTCGACACGTCCCTCTTCTTGGAAATAAATCATATAAAAAAATACGTCTTTGAATAAAAATTTCATTGTTTCAATTGGTGGCATTTTTGAAACTACATATGGCACACTCATTCCACAAACTTTATTAACTCGGTCTGGATGATACAATGACGTGTTCCAAGCAACTGGCGCTCCCCAGTCGTGTCCAATTAAAGAAAAATCATCTTCATTCATCTCATCTGCTATAGCAATAATATCTGAAGTGAGTTCCATAATATTGTAAGCATCGATTTCAGTTGGCTTTGAAGTTTTTCCATAACCTCTCATATCTGGCACTGCTACTTTGAAACCGTTTTTAACTAAAGAAGTAATCTGATGTCTCCAAGAATACCACGACTCTGGCCACCCATGAGCCATTATTACTAATGGACCCTTTCCATCAATATATGTATTGATTTCGATATTCTGATTTTTAATAATTTTAAAATTTTTTTTATTAAACATTGTTAAGATGGATCCCTTTTTCCGTGATTTCTTAAAATTTTAAAAATCCCGTCTGAAGTAAAAATAATCTTATCATCTATGAATAAGTTGCATTTCATAAATAAAATTGATTTTGTTTCTTTCGTAATTTCCGCAAAACCATATACCCAGGATCCTTTTGGAGCGGGACCTACATAATTAGCATTTAGTTTAGCAGTTAAGCACGGGAATGAGTCCTTTTTCCAAGCAGTATACCCCATAATTCCATCTGCAAATGCAATCAGTGTACCTCCATGCGCTATACCGGCTTTATTGCAATTAATTTCCTCAACCGTAAATCCTTTATAAAAAATTCCATCGAGTTCTAAATTATAGAGAAAACCATTATTTTTTGAGAACGGTCCAGGGTCAGTATCCTTGGTATAGTTTTTTATATTTTTTAATATGTCTGTTTGCATTGCAAAAATATATTTGATTAATAATGAATGATAAATATATAATTGATCAAAGATTATGGGGAGCTATTGCTGAGAGGTTCCAAATAACGGAACGACCCAAAACCTGATCTAGATAATGCTAGCGGAGGAAATATGCAGAAAACATCAATTATTTTATTTTTTTTTATTTTTTTAAACAGCTCCTTTGCCCAAGAAAAATTGGTTGTTGGAACCTACGACTCTTTCTCAGCTGATTGGGGGCCAGGACCTATTATAGAAGAAAAGTTTGAAGAAATTTGCAATTGCGATCTTCAATTCATCTCAACCAGTCAAGCAGGTACTTTAGATAATGAAATTTTTCTGAATGGTAAGGATGTGATTCTTGGCGTAGAAATGCACGAATTTAATTATTCAATTGAAGATTGGCATGAGTATGATCATGGTTTCTTTTCGTTTATTTATGACAGTAGTAAACTAACTAACCCACCCAAAACTTTTGAGGAGTTGGTAAATCGTGAAGATCTTAAAATCGTTGTGCAAGATCCTCGTACAAGTCCAGTTGGCATTGGTTTGTTAAGGTGGATGAAATCAATATTTAAAGATGACTTCTCTATTATGTTAAAACAATTAGATCAGAATATAATAACATACTCACCAGGATGGTCTGAGGCTTATGGAATTTTTCTTGAAGGAAATGCAGACCTTGTTTTGAGTTATAGCACTTCACCATTTTATCACCAAGAATATGAAAATGAATACAAATACAAGTCACTTAATTTTACTGAGGGTCACTTAGCCACAAGGGAGATTGTTTATGTTCGAGAGGAGTCAATGAATCAAAAACTTGCAAAAAAATTTATAGATTTCATTATTGAGGATGAAATTCAAAAAATAATATCTTCAATGAACATTATGTATCCATCAGTCGATAAAACTGAACTTGTTCCAGAAAAAATGAAAAATTTAATAAAACCAAAAGAAATTGATTATGAAGTATTTCTAGAGTCTGAACCATTAATTGAAACTTGGCTTGAGACTATTGCAGGCTAATATAAAAGATCTAATTCCAATAGGAGTTTTTTTTCTCGTTTTAGCGGCAGTTGTGTTGCCTGTGTTTGGTTTAGTTTATTATTACAATTTTAGTTTTACACTTAATTTCTCAAATTATTATTTTAGCATTATTCTTTTTACAATCTTTCAATCATTTGCCTCTGCCTTTTTTTCTATAGTAATAGGTTCCGTATTTGCACTTTTATTAATAAGGCACAGGCATCATAAAACCATAAAACTTATCGTAAATTTTTTGTCAATTTTATTTGTATTGCCAACAATACTGTCAGTATTTGGAATCCTAACATTTTACGGACAATATTTTTCTATTTATGGAATAATTGGCATATTACTTGGTCATACAATTTTAAACACTCCATTAATAACAAGAATTATATTTCAAAGTCTAAATGATATCAGTTCAAATGAATATATGCTTGCAAAACAAATGTCTTTGGACAAGTTAGGAATTTTCTTTGCTATTGAATGGCCTATTATAAAAAAAAATATACCCAGTCTCTTTGTTATTGTCTTTTTTATATGCTTTGTAAGCTTTACCCCAGTTTTAATTCTTGGTGGAAGCCCAAAATATTCAACTTTAGAAGTAGCGATTTATTATTCTGTAATTTTTAATAATGATTTTGATGCAGCTCTAAATTTATTGCTTATACAATTATCAATATGTCTTTTCATATACGCTGCTTTCTTTAAAAATTTTAAAAGTTCAAACTTTATAATTGATGATCAAAGAAATTTTTATGAAAATAAAAAAAGGGGATTTTCTTTTTATTTTGAAATTATATTCATAATACTGATTTCTATTTTCATTTTTTCTCCAATATGCTTTATAATCTTAAATGGATTCAATAAAGAACTAATAAATATATTTTCATCTTCATATTTGTGGCATGCAATAAATAACACATTTGTAATTTGTTTTTTTTCAGGAACCATTTCAGTTTTTGTAGCTCTCAACTACCTTAATTTGATCTATCGCAAAAAATATTTTACAGAAATATTGATTTATTCACTTATTATATTTTCGCCAGTGGTAATGGCTGTTGGATATTATATTTTATTATTTAAAATCAGCTTGTTTGATATACCTAATATTCTTATTGTTATCATACTAAACGCAATTTTTTCACTGCCATTTACATATAACTTTCTAGCACCGTCTTACTTTAAAATTACGCATGAGAATGAAGACATCTCAAAAAGTATCAACATGTATGGATTACAGAGATTTCTAATTATTGATTTTCCTAGACTAAAAGTACCAATAATTACCGCTTTCTCAGTATCTTCAATACTATCTGCAAGTGATCTCGTTATCATTTCCTTTTTTGGTACGAATAGCTTGTCAACTCTAACTCAAACAATATATAGACTTATGGGAAGTTATAGGATGGATGAAGCATATTCAGTTTCTCTAATATTGCTAATGTTTTGCATCTGTTACCTTGGAGCTTCATACGTATTTATGAAAGGTAAGTTATGGAACACTCATTAGATTTAACCTATCACTGGGCTGGTTTCTCAGCTTTAGTTGTCTTTGTCATCGCTTATGCATTTGTGATGGCAGAAGAATTCACTCATTTAAGAAAATCAAAGCCAGTTGTACTTGCGGCTGGCTTAATATGGGGAATGATTGCAATTGCATATTCCAATACCCCTCATTACGAAATGGTTGAACATGAAATTAGACACAGCTTTCTAGAATATACAGAACTTGCTTTTTTCCTCTTAGTTGCAATGACATATATAAATGCTCTTGAAGAACGCAATGTGTTTAATTCTCTTAAGTCATGGTTAATTAAAAATCAATTTAGTTACAGACAATTATTCTGGATTACAGGCGTATTAGCATTTTTCTTGTCTCCATTAGCTGATAATCTAACAACTGCTTTAGTGTTATGTGCGGTTGTAGTAGCTGTAGGTTCATCAAGTCCAAAGTTTGTTGGATTAGCCTGTGTAAATATTGTTGTCGCTGCAAATGCAGGTGGTGCATTTAGTCCCTTTGGCGATATTACAACTTTAATGGTATGGCAAGCTGGTCAGTTAGACTTTTTACAATTCTTTGCTTTAGTTATTCCATCTGTTGTAAATTATATTATTCCTGCAAGTATAATGCACTTTTTTGTTTCAGATCATAAGCCCGATGTTGCAGAGACAAGCGTAACAATCAAATATGGCGGAAAGACAATTATTCTACTTGGTCTTTTAACAATTGTGACTGCTGTAAGTTTTCATAATTTTTTACATCTTCCTCCAGTATTTGGAATGATGACTGGTCTGGCTTACTTACAGCTCTATAGTTTTTATATTAAAATAAATGTTAAAGACATTGAGGAGCAAAAATATGATTTCTTCGAGAATGTTGCTCGTGTTGAGTGGGATACATTATTATTTTTCTTTGGTGTAATTCTGTCTGTTGGAGGCCTGGGCTTCATAGGCTATCTAGAATACGTATCAGAATTTATGTACACAGACTTGGGTGCAACTACTGCCAATGTTTTAGTTGGAATACTCTCAGCTATTGTTGATAATATTCCAGTGATGTTTGCAGTATTAACAATGGAACCTGCGATGCCAGACTCACAATGGCTGCTTGTTACTTTAACTGCTGGCGTGGGCGGCAGCATGTTGTCTATAGGATCTGCAGCGGGCGTAGCTTTAATGGGTCAATCAAGAGGCATGTATACTTTCTTTGGTCATTTAAAATGGACACCGATTATAGCAATTGGATACTTCGCAAGTGTCTATGTTCATATATTGATAAATTTTTAATTCAGGATGAGAGTATTTTTAACTTTTTGCCTTATATTTCTCTTAAACACAGGAGCCTTAATGTCAGAAAATGCATATAGTTATTCTTTTAAAGATATTAATGAAGAAGATATGATTAACCTGTCAGACTACAAAGGTAAAACGCTTGTCGTTGTAAACACTGCAAGTTTATGCGGTTTTACTTATCAATACGATGGGCTACAAAAACTTTATGATGACTATAAAGACCAAGGTCTGGTTGTATTGGGTGTTCCATCAAATGATTTTGGAAATCAAGAGACAGGTACAAATAGTGAAGTAAAAGAATTTTGTGAAAGTACTTTTAGTATAACGTTTCCACTTACAGAAAAAAATGTTGTCAAAGGTAAAGATGCTCATCCATTTTTCAAATGGTCCAAAAAAGAACTAGGTTTTATCGGTGGAGTTCCTAGGTGGAATTTTCATAAAATTATAATAGGTAAAGATGGCAATGCAATTGCAGGCTATACGGCATTAACTCGTCCGTCCTCTAAAAAATTTATAAGTGAAATAGAAAAAGCTCTTCAGCTTTAATTCTTTTAATTACTTATGAGCGATCTTTTTATTATCCTAGGAAATCAGCTTTTTGATCCAAAACATCTAAGTAAATATAAAAAGAATAAGATATTCATGTGTGAGGATCTTGGTCTGTGTTCGTATGAGAAACATCATAAGCTAAAAATTCTTCAGTTTCTCTCCTCTATGAGAAGTTACCGAGATTTATTAATAAAGAAAGGTTTTTCAGTTGACTATTATGACTGTCAAAACAATTTTGAAAAAAAGTATGAAGATAAATTAGAAAAATCTATAAAAAAACATAAAATAAATAAAGTAAGCCACTTTGAAATTGAAGACACGCCATTCGAAAAACGTATTAAAAAATTTATTATTCAAAAAAATCTTGAGCATAACGTAATACAAACACCTATGTTTCTTAATTCACGTGATGATTTTAAAAAATATCTGTCAAAACAA
>CABYLU010000017.1 GCA_902519835.1 uncultured Pelagibacteraceae bacterium
GCCAAAAAATGAATGAAAAGTTCACAGAAAAAGATAAAGAAATTCAGTTATTGAAACGTGGGAGGTATGTGGAATATAATCTTTTATACGATCGAGGAACAAAATTTGGCTTAAACACCGGTGGCAATATTGATGCAATTTTAATGTCAATGCCTCCTAATGCTAAATGGAAATAAAAATGGAAACTGAACCAATTACATCAAATGGCGCAAAAAAACTTCAAGATGAATTAAGCGATTTGATAAATAATAAAAGGCAAAAAGTAATTCAAGCCATTGCGGAGGCGAGAGAGCACGGCGATTTAAAGGAAAACGCAGAGTACCATGCAGCAAAAGAGGAGCAAGGTCACATTGAGGGTCGTATTCAGGAAATTCAATTACTATTAGCTAATGCAGAAATCATTGATATTTCAAATATTCCTAAAAATCAAAAAACTGTAGTCTTTGGTGCAACTGTTGAAGTTGAAGATATTGATAATGATACAAAGACAAAGTTTCAAATTGTTGGTGATGATGAAGCAGATATTGAATCGGGTCTGCTATCTTACAGATCACCTGTTGCTAAAGCATTAATTGGAAAAGAAAAAGGCGATTTCGTATCAGTTTCAACGCCAAAAGGAGAGAAAAACTACGAGATTAAGAAAATTTTATATAAATAAAAAAAATTATTTTTTTGATTGAACGATTGCTTTAAGCCTCTCAATTAATGAAAACTTATCGTCAATAAAATCATTTTCTGCCCACCAGTCTTCAACCTCTTTTAAGATGTCTCCAACCATTGGGCCTTGAGATATTCCCATGTTTATTACATCTTTGGCTGTTAGAGCAAAAGATGGCTTCTCCCAGCTTTGAGCAACTTCATATAGAGATCTCCAATTTACTTCATTTTTATTATTTGTATCCTTAGCCCAATTAACAAGTATTTGTTTTTGAAAACCGTCACGACCTAATAGATAAAGTAAATATCTAACTTCTTTCATTGACATGTAAGAAACGATTTTTTTATTCAGTGTGCTTAATTTCAATAAGTCAGTAGAGTCTGATTTTGATAAAGGTAATTTTTTTATGATAGTATTCGCTTTATCCAACGAGTTATCAATTAGAGTACTTAATCTCAATATTGGATCAATTGAAAGGGATATTCTACTTTCTATTTCAATTAAATTTACAAATGCATCATTTATGCTAGAGCCATCAAAATAAACATCAAGCAAACCTATATCACTCATTGCAGATATTGCATGATTTGGAGCATTTAGACTTAGAATTGACTTTAGTTCATTCCATTGCCTTTCCTTAGAAACAACTGATAACTTATCAAGATTTGCTTTTATTGTTTTCATCACTTCTGCGTCAGGAGATATATCGCCAAATAATGCTAAAAAACGAAAATACCTTAGTATTCTAAGGTAATCTTCTTTTATTCTTTCATCTGGATTTCCAATGAAACGAACGACTCTGTTTTCTAAATCTGTTTTACCATCTTTAGGGTCTATTAAATTTCCACCCTTATCTAAATACATTGCATTTATGGTAAAATCTCTCCTTAAAGCATCTTCCTCTAAACTATTTGAGAATGAGACTTGAGCATGTCTTCCATCAGTAAAAATATCGTTTCTAAAAGTTGTAATTTCAAACTTTCTTTCATTAATTATTGCTGTAACCGTTCCATGATCTATTCCAACATCAATAAATTTAATATTTTCTTTATTGAGTATTTCGGTAATAGTCTTTGGTTTCAAAGAAGTAGCAAAATCAATATCTGTGATTTCCCTATTCAAAAGTGCGTCTCTGATAGAGCCCCCTACAACATAAATACTATTTTTTTGATAGGTTTCAAAAAGATCAAAAACTTGCGCAACATCGTTTTGTTCTAGGATTGATGAAAATCTACTCATAAGACAGATTATTTATATTATTTTAGAATTTGATAAAGATTAATCAACATTCCAGCAGTTGCTCCCCAGATATTGTAATCTTTATAAGGTAAAACGTAATAGTCATATTCATATTTTTTATTGTTTACCTCATATGTGGCACTTTCTTTCTTATGATTGTTTGAGTCCATTAAGAATTCTAAGGGGAGAAAAAATATTTCATCCACTTCATTTTGATTTGCCTTTAAATAGGAGTAATCAGATACTATAGATACAATTGGCATGATCCTAAATCCTGTGCCAGTTATATATACATCAAGATTTCCTAACACATTTACATCATCAGACCTTAAACCAACTTCTTCGTTAGCCTCTCGTAAAGCAGTTTCTATTGGAGACATATCATTTTTTTCAATTTTACCTCCAGGAAAACTAATTTGTCCTGCATGATCTTTTAAATTATCCAGTCTTTTAGTTAATAATATTTTTACTTCATTATTTGAATAACATATGGGTACAAGTACAGCTGATGGATTTAGTTTAGCTTTATCTTTTTCAGCTTCTGCTAGAGGGTGATGATGTCTTGTTAAAAAATCATTCGTAAGTATTTCAAAATACTCATGAGATATCTTCTCTGGACCATCAAATAAACCCCTCAATTTATCTAAAGGCATCATTCTTTTTCAACTTCATGAATGTTGAAACATTCACCCATACTTTCTATAACTAAGCATTTTTTATCATCAACTATCTTCTCCTCTGCAAGATCCACTAATTCATAAAAAACTGATCTAGATAAAAGTGCATGGAGATTTTTTCTGATCAGAATATAAGGTGACGGTTCTGAATTTTCTCCAATTTTAATTGTTAATGGATTCTCTTTAGAGAGAAGAATTTCTTCATTGAGATTTGTTTTAAATAGATAACCAGTTTTACTACTTATCTCAACTTTATTAAGGGACACAGCAACAAACGGTGCATCTTCAACCTGAATTCTAACTTTCTCAACGGGTGTAACTAAGTAGTAGCATGCATCTTCATCTAATCTTAATATGCTTGAGAAAAGTTTAACCATCGCAGGTCTTTTTATTTCAGAGCCCATGTAAAACCATTTTCCATTTCGTAAAATCTTCATGTCAATATCACCACAAAATGGAGGGTTCCATTTTTCTACAGGCGGCAGTGATTGCTTATTTTTTTTGCTGAAACTATAAATTGTTTCTAGTCCTTTTAAATTTACTGGATTATCGTTCATGCTTCACTTGAATTTATAATTAATGGATTTATCAATATTTTTCATTATAAAACTTCAATAATCTTTTTAATTAGATAATATTCTCAAGATATAATTAATAATTTAGGAGGTATACTATGCAAAGTGTGGATGTAAAGAATTTAGAAAATTATAAAGGTAAAGATATGGGACATTCAGATTGGATGTCAATTGATCAAAATAGAATAAATTTATTCGCAGATGCAACTGATGATCATCAGTGGATTCATGTTAATGAAGAAAAAGCCCAAAAAGAACTTCCTACTAAAAGCACAATTGCACATGGTTTCTTAAGCCTTTCTCTATCAGTACCGTTGGCAGGTAAAATCTGGACAGTTACAGGGGCCAAAATGATGATTAATTATGGCTTAAATAAAGTAAGATTTATAAATATGGTTCCAGTTAATTCCCGTGTGAGAATGGGAATAAAAATTAAAGAGGTAAACAAATTGGATAACGGCGGAACGCAGGTAATCAGTGAGGCTACTCTCGAAATTGAAGGACAAGACAAACCAGCGTATGTTGCAGAACAAATCATGGTAGCATTTCCTTAAAAATGAGTGATAAATCATTTCCTGATCCAGATGCAAGTTCAATTAATTTAAACACTGAGATAATAAAGCTTTTAACCTGGAACGTATGGTGGAAATTTGAAAACTATAAGGAACGAGAAAATCTAATCATTTCTGAAATCAATAATTCTTGTCCAGATATTTTGTGTCTACAAGAAGTGTGGGAAGAAACTGATGAAAGTCAGGCTAAAATAATCGCAGATCAACTTGGGTATAACTATATCTTTGAAAAATCATTTGAATTTGATGGTGTTGCGTTTGGAAATGCAATCATTACTAAATTCCCAATCAATTCTCACCATACTGTAATGTTTGAGACTGAAGCAGAGAAAGATGAAAAAAGATTTTTGCTTCATCTCTCATTAAAATATAAAAGTGAGACGATAAACGTTATTTGCACTCACCTTAATTATAAATATGAACATCAGCAAGTAAGAGAAGATCAAGTAAATCAAATAATAGAATACATTGGTAAATTAGAACAATCAAAATTCCCTATAATTTTGTGTGGAGATTTCAATGCGGATCCAGAAAGTGATGAAATTAGAAAGATTACTGGTTTAACTAAGCCAGTAAACGATATCGTTTTAAGAGATGTATGGAAATTAACAAATAGAAATGATCCTGGTTACACTTGGTCAAACAGCAATGATTGGGCAAAAAAAACTTTAGAATATAATCGACGAATTGATTACATATTTTTAGGTAAACCTGGACCTAATGGTCTGGGTCATCCAATTGAGTGCAACCTTGTCGGCACAGAAAAAAATAAATTTTTTCCAAGTGATCACTTTGGATTACTGGCTCATTTGGTCGGTATAAACTGATGAGTATTTTGTTATCCATTTTTTTAGGTGGAGGCGTCGGAGCTTTATTGCGTTTTCTTATAAGTGAACAGACTGATCGATTATTTTTAAGTTCATTTCCATTTGGAACAATAGCTGTCAATGTTCTTGGGGCATTTTTGATGGGATTAGTCGTTAGTTATTTTGCAGATAAAGTTAATATATCTCAAAATATAAAAATGTTTTTAACTATTGGTTTCCTCGGAGGTTTCACGACCTTTTCAACTTTTAATTTAGATTTTTATCAATTATTCAGCAACGGAGAAATTTTAGCCTCGCTTTTATATCTGTTTGTGACGTTCACATTTACAGTTATAGCTTTTTATCTTGGGCTAAGCTTATTCAAATTTCTTTAAATTATTTATTACGTCTTCTTAACATAAATTCAGCAAGCCCATCGTAACCTTTCTCAATCATCATTTTCGCTGATGCAACATTTTGAACTTGATCAAGAGGCTTTATTTGATGAGCAACAACTGTGGTATTCATAAATTGTGCAGCAGAACAAATGGAGATAATTTCGGATATAACTTTTTCATCAAAGCCATATTCTAATATAGCAGCTACATCTTCTTCATTAATTGAGCGAATGTCTTCATTTACTTTGTGAGATAATTTTAGAATTGGCTTATACTTAGCTTCTATTTGTGATTGTTCAATATCATTCATAAAATCTAGGTCATTCTTATCTCTTAAAATTTTCTTTGATATTTCAACATGAATATTCTTGCAGTACCCACAGCCGTTTAATCCTGAGACATAGGCGAATATCATCTCTTTAATATGTGTTGGTAATAGTGTTTCTTGTCTCATTAGAGACTCTAAATAAGCCACATAATGTTTCTGATAGCCCCAGTTATCTAAAAAGACATCATATACTGATTTATACTTACTTAAAAAATTACTCATATTTTTGATCCTAATTGGCTGGGGCGGGAGGATTCGAACCTCCGAATGCCGCTACCAAAAAGCGGTGCCTTACCGCTTGGCCACGCCCCAACGCTATATAATTATTTAATTTAAGAAAAAGATTTTGCAATCTTTATATTAACCTCGTTAAATATGTCCACCAATTGGGGTGTTCTTCAGATATCCTCTGTATTGCTTCCTCCGCCTTTTGTTTATCTTCATAAACAGTAAAATATGCAGAGCCACTTCCTGTCATTCGTTCATACTTACAATTTATATCATTATCTAAATATTCTCTTATTTTTTTCATTTCTTGATTAGCAAGAAGTGCCGTTTTTTCCAATTCATTTGATGTACCTTTTAGAATTCCATCTAAGTTAGTATCTTTATTGTATGAGAATTTTTCTCCACTTAAATTAGAATGTTTATTAAAAATATCCTTAGTACTATTTTGAACATTTGGAAATACAATTAGAAAATGCTTATCCGAATTGATTTTTAACCTTTGATCAACATTCCCTTTTCCAGAAATAAGTGCAGATCCCTCATCAATAAAAAATTCAATGTCTGACCCAAGATCTCTTGCAATTTCAGTTGAGCTTGAATTATCTAACAAATTGGATCTTATTAAATATTTAATTATTTCTGCGACATTTGATGAACCGCCACCTAAACCCGATCCCACTGGTATATTTTTTACAACATGAATAGCAAATGATTTCTGTTTTAAATAATTCTTATCAATTAAATAATTAAATAATTTAGAAATATGATCATTGGATCCCACTTGGTCTCCAAAATGGCCATTATATGAGATACTAAATGAGCTTTCATCTTTTATTCTTATCTCATCATAAAGATCGATCCTTGATAACACTGAGTTTAATTCGTGAAAACCAGTATCAAGTTTGTCTACTACATTTAAGAAAAGATTTATTTTTGCGTAGGATTTTATGGTATTTAACAACGTACTTAGATTCCTTTAAGTAGTTTGATTTTAACTTTGTCCTCAAATATATTTTCCTGATCTAAATCTATGGCTTTCTGCCAATAAAAACGTGCTTCAAGTTCATTTCCCAGCTTCCAAAGCACATCACCATAATGATCATTTACAGTTGGATCGTATGGCATCATATCTAAAGAAAACTCCAACAAAGATAGAGCTTCATTATACTTACCAACTTTAAAATAATACCATGCAAGGCTATCAACTATGTATGGATCGTTTGGTTTCAATTCCATTGCTTGTTCTATCATAACTTTAGCCTCGGATATATTTTGATCCATATCGATATAAGAATATCCTAAATAATTGAGAACATCTGCTTGATCTTCAGATAGTTTCAATGATCTTTTTAAATTCTTTTCAGCTAACTTCCAATTTTTAGAACGTTCATGAACAATTCCAATATTAAAGTAAACTTCCCAAATGTTTTCTTTATCAAATTTTTTACCAAGCTTTAATGCATGATCATAGTTATCAATTGCATCAGACCAATTCTTCTCATAGCGGTGATAATTTCCTAGTGAAAGGTAAGCTTCAAAGCTATCATCAAACTCCACAAAGGTATTTAAATTTTGAATTGCTTTTTCATTGTTGCCCTCGTAGCTATATGCATCTGAAATTTGAATTGCGGCAAAATTACCGAGATAATGCTTCTTTGGAATATAACTCAGCACCTCTCTTGCTTTATCATGATTTTCCAACTGATTAAGAAAAGAGGCAAATATATACTTGATCTCATGTAAATTAGGAGAGGTATCAATTGCTAGTTGATATAACATATGTGCGAGTTCTTCATTTAAATCCTCAATCAAAAGCTGTGAATTAAATAAAACCACTCCTATTCCTTGAAGAGGGTTTTGAATAATCCTATTTTTATTTGAAGTTAAAAATTTATTTTGAAATTCTTCATCATATGAAGACAAAAACTCATCTGCAAAAGCATCTTTCTTCTCAGTCAAATTATTCCGATGTAGAAAATTATAATATAGACGTAAAACGTATAAATCTCTTTGTACTGATAAAGATTGGTCATAAAAAACCTCCGCTAATTCAATCTCATCAGAATAGTCATAAATTAGTGCTTTATGCACAAGTGTTAGGTGTTGATGTTCGCCTGTGGAAATTAAATCGATTAGCGCCATACTTTTATCTATTGTGTTACTATCGGCCCATACCCAAGCTCTAAGAAGTCTTACAAACGTGCTATCAGATAAATTCCCTCTCCAAATACTTGCAAAACTTTGATCAGCAAAACCTGGCTTATAAGAGTTTAAGTAAGAAATCCCATTAACAAGATGACCTTGTGGTGATTGATTATTCATACAACATGAATTCACATTTTTATCACA
Organism: uncultured Pelagibacteraceae bacterium; assembly: GCA_902519835.1. Taxonomy (GTDB): domain Bacteria; phylum Pseudomonadota; class Alphaproteobacteria; order Pelagibacterales; family AG-422-B15; genus CACNXQ01. The sequence goes on from CABYLU010000017.1 coordinate 7,831, forward strand.
GCCTGCTTTTGCAAGTTTGAAAGAGTAGTTATTTGCACTAAGCAAATCTCCATCCAAGATACTAAGCAATAACAGTCTATCTAAAGCAAGTAAATCGTTTGGATTCGATCTGTGCAGCCTTTGATAATATCTCTTAGTTGTGCTGTAGTCATTTGAGTCACTAGAAATTTTTGCAACTAAATAATCTCCCACCTGAGGCGGAATAAATTGTGCTGCATGAAGATTAATGCTTGAGATGTTAAATATTAGTAAAAATATAATTGTTCTTATAAGCATAGACTTATGCTTTACATATTCGCATATTTTGGGCCACCGCCACCCTCTGGTGTTACCCAATTTATGTTTTGAGACGGTTCTTTAATATCGCATGTTTTGCAGTGTATGCAGTTCTGACTATTAATTACAAATTTTGGATCTGAACCATCATCATTTCTATGAACTTCATAAACACCTACTGGACAGTACCTTTGAGAAGGCTCATCAAACTTTTCCAACGTGTAACTAATTGGTAATTCTTTATCCTTCAATTGAAGGTGAACAGGTTGATTTTCAGTATGATAAGTTCCAGTAAGAAATACCGAACTAGCCCTATCAAAAGTTAAAACGCCATCTGGTTTTGGATAATTTATTTTTTTTGCATCTTTTGCATCTTCTAACGTTTCATGATCAGCATGTTTATGCGATAGAGTAAAAGGAAGCTTTCCCATAAATAACCACTGATCGATTCCTGTAAGTAAAATGCCAAGGATATTTCCAAACCTTGTAAAGAAAGGTTTAACATTCCTAGCGGACTTTAATTCGCTATAAACCCAACTCTTTTTGAATAAAGCCTCGTAACAAGATAGATCATTGGACTTACCCGAAAGAAATTCATTAATAGCTTCAGCAGCAATCATTCCACTTTTCATCGCAGTATGAGTTCCTTTTATTTTTGGCATATTTAACGTACCGGCATCACAGCCAATTAATAATGCGCCAGGCATGTGCATCTGAGGCAGACTTTGTATGCCACCCTCAATCAATGCTCTGGCACCGTAGGATACTCTTTTTCCGCCACTTAACATTTTTTTTATTGCAGGATGTGTTTTAAACCTTTGAAACTCTTCAAAAGGTGACAAATACGGATTCTTGTAATCAAGTCCAACTACATATCCCAAAAATATTTGATTATTTTCTGCATGGTAAACAAAACTCCCTCCATAAGTTTTATTGTCTAAGGGCCAACCGGTTGAATGAAAGACTAAGCCTTCATCATGATTTTCTTCAGGTACCTCCCATATTTCTTTCAAACCAATTCCGTACTGTTGTGGGTCTGAATTTTTTGCGAGTTCAAACTTCTCTATTAATTGCTTACCTAAATGGCCTCTACACCCTTCAGCAAATACTGTTGTTTTTGCGTGTAACTCAATACCAGGCTCATAGGAATCTTTTTTTTCATTATTTACGTCCAGTCCCATGTCATTTGTGGCAACACCTCTTACTTTTCCATCTTCATCGTACAAAATTTCAGAAGCTGCAAAACCAGGATATATTTCAACTCCTAAGTTTTCAGCAATTTGTCCAAGCCATCTACACATATTCGCAAGGCTAGCAATATAATTTCCTTTATTATGTTGAACAGGTGGTAATAAAAACGAGGGAACAGTAAAGTGAGACTTTTCAAAAAGAAATAAAAACTTTTCTTTTGTAACTTTTGTTTTCAGAGGACAGCCGTCTAGAGTTTTCCAATCTGGAAGTAGCTCATCAAGAGCTCTTGTTTCAAATACATTTCCACTTAATATATGAGCGCCAACCTCAGATGCTTTCTCTACAATGCAGACATTAATTTCTGGGTTTATTTGCTTGAGTTTTATCGCGGTTGAAAGGCCCGAGGGACCTGCACCCACGATTACAACATCGTACTCCATTGATTCTCTTTGCTGAATAGTATCCATTATTAACTATATATTTAGTTTATAGGTATTATAATTCAATTTGTTTATGACCGACGCAAAAGTTCAAAACACACTGAAGCAGCTCAACCAATTAAAGATGAGTGGGGTGAATGAAAACATTGGAAATAAGCCAAAAAATCGCTACGGAAATAAAAAATCATCGAAATCAAAAACTAGTGACAGCTCTATATCTGTTAATAACTCATCGATTGAGGATCAAAAAACTATCAACTCACTAGAATCATTAGACTCATTAAAAGACTTCATGGCAAATTATGACAAATGTAAGCTTCACGAAAGTGCAACAAATATGGTGTTTTCTGATGGAAACCCAAAATCAGAAATTATGCTTATTGGTGAAGCTCCTGGCCATGATGAGGATATTCTAGGAAAACCCTTTGTTGGTAGAAGCGGCAAACTCTTAGATAAAATGCTTGAGGCGATAAACCTTAATCGAGAAAAGGTATATATTGCAAATATTGTACCTTGGAGACCTCCTAATAACAGACGGCCCACTGATGAAGAAATAGATATGTGTCTGCCAATGATTAAGAAACACATAGAGTTGATTAATCCTAAAGCAATATTGCTATTAGGATCAACAGCGACTTATGCACTTATTAGAAATACTGAAGGTATAACAAAGATTAGGGGTAAATGGGTAGATATTGAAATTAATAAAAAAAAATATCCCACCCTACCCACTTTCCACCCTGCTTTTTTATTAAGGCAACCTGGACAAAAAAAATATTCGTGGGAGGACTTAAAAAGTCTTAAGAAAAAAGTTGAATCATAATTTGAACGATCAAATCAATTTGTTGGATTTTGAAAAAAATTTTAATTGTCCAGTTGCGGGTGTTGATGAGGTAGGACGTGGTCCTTTAGCGGGACCAGTAGTGGCAGCAGCAGTAATTTTGGATAAAAACAATCTTCCTGCAGGCATTAGAGATTCAAAAAAAATATCAAAAAATAAAAGAGAAATAATTGCAGAAAAAATTAGATTAAACAGTCATTATGCATATGGAGAGGCGTCAGTAGAAGAAATCGATAATTTAAATATTTTACAAGCTTCGTTACTTGCAATGAAAAGAGCTATTGAGTCTCTAAAAATAGTACCATCAATGTCTCTTATTGATGGAATATATACGCCTAAAGTTGATTTAAAATGTAAACCAATTGTTAAAGGTGACAATAAATCAATTTCAATTGCTGCAGCTTCAATTCTAGCCAAAGTTTACAGAGATAAGATTATGACCAATCTTGCTGACAAATATCCTGAATATTCATTTGAAAAAAATGCAGGGTACGGAACAAAAGAGCACCTTTTGGCTCTGAAATCTCATGGAATTACCCCTATCCATCGAAAAAGTTTCAAACCCATCTACAATATATTGAATTAAGAAAATAAATTAAGTCATTGATTCTAAATATTATTGACCTCGATTCTATTTTGAATCATATTACTGACCATGAAATCGGTCGATGAAAGTCTTGCGGCAAAGACTAATAAAATTTTATGCGGTGACACAGTTGAGGAGTTGAAAAATTTACCCGACAATTGTATAGATCTAATCTTTGCCGACCCTCCTTACAACTTGCAATTGGATCAAGAGTTGCTTCGGCCTAATAACTCCAAAGTATCAGCTGTTGACGATGAATGGGATCAGTTCGAAAGCTTTGAAGAGTACGATAATTTTTCTGATCTTTGGCTCAAAGAAGCTAAAAGAGTGCTTAAACCAACAGGAAGTATATGGGTGATAGGCTCATATCATAATATATTTAGAATTGGTTACATAATGCAAAATTTAGGTTTTTGGATTTTAAATGATGTTATCTGGCAAAAGGCAAATCCAATGCCAAATTTTAGAGGAAAAAGATTTACTAATGCTCATGAAACTATGATTTGGGCAAGTAAGGATAAAAACTCAAAAAAATATACATTTAATTACGAAGCAATGAAGTCACTAAATGAAAGCATGCAGATGCGCTCAGACTGGTTCTTACCTATTTGCAGTGGTCATGAAAGATTAAAAAATAAATCAGGAAAAAAAGCACATCCTACTCAAAAACCTGAGGGATTATTACATAGAATAATTGTTTCATCCTCAAATCAAGGTGAACTTGTACTTGATCCTTTCTTTGGAACAGGAACAACAGGAGCTGTAGCAAAAAGGCTTGGAAGAAAATACATTGGTATTGAAAAAGATAAAAATTATATAAGAGAAGCTAAGAATAGAATTGAAAAAGTGAGTATTTATGAAAATAATTCACTAACTTTAACTCAATCTAAAAAATCTGAACCAAGAATACCTTTTGGTTGGTTAATTGAACGAAAACTCATTGAGCCTGGAACAATTTTATATGATCAAAAAAGAAAATACTCCGCAAAAGTTAGAGCAGATGGTTCTGTTGTAAGTGAGAAAAACTCTGGATCAATTCATCAAATAGGTGCAGAAGTTCAATCTGCAAACGCTTGTAATGGTTGGACTTTTTGGCACTTTGACGTTGAAGGTGAGCTCAAACCAATTGACATATTAAGACAAAAAATCAGATCTGAATTAAATTGAGCAAATTAAGTGCCTTCTTGCTCATCGTTGTAACCGCATATTTATTTAATTTTTTTAAATCCACCCACTTTAAATCATCCTCATTAAATTGGATCTGACTGTTATTAATATTGGATTTATAAACAGTATTTTTGAGATCAATATGGCTAAAGGAGTGTTTGAATTCAACATTTGTTTTTTTCCATTTAGCATTTGGTATAGGGGTACTCTTTTTACTAAACTTTACTGGTTTCACTTTCCAATTAGTAGATGGAATTTCCCATTGATTTGCAAGAATCTTTTTACCAGTTCTTTTCTTTAAAAGAATTTTAGAATTATTATGAATTGTAAGAAATGAAATACAATTTAGCTTCTGTTTTAACGGCTTACTTTTTATAGTTGGAATAAGATCTACCGTATTTTTTTTATGGGCTGAGCATTTACTCTTGAGACAGCAATTATGACAGTCTGAATTTTTAGGCTTACATATTATTGCCCCTAACTCCATAACTGCTTGAGTGTAAGACCTATTTTTCGAATTGGGACAAATTCTTTCGGCAATTTCAGAGATTTTTTTTTCAAAACTTTTATTATTGCCACGAATTTCATAATACCTTGCTATTACTCGCTTTACATTTCCATCAATTGCTACCGCTTTTTTATTAAATGCAATTGAACTTATTGCGGCAGATGCATATTCCCCAATGCCGGGCAATTTAATTAAATTAATTTTATCTTTTGGTATCTTTCCGTTGTAATCTTCATCTATAATTTTTACAGTTTTTAGCAAGTTTTTTGCTCTTGAGTAGTAACCTAGACCTTGCCAAAAAAGTAAAACGTCTTCAATTTTTGCGTGAGATAACTTTTTTAATGTTGGCCATTCATTAATAAATTTTTTGAAATATGGTACTACTGTCGCCACTGTCGTTTGCTGCAACATAAATTCACTTACGAGAACTCTATATGGATAATCCTTATGTCGAATATTCTTTCTCCAGGGTAGTTCTCTTTGATTTTTTTCATACCACTCAAGTAATTTATTTGAAAAAAATTTGTCTTTACTTGTCATTTTCGTGTTACTTTATTTTTTATGTTTCAAAAGAAATTAAGAGGCCCTCAAATATTATCAAATCTTCTTCCAGAAGAAGCAAAGAAAATTCTTAAATCAAGAGGTTTTTCAGAGTTAGAACTCTTAGCAAATTGGGAGAGAATTGTAGGCAAAAAATTTGCAAAATTAACCGTCCCTTTAAGGCTTAAAACAGGTAAGAGTAGTGAAAAAAATAATGGTAAATTAATTGTTAAAGTTGATAGAAGTGTGGCTTTTGCGTTTGAGCACGAGCGAGAGAAAATAATTAAAAAAATTAATCTTTTTTTTGGTTATGAAGTGATCAACAAAGTTGAAATAATACAAGCATCAATTAAGGCTAAAAAACCAATTAAAATCAATAAATTAGAAAGTGATATTAAGAGCCAAAGTAAGAATTATGATGAACTAAAAAAATACCCTGATCTTAGAAGAAACTTTGAAAAAATCGCTTCAAAAATTTTAAAGTCCTAATTCAAACAAAATTTTCTGCTACTCCAATAGAGTAATAAATCCTATTAAAATAAGGAAAAATTGAGTATATTCAACATGTTGTATATATGTAAAAAAAATAAGCAAAATATGGGTTTTAAATCTAATTTTTTATTCAGTACTAGTTTTATTGTATTTCTATTTGCGTTGATGTTTCCAATTAATGGATTGTTTGCCAGTAGTACATTAAAGGGGATGCAGTTAGGTGATAGCGACGCACCAGTGAAAATTATTGAATATAGATCGCTCACTTGCAGTCATTGCGCCGACTTTAGTAACGACACCTTTGCAGAAATTAAAGAAAATTATATCGATAAAGGTAAGGTGAATTTTGAATTGAGACCTTTCGCTCTCAATGCGATTGATCTTAACGCTTTTAAATTACTTCATTGTGTTGATGAAAATGATTTTTTTGCAATGGATAAAATTTTGTTTAAAGATCAAAAAAAATGGATTGTAACTAATCAGAGCGATAAAGTACTGGAGAACAGCACTAATGCACTTAAGAATTACGGAGCCCTATTCGGCGTCTCTGAGGAGGCGTTTAATAGCTGTATGGAAAATGAGAATATAACTGATTTCATACTGGAGCAGCGCATAGAGGGTGTTGAGGATTATGATATATCTTCAACTCCAACTTTCATAATTAATGGTGAAATTTATGCAGGTAATATGTCGATTAATGAATTTGATAAAATAATTGAAAAAGAAATTAATTAATGAAATTTAAAAAAATAAAAATTCTAGGTTTTAAATCATTTGTTGATCCTACTGAATTAGACATCGATGAGGGTTTAACAGGCATAGTTGGTCCTAATGGATGTGGTAAATCAAATGTTGTTGAGTCCCTAAGATGGTGCATGGGAGAAACCTCTGCAAAAAGCATGAGGGGTTCAGGAATGGAAGATGTAATTTTTTCTGGTACATCAGATAGACCAGCAAGAAATAATGCTGAAGTAACAATCTATCTTGATAATGAGGAAAGAAACGCGCCGTCTGAATTTAATGATCAAACTGAAATTCAAGTTAAAAGAAAAATAGAAGTTGAAAAGGGATCAGATTATAAAATTAATGGTAAAGACGTTAGAGCCAGGGATGTACAACGATTATTTGCAGATTTATCTACAGGAGCTCATTCTCCATCCTTGATCAGCCAAGGACGCGTAGGTTCATTAATAAATGCTAAACCTATAGATAGACGCTCCGTATTAGAAGAAGCGGCAGGAATATCTGGGTTACATTCACGAAGACATGAAGCAGAGCTAAAATTGAAAGGCGCAGAAACTAATCTGCAAAGGGTTAAGGATTTGATGAAACAATTAAATAATCAAATCAATAGTCTTAAAAAACAAGCTGAACAAGCTGAAACCTATCGCTCAGTATCGTCTGAAATTAACAAATTAGAAGGTATCGTTTTATTCCTAAAGTGGACATCTTTAAAAGAATCTTATGAAAAGTCAGATGAGAATTTAAGATCAAGTGAGTCTCAGATCCAAAAATTTACGTTGCAGGTAACTCAGGCTACTAATGAACAATTAAGAGCCAATGAGAAAATTAAGCCTTTAAGAGATAAAGAGATTGAGTCTGCGGCAAAATTAAATCGTATTAATCTCGAGAGAGAGTCATTAGACCATGAGGAAGAACGAATAAAAGAAGAAAAAAGAAATCTTGAAAACGTTATTCAACAAATAATCAGCGATAGTGAGAGGGAGCAGTTTCAACTGGAAGATGCTAAAAAAGATCTTGATTTGCTAAATACAAGAAAAGATCTCTCTAATAACGAAGAGTTTCAAGAAATAAACAATGAAACAATTGATCAACTTAAGTCAGAAAAGGATACTTTGGAAACAGAGATTTCAAATCTTGAGCAACAAATAGAACAATATAATCAGATAAAAAATTCCAAAAGAGATGATTGGCAAGATACTTTGATTAAAGCGGAAAATTTGAAATCAAGGCAATCAACTTTAAAAGACGTGGAAGGTTATGATGATCCTGAGAAATGGACAAACATATTTAAAGAAAAATTTTACAATGATCTTGGTGAAATCAGTGAAAAAGTAGATCAAGCAAGCAATATTTCAGACGAAGCTAAGGCAAATTATGACAGAGCAAGTAATGAGGCAAAAAATGCAGCAACATTATCAATGGAATTAAGAGAAAAACTTAGACAAAAAGACGTTGAACAAAAACAAAGTGATTGGACATATGAATTTCAGAGATTGAATAAAACAATTAATTCATCTCAGGAACAAATCGTAACATTGCAAAAAAGAAAAATAAAAACTGAGCAAGAGCTAGAGAAAATCTCTAATCGCCCAGAAGAAATTGCCCAGAGAAGAGGTCAATTAATTGAAACAAAAGGCTTTGCAGAGACAGAAAGACAGTTTGCAGCTGATCGTTTAGCTGAAGCTGATAATGAATTAAAAAAAATTGAGACTAATTTAAGAAAAGCCCAAAATGATCTTGCTAACATAAGAGAGTCTAAAGGAAGAACAGAAGCGACAAAAGAATTAGCTGAGTCAAGATTAAAAGAATTAGAATACGAGTCAAAAGAGAAATTTAACTGTATTCCTAGTGAAATTGTAAATTCTCTCTCTATATCAGATGATCTTGAAACTATGAGAGCTAACCTCGAAAGAACTGAGATGAGACTTGATCGACTTAAGCAGCAGCGTGAAACAATGGGCGCTGTGAATCTAAGGGCGGATTTGGAAACAAAAGAAATAGATGAAGAACTTGAAAAAATGACCACTGAAAAAGAAGATTTAGAAAACGCAATCAAAAAAATGAGGGAGTCTATAGAAGATTTAAATAAAGAAGGTAGAACAAGACTGCTTGGAGCGTTTAAAACTGTAAACACACATTTCAAAGAAGTTTTTGTAAAATTATTTAACGGAGGAAAAGCGCACCTTGAACTTATAGACTCGGATGATCCACTTGAAGCGGGGCTTGAAATGATGGTAAGTCCACCAGGTAAAAAACTTCAGTCAATGTCATTGTTATCTGGTGGGGAACAGGCACTAACAGCATTGTCTCTAATCTTCGCTGTATTTTTAACAAATCCTTCGCCAATTTGCGTACTTGATGAGGTTGATGCGCCACTGGATGATGCAAACGTCGATAGATTTTGTGGTCTTTTAGATGACATTACAGAAAAAACGAATACCAAGTTCTTAATTATAACTCACCACGCGCTCACAATGTCGAGAATGGATAGATTGTTTGGAGTAACTATGGCTGAACGAGGCGTCAGTCAAATTGTCTCTGTAGATCTTAAAAAAGCTGAAGAGATTGGAGCTGTTGCCTAGTATATTGTGAAGATGAATAATGATGCTAATTCTCTTGAAAATAGAATAAAAAAAGCAAAAGAAGGCCAATCTATTAAAGAAGCTAAAGCCCCCAAACCATTCGGTAAAATCATGAAAGTAGTGGTTGAAATTGTCGCAGCCATGGCTGTTGGACTAGGAATTGGTTTGCTGATTGACAATTATTTTAATACAAGA
>CABYLU010000018.1 GCA_902519835.1 uncultured Pelagibacteraceae bacterium
GTCAGGCGGCTTCGCATGTGCTCATAATGGAAATCTCACAAATGCTTCAGCTTTAAGAGAAAAACTTGTCAGTCGCGGATCAATTTTTCAATCTACATCTGATACTGAAACAATTTTGCAATTAGTAGCGCAGTCTGAGAGAAAGCAAATAGTTGATAAACTTATAGATGCTTTATTTCAAATCCATGGGGCCTATTCACTTGTTATTCTTACAAACAAAAAACTTATTGGTGTAAGAGATCCTTATGGAATAAGGCCTTTAGTTCTTGGTGACCTCAATGGGGCCCCAGTTCTAGCTTCAGAATCATGTGCTCTTGATATTATCGGCGCAAAATTTGTCAGAGAAATTGAAAATGGAGAAATAATAATAATTTCAGAAAAAGGGATGGAAAGCATTAGACCTTTCCCAAAAGTTGCCGAAAGACCATGTATTTTTGAGAGAATCTATTTTTCTCGTCCTGACAGTATGCTGGGAGGAAACACAGTTTATACTTATAGAAAAAATCTTGGAATAGAATTAGCAAAAGAACATTATGTTGATGCAAATACAGTTGTACCTGTTCCTGACTCAGGAGTTCCAGCCGCCCTTGGCTATGCACAGCAGTCAAATACGCCATTTGAACTAGGTATAATTAGAAATCACTATGTTGGAAGAACATTTATCGAGCCATCCCAAAGTATCAGACAATTTGGTGTTAAGCTTAAACATAACGCTAACGTATCTTATATTAAAAATAAAAAAATTATTTTAATCGATGACTCTATTGTAAGGGGAACTACAGCAAAAAAAATAATTAAAATGATTTATGATGCAGGTGCGAAAGAAGTACATTTAGGTATAGCATGCCCTCCGATAAAGCATCCTGATTTTTATGGTATAGATACTCCAGATTATAATGAACTTATTGCGTCAAAAAATAGTATTGAAGAGATTAGTAAGACTATTGGATCTAAATCATTATTTTTCTTATCATTAGAGGGCACTTATAGAGCTATGGGCTATGAGAACAGAAATCCTGACCAACCTCAATTTACTGATCATTGTTTTACAGGCGAGTATCCCACAAGTTTAATTGATCGTGAAAAGGGGAATATATCAAAACAGTTTTCTCTTTTAACAGAAAAAAACTAAATTTCTTTAGGAACACCTACAATATTATAGCCACAGTCAACATAATGTGTCTCACCTGTTACGCCAGAAGACAAATCACTTAGTAAGTATAGACCTGATTTTCCAACATCCTCTAAATCAATGTTTCTATTCATTAAAGAATTTTTCTCAGACCACTTCATCATATCTTTGCCACCAGAAATACCAGCCATAGCAAGTGTTTTCATTGGTCCTGCTGATAATGCATTGACCCTAATGTTGGAAGGGCCGAGATCAGCAGCTAAATATCTTACACTGGACTCAAGAGCAGCTTTTGCAACACCCATTACGTTGTAGTTCCGAATATATTTTTGAGATCCATCATAGGTAAGTGTTAGAAGTGAACCACCATTTTTCATTAGTTTTTCAGCTTCGTGAGCTACCTCCGTAAAAGAAAAGCATGAAATAAGCATAGTATTTGAAAAGTTATTGCGTGATGTATTTAAATATTTTCCTTTTAATTCTTCTTTTTCAGAAAATGCTATTGAATGTAATACAAAATCAATTTCGCCCCAATGATTTCCAATTTCATCAAATGATTTTTTTACTGATCCTTCTTTTAATACGTCACATTCGATTAAAAAATTACTTTTAATCGAATCTGCTAAAGGCTTCACTCTTCGATGTAAGGACTCTCCCTGATAAGTAAAACAAAGCTCTGCACCTTCATCAGATAATTTTTTTGAAATTCCCCAAGCAATGGAATGATCATTAGCAACACCCATAACCACCCCTTTTTTTCCATGCAGTAAACTCATCCTTCAAACCTCTTAAATACTAATGATGCATTTGTACCGCCAAATCCAAAGCTATTACTCATTGCGATATCAATTTTTTCATCATGACGTGAAGTAAGTATATTCATTCCAACTGCTTCTTCATCCAACTCCTCAATATTAGCAGATTCTGAAACAAAATTATTATTCATCATTAATAAAGTGTAAATTGACTCATGAACACCCGCTGCGCCTAAGGAATGTCCACTCAAAGATTTTGTAGAACTGATAAGAGGCAAATCATCTTTAAATACTTTTTTTATTGCTTTTAATTCAGCAATATCACCTACAGGTGTTGATGTTCCATGAGCATTAATGTAATCAATTTTTTCAATATCTTTTTTTGCCATGATCATGCACCTTTCAGCACCTTCCCCTGATGGCTGAACCATGTCATGACCATCCGATGTAGCTCCATAACCGACTATTTCAGCGTATATCTTAGCATTTCTCTTTACCGCTGTTTCTAAATCTTCCAAAACGACTACCCCACCTCCGCCGGCAATAACAAAACCATCACGATGTTTATCAAAAGCCCTTGAAGATTTTGAGGGTTGATCATTATATTTTGAGGATAAAGCAGGCATTGCATCAAAGAGCGCTGACAAAGTCCAATCTAATTCCTCACCTCCTCCAGCAAATATACGATCTTGCTTTCCCATTTGTATAATTTCATAAGCATTACCTATACAGTGGGCACTTGTAGAGCATGCTGAACTTATTGAATAATTTATACCTTTAATTTTAAAATAAGTTGATAAAGTTGCAGAGTTGGTGCTGCACATGACTTTTGGAACACTTGTAGGACCAATTTTTTTCGGACCTTTTTCTCGAGTGATGTCAAACGCTCTCAGTAAGCTTTTGGTAGATGGTCCACCCGATCCCATAATTAAACCTGTCATATTATTCGATATTTCATCTTCATTAAGTCCGGAGTCCTCAATAGCCTCATTCATAGCAATATAATTATAGCTCGCTCCATCTCCCATAAATCTAAGAAACTTTCTTTCTATAGTTTCTTCTAAATTGAGATCTATTTGGCCACTTACCTGGCTTCTAAAACCCATTTCTTTTTGTGATTGGTCAAAAGAAATACCGGACGAAGCATTGTATAATGATGATTTTACTTCATCCTTATTATTTCCAAGCGATGATACGATTCCAAGGCCTGTAATTACAACTCTTCTCATTATTTAATCAGTCCTACTTTTAATCCTTCGGCAGAATATATTTGCTTACCATCTACTTCTACCACTCCATCGCCTACTCCTACAATAACACCTCTTTTTATTATTTTTTTCATTTCAATTTTATATTCAACCAATTTTGAGTCCTTTAAAATTTCACCACCAAATTTTACATTACCTGAACCTAGCGCCCTTCCGCGTCCAGGTTCACCAATCCATCCCAAATAGAACCCAACTAATTGCCACATTGCATCCAAGCCTAGACATCCTGGCATCACAGGATCCATTTCAAAATGACAATCAAAAAACCATAAGTCTGGTGTGACGTCCAATTGAGCAACAATTTCACCTTTACCGAATTTACCACCACTATCAGCAATTTTTGTTATTCTATCAAACATTAACATTGGCGGAAGTGGAAGCCGTGCATTTCCAATACCAAACATTGTGCCGTGAGCACAATCTAAAAGATCTTCTTTTGTAAAGCTTGATTTTTTTTCCACAAGGTTTATCTATCTTATTGTTTTATATGAAGTTTATAAGACTAATGTATTATTATTGTAAAATACATTAAATTTTAATAAAAATAAATTTATGAAAGATATCAAGCATTTTTTGAGACAAAACTCGCTAAGACCAACTAAGCAAAGAGTGATTATAGCAAATTACTTGTTTGATGGTGTAAACAAGCATGTAACAGCTGAAACTCTATCAAATAAACTTTTGAAGATGAAAGCAGGGATATCTCTTGCAACAATTTATAATACCCTTCATGACTTTTACGAAAAAGGTCTTTTAAAAAAATTAATGATTAATTCTGAACGTATTTATTTTGATACTAACACTGAGCATCATCACCACTTTTATTCTAAAAAGGATCAAAAATTGATTGATATAAATGTAGACATGAAAGTAAGTGGCCTCCCAAAGCCTCCAAAAAATAAAAAAATTAATAAGATAGAAGTTCTAGTTCACTTAGATAATTAATTGATAATAATTCTCAATATCAGTTTAGAACGATTCTAATGTATTGACTTTTTTTAAATCAATTATATCTTTGTACTAACTTATTAAGGAGAGACAAATGACTGAATTAAAAGATAGTAAAACTTTGGATAACCTAAAAGCAGCATTTGCAGGTGAGAGCCAAGCAAATAGAAGATATTTATACTTTGCACAAAAAGCAGATGTTGAAGGCCACAATGATGTAGCTGCTGTATTTAGATCAACTGCAGAAGGTGAAACAGGACACGCTCATGGACATTTAGAGTTTATGGAAGAAGTAGGTGATCCTGCAACAGGAGAACCAATTGGTTCAACAGAGGATAATCTAAAAGCTGCTATAGCTGGAGAAACTCATGAGTATACAGATATGTATCCAGGCATGGCAAAGACTGCAAGAGAAGAGGGTTTTGACGAAATAGCTGATTGGTTCGAAACATTGGCTAAAGCTGAAAAGTCTCACGCAGGCAAATTCCAAAAAACATTAGACTCAATCGATTAATTAAAAAGGGGCTTAAATAGCCCCTTTTTTCTATCATGGATATAAAAAAAGAAGGCAGTTTAGCTGCACCTACACGTGACATTGTAGATTGGAACTCAGATGAATATCTAAATGAAAAAGCTTTAGATGCTGAGATGCGTCGACAGTTTGAAGTTTGTCATAGTTGCCGACGGTGCTTTAATCTCTGCGATAGTTTTCCAACATTATTTGATTTTATTGACGACTCGCCAAATGAGTCAGTTGATGATTTAACAAAAAAACATTTCGAAGATGTTACAGATAAATGCACATTATGTGATATGTGTTTTATGACTAAATGTCCTTACGTACCACCCCATGAATTTAATATCGATTTTCCTCATCTGATGCTCAGATATAGAACTTATCAAGAAAATCAAAAAAAATTACCTAAAATTCCAAAAGAACTTGCAAAGATAGATCGAAATGCGAGTCTCGCAAGACTGTCGCCAAGTATAGCTAATTGGTCATCTGATAAAAAAAATAAATTAACAAGAAGTCCGTTGGAACTTATGACAGGTATAGATAAAGATGCTGAATTACCTAAGTTCGAAAAAAAGTCATTTCATGATAACTTTAAAAATATTTCTAATAAGCTAAATAAAAATGCTCCAGCTTATGGAAGAAAGGTCGCAATTTATTCAACATGTTATGTTAACCATAATAATTCAAAAGTAGGAGTAGCAGCTAATAATGTTTTAAATTTTAATGGTGTGGACACAATATCAACGTACCCAGGTTGTTGTGGAATGCCACATTTAGAGCAAGCGCAGCATGAAAAAGTAAAAATTCAATCAGAAAATATCTCAGAAGAATTATGTAAACTTATCGATCAAGGTTATGACATAGTAACTCTCACAGCCAGTTGTGGTTTAATGTTAAAATTTGAATGGCCATTAATTAACCCAGAAAATAAAAATGTTAAACGGCTATCAAAGCATGTTTTTGACATTGATGAATATATTGTTGATATAGCTAAAAAAGAAGGACTTGTTGATGGTTTACAATCTTTTGATGATGGAATTACTGTTCACAACGCCTGCCATGCTCGGGCACAAAATATGGGCAATAAAGCGCTAGAAATGTTGAAAAAAATTCCCGAAACCAAAGTAGATGTCGTTGAAAAGTGCGCTGGACATGGAGGAACTTTTGGGGTTATGAAAAAAACAAGAAAGTCGGCAATTAAATACGGCAGGGCAACTGCTCGTCAAATCCGAAACAAAAAAAACAAGTATATGGTCTCGGACTGCCCTCTTGCTTGTAAGCATTTAAATGAATTTTTAAATGAAGATAAAGATACAAAATATATATCAATGCATCCAATAGAAGTTATAGCAAAATCCTATAATTTAACTTGATATTTAATTATTAATTATTAGGTAAGTGATATGCCAATCGAACAAAAAAAAATCGACTCCTCAGATTTATTAGACTTAACTACTTATTCAAAAGAGCGTAAGGCAATTCGAAAAGAAGTTGTTGCAATGAAAAAAAATAGACGAGTAGAGTTAGGACCACATTCTACTTTCTACTTTGAAAATTTTTTTACAATGAAGGCTCAGATACAGGAAATGCTATATATTGAAAAAGGTGGCGATGATCAATTAAGGGATGAGTTAGAGGCGTATAATCCCCTAATACCAAATGGTTCAGAATTAGTTGCTACATTCATGTTTGAAATAGATAATCCATTAACTAGAAAAAAAGTTTTGTCCTCTTTAGGTAATGTAGAAAATAAGACATATATAAAGGTAAATGGAAATAAAATTTTTGCTGTACCTGAAAATGACGTAGATCGTACAGACAACTCAGGAAAAACATCATCAGTTCATTTTCTGCATTTTAAGTTTGAGGATCATCATGTTAGAGATTTTAAAGATATGGATTGCACTGTTGAGATTGGAACCGACCACGAACAATATCCACATATTTCAGTACTTACTAATGAGGTAAAGACTGCACTAATAAAAGATTTTGATTAATCTTTTCCAGTAGATCCAAATCCTCCATCACCTCTTTTTGTTTGATCAAGATCTTGAACTTCTTTAAACGTTACTTGTATAGCATTTGTGAAGACCATTTGAGCAATTCTATCTTTTGGATTAACAGTAAATTCATCTTTGCTTAAATTTATTAATGCAACTTTAATTTCACCTCTATAATCACTGTCTATTGTTCCAGGAGTGTTTAATATTGTTATACCATGTTTAAATGCTAAACCAGATCTTGGCCGAATCTGAGCCTCCAAACCTTTTGGCATTGCAATTGAAATTCCACATGGAATAATTTCTCTTTCCCATGGACGAATTTTAACTGAATTTTCAATGGATGCACTTAAGTCAACTCCAGCAGCCTCATCAGTCTGATAAGAAGGAACATCAAAATCCTTAAGCTTTGAAATTTTTTTTATATGTACTTCTGAGAAAGGTAGATTAGCCAAATCAATAATATCAATTATTTAAGTGAAGAGAAATTTTTTGACATAGTTTCTTGGCTACTTCTTTTTTTGTCATCAATTCCCAGTTTTCAGAATATAGTTTTGACGTAAAGTATATTTTATTTGTATCCTGATTAAATATACTATTTTCTGAAACATTGTTCCCTAGAACCCAATCACAGCCTTTTTTACTTAGTTTTTCATTGGAGTTTCTTTCAAGATTACTAGTCTCAGCTGCGAAACCTACTACCAGTTTTGGCCTTAAATGGTTTCTTTTACTTAGTCTTTCCAAAATATCTGGGTTTTCTTCTAAAATAATATTTTGACGTGATCCATCTTTCTTTATCTTTGCAATCTCTTTATTAGCAATCTTATAGTCTGCTACGGCAGCAGCACATACTGCTATATCTGCTGGCAGTGAACTTTCGCATGCTTCTAACATTTGATCAGCTGAGTTCACTTTTATGACCTGTTCTACATTAGGCTCGGCTAAGCTCGTTGGCCCAGAAACTAAAGTTGTTTTTGCACCTAAGCTTTGTAATGTTTCTGCTATTGCATATCCCTGTTTTCCAGAGGACTCATTAGAGATAAATCTTACAGGGTCTATCATTTCTTTAGTTGGACCAGCAGTCACTAAGGCAGTTCGATTCACAAGAGGTTTATAATCAAGCGCATCAAAATATTTTTTAATAAATTTTACGACTTCATTCGGTTCAGCCATGCGGCCTTCGCCGTATTCACCGCAAGCCATTTCACCGTTATCTGGGCCGATAAATTCGATGCCATCGTTTTTCAATGTCTCAACATTTCTTTGTGTAGAATTATTCAACCACATTCTCACATTCATTGCCGGTGCAATCAGTATTGGCTTGTTTGTAGCCATGAGAACAGTAGATGCAAGATCATCAGCTACCCCGTAAGCTATTTTTGAAATCATATTTGCAGTCGCTGGAGCAACTAAAATAATATCTGACAATCTAGAAAGTTGAATGTGACCCATTTCATGCTCATCTGTTAAATTAAACAAATCAGTATAAACTTTATTTCCTGAGAGACTTTCAATAGATAAAGGTGTTACAAATTCAGATCCAGATTTTGTTAAAATACATGTTACGTCTACGTTATTTTTCTTTAATTCACGTATTGTTTCTAGAGACTTATATGCAGCAATACCTCCAGTAATAATCAATAGAACTTTTTTATTTTGCATTTTGTACACGTATACTTTTTTATTCTAAATGACTAGTAATAAACGAAAAATTTTTCTAAATGAATACAAAAGCAAGCATTATTCCAACTATAAGGGCTACACCGCCTATTACATATGAATTGCTAGCACTATTTTTTGGAGTTTTATTCTCTTCATTCTTTACAATCAAATCAAAGGCTTGATCAGCTCTTGAGATAAAGTCGGGAATGTCAGGAACTTTTCTTGCTATACTTTGCAATGCCTGTTGCGTTTGTTGAAGTCTATTTTTTATTCCTAACTCATCTTTTAGCCATGTTTCAATTTCAGGTTTCGATACTTCCCAAAAATTAATATCTGGATTCAACTTTCTTGCAACGCCCTCAACCGTTATCATTGTTTTCTGTAAAAGCAAAAGCTGTGGTTGTAAAAACATATTAAATTGCTTTGTTATATCAAATAACTGGAGAAGCACATTTCCCATTGAAATATTTTTAGCTTTTTGATTTATGATTGGCTCCCCGATCGATCTCAAAGCTTGTGAAAAATCCTCTATAGATTGATTTTTGTCAATCAAGCCTGCTTCTTGATGAATTTTTGCAATATGTAAATAATCTTGTTTTATAAATCCATAAATAATTTCTGCTAAATAAGATCTATTTTTTTTATCCAATCTACCCATAATACCAAAATCAACTGCTAAAAGTTTACCTTTTGGATTTAGGAATAAATTACCTTGATGAAGGTCGGCATGAAAATACCCATCTCTTATTGACTGTCTTAAAAAATTTATAATCAGATTTTCAGCTGCCTGTTTTTTATTTACTTTTTTTTCGTTCAACTCATCAATTTTATCTGCAGGAACACCAATAATTTTTTCCATCGTGAGTATTTTTTGAGTAACTTTATCCCAATAAACTTTTGGTACATAAAAACTCTCATCCATATTCGTATTCTCAGATAACTCTGAAGCAGCCGCAGCCTCATATCTTAAATCCAGCTCAAACTTTATGACTTCCTTTGCTTTTTTTATTATAGAATTAGGCCTTAACCTTTGAAATTCAGTGAAATTTTCCATGAAAGTGGTAAGCCACTCAAGCCTTTCCATTTCCTGATTGATTATTTTTTCTATTTCTGGCCTTAGTACTTTCACCGCCACATCAATTTCTGTATTAGATGATTTTATTTTAGCAAAATGCACTTGAGCAATTGAAGCTGCAGCAATTGGTTCGCTAAATTGTGAAAAAATACTATCAATACTTGTTCCAAACTCATCTTCAATAATTTCAATAGCTATTTTTCTAGAAAAGGGTGGCAAATTATCTCTTAATAATGACAGATCTTCTGCAATTGTATTGCCTACGATATCTGGCCTTGTAGATATTAACTGTCCTAGTTTAACAAATGAAGGACCAAGTTCGTTCAATGCTTGCGCAATTCTTAACCCGTCAGATTTATTCTTATGGTTTTTATCATAAGACACACCTATAGAAATTAAATTAGTAAAAAAAATAAATAAAAATTTAAATCGTATATTTTTATTTATTAAGATTAATACATTGTACTTTTTTAGTACTCTAATCAGTTTGATCAAAAAAAGTAAATTACTGAGCATTTATAATTTTTGTGGCATTGTGTATGGCTACTATTCCATTAAAAATATTACGATAGTTTACATCTTTAAATTTTGTACCCTCAATGATTTTTTTAAAGTTTTCTTGTGATGGGAAATTACTAATTGTTTTTATTAAGTACTCATAAGGCTTTTCATCTCCAACAATAATTTTACCCATTACTGGTATAATTGAAGAATAAAAATTATACACATTTGAAATTGTTTCATTCTCAGCTTTGGAAAATTCTAAACAATAAAATTTTCCCCCAGGTTTTAACACTCTATATGCTTCACCTAATGATTTTTCAATATTAGAAAAATTCCTAACACCAAAGGATACGAGGTATGCATCAAATGTATTTTCTTTAAAAGGGAGATCTTCTGCAGGTGCAACAACCCATTCAATTTTATCTTTAAAGTTGTGATTTTTTTTTCCTTCTTCAACCATAAATTCATTAGGATCACACACAGTAGCCTTTCCTTTGCCTTTAACTCTTTTTAAGAATCGTCTTGCAACATCACCAGTTCCTCCGGCAACATCAATTATATGCATCTCCTTTTCCGGAGAAAGCCAATCGATTAGTAATTCTTTCCAATACCTATGTGCACCAAGTGACATAATATCATTCATGATATCGTATTTGCTTGCAACTTTATCAAAAACTTCTTTTGTTTCCATAATACGTTTATTTATTTAATATCTTATAAACTAAAAATGTATAAATGTAATATATGCCAGAGCTACCAGAAGTCCAAACAGTTGTAAATGGCATAAAAAGCAAAATTAATAAGCATAAAATTTTACGATTCAAGAAATATATAAGTAAATTAAGATATCCTATCCAAAAAAATTTATCTTCAGAAGTAGAGAGCTCTACAGTTACAACTGTTTATCGAAGAGCAAAATATATAATTATAAATTTATCAAATAACAGATCATTAGTAATACACTTAGGCATGTCAGGAAGGATTATTATTGTAAAAAATAATAAAAAAAAATTTAAACACACACATTTCTCTATCTTATTTGACAAGAACTTAGTTTTTCAATTTATTGACCCAAGAAGATTTGGATATATTTTCGTTACGAAAACGGCCTCATTAGAAAGACATAGGTTCTTTGTGAACCTTGGAGTTGAGCCCCTTATTAGACAATTTAATGATCGGTATCTTTTGAACGTAACGAAAAATAAAAAATCGCCGATTAAAAATATAATTATGAATCAAAAATATATTGTTGGTATTGGAAATATTTATGCTTCTGAAGCATTATTTATGTCAGGTATTCATCCATTCAGGTTAGGTAAAGATATTACAAAACGGGATTGTGTAAAATTGGTACGCGCTATTAAAAGTGTACTAAAAAAATCTATAAAATTAGGCGGTTCAAGCATAAACGATCATACGATGGTTTCTGGAAAGATGGGATATTTTCAAAATAAATTGTATGTTTATGGTAAGGAGGGATCAAAATGTGCAAAAAGATCTTGTCAGTCGCCCATAATACGAATAGTAATAGCGCAACGTTCATCATTTTATTGTTCTGAATGTCAAAGATAGAAAAAGATATAGTTAATTATGGCCAATACAAAATCTGCAAAAGGTAAAGTAAGAGAGATTTCTAAAAAAACAGACATTAATAAATCTGTTAGGAACAGATATCGTACTTATATTAAAAAAGTAGAACTAAATATTGTTAAAGGCAATAAAAATGAAGCTCAAGAGGCTCTAAAGCATGCAGAGTCAGAAATAATGTCAGCTGTTTCGAAAAAGATTGTTCACAAGAACACTGCCTCAAGAAAAATTTCACGTTTATCCAGCCAAATAAAATCTATCAAATAGATTCATTAAACTTTTCCGTAGCTTATGAAAAGCAGTGAAAGTTACATGCAAACATAACAGACTAATTTAATTCTAAATTTTATAAGTATCTTAACTACTTTTATTATTGCGATTCATTTTTAGAGAAGCTAGTTTATTTCAAATTAAAAAATATCTTTTTTAATTATTCAGAAAAAATAATTTTTTAGACTAAAATTATTAATATTTTAGTCAGGGGTTTTTTTGATCCAATTTTGGTTTTCAATAAAAAAGAATAAAAAGAATTATGTTTTTTTTGTAAATTAGATAAGATTTTATATAGGGCTATTGGAGGGGCTTGCAAAAAATGTATCAAGATTTAAATAAGAATCAAGCTTCAACAATTGACTTAAAAGATCAGTGGAATTCAGTCCTCAAGAAACTCAATGCAGAATATGGAAACGAAATTTTTAACAGTTGGATTAAAAATATTTCAATAAGAAACTTAGATGAAGATGTCCTGTACTTCACTGTGCCAACAAGATTTATAAGAGACTGGATCACCTCACACTATCTAGACAAAATTATATTTTTTTTAAATCAAGAAAATTCACGAATTAAAAGAGTAAAGATCAATATTGATAATTCTCTTACCGCTAATATGCTTAACATTGATAAAGTTTCTAGTGATGTTAAAAAGACAAATATTTACTCGAGCTCATCAAGCTTTTCAGATGATTGGCCATTAGATGATAGATTTAAGTTTGAAAAGTTTATTGTTGGACCGTCAAATGAGTTAGCTTTTGCTTCAGCAAAACGATTTTGTACAAAAGACATTAATGATTTTAATCCGTTGTATGTTTATGGAGGCGTTGGTTTAGGTAAAACTCACTTATTGCATGCGATTGGTTGGAAATACAAAGAAGAAAATTTAGAAAAGAGTGTTTTATATCTATCAGCAGAACGATTTATGTTTCAATTTATAAAATCACTAAGACAAAAAGATACAATGTCTTTTAAACAAAAATTTAGATCTGTAGATGTATTGATACTTGATGATATACAATTTATGATTGGAAAAGTTTCTACTCAAGAAGAATTTTTTCATACTTTTAACTCTCTACTGGATATGAATAAAAAAGTTATAATCTCCGGAGATAGACCACCAAGTGATCTCGGAAGTTTCAACGAAAGAATGAAATCCAGGCTTTCAGGCGGCTTGGTCGTAGATATAATGCCTGCTGATTATAACTTGAGATTTTCAATTATCAAAAATAAATACAATGAACTAAAAGATAGAAATAAAAATACATTAAGTTTAGATGAGGAAGTACTATCTTTTCTTGCCAAGACAGTTACATCAAATGTAAGAGAATTAGAAGGAGCTTTAAATAAAGTTTATACATTTTCAAATATTTTAGGTAAGAAAATTGATGTTGAGTTAACTAAATCAGTTCTAAAGGATTTACTGAAATCTAATGATAAAAGAATTACGATTGATGAAATTCAAAAAAAGGTATCGAGTTACTACAACATAAGAATAGATGATTTAATTTCCAGTAGAAGAATCAGAACTTTTGCCAGACCTAGACAAATTGCAATGTACTTGTCAAAAAAACTGACAACCAGATCGTTACCTGAAATTGGAAGAAAATTTGGAGGAAGAGATCATACAACTGTTATTCATGCTGTTAAAAAAATAGATGAGTTAAAAGAAAACGATTCTAAATTTGATGAGGATGTAAACTTGATCACACAAATGATTACTTCTTTATAACCTTCGGCTGTAAATTAAATTTTTTATGGAATTCAAAATAAACAGTACAGATTTACTCAAGGCATTGTCTCATATACACGGAATTGTAGAAGTTAGACATACACTACCTATTCTTTCTAATATAATTTTAGAAGCTAAAGATGATAAACTGATCTTATCGTCTACAAATCTGGACATTTATTGTTCTGATAAAATTAAAGCTGAAGTTTTACAATCTGGTGAAGTATCTGTCTCCGCTGTAACTTTTTTTGAAATTATTAAACGTTTACCATTTGGATCGGAAGTCTTGATGATAATGGAAGAAGGTGAAAATGAAATCAGATTGACCTGCGGTAGGTCAAAATTTAATCTATCTACTCTTAAAACTGACGATTTTCCAATAATATCTGATAGTGATTTGTCTACAAATTTTGTTCTTAGCGCAGACGAGCTTATTAGAATTATAGATAAAACAAAATTTGCAGTTTCAAATGAGGAAACACGTTATTATTTAAATGGCATTTTTTTACATAAGGCTGAGAGGAATTCTATTCAATTTTTGAGAGCGGTTGCTACGGACGGTCACCGTTTAGCACAATATGATATTCCGCTCCCTCAGGGCGCAGAAGATATAACTGGAATAATTATTCCAAAAAAAACTATATATGAATTAAGAAAGGTTCTTGATGATGCAAATGGAGATGTCAGTGTATCGCTAAATGAAAATAAAATTAAATTTTCTTTCAACGATCTAAAGGTTGTATCAAAAGTTATTGATGGCACCTTTCCTGATTATACTAAAGTTATACCTCAAAAAAATGATAAAAATTTTAAAACTAACAACAGTGATCTTAAAAATGCCATAGATCGTGTTTCAGCAGTAGCTGTAAATGAAGAATCAAAATCAAAAGCTATAAAGTTTTGCATAGAAAATAACTCGCTCAGTCTTAGCGTTGAGAGTCAATCTAAGGGATCAGCAAATGAGATGATAGATGTTAACTATAGTGGTGATAAAGTTGATATAGGATTTAATTCTAAATATATCATAGATATTTGTAATGAGGTTGATGGAGATGAAATTAGTATTAGTTTATCTGACTCAATTTCTCCAGCAATTATCCTTGATAAGACTGATGAAAATTTATTTTTTGTATTAATGCCTATGCGAATTTGATTATGAATCCTAATACTAGGATTGAAAAAATCTCATTAATTAATTTTAAAAATCATTTAAACACCAATCTTGAGGACCTTAATAGTTTCATAGTACTGAATGGAAAAAATGGTTCAGGTAAAACAAATATACTTGAGGCAATTTCACTTTTTTCTCCTGGCAGAGGTATGAAAAATTCGCGTCTATCCGAAATACCAAATAAAAATCAAAACCAGCAAAGTTTTGATATTAAATTAAATATTAAATACGAAACTGGTGAGATCCAACTTTCTCGAAGTTTCCACAATGAGGATAAGAATAAAAATCATATTTTAGCTGATAATGAAAAAATTAATAATTATCAATTATTGGAATTCATAAACATTTTATGGATTACACCAATAATGGAAAAAGTAATGCTTCAAAGCAATTCAGAAAAAAGAAATTTTTTTGATCGTCTTATCTTTAATATTAATAAAAATCACTTAAAACATTATACAAAATTGCAAAAACTTCTAAGTGAGCGGTTGGCTTTGTTAAAGAATAAAAAATACGACTCTAATTGGCTTAGTATCATTGAGAAAAATATTGCAAATTTATCGGTACAACTGCTTATTAATAGGAAAAGTTTTATAGATCAACTCAATAAGGACCTGGAAACAGTCAAAAGGCCTTTCAATACGTGTCAGATTGATGTCGATCATGAGCTATCAAAATTGGGTAACATACTTAACT
>CABYLU010000019.1 GCA_902519835.1 uncultured Pelagibacteraceae bacterium
TTTCTTGTTAAATACTGATCTATTTTTGTAATAAGGTCAGCTTTAATTTAGTTCAAAAATTCCTAGATTCCCAACTATTTTTACCTTAGTCTTACCGACATGAATTCAAAAAAGTCTGATTTTGTTAAATTTGAACAAGTCGATAAAAGTTATGATGGAAAAGAGCTTGTAGTTAAAGGACTCGACTTAGATATTGCAGAAGGTGAATTTCTTACCTTACTTGGGCCATCTGGATCTGGAAAAACAACAACTCTCATGATGCTTGCTGGTTTTGAAACTCCAACGAATGGAGAGATTTATTTTGATGGACGTCCAATAAACAATATCCCACCTCATAAGCGTGGAATCGGTATGGTCTTTCAAAATTATGCTTTGTTTCCGCATTTATCAGTTTATGAAAATTTAGCTTTTCCTCTTAAAGTAAGAAAAGTGGATAAATCAGAAATTGAAGAGAGAATTAATAAAACTTTGAAAATGGTTTCATTAACAGGTTTTGAAAACAGAATGCCCGCTCAACTATCTGGTGGTCAGCAACAGAGAGTTGCTGTTGCTCGCGCACTAGTGTTTGATCCTAAACTTGTATTAATGGATGAACCTCTTGGAGCTCTTGATAAAAATTTACGAGAGAGTATGCAATATGAATTAAAGCACATTCACGAGTCATTAGGAGTGACTGTTGTTTATGTTACGCACGACCAAGGTGAAGCTCTGACCATGTCAAACCGAATTGCTGTTTTTAATGACGGTAAGGTTCAACAGCTTTCTGGACCAAATGAATTATATGAAACGCCAGTGAATTCGTTTGTTGCAAGCTTTATTGGAGAAAATAATACTTTCACTGGAACTGTAAAAGAAATTGCATCTGGTTCAGCAAAGATTGAAACTGACTCTGGTGAAACTATTGTTGCTAATCCTATTGCTGTGAGCTCTTCTGGAGAAAAATCCAGAATTTCTCTTAGACCTGAGCGTGTGAGTATTGACCCAAATGAACAACTTGAAAATAAATTCACAAGTGAAATCCGCGAAATTATCTACCATGGCGACCATACAAGGGTGCGTGTGAATCTTCTTGGTAATGATGACTTTATTTTAAAAGTTCCAAACGCGAGTAGTGATTTAAAGCTTAACGTCGGTGACAAATTGGACCTTGGCTGGTCATCTCATGACTGTAGGGCTCTAGATTACTAATTCTTTGATACTACATGTAGATTCAACATTAATTTGTTGAAAAATAATCTTTTTTTTGTTGCGTTTTTGCTCAAGGCCTTGTGTAATATTTCTTTATATAAAAAAAGGAGACGATTAATCATGTCTAGATTAACTAAACTAATCTCTTTGGCTGCTTTATTGGTGGCTCCATCTATGGCTACAGCCGCGGAAGTAAACGTGGTGTCATGGGGAGGCGCTTATACAGAAAGTCAAAAGCTAGGTTACGGGGACCCATATCAGGAAATGAGTGGCGTTCAAGTAAACTGGATCGACTACAGTGGAGGTTTGAGTGAAATTAAAAAGGACAAAATGGAAGAAATATTAGACTTTGCTGATCTATTAGATTTTGTAAACAGCGATCCAAAAGGAATTCACATGCCGCTTAACAATCGTGGAGAGGATTTGCCATTTGGTATTAGAAAAAGAATGGCCTTAGCAAGAGCATTAGCTATATCAGGCCAAATTGTAGCCCTTGATGAGCCAACCGAGTCTATTGATGAAAGAGGCAAAAAAGCTATTTATAAACTAATAGGCAATCTGATAAAAAATAATAAGACTTTGATAATTTCATCACAAGATGAAGAAATAATTGCAAAAGCAAATCTAAAAATAGATCTTGATAAGAAGCCTGTTCCTTTAGTAACTGATATAAGGAAAAATAAAATTACATGAATGCATTATCAGAAAAACACAAAAAAAATACGCAGATATTCTTTTATATCTTGTCTTTATTTGCAGTCACAGCATTACTTTGGATGTTTTTATTTAACATAGACATAATAAGTAACGCTGAAGGCCAAGTTATACCTGCAGGAGATGTTAAAACTATACAGCACCTTGAGGGAGGTATAATCGATCAAATATTGGTGAAAGAAAGTGATATTGTTAAGAAGGATGATCCTCTTGTTATACTCGCAGCTACTGCCAGTGAAGTGGATGTAGATGAAGCACAAGTACAAATAGATGCTAAAAAAATAGAGTCAATTAGGCTTGAAGCTGAAATTAATGATTTTGATGTCCCCATTTTTGATGACATCCTTGTCAATGACAGGTCTGAATTGGTGAATAAGTCTTTAGAGTTATTTGTAAGTAGAAAAAATAAACTAGAAGGAGATATTAAAAAAGTTTCCGCAGAGATCGCTCAACATCAAACAGCAATAGATATACTAATTAAACAGACAGAAATGAGCGAACAGTTGTTGGTAGAAGGCATTATAACCGAATTTGCCCATTATGATTTACTCAAAGAACTCAATGCTGCCAAGGGAGCATTAGAAACTTCATTAGAAGAAAAGGAAAATATAACTAAGCAATTTGTTGAAAGTGCAAGAAATGCAAGACAAGTTGCGCAGCGGGAAATATCAGAATTAAATGAAACAATTAAGGCTTTAAAAGATAATCTTGAGAGAACCGTTATCACGGCACCGGTTGATGGAGTAGTAAAGAATTTATTTTTTGTAACAATAGGAGGCGTTATAAGGCCTGGCGAAGCAATATTGGATATAGTCCCTACAAAAGATAATTTAATTGTTGAAGCAAGACTGCAAGAAAGTGACATAGGTTTTGTAAAGCCAGGACAAAGTGCTGTTGTTAAACTATCATCTGCTGATGCTGTAAATTTTGGCCAAATAGAGGGTATTGTGGATCGTATTAGTCCAGATACTGAGCAAGATGAAAATGACAACAGAATAGTATTTTATAATATCTTCGTTGAACTCGATCAAAACTACTTTGAAAGCAAGGAAAAAACATATTACCTGGTGCCAGGCGTCAAAGTAACTGCCAGTATTCAAATTGGAGAGCGAACTCTGGCAAATTACTTATTATCCCCATTTATTGGTTCATTAGGACAATCTTTTCAGGAAAGATAGTAAAATTAAGACTTATTTTTAGCTAACAAATACGTTACGCTTAAGGATGAAAAATTTTTTATCCTTACTTGTTTTGATATTTGCTGTTGCAGCATCAACTATTACAATTGCGAGTGATACGTTAGAGCGAATTATTGAAAATAAAGTTTCAACAGGTCTAATGAACATTGGCATTAAAATAGCCGAAATTATTCCCGGAGATGGTGATACAGAAGTTACTATTTCAGAACAAGATAACTACGATATTAAATTTTCAATTTTAGCAGTTCGTCCAATAGCAAAGAATCCTTATCAGGGATTAAATAGTGAACATTTATATTTTACCCAATTGCGATTAGGCAGTCACGAGCCGTTTGCAAATGGAGATGAAAGAACCATACTGAATGCAGGTATTGGCTTTAGAACTCTAGTAAATAATAACAATGCTATATTAGGCGCAAATTTATTTCATGATTATGAATTTGATGAAGGGCATCAAAGAGGAAGTTTAGGAATTGAATATCTTGCAAATAGTTTTCAGCTATATGCAAATATTTATGACAGATTGTCTGAAAAAGTAAGTTATACAGGAGGTTCTGGTTCCATTACAGAAGAAGTTGTTAATGGATTTGATTATTCTGTCGTTGGTTCACTTCCATACCTTCCTTGGGCCAAAGTAATTTATAATGGTTACAGTTGGGACAGAACTGGCGCTGACTTAGATGGTAATAGAATTTCTCTAGAAGCAACCATCATTAGTGGACTACAGTTTGAATATGGCAAGAATGACATTGATAATAGCTCAGATGATGAAGACTTTTATAAAATTACATTTAAATGGCCTCAAAACCATTTAACACCTACCTTAGTAACTCATGGTATTACAAGTTATGCTTTTCCAACATATAACATGAAAGATGAAATGCTTCACAAAGTTAGGAGAACAAATAATATTATAACTGAACAATCATCTGATAGTGGCGGATTTTTCATAGTAAGAGGCACGTAATGAGTATCGCTAAAAACATATTTATAGCTTTAACAGGCATTTTATATTTGACACTGTTTTTACAAACAAATGCTTATTCAAACAACAACGTTATTGGAAAGTGGACAATGGGAGCGTATGCAACACCATCTGTGTTTAAAGTTAAGCCCATATCAATGAAACTATGTGAAAGCTTTGATGTTACAACTGGTCTTTGTAATGGATCAAATGACGTTGAATTTAGTCCTAATGTAGCAACTGATAATGGTAGATGTGATTTAGCGGGTGTAGCACCTGGCGCTGTCGCGTGCAGTGCAACGGGGGCAAGCAATATTCCTAAAAATGTTACATTTAATTTTATGAGAGTTGTAATTTCAAGAACGATGTGGCTAACGGGGACTGTGACTCCTGTAGATACAAACGGGGGTACTATTGGTTTGAACGGTGGAGGTGATTATGATGGAAACCTTGAGTCGTGCGTCACTAGCAGTGAATTAACAAATACAAATGGCAATTCAGCTCCGGTAGGTGTTGCTGTTTCAAGTGGTTCAGAAACTCCAACAGAGCAAGCAATATACTTCCTAAACGGACCTGGAAATGACACATTCCAAGGTAATGCAAACGCTGACTCGTGGTCAGAATCAAGAGGAAATAGTCTGGAAGATCCAGCTGCAACACCTGATTTTAATGCAGCATGTGGTTCCAATGATTTCAGCTCATTTGCTAACTTATATTGGGCGGATATAACACCCCTAGATAATGCAGGATATACAAAAACAACAAGCTCATTTTGTGGAAGTTATAGTTATTACAACGACTATTCTTCTACTTGGCTAAATTTTGATACCGGTGTTGAAGAAGCGGTACAGCAAATATGGCAAGGAGGCCTGGAAGCGTCAGACGAAGGTCTTGTTATGATTTACAAGTTATCAGAGCCTTTTACGAGAACTTTAGATAGAACTCCAACCCTAAGAATGGCTTTTGATGTAACTAATTCATTAAGAGCCCAATTTTCTCAATATGTTGCTGACGAAGATCCAGCTCCAGGAACTGAATTTTGTACTTTGGATGTAGGTAGGCCGTCAGTTAGTATTTCAGTAACTGATTAAGTAATTATTCTACTATTCAATTAATTTCTAAAAAGTTATAGAATTAATAATATGAAAATTCTTATATGTGGACTTCCTGGCTCAGGTAAAACCTGGTTAGCAGATAGACTTGTGCAAAATATAAATAATTGTGCCTGGTATAACGCAGATATTGTAAGAACAGCATCAAATGATTGGGATTTTTCAAAAGAGGGTAGGTCTAGGCAAGCAATGCGAATGAAAACATTTGCTGACTTTGAAAAAAATAATGGAAGATATGTAATATGTGATTTTGTAGCGCCAACAAAGGCCGCAAGAGACTCGTTTGGGGCGGATTATTTAATTTGGCTGGATACAATTAAGGAAGGAAGAGTCGTAGACAATAAAAAAAAAGAGTTAAAGAACTCCAAGGATCTACCTTTTGAAGTTGAAACACTTGAGAGTTCTCAAGCGTTTAAAGATACAACCAATATGTTCGAAGCGCCAAATAATGCAAATAAAATTATTACAAGTTTCATGAATGATCAGGAAATAGCTGCTCTGGCTAACGAAATAACTAATGTTTGATTGGAAGAAGCCAACTTCACAAATGCTTGGTCGCTGGCAACCATGGCATAAAGGACATACTGAATTATTTAAAAAAGCATTAGAGTTGTCTGGGCAAGTTTGTATTATGTTTAGGGACGTTTCAGGAGTTGACGCTGGAGTTGAAGGTCAGTCAGATAATCCATTTGAGTTTGATGACGTAAAACAACGTATCATTAATAGTCTTGAATTAGAGGGCTTTAAAAATGAAAGAGAGTTTATTGTAATAAAAGTGCCAAATATAACAGACATTTCATATGGCAGGGGAGTGGGTTACACATTTACAGAACACGACCTTGGTGAAGAAATACATAAAATTTCAGCTACCAAAATTCGAAAAGACATGAGAGATAATGACGAATTAGTCTAAAATATTGTTGCTCCAAATATTTTTATTTCTCCATCTTCCACTCCCAAAACAAGCCTACCAAGATAATCACCATCTGAAATAGTACTTTTTTGTTTGAATAACACTGTAACGTGACCGTCTCTTCTTATGCAGCCAAGAAAATCATTCTCCTGCTTTAAATTTGTTATGACTTCATTATTTGCCCATTGTTTTGCAAGTTCTATTTCATTCGCACCAAATAGCATTCTTGCTGAAAAATCCTTAGTAAACCCAAAGTAGTCTTGAGTATTTGAGCAATTGATTAAATTTTTCCATAGAGGTGCAGCAATTTCTAAAATTTCCTCATCAGATTTCTGGAGAAGATCCATTTAGTCGACAAGGTTATGCATTGGAGCTTTGTCCATACTAAATTCACCAGACTCCTTATCTCTTTGTGATACAGTCAAACAGTGCCAATTTGCATCATCAATTTTCATATGATCACCACGATAATAATAACCAGGCCATCGTGTTTCTTCTCTAAATAATGTGTGACTTGTTACACATTGAGAAGTCGTTACTCTATGCTTTAACTCCCAAGCCCTCATAAGTTGGTGGTAATCTTCTGCAGCAACATGTTCCAAATCTTCTTCTAGCATTTTTAATAGATTAGTTCCTATTTTAAGCAAGTTATCATTAGTCATATATGAAACCCCAACGCCACCTACATATTCGTCCATGATTTTTTGCAAACGTTGGAGCCCTTGAATCGGAAGAATATAGCTTGGTGATACTGTGCCCGCAGTAATTTCGTTTCTACCTACTTTATAATTTTCAAGAGGTTTGTAGATTACTTCTTTTAAATCTTCGTATTGTCTATCCGTAACTTTAATTTCTTCATTTTGCATGTCATTTACGTATTTTACAGCTGCTTTCGCAGCAAGACGTCCCTCAGTAAATGATCCTGAGGAAAATTTATGCGCACTTCCACCAACAGTATCTCCAGCTCCAAACAGACCATTAACACTAGTCATTCTGTTATAACCCCAAAAATAATCGCTTGGTGAGATATCTTCTGGACCACTCACCCAAGCTCCTGAGCAAGTCGCGTGTGAACCCATAACATATGGTTCGGATGTTGTGAGTTCAGGATTAGTATATTTTGGGTCAATGTTCTGAGACGCCCATACTACTGCTTGACCAACTGTCATTCCTAGAAAATTTTCCCAGCCGACTGTTTCCATGTGGGGATCTTGAAATGCCTCTTTGGTGACCATATGAATAGGGCCACGACCAGCTTTTACCTCTTCAATAAATGCATGATTTCTGAGACATGTTGGAACAGGAACGTGATCGATATATTCACCGACAAGTTTTTTAGTTTCTTCGTACCATTTTTTCTCGTAATTCTCACCATTACCATTTTCTGTATAAGTTTTGAGATGTAAAAAATAAGCGCCCACTGGTCCATAACCATCTTTAAATCTTGTGAGAACTATTCTATTTTCCATTTGTGTCATTTTGGCTCCAGCCATAATAGGAAGAGCGTATGCTGAGCCATTGCTCCATGGCGCATACCAAGTCCTTCCCATTCCTTCACCAACAGCTCTAGGTTTAAATATGTGAGATGCCCCTCCTGCAGCCACGATAACTGCTTTGGCTTTAAAAACATGGTAATTTCCCGTCCGCATATTAAAACCAACAGCACCACCCACACGGTCAGATTTACCCTCATCCATCAGTAGATGTGTAATCATTATTCTGTTGTAAATTTTGTCAGCTGATTTTTTTGCAGCCTCAGCTACAATGGGTTTGTAACTTTCACCATGTATCATTATTTGCCATTTACCCTCTCTTTGGTAACGACCAGTTTCTTTATCACGCATTATTGGTAAACCCCATTCATCGAACATATGAACAGTGGAGTCGACGTGCCTTGCAATATCGTAAGTTAGATCCTCTCTAACCAAACCCATTAGGTCATTTCTGGCGTATCGGACATGATCTTCTGGTTGGTTTTCATCCCATTGCATTCCCATATAACAGTTTATTGCATAAAGTCCTTGAGCTACTGCGCCGCTTCGATCAATATTTGCTTTTTCAACACATACTATTTTAAGATCTCTGCCCCAATGTCTTGCTTCAAAGGTAGCGCCTGTTCCAGCCATTCCACCGCCGACAATGAGAATGTCACAATCCTCATGAATTGTTTTAATTGAAGCCATCTATTTAGTTGATCCCTTTTTGATTTACTTTCTTTAGACTTGGAAGACCTGTTTCAATATTAAGTCCATTAGGTTCTGAATATAGTAACTGTGAATTTAGTTCTTCATTTGTTGGAGGAGTTTCATTAGCAAGATTTGGAATATGTTTACCCCAAGGTTTAGTTGTAATAGGCGATACAAAATTTTTCTCATGACCATTTCGGAATTTTATTCTCCAAGATATTGTACCTTTTTCCTCTTCACGTAGAACTCTTACCTTATGATGCATTGGCGCAAAATCCGCATAACCTCTTGCATCAATCGCATTTTGAGGGCACGCCTTTACACATGAATAGCATTCCCAGCACATATTTGGCTCGATATTCACTGCACGTCTTTTTTCTTTATCTATATGCATAATGTCCGATGGACATATATCTACGCAATGACCACATCCATCGCATCTTGTCATGTATACAAATGTTGACATATATTTTCCTCTTCTCGTTTCCTAGTAAATCAGCTTTTATTAATAATGCCTAGGCGATTCTCGTTTAATTCCAAGTCCAAATTGCTTTGGTGCATCAGCTGGGGCAGGCAAGTCATCTCTAAACCCGTCAGCCTCAGATAAATTCTTTTGAATTGCTGCGCCAGGTTTGTAAAACATGTGAGCAAATTTTGACCAATATACACCACCAAACAATAAAACATTAGATAGGCCAAAAAGAACTAAAAACAAGATATCTAGTATTGGAACACCTGACGACTGAGTAAAAGACCAAGCTAGTCCAAATGTTGCTGCAGCTAAAAGCGATAATACAAAAAGATCTGCTCTTATGATCCTATTCCATGGATTTGCCTCAGCTGAGACATCGACCCTTAAGAAAAACCAAAACCAATAACCTCCAAGACAAGTCATTATAGCGCCAACATGCCACAACAATGATAGTTGATAGGGAGCGACTGAATTAGCATATCCAAATATTAAGATAACCGAAGCAACCCAAAATAATATCGAACCGTACATTCCTAAAAGATGAGCGACCCTTCTTTGCCCTCTACCTAATTCTGATGTTGTTAAAATATCGTTAGCAATTGTCTTGCTTATAATTTTTGCCTTTTGAGAACCACTCAATTTATTTGTTGCAGACGCTTTTGCTCTTTTAAAATTAATGAAAAAATATTTTGCATTTTTCTTATGCGCCATATCCACTAAAGTACCTATTGCAACCATCAGTATCATTACAACTACAAAGCCTTGTAATGCAATAGCTGGCACAAAGGTCAGGAGTTCTTCAAAAGGATTTATATAAATCATAAGTATCAGCTCACTATAACAGAATCTATAAATAATAACTATTATTTATACTTTCAAGGCAAAGGATTAGACTCAAAACTATTATATAATTGTCTCAAATTTGAAACTTTTTGGATGTCTTCTCTAAGATTTTTTGTGCCAGAGTCAATTGTTTCTGAACTGAATTCGATAATACAGCTGCTAAAGCTCTCACGATTTTTTAAACGGGAATAGTAGTCTCTTAAGTTGTTTAATTTTCCAGTGAAAAGCTCAACCAGACTAACTTCATCAAGTCTGTGTAATAATGTCATCCAGGTTACGTCTGCAATACTAAACCTATCCCCGTCAATCCAGATCTTGTTTTCTAAATGACCATCTAACGATGTCATGTGTGATTTAAGATTCTCAAATGCCTTTATAGCAACTCTTTGATGTGGAGAATTTTTATTAAAGACTGAGTAGCCTAATAGTCGATATAAAGTGAAATTAAGCGCTCTAAACTTTGAAGGATGCTTTATAAAATAATTAAAAAATTTAAAGAAACTAATTTTTCTAAGCATAGAAACAAACAATGGTTGAGTAAGTAGGGATACACAATTACCTGCGTACTCTTTAATTCCGCTAACTGGATCATCTCCAACTAACGAACCTTTTTTATTCCAATAATCAACTGTTTCACTCTCCCCAAGTTTATTTGGAAAAGTTTCCATTAAATATCTTATTTGTTCGTGAGACTCATAAATAGGCTGATTGTTATGTAATAGAACTGGTACTGTTGCTTTTGGATTAATTTTAAGAAAATCTTTTGATAAATTTTCACAATCTTTTGTCTCAATAATATGTATATGAACTGGCAGGTAATCAATTTTATATTCTTCAAGACATATTCTCACTTTACGAGAGCAAAGTGAGAAATTGTTATGATAAAGCACCCATTCAGAATTTGAGTCTGATACTTTATATTTTTGTTTACCGATAAGATCTTTGTTTTTAGGATTCTTTTTCTTCATCCCATACTTTGTTTAGCAATTGACTGGCTGAAACTGCTGTGGGAAAACCACTATAGTGAGCCACATGCAATATCATTTCTTCAATTTTTTCTTTCGTAATTCCTAAATTTTTGGCCCCTCTTAAATGAGATTTTAATTCATTCTCTCTATTAAGCGCCACCAAAACGGTGAGCGTAATCATGCTTCTTTCTTGAAGCGATAACTGCTCAGTTCGTGACCAGACTGTTCCATACAACATATCAATTATTTGCTTTAGCAAATCTTTAGAGACAGGAGTTTCATCGTTTTTAAGTAAATCCATCTTCTTCAGGATTTCTAATCCTTTTTTTCTATCTTGATCGTCTAATGGCATTTTTATATTTTACTCCTTAATATCAGTGTTTCAATTAAATTCAATTTTCTCTCTAATATTCAATAATACATTAT
Source organism: uncultured Pelagibacteraceae bacterium (assembly GCA_902519835.1). Taxonomy (GTDB): domain Bacteria; phylum Pseudomonadota; class Alphaproteobacteria; order Pelagibacterales; family AG-422-B15; genus CACNXQ01. The sequence goes on from CABYLU010000019.1 coordinate 10,986, forward strand.
TAATAATAGTTTCAAGACTATCGCTTTTATCAAAGTTAAATAAATCGAAAACATATTTATCAGGTCTTAAGATAACTCCAGAACAATCAAACTTTTCACAGTAAATTTGTAAATCTTTATGAGTTTCTTCACACGCAATGTACCCTTCATAGTTTGAAAGGTTGTAATTAGGAGTTATATTTATGATCTTAAAATTATGACTTTTTAATAGTTCAAGATTATCCTCTGAGATATTTTTATTACCTTCAAAATTATTTAAAATAATTCCAAAATTCTTTTCTAGCACATAATCCGTGCTCATAATCCTGCCATCATGAAGACGAACATTTATCTCATTGAAGTAATATCTCTCTATAGAAACATTCTTAATTTTTGGCATTTTATGAGCGCCAGGTCCTAGACGGTTGCCATTTAAAACAGGAAATATATTTTCTTTACCTCTTAAATAACTTTGTGTTCTTAGCAATGCATTCCTGATAAATGCTTTAAATTTACTTTTAGCATTAATGACGCCTCCCATTTTAATTGCTCCTCTAGTAATTCGGGCGACGTGTGGCCTTCTTTCTGATTGGTAGGTATCCAATATTTTAGGTGAGTAAAGTCCTTTCAGTACTCCATTAATTTTCCATAATATATTTTCAGCATCCCTACATCCAGAATTCATTCCTTGACCCATAAAAGGAGGCATTTGATGTGCAGCGTCACCGAGTAGAAAAATATTTTCATTTTGCCATTTAACAGCATCGGCTGCATGAAATGAGTAAACTGCTGTTCTACTAAATTCAACTTCATTATCTCCAATCCATTGGTCTATGTATTTTCTAAAAACTTCTTTTTTTTGAATTTCATCAACAGTATCACCCGGCATAAAGGCTATTTCAAATCTAAAGCAATCATCAACTCCTTGAATAATTGTTGTTGGTCGTGACGGATTGCAATATTGAATCGCATCAATATCTGTGAAGCATTCAAATTTACTTTTAGTATACCCGTCCACTACCATCCAGGTCTCATCAGCATCTAAACTTTTAAGTTCAATATTGTTGAGCTTTCGAATTGTACTATTTGCTCCATCGCACGCCAAAAGATACTTACTGTTTGTTTTAAACTCTTCCCCAGTTTCAATATTTTTGTAGGAACAATTCACAACGCCATCTGATTGATCAACGCTTAAAATTTCATTACCTGTTCTAATCGTATTAGTCTGATATTTTTTTGCATTTTCTCTATGTACTTGATCAAATTGAGGTTGGTGAATAAATAGTATTGAATGTTGATAATTATATGTATCAAAACCATCCATCGTAATTTTTAAAATTGATCTTTTCTTAGCATCTTTGTTATCAACGCCTCTAATTTTTCTTGTCTTTACTTCAGTTAGAAAGTTACAATGAGCCATTGCTCGTTGGCATTCAGCATCCCATGTAATTGCCCTGGGCAAGGGGAAGGTTTCTTTTTCTTTATCTAAGATTAACGCTTTAATGCCATAATACCCTAGCAAGTTTGCGCATGTTTCACCTACTGGTCCATAACCGGCTACAATGACATCGTATTCAGTATCACTCACGCGACTTAGTATGCTGGTGTATCTTCTGGCTCTTCAATAACTTTATTATTAATGAAGCCCAGTTTTTCAATTTCGATTTTAATTTCGTCACCTGCTTTAAGCCAATTTCTTGTCATCACTGCAGAACCAGCCGGTGTACCAGTTGGAATTAAGTCTCCAGGTTCTAGCGTAAAAGCAGTTGATAAGTACTCAACCAATGTAAAACAGTCAAAAATTAAATCACTTGTCGATGCTGATTGCCTTAATTCTCCATTTACATATGTTTCAAGCTTTAGGTCGTGTGGGTTGCCAACTTCATCACTGGTTACAATATATGGACCGAATGGACAATGGGTGTCCCATGACTTACCCATAGTCATTGTCATAGGAGGGCCACGCATCTGCCAATCTCTGATTGTGACGTCGTTAACGACTGTATAGCCGTAAATAACTCCAGCTGCTTTGTCATAAGGTACATGACGACATTTTTTTCCAATAATGAAACCAAGTTCGCCTTCATAATCTAAAAATTCTGAAGCACGCGGCCGATGAACATCATCGTATGGACCGTTAACAGAGCTATTTTGCTTGTTAAATATATTTGGATATTTTTCTTGAGCTTTACCTATTGTTTTTGCAGCTGTTTGCGCAACTTCATCTTGATGTTCTTTATAGTTTAATCCAACCGCAAGAATTTTACTTGGTTTAGTGATAGGAGCTTCTAAATGTGCTTTGCTTAACTCAATTTTATTTTCACTTTTATCAATAAGATTTTTTGCAGTATCTAGACCCTGATCTCCAAGAGCAATAAAATCTATCATGTTGTTAGGTAGTGAACTATCTGAGAAATCCACTATATGGTCTCCATTTATTGCGCCTATGGATGTAGTGCCATTAAATGTAAAAGTAACTAATTTCATAAAACTAAATCAATAAATATCTAAAAGCTGGATTTGTAACAAGTTTAAATAATGTATATTATTTTATCATATATATGAAGAAATCCATATCAAGACGCTCTTTTATTAAAAAGTCTGTAGCCTCAATTGCTCTAGGTGGCCTTGCTTCTATTTTACATTTACAAAATGCGCCGGCCTATATTAAGCCTAAAAATTATAACATTTTACTAATATTAAATGATCAGGAGCGGGCATGGCCATATATTCCAAAAAGCATTGATTTGCCTGCACGCAGATATTTGGAAAATATCTCAACTTATTTCAATAGATCTTATACCTCAACGCCAATATGTTCACCTGCACGTAGTTCTGTTTATACGGGGCAACATGTTCAATTTACTGGAGTATGGGATAATACTGTTACTCCTTGGGTTCCAGGTTTATACGATAATGTAAATACAATAGGACATCTCTTGAAAAATCAAGACTACGAAACAGGTTATTTTGGCAAATGGCACTTAACAAATATTACTGAGAGTAACGTAAATGAAAATGCTCTCGGATATGAAGGTATGCGAAAAATGTTTTCAAAATATGGTTTTGATAATTCAGATCAACCGGGTGAGCGTGATTTAGGGCAGGGAGGTTTTAAATTTGATGGTTTGACTGCAGAATCTGCATCAAATTTTATTAGAGATAAAAAAGGAAATGAAAAGCCTTGGTCTGTGTTTGTAAATTTTGTCAATCCTCACGATATAATGTTTTACAGGGCATCCTCTGAAATATTAGGTACGGGATTTATCGGTGAAAATCAAAAATTTGCACCAGATGATCCAATATATAAAAAAGAACACGATTTTGATTTTCCTAAAAATTTTGGTCGAAGGTCTTTAGGTGAAGGTGAATTTGGAACAGAAATCATGAATACAGTTTATGGAGAAATTCCATATGATAGACTAGATTTATGGAGAAGGTTTTGTAATTATTATTATAACTGTTTACGTGACGTCGATAGACACATGATGAAACTTATTCATTCCTTGGAAGATACTGGTCAAATAGATAATACAATCATCTTCATGATCTCTGACCATGGAGAAATGCTTGGACAACAGGGAGCAAGAGGAAAAATAGTTTCTTGGGAGGAATCAATCAGAGTTCCAACGCTTGTTTACCATCCAGACTTAAAAGATAAAAAATTATGTAACTCAGTAATATCAAACATTGATATCGTTCCAACATTATTAGAGTTTACAGGTCTTAGTAAATCAGAACTTAGAGATAAGCACCCTGAATTAAAAGGTAACAGCTACGCGGAGTTGGTTGAAAATGTTAACTACGACAACGTACGTGATAAAGAGGGCCATCTAATTCATGGAGTTCAAATTATCCCAACAGTTTTTGAAGTTGCGGAGAAATTTCGACATACAGCACTTGCGGACGGCTTTTTAGCTAAGACAAAAGCATTTATGTCTGAGGGAAAATTCTTACCAGATTTTACTCCACCGCTGAATTACAAAGGTGTAGTTGATAAAAAACATAAATTTATAAGGTTTTTCTCACCTCGTCAAAATAATATACCTACAAACTACGATGAATTGACTAAATACAACGCAGAATATCAATTATATGATTTAGAAAATGATCCATTTGAAATGAATGATTTGGCAAAAGATGAAAATAATAGAGATTTACTTATGTCTATGAATGATAAATGTAATACATTAGCGGATAAGGAGATTGGTCTAGAAAATCATGTTATCCACTTGCCTGG
>CABYLU010000020.1 GCA_902519835.1 uncultured Pelagibacteraceae bacterium
ACCTTGGAAGAGGTCAATATCAAATTATCGTCTATGAAATTCCCTATCAAGTAAATAAAGCCAGAATTATAGAAAAAATATCTGATCTTATTGATAATAAGAAAGCAAATTACCTAGAAGCAATTCAAGATGAGTCTGCAGAAGACATCAGAATAGTTCTCATTCCAAAAAATAGAAGTTTTAAAGCTGAAGTAATTTTTGAAGACTTATGTAAGAATTCAGATTTAGAAATTAGATACGCTATAAATTTTAATGCAATCAATCACAAACTCGAGCCAAAATTATTTTCACTTAAAGAGAGCTTAAAATCATTTATTGACCATCGATTTAATGTTTTAAAAAGAAGAACAAAGTATCGATTAATTCAAACTGAGAACAGGCTTGAAATACTCAAAGGTTTTATAATAGTTTATAAAAATTTAAACAAAGTAATTAAAATTATTAGAACAGAAGCAGATCCTGAGAAAAAGTTGATTAGCGTATTTAGAATAAACAAGAGGCAAGCCGAAGCAATACTGGCAATGAGGCTAAGGCAATTAAAAAAATTAGAAGAAAAAGAAATTAAAAAAGAAAATGAAGATTTGAATACATACAAGAAAGAATTAAACAAACTACTAAAATCAAAAAAAGAGCAAATAAAGGAATTAAATTTAGAATTCACAAAAAGTTTAGAAATATTTTCAAAAGATGAAAATGCTACAAATAGAAAAACTGCTGTTAATACAGAATATAAAGAAATTGACTACTCGACTGAAGAATTTGAAAGTAAAGATCCTGTAACAGTGATACTCTCAAAAAATGGATGGATAAAAACCATAAAAGGACATCAGGATGATTATACAAACGTGAAGTATAAAGAAGGAGATGCTGAGAAATTTATTATAAAATTAAAAAATAATAGTAAACTTCTACTTTTTTCTACTTTAGGTAAATTTTATACAATTAATTGTAACAAAATATCTGCAGGAAGAGGTTTTGGTGATCCTGTCAGTCTATTGATAGATAAAAATGATAATGAAGAAATTTTATTTGCAACTACTTATGAGCAAGAGAAGGAATATCTAATTACTAGTAGTGCAGGTAAGGGTTTTTTTGTAAATACCTCAGATTTAATGGCGTCTACTAAATCGGGGAAAAGGGTTATGAATTTAAAAGGTAATGAAAAAGCCATCTCCTGTTTTCAAAAAAAAGGAGACCTAATAGCAGTTTTTAGTGGTGAAAAGAAAGCGGTAAAACTTCTAATTTTTGATCATTCAGAAATACCTTTAATGCAAAAGGGAAGAGGGGTGACATTACAGAAATTCAAAAGTGGAAAAACTTTGAGCGGTATTTGCTTTGACTCTAAGGAAGGTATTTTAAATGAGAATAATGGTAAAACTCTTTTGGCGGCCAATGAAATAAAAAAATGGCTGGGTAAAAGAGCTCATGCTGGTAAAATTGAACCTAAAAGTTTACATTCCAAAATTTAATATCTATCTTAGTTTTATATGGAAAACTATCCAGACAGTTACTATGCGCAAAATATAGAGACCTTAAAGAAACCTTATGATCAACTTATTGATAATCATGAGTGTGACATCTGTGTAGTCGGCGGAGGCTTTTCAGGATTATCAACAGCTATTGAGGCCGCAAAAAAAGGACTAAAGGTAATTGTAATTGAGCAAAATTTATTTGGATGGGGCGCTTCGGGCAGAAATGGAGGCCAAATCTGGAATGACGTATCATGGGGTATAGACGTAATTGAGAAGAAATATGGAATTAAACTTGCAAGGCAAATCTGGGATATATCTCAAGCTTCTGTAGATTTAATTGATGATAGAATAAGGGAATTTGGCATTGAATGTGATAAAAAAAATGGGGGAATTAGTGCCGCTACTAGCGCGGCCAAACTTAGAGAGTATGAAGAAAATAGAGAGTATAAAATAAAAACGTATAACTATAATAATTTAGAACTCCTTGACAAAAATAGTGTCGATAAAGAAATTGGTTCATCACTTTACTACGGGGGTGTCCTTGATAAAGGAGCGGGGCATTTACATCCAATTAAATATGCATTGGGTTTGGTAAAAGCGGCAGAAAAATTAAATGTAAAACTCTATGAAAGATCTGTGGTTACTAAGATTAATCAAACAAGTCATGCGGTTGAGGTTCTTACAGATAGAGGGATGGTAAAAGCTAAAAAAATAGCAGTATGTTGCAACGCCTATATAAAAGGTCTAAATTTAGGTATTGAAAACAGAATAATGCCATGTGCTACTTACATTGTCTGTACTGAGCCATTAAGTCAAAATTTACAGAGAGAAATACTGCCAAACGATTATTGCGTTAGTGATACAAATTTTGATTTAAATTATTATAGATTATCTGACAGCAAGAGAATGATATTTGGTGGTGCAGTAGGCTATTCACTAAAGATTGTAGAGGGATTAAAAAAAAGAACCAAGAGGCAATTAAATAGAGTGTATCCAAATTTAAGTGAATTAAAAATTGACTATATCTGGGGTGGATTAATAGCGTTAACAATGAATAGAGTGCCTGACATTGGGATGGTCAATGATAAAATTTATTATGCTCAAGGCTTCTCAGGACATGGAGTTGCATTAACTGGAATTGCTGGAAAAATTTTAGCAGAAAATATGGTAAGTGAGAAAACAAAGGAGCTCGAGGCATTTGAAAAGATTAAACACAAAAATTTTCCTGGAGGAAGATTATTTAGGATGCCTTTGCTTGTAACCATAAGCTCCATGCAAAGAATGATGGATATTTTCAATGTATAACATTCTTTTTATAGGGATAGGGAAAATGGGCTCTCCAATGGCTGGCTACCTATCAAAAAAACATGATGTTTCTATTTATAATCGTACAAAAAGTAAATGTGATAATTGGATCAAAAATTATAAAGGGAAAGTTATTGATAAATTATCAGAAACTAATCAAAAATATGATTTTATTATTTCATGTGTAGGCAACGATGAAGATTTAAAAGAAATAACCTCAAAAGATAAAGGGTGCCTAAACTCTCTTAAGGAAAAGTCAATATTCATTGATCATTCAACTGTATCACCAAGAATTGTAAGAGAAGTAGAAAAAAGCTTAGAAAATTTAGGTGTTAGTTTCCTCGATGCCCCAATATCAGGTGGACAATCGGGAGCGGAAAAAGGCCAATTAAGTATAATGATTGGAGGTTCAGAGAAGGCATATGAAAGAAGTATTGAAATATTAGGATCATATGGAAAAAAAATAAAATATATGGGTACTTCAGGATCTGGTCAGCTAACGAAAATAATTAATCAAATTTGTATTGCAGGACTAGTTCAAGGCTTATCAGAATCTATTTATTTTATGAAGCAGACCGATTTAAACCCTGATGATGTATTGGAAGTAATTTCATCAGGCGCCGCACAATCATGGCAAATGGATAATCGTTTTAAATCAATGGTAGCGGGAGAATTTGACTTTGGTTTTGCAGTTGATTTAATGAGAAAAGATCTTTCAATTGCATTTGCAGAAGCAGATACACATGGCATTAATTTAGAGGTGACTAGAATTGTCGATAAATTCTATAGCGATATTCAAGATTTAGGCGGAAATAAACTTGATACATCAAGTTTAATAAAACGTTTAATCAATTAGTTTTAAAAATTTTGAAACTTCAGGCGCATAATAAGTAATTATTGCATCTGCTCCTGCTCTTTTGAATGAAGACAATTGTTCTATAACCATAGTTTCTTCGTTAATTATACCTTGTTGAGATCCGAATTTAATGAGCGAGTACTCACCTGAAACTTGGTAAGCAAATGTGGGATACTTAAGTTCATTCTTAATTCTGTATATGATGTCCAAATAGCTAATTCCAGGCTTTACCATTATCATATCGGCTCCTTCAGCTATGTCCATTGATGCCTCTCTGATTGCTTCATCAGAATTCAATATATTCATCTGGTAAGTTTTTTTATCTGTCTTTAAATTCTTAGATGAGCCAACAGCATCTCTAAATGGCGCATACATGCTTGATGAATATTTTGCTGCATAAGATAAAATGAGAGTATCCAAAAATTTATTTTTTTCTAACTCGTTTCTAATCATGCCAATCCTACCATCCATCATATCTGAAGGGGCAATTATATCTGCACCATGTTCAGCAAGCAGGATAGATTGTTTAACCAAAACACCATTAGTTTCGTCGTTTAGAATCTTACCTTCATCGCTTAATAATCCATCATGGCCATGATCTGTATATGGATCTAATGCAACATCGCACATAATACCAAAGTCAGGCTTATGACTTTTAAGCTTTTCAAGAGACCTACAAACTAAATTATCTGGATTTAGTGCTTCATCTCCATATTTTGTTTTTAGCTCCTGAGGCGTGAATGGAAATACAGCTATAAGATTTATTTTATGCTCACTAGCAATATCATAGACCTCATTTAAATTGTCTATCGAATACCTATAAACATTAGGCATTGATTGAATTTCATCTTTGATATTGTTTCCTTCACATACAAAAACTGGCCATACTAAATCGTTTGAACTAAGCACACTTTCTTGAGTAAGGTTTCTAATCCATTTAGCTTGACGAGTTCGTCGCAACCTATTTTTTGGATATTTAAGTTCTGATAAACTCATTTAGATTTTTTCTTTGGCAATATTATAAAAGAGCTAGTAGAGTTTATATACTCAGTATAACCATCCTTCTTTTTTGATAATCTATTTTCTAACATAGTCACACCAGAAACCCTAAGTAATAAGTAAGTCATTATTATTGGAGCAATAAAAATTAATAAATTGTTGGATAATGCAAAACAATAAATTGTAATACCCCACCAAAATAGACTATCCCCGAAATAATTAGGGTGTCTTGAATAATACCAAAGTCCTTTATCCATAACTTTATTAATATTATTTTGATCTAGTTTAAATTTGGATAATTGTATATCAGCTATCGTTTCAATAAGAATTCCTGAAAGTGCTATCAATATACCTAACCAATGGACAAAACTTAGATCAATACTAGTGTCTAAAATGCTGATCAGGGGCAATGATATTATTGGAATTAAAATTATTTGGATTAAGTAAGCTGTTAAATAAAGACCAATATCTCCTCTAGCTTCTCTAATTTTAACATATCTAATATCCTCAGTCTTATTAACATTTCTAATTAAAAGATAGATGCCAAGTCTAAATCCCCATATTGTTATTATAAATAAGCATATTATTTCAGTCACAGAGAATGAATTATTTATTACCATAGCCAAAAGAAATGAAAAAAAGAAACTAGGACCCCAGTAAATATCAATAAAATCTGCTCTTCTAGTTTTAAGGGATGATATCCACAAAATAGTGATGACGATAAAATTGAAGCCTAATATAGTTATAAAATTAAGTAACATAATTCAGTATATATATGTCTTTTAAATTTTTAGACAATTATAATTTTATTCCATTCGCACATCGAGGCGGTTCCTATGATTTTTGTGAAAATACTTTAGATGCATTCAATAATTCAATTAATTTAGGATATCGGCACATCGAAACAGATGTGAGACATACAAAAGATAATAAGTTAATAATATTTCATGATCCAGATTTAAAAAGAATTCTTGGCCTAGATGCAAAAATAGAAAATTTTAATTATGAAGAGTTAAAAAATATAAAAATTTTTGAGACACATACAATCCCATTACTTGACGAGGCCTTATCTTCTTGGCCTGAGATAAATTTTAATATTGAACCCAAAAGTTTAGAATCTGCATACTTATTGAAAGATAAATTAAAATCTATGAAAAATATTGACAGGATATGTATTGGTTCATTTAGTAATACTAAGATAGATATTTTGAGAAATGAGTTTAAAGATAATCTATGTTCATCTATGACTAAGAGTGAGACCATATTATTTTTTCTTAATAGATTTTTTTCTATCTATGATAATAGTATTCCATGTCTTCAAATACCTATGACATATATGGGCTTTAGAATTGTTACTAGTGATCTAGTCGAGCATGTTCATAGTCTTGGAAAAAAAATACATGTCTGGACGATTAATGATGAAAACCAGATGATAGATCTAATAAATATAAATGTTGACGGTATAATGACAGATAAACCGACAACTTTAAAAAAAGTCTTACAAAAAAAGTCTCTTTGGAATTAATTATTGTATTTTTTTATATACAAGATTTAGTATAATTAGTTTAATAATATCCTATATGAGTGAACAAACTAAGGTATCTATTGCTTCAGACCACGCAGGTTTTGATCTAAAAGATCAAATAATTAAACGCCTTTTAGATTGTGGAGTTGATGTTATTGATAGAGGACCAGATAAAAAAGATCCAGTAGATTATCCTGACTACGCTTCAAAAGTCACAAATGATATTTTAAATGAAAAAGCTCATAAGGGCGTATTGGTTTGTGGAACTGGCCAAGGGATGGCAATGGCAGCAAATAAAAAACCTGGGATTAGAGCTGCTCTTTGTTATAGCAGTGAGGTTACAAAATTAGCTAGGGAACATAATGATGCAAATATTTTGACTTTAGGCGCTCGTGTTATAGATGAAGCTACAGCCTTAAGTCTAGTCGAAACATTCTTAAATACGGACTTTGAAGGCAGCCGACACACTGTTAGAATAAATAAAATAGGATAAATATATGACTTTTTTTTCTTCTCCACTTCAAGAAATCGATAACGAAATTCATGAAGCAATAAACAAAGAACTTTCAAGACAACAAAATCAGATTGAGTTAATTGCATCAGAAAATATAGTTTCAAAAGCCGTATTAGAAGCTCAAGGATCTGTATTAACAAACAAATATGCAGAAGGGTATACGGCTGCCCGTTATTATGGAGGCTGTGAATTTGTTGATATTGCTGAGGACCTTGCGATTCAGAGACTAAAAAAACTCTATAAATGTGAATATGCTAATGTGCAGCCTCATTCAGGAGCACAGGCTAATGGCGCGGTTATGTTAGCTCTAATAAAACCAGGAGATACAATTTTAGGTATGAGCTTGGACGCTGGTGGACATTTAACTCATGGGTCAGCACCATCCATGTCAGGAAAATGGTTTAATGCAGTTCAGTATGGATTGGATGATGAAGGGTTGATAAATTATGATGAAGTTGAATCGCTCGCAAAAGAACATAAACCTAAAATAATAATTGCAGGAGGAAGCGCTTACTCGAGAATTATAGACTTCAAAAGATTTCGTGAAATTTGTGACTTGGTAGGAGCATATCTGCATGTAGATATGGCTCACTTTTCAGGATTAGTTGCAGCTGAAGAGTATCCTAATCCTATAGAATTTGCAGATGTTGTTACTTCGACAACTCACAAAACTATAAGAGGTGCTAGAGGAGGCATGATACTTTCTAATAATAAAGACTTAGGCAAAAAATTTAATTCAGCTGTATTCCCAGGGTATCAAGGCGGACCTCTAATGCATGTAATAGCAGGTAAAGCCGTTGCCTTTGGTGAAGCTCTAAAACCAGAATTTAAAGAATATATAAAACAAGTTATTAAAAATGCTCAAACTCTTAGTCAAACACTAGTAGATGGTGGTCTCAGAATTGTTTCTGGAGGTACAGATACGCATCTAATATTAGTTGATTTAACCCCAATGGATCTGACAGGAGATGCAGCTTCAACAAGTCTTGAGGAAGCTCACATTACATGTAATAAAAACGGAATACCAAAGGACCCGAAACCCCCAAAAATTACTTCTGGAATCAGATTGGGGACTCCTGCTGCTACAACAAGAGGTTTTAAAGAAAAGGAATTTGAAACTGTTGGAAATTTAATCCTTGAAACGTTATCAGGATTAAAACAAAACCCAGATGATAATAGTAAAGTTGAAAAATTAGTAAAAGAGAAAGTGATAAATCTCTGTAATCAATTTCCAATTTATAATTAGGTGACAATATGAAGTGTCCATTTTGTGGAAATAATGATACCCAAGTCAAGGACTCTCGAGCTACGGAGGACAATTCCGCTATAAGAAGAAGAAGGTTTTGCTCAGCATGCGGTGCACGCTTTACAACATTTGAACGTATACAATTGAGGGAACTGACTGTTCTTAAAAAATCAGGAAAGAAAGTCCCATTTGATCGTGATAAACTAGAAAGATCAGTGCAAATAGCTCTAAGAAAAAGACCAGTTGACAATGAAAGAGTTGATAGAATGATTAGTGGTATAGTTAGAAGAGTTGAGAGTCTAGGTGAAACAGAAGTTTCATCAGATGTGATAGGTGAAATTGTTATGGAAGGATTGCAAAGCATTGATTCTGTTGCATATGTTCGTTTTGCATCAGTCTATAAAAATTTTCGTGAGGCAAAAGACTTTGAAGAGTTCTTAGGTGTAATTTCTTCGACTGAAGATTAGGTTAGCATTTGAGTGAAAATAATTACTTTAGAATCGCTGAAAGAATGGCACTTAGGGCTATTGGTACAACTTATCCAAACCCACCGGTAGGAGCAGTAATTGTTAACAACGGTATAATTTTGTCAAGAGGTTGGACACAGCCTAAAGGTGTACCTCACGCAGAAATTCATGCAATAAACCAAATTAAAAATAAAAAAGATATTAAAGGTGCTCATTTGTATTGCACACTAGAACCATGTTCGCATGAAGGTAAAACTCCTCCTTGTGTTGATAAAATTATAGAACTCAAATTTGCAAAAGTGATCATCTCTCAGGTTGATAAAAATCCCCTGGTTAATAATAACTCTGTAAGAAAGTTAAGATCAGCTGGTATTAAAGTTATTATTAAAAATTTTGGAGATAAAGTAGAAGAATTAAATAATATTTTTTTTAATTCAATAAAAGATCTTAAGCCATTTATAACACTTAAAATTGCATCTACAGCTGATGGTAAGATTGCGACAAATTTATACGAAAGTAAATGGATCACTAATTCAACTTCACGAATGTTTAGCCATAAATTAAGATCGTTGAACGAATGTTTGATTGTAGGAACTGGCACAATAAGAAAAGATAACCCCATATTAGATTGTAGGCTTGAAGGATTAAGTGAAAGATCTCCTGATATATTTGTTTTAGATAGAAGACTAGATTTAAAGCATAATTTAAAAATATTTAGCAATAAAAACCGTAAATTATATATTTTTCATTCTGATAAAATGAAGAAAAAAATTTTAAATTCAAAGAATATAAAGTATATAAAAATTAAAGAAGTAAATAACGTGTTAGATATCAATACTGTCATAAGAAAAATATCTGATTTAGGGTACATGAGAGTGTTGGTTGAAGGAGGCTCAAAATTATCAGCTTCTCTATTGAATGAAAATCTAATTGACAAAATAGTTTGGTTTAGGGCGAGCAAAATAATGGGAAATAAAGGTATTAATGCTATTTCAAATTTAGATATTGATAGTATTGAAAATTTAAAAAAATTTAAGTTAATAAGTGTTAAATCAATTGATAATGACCAATTATCTATTTACAGAAAAAAATAATCCATGTTTTCGGGAATAATAGAAAATATAGGAACTGTTAAAGAGTATAAAAAACTAAAAGACTATCGGCTTGTGCTTGATACTGACCTTAACTTTAAAGATGTAAAAAAAGGAAGCTCAGTTTGCTGTAATGGAGTATGTTTAACTGTTACATCTAAAGAAAAATTATCGAAAAAAACAAGACTTAGCTTTGATGTTTCAAAAGAGACAGTAAATTGTACAAACTTTAATCATATAAAAATAGGCGATCTATTAAATATCGAGAAATCTCTTAGAGTTGGAGATGAAATTAGTGGGCATTTCGTTTTTGGACATGTGGATGATACTGCTTCATTAGTGTCATCAATAAAAATTGGCGGCTCTTATGAGTTAAAATTCAAAATTTCTAAAAATCTTAGAAAGTTTATCACAAAAAAAGGATCTATCGCCATAAATGGTATTTCCCTTACTGTTAATAATTTTAAAAAAGGTGAAATTTATCTTAATATAATTCCTTATACATGGAAAAAAACTAATCTTAATCAATTAAAAGTAGGCGATAGAATAAATCTTGAAGTAGATATGCTTGCAAGATATGTTACGCAAAATCGTTAATCTATATTGCTTATGAATAAAGAATTTATATCATCTATTGAAGAAATAATCGAAGACCAAAAACTTGGTAAAATGGTAATTATGGTTGATGATGAAGATCGTGAAAACGAGGGAGATTTGATCATTCCTGCGGCAAAAGTTGACGATAAAGCAATTAACTTCATGGCAACCCATGGCAGGGGTTTAATTTGTTTATCGCTAACAGAAGAAAGAGTAAAGGAACTCGATTTACCTTTGATGTCACAAAATAATGACTCACGCGACTCTACTGCATTTACAATATCCATAGAAGCAAAGGAGGGTGTTACAACGGGTATTTCTGCACAAGACCGAGCTGTAACAATCCAAACTGCAATTGATCAAAACAAATCAAAAAAAGATATTATGAGTCCCGGACATGTATTTCCGTTAGTTGCCAGAGACGGAGGGGTATTAATGAGAGCCGGTCACACGGAAGCATCAGTTGATTTAGCTAGGCTTAGCGGACATACTCCAGCGGGAGTTATTTGTGAAATAATGAATGATGATGGCACTATGGCAAGAATACCCGATCTTATTACATTTTCAAAAATACATAGCATCAAAATAGGAAGAATAGTGGATTTAATTTCACATAGAAGAGATAACGACAAGTTTATTACAAAATCTTATGACTCAGAAATAAATTTAGACTCAGGAGGTAAATTCAATATCAAAATATATGAGTCACTGTATGATGGGACTGAGCAAATTGTACTAACAAAAGGAGATGTAAGTGATGGAAATCCGATTATGGTCAGAGTGCATGTTACAGACTACTTTGATAATTTGTTTGGTAACTACGGAAGCGATGATGCTTCATTGCACAAAGCTATTACGGTCATTGAAAAGGAAAATAGAGGAGTCATTATCTTAATTAGAGATACTGGTAAATCTATAATTAATAATTTAATAACAAACCAATCAAATCCAGGCAATCAAATACAAACCACTAGTGATGAACTTAGAATTTATGGTATGGGAGCACAAATCTTATCAGAAATTGGAGTAAAAAAAATGATACTTCTTACGAATACCGAATGGAAATTTATTGGTTTAGATGCTTTTGATATAGAAATTATTGAGACTAAATTTTTAAATACTATAAATGACTAAAAAATATAAATTCTTGATTGTAGCCTCGACTTTTTATCCCAAAATAACAGAAGACTTATTGAATGGTGCAGCTACTGAGTTGAAAAGACACAAATTAAATTACGATGTATTTAGGGTAAACGGATCACTTGAAATCCCTGTTCAAATTGCGATACTCCTAAAAAGAAAAAGATACGATGCAGTTATTGCAGTGGGCTGTATTATTAAAGGTAAGACAGATCATTATGAGTTTATTGCAAATGCTATTACAAATTCACTGCTTTCAATATCTGTTAAAAATAGAATTCCAGTTTCCAACACTGTTCTTACATGTTCAAGCATTAAGCAAGCAACTGAGCGATCTTCAAAAAAACTCAATAGAGCAAAAGAAGCAGTTTTAGCGGCTATATCAGTATTAAAAAATTAAAAATTAATGTCTGATATAAAATCATATCAAAGGCTTTTAGCTGTTCAGGCTCTTTATGAGTTTACTATTAATAAAAGAGGTATGGATGATTCTTTTGATGAATTACTTTTACACATTGTTGAAAATAGTGATTTTAAAAACAAAATAAATAATTCCAAACTTTTACTTACTAAAGAAATTTTAAAGGGTGTTTATTTTAATCTGAAAAAAATAGATTTAATCTTAAAAAGTTCGCTTAAGGATAAAAGTAAAGCCCAATCATTTGATAAATTATTATTATCTATCTTCAGATGTGCAATTTATGAGATTGAAGTAAAAAAAGAAATTTCAAAAAAAATTGTTATTTCAGAGTATTTATTGATATCTAATCATTTTTTTGGCAATAAAGAGGCTGCACTTTTAAATGGAGTACTTGATAACCTTAGATAAAATTAGAATAAAATAAAAGTTGCATATTTATGTAATTTTTGGCATTTTCTCCACCAGCAATAAAACAATTAAGGACATAAGATATGAGTATATTAAACCTAATTATTTTCTCAGGAATACTATCAATTATTTATGGTTTTTGGGCTGGAAATTCAGTTTTAAAATCAAATCCTGGCAGTGAAAAAATGCAAGAAATTTCATCAGCAATTCAAATTGGTGCCCAAGCATATCTAAATAGACAATATACAACTATTGCTATTGTAGGTGCAGTTATCTGTGTTCTTTTATATTTATTTTTTAGAGATTTTTGGGTTGTTGGAGGTTATTTAATTGGCGCAATACTATCAGGTGCGGCAGGTTACATTGGAATGATAATTTCCGTAAGAGCTAATGTTAGAACAGCTCAGGCAGCCAGTGAGAGTTTAGGAAAAGGTTTAAATGTTGCTTTCAAAGCAGGTGCTGTTACTGGTATGCTTGTTGCTGGTTTAGCTTTGTTATCTATATCAGTATACTATGCCATTTTAGACTCTTATTCTGTATCTGAGGAGACACTCAAGCATGCTCTTGTCGCTTTAGGGTTTGGTGCTTCACTAATTTCAATATTCGCAAGACTTGGAGGTGGAATTTTTACTAAGGGAGCAGATGTTGGAGCTGATTTAGTTGGCAAAGTTGAAGCAGGTATTCCTGAAGATGATCCTAGAAATCCTGCAGTTATTGCTGACAATGTTGGGGATAATGTGGGAGACTGCGCAGGCATGGCGGCTGATTTATTTGAGACTTATGCCGTAACAATTGTAGCGACAATGGTTCTAGCAACTATATTCTTTTCTGGTGAAATTGCCCACATGATGACTATTTACCCTATGGCAATTGGAGGGAGCTGTTTAGTAGCTTCAATTATAGGTACTTTTTTTGTAAGACTAGGTTCCTCTCAAAGTATTATGGGTGCGTTATATAAAGGTTTTATAGCATCAGCGATACTCTCATTGATTTTTATTTATCCTGTGACTCAAATAGTATTAGGCGATATGTCAAATGAATTTACTTTTGGTGAAACGACATTTTCTGGAACTTCGCTTTATTTGTGTTCAATAATTGGAATTGTGATTACGGGACTTCTTATTTGGATAACTGAATATTATACAGGAACTGATTATAGGCCTGTTCAAAGTGTTGCAAAGGCATCTACAACTGGTCACGGGACGAATGTAATCCAAGGACTGGCAGTTTCTATGGAAGCAACAGCGCTCCCAGCATTAGTTATTGTAATTGGTATTGTAATGACTTTTCAGTTGGCTGGCTTATTTGGAATTGCAATTGCAGTAACTGCAATGCTTGCTCTAGCTGGAATGGTTGTTGCGCTTGATGCATATGGTCCTGTCACAGATAATGCTGGTGGTATTGCAGAAATGTCAAATTTAGAAGAAAATGTACGAAAAACTACTGACGCGCTTGATGCAGTTGGAAATACAACAAAAGCAGTTACAAAGGGCTATGCAATTGGCTCAGCAGGTTTAGGTGCACTTGTTTTATTTGCAGCGTATGTAGAAGATTTAAAATTAGTTGAAAACTTAACACCCAATTTTAGCCTTGAAAATCCTTATGTTGTAGTTGGTTTATTAATTGGTGGTCTATTACCATATTTATTTGCATCAATGGGAATGATGGCTGTTGGTCGAGCAGGTGGTGCAGTAGTTGAAGAAGTTAGAAAACAATTTGCTGATAATCCTGGTATTATGACAGGTGACTCAAAGCCTGATTACTCCAGATCAGTTGATATGCTTACACGTTCTGCAATCAAAGAAATGATAATTCCATCTATGCTGCCTGTATTGTCACCAATAATACTTTTCTTTATTGTTTCAATTGTAGCTGATCAAAATGCAGCTGTTTCTGCAGTAGGTGCGATGTTGCTCGGTGTAATTGTTACAGGTATATTTGTTGCAATCTCAATGACTGCTGGTGGTGGCGCATGGGACAATGCGAAGAAATATGTTGAAGATGGAAATTTTGGCGGTAAAGGATCAGAGGCTCATAAAGCTGCAGTTACAGGAGATACTGTTGGAGACCCATATAAAGATACTGCGGGCCCCGCTGTTAATCCAATGATCAAAATTACTAATATTGTTGCTTTATTATTATTAGCCGCACTATAACGATTATTTACTGACCTCTCGTAAATGCGTCATAGAGTTGATCAGTAATTCCGTAGGCGTTTCTCTCTACCCTTGTTTCATCAGAAGAAAAAGCAATTTTATTAAAATTATCAGCAGTTAAAAAAGTTTGTTCGGTTAATATTCCACTATTATCAAATTCAAATCTATAAATACTCTGAAAAAGTAATTCATCCTCATCAAAAACCTTTCTTTCTTTGAGAGACAAAAGATAAATCCAAACATTCTCTACATCTTGAATTTCTATCGACGGCGAACCCATAACATTGAATACATCATTTTTTGTAGTATTTTGTAATTCAAATTTTGATATTTCTTCTGAAGAAACAAGAAAATCGTCCAAAAGATAACCATGTTGCTTATTAATGGGAGAGCAACTATATAAGATAAATAATAGTAAGATAAAATTATAAAATTTAAACATTTTTATGTTATTTAAGAGTTCAAGATACACAATCGAAAAAATCTATCAGAATATCGTTGAAATATCGAGATCAAAATTTTTTTATATTGATTTTGAACTAGATGATAGCTTTGAAACCAGGTTTGATTTGATCGTATTTCACGCATTTATGATTTTTTATTTTTATAAAAGTAAAAATATTAACAACTCATCTTTATCACAAATGTTATTTGATTATATGTTCAATGATTTTGAAAATAATCTTAGAGAAATGGGATTTGGAGATATTGCTGTTAATAAAAAAATGAAACTATTTATCAGGGCTTTTTATGGCAGGTTG
>CABYLU010000021.1 GCA_902519835.1 uncultured Pelagibacteraceae bacterium
TTTTTACCTTCTTGAATAAACACAAGTCTGTTTAATGCTCGCGGAACAATGATTACCGAATTAAACGGTTTATTTGAACCTCCTGCCACTAAACTCAATGAAATACACAGTCCTTCATTTGGAATAAATGGAAATGGATGCACTGGGTCAATTGAAATTGGCGTTAATATAGGCAGTATTTCTTCATTAAAAAGCTTCTTTAGATTTTTTCTCAATCTTATATTTAATTTATTAGGCGTAATATGAATTATTTTTTCTGCATTTAATTCTTTAACAAGCTTTCTAAAAGAAACATCCTGACTCTTAAATATTTTTGCAGATGCATTTTGTGCTGCTTTTAATTGCTGATGTCCAGTCATGCCGTCATGGCTTATTTTGTTTGGATTATTTTCTATTTCATCCAAAAGACTTGGTATTCTTACCATATAAAATTCGTCCAGATTACTTGCAGAAATTGAGAGAAAATTAACTCTTTCGATTAACGGCACTTTAGCATCATTAGCCTCATCTAAAACTCTTTGGTTAAAAAGAAGCCATGATAATTCTCTGTTTAAGAACTTATTGTCTGAATTTGTATTTTTTCTTATCATCATTAAAGTGATGAAGCATTTATATCTATTGAGACACGCTAAATCAAGTTGGGATGATCCTAGTTTAACTGATTTTGAGAGACCTCTTTCAAAAAGAGGAAAAAACAATTGTAATAAAATTGAAACATTTCTTTCACAAAAAAAAATAATACCTGATATTTCCTATGTTTCATCTGCAAGAAGAACTGTTGATACATTTAATTTAGTTCTTGGAAAAATACTAAAGGCAACTTCGAAGGTTGTTTTTAGCAATAAATTGTATTTATGTGACGAAATCTACCTTTTTGACTTAATCAAAAACACTGAAAATAATTATTCAAATATTTTAATCGTTAATCATGAGCCCACAATTCGAAATTTAACAATGGATTTAAGTGTACCCACCAAAGATGAAAAATACTTAAATATTAAAAATAAATTTCCAACTGGAAGTCTTGCAATACTAAAATCTGATTTAAAAGATTGGAGTGATTTAAAATATAATTCATTTAAAGTTACAGATTTTGTTCGACCTAGATTCTTATAGATTATATTGATGCAGCGTAATCAATTATACTATTTTGAATTTTTATTAATATATCGTTATCGGAGGATGATTTTATCCAATTATTATTTTTTAATTCTTGAATGAATATTCTTATGTCTAAGGAATCTGCTGTTAAATCATCACCAACAATATAGACATCAATTTTAATACGGCTGTTTATATCTTTTTCAATTGAAAACCAATCAGTCAATATAAAGTAGTCTTCTTTGTTGGCTTCCAACACAGGCATGAATGACAACTTTGCAAGTGAAGCCTTCCATAGCTTTTCTCTATTATTAATTAAATTGTCATTGTTGATTGAGAGTGATTTACTTATTTCATCGTTTATCCATTTATTAAGGCTTATCCCCCTTGAGTTAGGATCTGCTGCGTCTTCTCCTCTTATATGGCCAGAGTCTGCCCTTTCTATGCTTAATGGAAGTTGAGCGCAGTTAGTGAGAGTGACTAAAATAAAAATGAAAAAAAAATATGCTTTCATCACTTATTAATATTACAAGATTGTTACATGTTTATTAAAATAACCAGAGTGCATTATTTGCACTCTGGTTACCATGATCAACTAACTTGAAAGGATTGAAACAGTTAGTTAAAAGCCAATTTTGTAGCCAATGAAGAAGTTTTCAACATCCTCATTTGAACCCACAGAAGCAACATGATATTCAAGTGATGCTTTTACACCTCCACCGAATGACTTTTGCAAGGAAGCAATTGAGCCATCGTCATCAGCCGTTGCGCCAGTATTATCGACATCAAAATACTCGTATTGAAATGTTGCATCCAATCCAGGAATCTTTGGCGTTTTCACACCTATAACTGTATAGCTGTCACCACTATCCGAGTCGTATAGACCATAACCGATTGTGTAACCTGCAAGCTTAGGTGCTTTAATACCAATCATGTAGTTTTCATCTCCAGTTCTAGAGTCCGTATTGCCTTCATCGACAATGCCTCCTTTAACTGAAAAACCAGCGATCTTTCCTGATATTGAATAAGCCATTATGTCGTCATAACCAGCCGTTGTTCCAAATCCGATACCCGCTTTAACAGTAAATCCATTTATTTTAGGGGATGTATAGACAATTTGGTTGCTATCATCAAAACCTGCTGCACCAGTAACGCCGTCACCATCTTCATAATCAGCGCTTAAGCCTTGAGGTAATTTTCTTGAGCTTGCAAATGATGATTTTACAGGGTGGCTATCCATACTATCAACGGGGCCGCCTGAGAGACCATTACCAAAAGAAACTGTGCCCATATCAGAAATGAATGAAATATCAAAATCACCACCTCCACCAGATTCGTAAGCCATGACACCTTCTATACCCATACCATTGTCTAATGTATCTGTGTAAGTCACGTATGCTGATTCTGTAATTGATATTCTTTCCTGAGACGCGTAAGAGTCTCCAGATCCCCACAAGCCATTAAAAGTACCGCCAACAGTTATATCTGCTTGCGCACTTGAAAGAGCCATTATACTAGCAAGTGCAGTCGTCGCACTTAAGATTTTGTTATTCATAAATTACTCCATTAATTAATTAATAAATGAAGTCATACATGAGATTTTATAAAATTTTAGTTAAGTAAATATTAACAATTATTAAGGTCTTTTAAAATTTTGTTTCAGATAAATTAATATTTGTCAACTGTTGTTAGTGCAATTAATGGACTGTCAGGGAGCAGTTATAATTCAGCAATTGAAAGTCTGGATTTTAACCATACAAGTGCGAGCAATAAATTAAATGCTCAGATTAGTTCTTCTAACGCAAACTTTATTAATCAGCGAATTGTAGCACTCAATAGTTCTTTATATTCAAATGAAATTAAGCTTGCATCCGCATCAAATGTTCTTAGCGATGTTTCATATGACTCGTTTCAAGATTTATTCAAAGGTATAGGTCAAACAGGAAGCTGGGGAACTTTCTACGGTGGTGAAAAAGATCAAAATGACATAACAGATATTGGTGTAAACGGATATGAAGATAGTTTTATGGGCCTGATTTTTGGATATGACACAAAATCTGATGACCAAACAACTGGAATTGCTTTTACGTATCAGGATGGCGAGATTACTAGTGATAATAACGAGGGTGTTAGTGATTATAAGCTGTATGCTGTATCGCCATATTTGCACAAATCAATTGACCAACAGGAGTCAGTAACTTTGGAGGCATCTTTAAATATTGGTGATTTTGATAGTAAGCGTTACTTAAAATTTGGTGCTATAAATAGAACGGCGACATCAAGCTATGATACGTATGGATTTTCTATTAGAGGAAATTACAATTTTACTCCTGAAAGTAATTTAGCTAGAGGTGACTTAAATAATTCTTTTGGAATAGGTTATATATATTCACACCGTGATAGCTTTTCCGAAAGTGGTGCAAATAGTTTAAATTTATCTGTTGGTAGTAGCGATGCGCATGCATTAATTGCAGATGCTACTAGCTCAATTTCATGGGATTTTAAAAATAATGGTGATAAATATTTACCTTATTCCAGTGTTGGAATTGAAATTTTTAGCTATCTTGATAATCCAGATACAAAACAGAATTTAATTGGTCAGTCAAAGCTCACTACAAAAAGTGACGAAGATACTACTATTACAGGAAAAATAAAATCAGGTGTATTCATTGATTTAGATAATAATCTTTTTTTTGACGCTCATGCAGGATATGACTTATCTGAAAATGCTTCTCAAACATTTGGTGCCTTTAAGCTTCGTAAATTATTCTAATTATCAGTAATCTATAGTTTCAATCTAAGGAGTAGGCGACCTAACAGGCGCTTATAAACTTGTAAGGCATTGAAATCATTTCCAAATTTAGAAAAGGGATAAAAAGTAGGGGTTAAAAGTTGAGTCTTATCAATGGGTTAGGGGAAGTCATTCCCCCATATACGCCTAACTCATACATTAGGATACGACATCAAACAGAGGTATAGCAATAAAATTATCTATACTTGCATACATACACGTACTGCCTTGTACAGGGTCGTGCAGTAGAGTACGTACACGAAGTAGGCCCAACCAATGTTCTTTCGCAACACAAAATAATTTAATTAATCTCACAAAGTATTAATCATGTGAAAAAGTGCCATCAGGATAAATTTTCTGAGCTTTGTAAAGTATTCTATGATCTTGGCTTAAAGACTCTTTTGCACCAATATCTAAAACAACTTCTCCATTTGAGTTTATTTCAAGTAAATGACTTCCAGTAACAACCATAAAATTACCATTTTTCAATTTATCAACGTCCCTTATTGTTCCGTATGCCTTACTCTTAGGGGCTCGCCATTGCCAAACGATTTTATCTGTCTCAGGATTAAACTCAATAGCTCTATCAGGATTCCTTAAACCAACTACTATATTGCCATTTTGAAGTTGTTGAGGCTCGTGAGGATTGCATCCTCTTATCTCTCCAGAGGTCAAAAGAGCTCTTTTTTTCTTGTTACAATTAAAAATATATTTTTTTATTATCTCAGCCTCTCTATTAATCCAAATAATTTCTTGAAAATCACGCATGGAGATTAAAAAAGTATCATCTGCAAGCGCAGTCACACCATTATTGTGTATCCAAGTTTTACCTGAACCAGTAGTTTTTGAATCCGACGCATATGCATCTGCAAATGGAGCAATGTTATGAGTCTTCATGCCATCCCAACTCCACACAACGTTTTTATTGTTATCAACTTCGATGATTTTTTTACTTCCTTTAGGACCCCATGCGTAATTTATAAGGACATTTTCGTTCGATAACTTATCAACATCATGACTTACTTTAGTTTTGTAAGACCAAATTACTTTGCCTTCTCTATCTATCTCATAAACCCCTTTTTCAGCGGCGATTAAAATTGTGTTTTTATTTGTGAATTTAGCATCATCTAATCTTCCAAATGAGCTATCCCCATTGTATTGCCAAACGATTTCAGCATTATTAGTAATTTCCACTACTCGACCGTGTGAATTTTTTTGAGGGACAACTAGTAAAAATGTTCCTTCCTGAATTTTATTAGCTTCATATACTAATAATTGCAGATCTTTACCAAAAGGGGAGGTTTTAAAAATCTGAGGATCTTGTTCACTGCTAGCAACATTATTTCCATTTTTCTTCCATATTTTTTTACATGATTGAATAACCTCTTTTGCTTTTTTTCTTAATGGTTTTTCGTCTGGTCGACCGTTTTCTAAGAATTTGATTTCACTTTCTTCTAAACCATTACTTTTAAAGCATTTCAGAACTTCTTCATTTGGATTAGAAAAAATATCCCATTTGCTAGCCTGACTAGGACCAGAATAGAGAATAAAAATAATTGTGATTATTAATTTACAAAATTTCATATAAATAACTTTATTTATAAATTGTTAAGAATTTATTGCATTTTAGTATCATAAAACTATTTGTAAAAAAAAATTTAACAAAGTGGGAGTTAAAAGTTGCAGCTAATTCGTTGAATAGAAGAATTTACTCCCCCATATAGGCTTGCTTAACATCAGCGTTATTTTTAATTTCTTCAGGTAGGCCAGATGCAAGTATTTTACCGTAATTAAGCGCAAGTATACGATCTGATACTTTATTTACAAAACTCATGTCGTGCTCAATCATAATTATGGTAATTCCTAATAAAGATTGAATGTCTTTTATCCAAAAGCCAAGATCAATTGTTTCCTCATTTGTTAACCCTGATGAAGGTTCATCTAATAAAAGTAATTTTGGATCAGTACAAAGGGCTCTTGCGAGCTCAACATTTTTGCGAACACCGTAGGGAAGGCCGTTTATAAGAGTATCTCGGTAATGTTGAAGGTCTAAAAAGTCAATTACCTCCTCAACTTTAAGCCTGTATTCATGTTCTTGCTTACGTGCACTAGGCGTAAAGAATACTTCAGATAGTATATTTGTTCTTTTATAAATATGTCGTCCAAGGAGTAAGTTTTGTAGAACGGTTGCATTTTCAAATAATTCTAAATTTTGAAATGTTCTTGCTATTCCAAGCTTTGATATATTGTGAGGTTTAGTTTTTGAGATGTTTTGATTTTCAAAATATATCTCACCTTTGCTTGGCTCATAGATTCTGCTAATTACATTGAAGAGTGTTGATTTACCTGCTCCGTTTGGACCAATTATTGTAAATATTTCACCTTTGTCGACACCGAACGATACATCATTAAGGGCTTTTACTCCTCCAAATGCTACAGTGATATTTTTTACTTCAAACAAACTCATTATACTCGGTCCGATTTAGTAAATACTTTTTGTTTTTTAAATGTTTGTCTTTTGTAGGTAGGAAACAGTTCAAAGAATAACTTTATTTTCATCCATCTTCCATAAATCCCAAGAGGTTCGTATAAAATAAAGAATACAAGTATTAATCCAAACAACATTGGCTCTAGACCTGGCTGTGAACCAATAGAACTTGGTAAATAATCACGACAGATAGCAATTAATTGCGGCAAGAAGCCCACGAATATTGCTCCAAACACTGTTCCGTGCAAACTTCCCATTCCACCAACAACAATAAGCAAAAGAAGCGTTAACGACAGAAAGATATTAAATATATCTGGAGCCAAGTATCCAATGTAATGAGCAAGTAATGCACCTGCTAATCCAGTAAAAGCACCAGAAATTGCGAATGATAAAGCTTTATAGAGACCTAAGTTAACGCCTAAACTTTGTGCTGCAATTTCACTGTCTCGAATAGCAACAAACGCTCTTCCTGTTGGAGATCTAAGTATATTGATTGCCGCAAACATCGCGGCAATAAGAAAAACAAGGCAGACATAATAAAAGAACACGCTGTCATAGAAGCTCATGCCCAAGAATTCAGGTTGAGGCACAGGCAACCCTCTGTTACCGCCTGTAAAGTGTTCCCATTTTATAAAAACATGTTCCGCAATAAAGCCTAAAGCTAATGTTGCGATAGCTAAATACATCCCTGTTAAGCGTAGGATTGGTATTCCAATTGCAGCTCCCACTAGAAATGAAACAATTATTACAATAGGGATTGATGCATAAAAAGGTATTTCATTAGTCAGTAAGAAGGCATGAGTATAAGCGCCAACGCCTAAGAACGCGGCATGACCTAAGGATGCAAGACCAGTGTATCCGGACAAAATCATGAGACCAATTCCAGCAATGGATAGAATACAAATATATGAAATTTCACCTAAGTAAAAATCATCTAATACAAGTGGTAACGCAACCATAATTAATATAAGCAGTGAATACCAAAAACGATCACCGTTATGCTTTGCAATATTTATATCTTGTGAATATTTTGTTTTAAAAATAAATCTCATTATACTTTTTTGACCTCAGCTTTATCAGAGAACAATCCTCTTGGATAAATAATCAATGTTAAGATAAGAACGAGGTAAGCAGATATTTCTCTTACTCCCTCAAATAAATAATTTTCGTAAGTTCCACATAATTGTTCGACAATACCTATAATAATTCCACCAACAATTGCGCCAGGTATTGATCCAAATCCTCCTAGAACAGCAGCAGCAAAAGCTTTTAAACCAATCAATGATATTGATGTGTCCACCAAAGTAATTGGCGCGAGAAGTACACCCGCAACAGCAGCAACTCCTGCAGATATTGACCATATCAATGAAAAAATAAATTTAACTGGTATTCCCATATAGTAAGCAGCTAATTGGTTTTCTGAAGAAGCTCTCATAGCCACACCAATTTTTGAAAATGTAAAAAAGAAATAAAGTGCAGACATTAAAACTGCAGTTCCAACAATGATCGAGAGGTTTACATATGAAATTATAAGGCCACTAAATTCAGTTATTTTTCCAGAGAACGGTGTACTGAATGAAAATATATCAGTTCCCCAATAAATTGATGCAAAGCCTCTAAAAATAAAACCTAAGCCGATAGTAAGCATCACAGTTGCAAATGCAGGCTGTCCAATAATTTGTCTCACTACAACTGCGTCTAAGAAAAAACCAAATACAGCAATAATTAAAACAGTAAGAGCAAATCCAGTAAGATAGTCCATTCCCAAAATACCTATAAGTGAGTAGGCAACAAATGCACCAAGCATAAGAATATCACCTTGAGCAAAGTTAATGGTTTCAGTTGCTTTGTAGATGAGGACAAAACCCAAAGCGACTAAGCCGTAAATACAACCTGAAGCTATTCCATCAATCAGTAATTGAATCAATTGCATATATGATTTATCTAATTTTTAACTTTAAGTTTATTAAAAAAATAAGAGTAAATATACATCATTTACTTTGAACAAGTTATAAAAATTAGTTCAATTTCAACAAAATATTCACTGTATTTTTACCGTAAAAACTGAATACAATTCCATGTAAATTTAAAAGGGGATTTTTATGTTTAAAACAGATGATAGGGTCATTCAGATCTGTCTATTTTTGACTGGCCTAATTTTTATGCTTTATGCAGGAATGATGGCGTTTAATACAGGCGCTTTTCTGGACCGATACCCAACTTTTGATAATGATGCAACCAACCGATTTTTTGTTGTTTGGTTCGGCTTGAACAACATTATGTTTCTAGCGGGTATTTATTACATGGGCTACAAAGGACTAGATAAAGGTTACTTTGTTTTCTTAATACCGGCATCTATTCTCAATATTGTATGGATAGTTATGTCACATCAGGCAACAGGTGGTGAAAACTATACAGGCCTAACAATGGTATCAATTGGATTGTTATTAACTTTAATTGCTAGATATAGATCAGGCATGCCATTTTCATGGCAAAAAGCTGATACTGCGTGGGGAACGTCTGATGGATTAGCTAAAGCGGGTCTTTATGGTTTATTAATTCTCCAGGTACTTGTCGTTATTGGATATTTCGTTGATCCAAACAGCTTGATGAACAACAACCCAGATCTTACAGTAACAACCCAGGGCAGTCATTTTGCACTTGGCTTATTCTTTTTAAGTCTTTGTGTAATACTAGCGCTTGTTTATCAATACTATGTTGGATTTAGTGGAGTTCTCATATCAATGGGACAAGTGTGGCAAACAATTTTTATGTCAATACTGTTAGCTAATGTGATCACGTCACAAGGCGATATGAGCCAGGGAGATCCATTACTTGCTTTGGGCATAACACTTGGTTTTATTTTTAACACAACGGTATATTTCCGTTTACAAAAATCATTTTAAGGAGGAGATATGATTAAAATTGAAGATAATGTATCTGTAGTACTTTTATCAGCAATGCTGGTTACGTTCTTAATTTTTGGATTTATTCATGTGTTTACGCCTCTGGCAACAACTTTTTGGATAGGTCTTGGTAATGAACAGGCACCTGATGAAAACTTGTTAATTATGATGAGGAATTTCGGATGGATGTTTCTTATTTATGCAATAGGACTGGTCATGGTGCTTACATCGCCAAAAGATGAAAGTGCTGTGTTCATAAGAGTGATAGTTGTACTGCAATTTATAATGTCACTTAGAATGTTCTTTTTTTACGCAGAAGGAACTATGACTGATGCAACTCCAGTTGTTGTCTCGGTTATTGGCTTTATAGTTGCCTCGATCGTAATGAGACGATTGGGGTTAAATAAAGGAACAACAATTTAATAATCCTTTTTTTGAAGGCCTGCTTTAAGTCGGGCCTTCAAATTATTACTAAAAACCATTGAATAAATTTGACTCTAGGCGATCAGATCTTCTTTTTTCTGCTTATTGTACAAATGTCATTAATTGAAATAAGAGAAGAACTTCCCCATTTATATTTGGAAGGGTGGAGGATTAAATGAGGAAGTTCAGTCTTCTGTCTAGTTACTCAACGCTCAAACTATAATTTTTAATTTTGTCATAAAAATTACAAGAATATTAAAATTTTATGACAGATTTCTAGAAAGTATGGCTTAACAAATCTTTCATAAATTATTGGTAATGTAATGAAGATTGATTCTTTTTTACCAAATTTATGGTCAACGAAAAAAATAATGTTATTCCTCTCTTAAAATATCGTTCCATATTTATTTCAGATATTCATTTAGGGTCAAAAGGCTGTCAAGCTGAACAGTTGCTTGATTTTTTAAAAAATACCAGATCAGATTACCTATACTTAGTTGGAGATATTATAGATGGGTGGCGACTTAAAAATAGATGGTACTGGCCACAAAGTCACAGTGATGTAATACAAAAAATTCTAAGAAAAGCACGACATGGAACTAAAGTGTTTTATGTATCAGGAAATCATGATGAGCTTGTTAGAAAATTTGTGCCAATAACACTAGGCGAAATTAGAGTAGTTAATGAAATCAAACATAAGACAGTAGATGGATCTGAATATCTTATACTGCATGGAGACAAATTTGACTCAATTATCAATATCGCACCCTGGTTAGCCCATCTTGGCGCTAGCGCATACGATTTAGCTTTATGGCTAAATAGAAGATTTAATCAATTAAGATTATTATTGGGTTTGAAATATTGGTCGCTTTCAAAGTATCTGAAATTAAAAGTAAAAAATGCTGTTTCTTACATTAATAAGTACGAAGAAATAGTTGCAGGTTATGCAAAAAAGAAAAATCTAAAAGGAGTTATTTGCGGACATATTCATCATGCTTCACATCGAATAATAAATGGAGTTCATTACTATAATGATGGGGACTGGGTAGAAAGTTGCTCCTTTATGATAGAAAATTTTGATGGATCAATGGAAATTCTTTTTTGGAAAGATATCGTTGAAAAGTATGAAATTTTGAACAAACATAAGGACTCCGTAAAGGTATTAAGTTAATTGAAAATACTCATCGCATCAGACGCATGGCTACCTCAAATAAATGGTGTTGTTAGAACTTATCAAACACTTGGTGATAAACTTACAAGTCAAGGACATGAGGTTAGGTACATAACTCCAGATAAATTTATTACAATTCCACTGATTATTTATCCTGAAATAAAACTTGCGATTAATCATTGGTTCAAAATTGGCGTGATCATTGAGAAGTTTAAGCCTGACTTTATACACGTTGCTACAGAGGGACCTATCGGCTTAGCGGTTAGGAATTATTGTTCAAAGAATAATTATGCGTTTACAACATCGTATTGTACAAAATTTCCTGAATATATAAACACGATGGCTAAGATACCTGTATCTTTTACATATAAAATTTTGAAATGGTTTCACAAAAATTCTAGCGCAGTAATGGTATCCTCTGACTCAATTATAGATGAACTTAATTCACATGGAATTAAAAGGACAGTTAAATGGTCCAGGGGCGTTGATATAAAAGCTTTTAATCCGAAGAACAAGATTGATCTCAATTTAGAAAAACCAATTTATTTATATGTAGGAAGAATATCTAAGGAAAAATCATTAGAAGATTTTCTTAAATTAAATTTAAAAGGCACAAAACTACTTGTAGGTGATGGACCCTCTAAGAAAAAATTAGAAAAAAAATATACTGATGCAGTTTTTGTAGGAGCGAAGAAAGGAAATGAACTGGCCCAGTACTATGCATCTTCAGATATCTTTGTATTTCCAAGTAAAACAGATACGTTTGGAATGGTCATGATCGAGGCTCTCGCCAGTGGACTTCCTGTAGCCGCATATCCTGTTCCAGGTCCAATTGATGTTTTTGATAATTTTAAACATAATTGTCTTGATCATAATTTAATTAATTCAATTGATAAGGCGAGAAAAGTGAGTCGAACAGATTGTATAAATTATAGTAAAAAGTTTGATTGGCAGGAGGTTTCTAAGCTGTTTTTGTCACATCAAACTGTGTCACGCGTTGCAAAATAACAACACTTCAAAAAAATTTTTTTATACAGTAATCATCTTAATGAATTAGAAATAAAAAATTAATAATCAGAAATTAAATTGAAATAATTTTGAAATAAAAAAAACACGTTGAAACATATAAAAAAATAAACTGTTATATAATTTTAACAAAGTTGAAAAAATATTAATTTATCTGAAACAAAATTTTAAAAGACCTTAATAATTGTTAATATTTACTTAACTAAAATTTTATAAAATCTCATGTATGACTTCATTTATTAATTAATTAATGGAGTAATTTATGAATAACAAAATCTTAAGTGCGACGACTGCACTTGCTAGTATAATGGCTCTTTCAAGTGCGCAAGCAGATATAACTGTTGGCGGTACTTTTAATGGCTTGTGGGGATCTGGAGACTCTTACGCGTCTCAGGAAAGAATATCAATTACAGAATCAGCATACGTGACTTACACAGATACATTAGACAATGGTATGGGTATAGAAGGTGTCATGGCTTACGAATCTGGTGGAGGTGGTGATTTTGATATTTCATTCATTTCTGATATGGGCACAGTTTCTTTTGGTAATGGTCTCTCAGGCGGCCCCGTTGATAGTATGGATAGCCACCCTGTAAAATCATCATTTGCAAGCTCAAGAAAATTACCTCAAGGCTTAAGCGCTGATTATGAAGATGGTGACGGCGTTACTGGTGCAGCAGGTTTTGATGATAGCAACCAAATTGTCTATACATCCCCTAAAATAAATGGATTTACTGTTAAAGCGGGTATCGGATTTGGAACAACGGCTGGTTATGACGACATAATGGCTTATTCAATATCAGGAAAGATCGCTGGTTTTTCAGTTAAAGGAGGCATTGTCGATGAAGGCAATACGGACTCTAGAACTGGAGATGAAAACTACATGATTGGTATTAAAGCACCTAAGCTTGCAGGTTACACAATCGGTTATGGTCTATACGACTCGGATAGTGGTGACAGCTATACAGTTATAGGTGTGAAAACGCCAAAGATTCCTGGATTGGATGCAACATTTCAATACGAGTATTTTGATGTCGATAATACTGGCGCAACGGCTGATGACGATGGCTCAATTGCTTCCTTGCAAAAGTCATTCGGTGGAGGTGTAAAAGCATCACTTGAATATCATGTTGCTTCTGTGGGTTCAAATGAGGATGTTGAAAACTTCTTCATTGGCTACAAAATTGGCTTTTAACTAACTGTTTCAATCCTTTCAAGTTAGTTGATCATGGTAACCAGAGTGCAAATAATGCACTCTGGTTATTTTAATAAACATGTAACAATCTTGTAATATTAATAAGTGATGAAAGCATATTTTTTTTTCATTTTTATTTTAGTCACTCTCACTAACTGCGCTCAACTTCCATTAAGCATAGAAAGGGCAGACTCTGGCCATATAAGAGGAGAAGACGCAGCAGATCCTAACTCAAGGGGGATAAGCCTTAATAAATGGATAAACGATGAAATAAGTAAATCACTCTCAATCAACAATGACAATTTAATTAATAATAGAGAAAAGCTATGGAAGGCTTCACTTGCAAAGTTGTCATTCATGCCTGTGTTGGAAGCCAACAAAGAAGACTACTTTATATTGACTGATTGGTTTTCAATTGAAAAAGATATAAACAGCCGTATTAAAATTGATGTCTATATTGTTGGTGATGATTTAACAGCAGATTCCTTAGACATAAGAATATTCATTCAAGAATTAAAAAATAATAATTGGATAAAATCATCCTCCGATAACGATATATTAATAAAAATTCAAAATAGTATAATTGATTACGCTGCATCAATATAATCTATAAGAATCTAGGTCGAACAAAATCTGTAACTTTAAATGAATTATATTTTAAATCACTCCAATCTTTTAAATCAGATTTTAGTATTGCAAGACTTCCAGTTGGAAATTTATTTTTAATATTTAAGTATTTTTCATCTTTGGTGGGTACACTTAAATCCATTGTTAAATTTCGAATTGTGGGCTCATGATTAACGATTAAAATATTTGAATAATTATTTTCAGTGTTTTTGATTAAGTCAAAAAGGTAGATTTCGTCACATAAATACAATTTATTGCTAAAAACAACCTTCGAAGTTGCCTTTAGTATTTTTCCAAGAACTAAATTAAATGTATCAACAGTTCTTCTTGCAGATGAAACATAGGAAATATCAGGTATTATTTTTTTTTGTGAAAGAAATGTTTCAATTTTATTACAATTGTTTTTTCCTCTTTTTGAAAGAGGTCTCTCAAAATCAGTTAAACTAGGATCATCCCAACTTGATTTAGCGTGTCTCAATAGATATAAATGCTTCATCACTTTAATGATGATAAGAAAAAATACAAATTCAGACAATAAGTTCTTAAACAGAGAATTATCATGGCTTCTTTTTAACCAAAGAGTTTTAGATGAGGCTAATGATGCTAAAGTGCCGTTAATCGAAAGAGTTAATTTTCTCTCAATTTCTGCAAGTAATCTGGACGAATTTTATATGGTAAGAATACCAAGTCTTTTGGATGAAATAGAAAATAATCCAAACAAAATAAGCCATGACGGCATGACTGGACATCAGCAATTAAAAGCAGCACAAAATGCATCTGCAAAAATATTTAAGAGTCAGGATGTTTCTTTTAGAAAGCTTGTTAAAGAATTAAATGCAGAAAAAATAATTCATATTACGCCTAATAAATTAAATATAAGATTGAGAAAAAATCTAAAGAAGCTTTTTAATGAAGAAATACTGCCTATATTAACGCCAATTTCAATTGACCCAGTGCATCCATTTCCATTTATTCCAAATGAAGGACTGTGTATTTCATTGAGTTTAGTGGCAGGAGGTTCAAATAAACCGTTTAATTCGGTAATCATTGTTCCGCGAGCATTAAACAGACTTGTGTTTATTCAAGAAGGTAAAAA
>CABYLU010000022.1 GCA_902519835.1 uncultured Pelagibacteraceae bacterium
ATTCATTACTGCTTCAGACTGGAAAAGTTTTAGAAGAATGGCAATTTAATCCAAACAAAAAAATTGATAATGTAAATTATAGAGTGATCCTAACTGGCAATTTACGTGAGAAGCTATATGAGTCAGCTGAGCAAAGAGTTGATAATATGTTTCATGATGGTGCTGTCGATGAGGTTCAATCTTTAATTGAGAAAAATTATAGCGCTGAATTATCTATTATGAAGGCAATTGGAGTTCGTGAAATAACCAACTTTATTGATGGAAAAGTCAGTTTAGATGAAGCCAAAAGCATAATGAAGAAAAACACGAGAAACTATATCAAAAGACAAGATACTTGGATAAAAGGTAATAATATTACTCAAAATGTTGATATAAAGAAATATTTATAAATTATCTATAAAATATTCTTTTCATATATTTAAAATATTTGACTTATTAAGTAAATCTCCATAAAACGTCACTTCTTATTAGGGGTATAATTTATGGTTAATATGCAAATGACTGGTGCACAAATGGTTCTTAAGGCCTTGGAAGATCAACAAGTTGATACAATATTTGGCTATCCTGGTGGCGCAGTTTTGCCAATATATGATGAATTAGCAAAAACTAAGGATACAAACCATCAAATACGCCATTTTTTAGTAAGGCATGAACAAGGTGCATCCCATGCTGCTGAAGGGTATGCAAGGTCAAGTGGTAAAGTTGGAGTAATGTTAGTTACTTCTGGCCCCGGAGTTACTAACGCAGTGACTGGATTAACTGATGCTATGATGGACTCAATTCCTCTTGTCTGTATTAGTGGACAAGTTCCTACGCACTTAATTGGAACGGATGCATTTCAGGAATGTGATGCGGTTGGAATTACTCGTCCGTGCACTAAGCATAATTGGCTAGTTAAGGATATAAATGATCTATCTCGAATTTTACACGAAGCTTTTTATGTAGCTTCAAGCGGCAGACCTGGACCTGTTCTTGTGGATATACCCAAAGATATTCAATTCCAAACCGGAACATATATTGGGCCTGATACAATTAAACATAAGTCCTATAGGCCAAAATTAAAAGCGAACATTGATAATATTGATGATGCTCTAAAGTTAATCGCAGAAGCTGAAAAGCCAATCTTTTACACTGGAGGGGGAGTAATCAATTCGGGAAATGCAGCCGTTCAACTACTAAGAGAGTTTGTTCGTCTCACTGGTTTTCCAATTACATCTACTCTGCAAGGTCTTGGTGCCTTTCCAGGTGATGACACTCAATTTGTTGGCATGTTGGGTATGCACGGTACATACGAAGCTAACATGGCGATGAATGAATGTGACCTCATGATAAACATTGGCGCACGTTTTGATGATAGAATTACTGGAAAAATTGATGAGTTTTCTCCAAATTCAAAAAAAATCCATATCGATATTGACCCATCTTCAATTAATAAAGTTGTCAATGTAGATGTTGCTCTTGTTGGTGACGTTGCTCATGTACTTGAAGATGCTATTAAGCTGTGGAAATCAAAAGTTTATAAGGTTAATAAATCGCAGGTTAAGGATTGGTGGAAACAAATAGATAAATGGAAAGAGCGAGATTCATTAGGGTTTAATGAAGATAAAAAAACGATAAAGCCACAACATGCAATACAAAGATTGTATGAACTGACTAAAGAAAAAGATGTTTTTGTAACCACTGAGGTTGGACAGCATCAAATGTGGGCCGCGCAATATTACAAATTTAATAGACCCAACAGATGGATTACATCTGGAGGACTGGGCACTATGGGTTTTGGTTTGCCAGCTGCAATAGGCGCTCAAGTTGCTCATCCCGAGAAACTTGTAATTGATATTGCAGGAGAAGCTTCAATATTGATGTGCATACAAGAAATGTCGACAGCCATTCAACACAAACTGCCTGTAAAGATTTTCATTATTAATAATCAATACATGGGGATGGTAAGACAGTGGCAAGAACTTCTTCACGACAAAAGATACTCTCACAGCTATACAGATGCTTTACCTGATTTTGTAAAGCTTGCTGAAGCTTACGGCGCTAAGGGTATAAGGGCCCAAAGTCCGAGTGAACTTGACAAGGCAATAAATGAAATGATTGATCATGATGGCCCTGTAATATTTGACTGCGTAGTTGATGAAAACGAAAATGTTTTTCCAATGATACCATCTGGTAAGGCTCACAATGAAATGTTGCTTGGTGATGAAACAGAAAAAGAAGAGATCTCAGATGAAGGAAAAGTATTAGTATAATGAGTGAATTAATTTCAAAACATACAGTATCAGTTCTTGTTGATAATGAGCCAGGTGTTCTCGCGCGAGTAATAGGTTTAATATCAGGCAGAGGTTACAACATCGATAGTCTTACAGTTGCTGAAGTAGATGCAGAAAAACATATCTCTAGGATTACAATTGTTGCGCCAGGAACAGAAGAAACAGTAAATAAAATGATTAGCCAATTACAGAGAATTGTACCCGTAAAAAGAGCAGTAAATGTGACATTTGAAAAACAGGGTATTGAAAGGGAGATGGCCTTAGTCAAAATTGTTTCAACTGGAGAAAAAAGAGTTGAGTCAATGCGGTTATCTGATGTATTTAGAGCCAAAGTTATAGATACAACTCACGATTCTTTCGTCTTCGAATTGAATGGTTCTCCAAGAAAAATTGATGCTTTCATCGATTTAATGAAGCCATTAGGTCTCTCTGAGGTATCAAGAACTGGTGTAGTAGCTATTGCACGCGGAACAGAAAAGATGTAAGGAAAAAGAATGAAAGTATATTACGAAAAAGATGCTGACCTGGATTTAATAAAAACCAAAAAAATTGCTGTATATGGTTATGGTAGTCAGGGTCATGCTCATGCATTAAATTTAAAAGACTCGGGTGCCAACGATGTTGTAGTAGCTTTGAGAGAAGGTTCTTCGAGTGTAAAAAAAGCAGAAGCTGAAGGTTTGAGAGTAATGTCTATGTCTGATGCAGCTGAATGGGCTGATATAATGATGATGTTAATACCTGATGAACTTCAGGCAGACGTTTGGAAAAACCATATTGAACAAAGAGCTAAAGAAGGTTCAGCACTTGCGTTTGCGCATGGTTTAAATGTTCACTTTGACCTTATTAATGCAAGACCAGATATGGATGTATTCATGGTTGCACCAAAAGGACCAGGTCATACTGTTAGGTCAGAATTTAAAAAAGGAGGCGGTGTACCTTGTTTAGTCGCAGTAGATAGCGATAAAACGGGAAAGGCACTAGATATTGCATTGTCATACGCATCAGCTATTGGTGGTGGTAAAGCTGGAATTATTGAAACAACATTTAAAGACGAATGTGAAACAGATTTGTTTGGTGAACAAACTGTTTTATGTGGTGGTGTCGTTGAATTGATTAGAAATGGATTTGAAACTTTAGTTGAGGCAGGTTACCCACCTGAAATGGCATACTTTGAATGTTTACACGAAGTAAAGCTTATCGTTGATCTAATTTATGAGGGTGGAATTGCAAACATGAACTACTCAATATCTAATACTGCTGAATATGGTGAGTATGTATCTGGTCCAAAGATAGTTGATGGAGAAACAAAATCAAAAATGAAAAAGGTTTTAAAAAAAATCCAGTCTGGAGAATTTACAAGAGAGTGGATTGAAGAATATAAGAGTGGTGCAAAAAATTTTGAAGCAATGAGAAGTAAAATTGATAATCACCAAATTGAAAAGGTCGGCAAAGATTTAAGGGCTATGATGCCCTGGATTTCAAAAAATAAATTGGTTGATAAAGAAAAAAACTAGTTCAGCAATACTTCAGTTCAGCAATTTCCTTGATTTATGGGAGAAAATTAGGTTTTTTTACTAATACGTTGAAAAATAACGAATTTTCATATAATTATCGAATATCTCAAACAAGTAGAAAGTGCAATAAAACATAGTGAGAAAATTAAATAAAAATTTTGAAAATCAATTAACTGTGAATAGCACTTCTCAATCTCTATTGCTGTTAGATCTGCTTAGCAGCCCCTGGGTAATATAACATTACTGCAGGGGGCACTTAATTTTAACACAATTTAATTTTATTAAGAGGATGAGAGATGAACAAAGATAATAATTACATAAAGATTTTTGACACTACATTAAGAGATGGCGAGCAGTCTCCTGGTGCTTCAATGAACATTGAAGAAAAATTAAAAATTGCAGAAGCCTTAGAAGATTTGAAAGTTGATATTATTGAAGCAGGATTTCCTGCCGCATCAAAGGGAGACTATGAAGCAGTTTCTGAAATATCAAAAAAGATTAAAAATTCATCAATATGCGCTTTGAGCAGAGCTTCAAAAAATGACATTCAGACAGCTGCGGATGCTCTTAAAAATGCAACAGCTCCAAGAATACATACATTTATTTCAACAAGTGAACTTCATATGAAACACAAGTTACAGTTGAATTCCGATGAGGTTTACCAGAAGGTAATTGAGAGTGTTTCTTTTGCACGTAATTTATGTGATGACGTTGAGTGGTCTTGTGAAGATGGAACTAGGACAGATTTAGACTTCATGTGTAAAACTGTCGAAGCGGCGATTAAGAACGGCGCATCAACAATAAATATTCCAGATACAGTCGGATACTCAATTCCTGACGAATTTACTAATATTATAACCCATCTAATGAATAATGTTCCAAATATTGATAAAGTGACAATTTCTACACATTGTCACAATGATCTTGGATTAGCGGTAGCAAATTCTCTTGCAGGTGTGAGAGCTGGTGCAAGGCAAATTGAGTGCACTATAAATGGTTTGGGTGAAAGAGCCGGTAACGCCGCAATGGAAGAAGTTGTCATGGCGATCAGAACTAGAAATGATATGATGCCTTTTCAAACAAACATACAGACTGAAAAACTAACCAAAACCTCTAAGCTTGTCTCAGCAGTGACAGGTTTTCCTGTACAATTTAATAAAGCAATCGTTGGAAAGAATGCTTTTGCACATGAAGCAGGTATCCATCAGGATGGGATGTTAAAAAATAATAAAACGTATGAAATTATGACCCCAGAAAGTGTTGGAGTTTCAGAGTCAAATCTTGTAATGGGTAAGCACTCTGGCAGACATGCATTCAAACAAAAAATAATCGAACTTGGTTACTCAATTAATGACAACGTAATTGAAGAGGCTTTTGAAAACTTTAAAAATTTAGCTGACAAAAAGAAAAACATTTATGATGAAGACATCATTGCTATTATTGATGATCAGGTAATTAGAGTAAATGACTCTATTTTACTACAGGATTTACAAGTTATAGCTGGAACGAAAGGACCTCAACAAGCTGAGATCAGCCTTTTAATTGATGATGAGCACAAGACAGTAACTTCAACTGGAGATGGACCTGTTGACGCAATCTTTAATGGTTTAAGTCAACTTGTTCCTCATAAAGGAAAGCTATTGTTGTATCAAGTTCATGCTGTTACTGAGGGCACAGACGCTCAAGCTGAAGTTTCTGTTAGGTTGGCTGAAGATGGCAAAACTGTTGTTGGACTTGGTGCACATACAGATACACTTGTAGCGTCAGCAAAAGCATATATAAATGCTCTAAACAAATTAATAATTAAAAGAGAAAAGTCAGCTCCAGCTAGTATGTCAGGTGTCACCGGAGTTTGATAAGGAAAGGTTAAAATGTTTAATAATTTAATTGGAATTTGGTCCTCTGATATGGCAATCGACTTGGGCACGGCAAACACACTCGTTTATGTAAAAAATAGAGGAGTCGTTCTTAATGAGCCCTCTGTAGTCGCTGTTTTAAATCAGGGTGGTAAAAGTAAAGTTATTGCTGTAGGCGAGGAAGCAAAAAGTATGTTAGGAAAAACACCAGGACATATACAAGCGATTAGACCTATGAAAGACGGAGTAATTGCTGATTTTGTTGTTACAGAAGAAATGATCAAGCATTTTATTCGCAAAGTTCACAATAGAAAAACATTTGCAAATCCGAGAATTATTATTTGTGTACCAACTGGTTCAACGCCTGTTGAAAGAAGGGCAATACATGACTCAGCCTTAGCTGCAGGTGCAAGAAAAGTTTCATTAATAGAAGAACCAATGGCTGCTGCAATTGGCGCCGGACTTCCTGTAAGTGAACCTAGAGGTTCAATGATAGTAGATATTGGTGGAGGCACATCTGAAATAGCTGTTATTTCACTTGGAGGAATAGTTTATTCTCGTTCAGTAAGAATTGGCGGTGACGCAATGGATATCGCATTAATTAATTATATGCGAAAAAGATATAATCTACTAATTGGTGAGGCTTCAGCAGAAATGATAAAAAAAGAAGTTGGCATCGCGATACCTCCAAAAACAGGTGACGGAAAAACAATTGATATAAAGGGTAGAGACTTAGCTTCTGGAGTTCCCAAGGAGATAGAGCTAACACAAGCACAAGTTGCGGAAGCACTATCTGAGCCAATTCAAACTATCATCGAGGGCGTGAAATCTGCACTGGAGGATACGCCCCCCGAACTGGCTGCAGATCTTGTTGATATGGGAGTAGTTTTAACTGGAGGCGGAGCACTATTAGAGTCTATGGATGAAGCCATTAGAGAAGCAACAGGGCTTCCTGTTACAATTGCAGATGAAGCATTGTCATGTGTTGCTTTAGGAAGTGGTAAAGCACTTGAATCTGAAAGTTCTTTTGAACCTATTCTATCTTCTGCCTATTAATTAAAGTCTGACAGTGAGGACATCACGTAATTTTTACTCAAGATATGTTAATAAGAATAGCTATGTGTCTATTCTTATTCCTATAGGATTAATCATATTTTCCCTTATTTTTTATTTTGGGCGATTTGACAATAGCAATCTCTCAAATGAACTTAGAGCTAAAAGCATTAGTACCGTTTACTCAATTACTTCAATTGTTTCCAGTCCTATTAGTTTAATCAAGAATGGACTTGAAAGTATTCTCGAGATTCAAAATATTTATGAAGAAAATCAAAGGTTCAAAGAAATGCAGTTACTTGACTCCGCTAGTTTTCAAGAGATGGTTTCTATGAAATTAAAAATAGCTCAATATGAAAGTCTATTAAACGCATCTAATGATATTGAATATGATTTTAGAACTTCAAGGATAGTTGGTGATTTTTCTAATAATTTTAACGGCACCTTAATTGTTAATTCAGGAAAAGAAGAAAATATTAAATTGGATATGCCAGTTTCAGGATCTAATGGAATAATTGGAAGAATATCTCATGTTGGCGAGAGACTCTCGCGCGTACTTTTAATAAGCAACATTAACAGTAGAATTCCAGTGATAATTTCTGAAGATGGTTATCATGGCATGCTAATAGGTCAAGGTCGAGAAAACCCAACTATAGAATATGTAGAACATATTGAAAAAATTAGCATTGGAGACTTAGTCACAACATCAGGAAAAGGTGGAATTTTTCCTCCATTTCAATTGATTGGTCAAGTAGTTGGAAAAAAATCAAATGAAATCGAGATTAGTATATTTGAAAATATAGCAACTTTATCGCATGTGAAATTATTAAATTATAAACTAATAAAAGAAAACTAAAAAATGACTCTAAGTTTCAAAGGCTATTTGTTATTAAATGGATCTCTTCTTTTTTTTATTTCATTTAACAATGTTTTTAATTTTAATCTAATCGATTTAACTTTAATACTGTCTATTTTGTTGTATTCAATAAAATGGAACGAAAGTGAATGGTTGGTTCCCCTTCTTCTTTTTGCTTGGGGTATTTTTCAAGATATTTTGCTTGGAACGAATTTAGGTTATTCCGGAAGTATTTTTTTATGCTTCTATGTTTTAAGTCAAATTACCTCAATTAATGGTTTATTCGAACAACAAAAAATAAAATTTATAATATTTATTATAGCATTATTAATATTATTTATTTTTAAAAACTTATTTATATATTTTAATTACCAACTCAATTACTTATCTGTTGGAGAATTGTCAGCTTTTTTAATAATGGTTTTATTATATCCACCATTAAACTTAATAATTATATATAGTCAGAAAAAATATGAAGAAATCAGGTAAATTTATTTTTCAAAAATATGACACTGAAAATTTAATCAATAGAAGAGCAGCGCTTGTAACAATTGCTAAAGCTGGTGTATTCTCGGTACTTGTTGGAAGACTAGCTTATTTACAAATTGCTGAGAATAGTAATTATAAAAAATTATCTGATAATAATAGAATAACACACAGATTTCTCGAACCGGAACGAGGTATTATTTTTGATTTGCAGGGGCGACCAATAGCTATCAATAAACAAAAATATGAAATTATAATAATAAAAGAAGAAACTAGAGACTTAGAAAAATCATTAATTAATTTAAAGTCACTTTTACCTCACGCAAATATTGATATAGAAAAAATATTAAAGGAAGTTAATTCAAGAAAAAAATTCATTCCTGTTGAAATTATCGATGACTTGACATGGGAGGATTTTTCTAAAATAAATGTAAATATTCATAAATTAGAGGGAATTTACCCTCAGATTGGTTTCAAGAGATATTATACTCAAGGAGAATCGCACTCACATTTAATTGGTTATGTCTCTCCAATAGGTAAAAATGAAGAAGAGACAAACCCATTATCTAAGCTAAGCACGGCAAAAGCAGGCAAGATAGGTGTGGAAAAAGCTAAAGATGCAATTTTAAGAGGTAAACTAGGCAATAAGAATATTGAAGTTAATGCCAGTGGACGAGAAATTAGAGAACTTGATCGAGTAAATAGTGTGCAAGGAAACTACATTCAGCTTACAATTGACTCAGAATTGCAAAAATTTTGTTATGAAAGGCTTAAAGGGCTCAGCGGAAGCGTATCTGTTATTAATGTTAAAAATGGCGAGTTTTATGCATTGGCATCCTCACCATCCTATGATCCAAATATATTTAGTAAATCTATTTCAAATGAAACTTGGGAAAATCTCTTATCAGATAAATATAAACCACTGATTAATAAATCGATATCCAATCAATATCCTCCTGGATCAACCATAAAACCATTTGTTGCACTTGCAGCCTTAGAGTCAGGAGTTTCTCATAAAGAAACTTTTTTTTGTGACGGTAAACACCTAATAGAAGATACTAGTCTAGAATCAGGATACAAAACATTTCATTGCTGGAAGAAGGAAGGACATGGAAATGTAGATATGACAAAGGCTATAAAGGTATCTTGTGATGTTTATTTTTATCAAATTGCAAGAAGAATAGGAATTAATAAAATCGCTGAGGTTTGTAAAAGATATGGGTTAGGAGAAAAAGTTTTCAAATCTCTTTATGAAGAAAAAAGTGGAGTAGTTCCAAACAAACAGTGGAAATTAGAAAATGTTGGTAGTAGATGGATGGTAGGAGAAACATTATCAGCTGGTATAGGCCAAGGATATTTTTTAACAACTGCAGCGCAGCTGTCTCTTGCGTTAGCTCAATTAATTAACAATGGAATGAAGCTTAGCCCAAAATTGATATATGATAATGAAACCTCAAATGCTTATAATGAGCGAATTATT
Organism: uncultured Pelagibacteraceae bacterium; assembly: GCA_902519835.1. Classification (GTDB taxonomy): domain Bacteria; phylum Pseudomonadota; class Alphaproteobacteria; order Pelagibacterales; family AG-422-B15; genus CACNXQ01. Next base: position 9,519 of record CABYLU010000022.1, read on the forward strand.
GCAGATCCCAGATATCTAAAAATTATTAAAAATGCATTAGATGAAGCTACTAATGCTCCTGGAGGGACTTCCTATAGATCAAGAATTATCGGTAACTATAAAATGGCGGGTAAAACAGGCACATCTCAAGTAAGAGCAATATCAATTAAAGAAAGAGAAGAAGGTTTAATAAAAAATAAAGATTTGCCGTGGGAAAAAAGAGATCATGGTCTTTTTATTGGATACGGTCCAACTACAGATCCTAAGTATGCAGTTTCTGTAATTGTTGAACATGGAGGCAGTGGATCCGGATCTGCAGCTCCAATTGCATCAGATATATTCAAATATTTATTTGAAAAAAAACTCAATTTAAAAAGAAACGAAATTTTTAATGTTTAAGCAAAATAACTTTTATAGTTCAGCCTTTGCCAAACTACAAAGTATAAATTATCCTCTACTGGGTTTAATAATTACATTGTTTTTTGTGGGTTTGGCTGCATTATATAGTATTTCAAATGGAGACTTTAGCTCGTGGCCATTGAAGCACTCTCAAAGATTTATATTTGGATTAATCATCTTTTTTTTAGTCATATTCTTTGATTTAAGGTTAATATTTGGTTATGCATATGTAATTTTTTTTCTGAGCATTATATCTTTAGTCATCATTCCTTTTTTTGGAATTGAAAGTAACGGTGCTACTCGATGGATTAATATAGCTGGTATAAGTCTACAACCTTCTGAATTTGTTAAATATACGTTAATCTTAGCTCTAGCTAAGTATTTTCATTCAATAAATAACGATAGTAGTTTTATAAAAACTCTGATTATTCCCCTGATCATTACTATGGTTCCAGTATCGTTAGTGATTACACAGCCAGATTTAGGTACAGCTCTCATAATTCTACTTGGCGGAATAAGTCTTTTTTGGATCTCAGGTTTAAATTATAAATATTTTATAGTAGGCGTATTTTCAATTTTATGTTCTTTACCAGTTTTGTGGCAATATCTCAAAGAATATCAGAAAGACAGAGTGCTCACTTTTTTCAATCCTGAACGTGATCCTCTTGGAAATGGTTATCACATAATGCAATCAAAAATTGCTCTTGGCTCTGGTGGTATTTTTGGGAAAGGCTACATGGAAGGTACTCAGAGCCATCTAAATTTTCTTCCTGAAATGCAAACAGATTTTATATTTACAATGTTAGGTGAAGAATTTGGTTTCATAGGGACATTACTTTTATTATTGATGTATGCAGCCTTAATTACGATTTCCATTCGTCTTGCACTAAAAAGTCGCAGCTTATTCAGTAAATATTTATCTTTAGGAGTATGTAATGTATTTTTCATTTACGTTTTTGTAAATATTGGAATGGTCACAGGCCTGCTTCCAGTAGTAGGAGTTCCACTTCCATTTATATCCTATGGAGGGAGTTCGATGTTAGCAGTTATGTTTGGGTTTGGACTTTTAATGAATTGTTATATCAATCGAAATATCATAATTGAGAAAACAAATTATTAAAATTATTGTTTCGTAAAGTAATCCTCCTGGCTGCTTTCACGATAAACATCAGTTGTTGCGCAGTGTAAAGCGCCACCAAATGGATAAGCATCCCTGAAAGGAACCGGAACAACTTCGAAATTTAAATTATCTAGTTGATCCATCTGGTGAACTTCAGTTTCTTCAACGCATACTGTTTTTGGATCTAGCATAAGAACGTTCATGCTTAGCCATACGCTTGAATAGCATAATGGAGGAGGAGAATTGTGAGCGGGTCTAGCGGCATCGACTATTTCCCAGTCATTATCATGAAAAATTTTTCTTTGTTCATCAGGTAGTCTTCTTTCAGGATTATTTAATATCAATCCTGGTCTCAATGGCGTAAATGTAGCGTCAATATGTGTAGGAAATGGATCAGTTGGGAAATTTAGAACATGAATACGTTGGTCTGGAAAGTGTCTTTTAATCCAATCAATGCCTTTTAAGTTCGTTGTGAACCCGTGTTGAATAAATAAATCTTTGCCCATTCTTAACACATCGGCTGCATCAAACAGTGGTTCTTCTTCAGTGGTAACAAACTTTTTATCAGCAACCCATTCATATCTTTGGTCTATTGTTATTTCATCTGCAAGATAATTATCCCTGTATGATTTATTTGTTAACCTTGGTTTTGGAGCAGTTTCCCATTTCATTTCTGGGTCCTGGTCAAAAAAGCTTTGCAATAGTGGTCGATAACATAAATATTCAAACCATCTTGAACGAAAGGACATAGTAGCTTCTAGCATCTCACTGCCTAAAGTAAGTATGACATCTCGAGGAGGCATACAGCCAAACATTGTTTCTATACTCCAATCCGGGGTACCAATTTTCTGATTGAAATCTAGTGGAGATGGGCGATCAACTTTTATTCCTCTTTTCTCTAAAATATCAGAGAAATTATCAAGTAAATAATTTGCTCTATCAATTGTATGTTGTGGCCTTGGTCCAAATTGACCTTTCATGTCAGAGTCTTCAGGAATTTTCGGAGCCATTGCAGGTTCAACTGGAGCAATGCAACAATTATCTGCTCTTCCAACAATTATGTGTTTTAGAGGATCCCACTCATTCCATGAATTTACTATTTTCACCATTTCAAATTTTTTTTATCAAATTAAATAATGGCTTGAATTCAAACTAAATTGAAAGTAAGAGTCAAGCGATTTCATTATCTAGGAGTTATTTTGACTAGTAATATTAATCAATATGATGTTGCAATTGTGGGTTTCGGACTAATTGGACAAATTTGTGCAAAAGTATGTAGTAAATACAATCTTAAAACACTAGTAATTGAGTCAAGATCTGACGCTGAATTTTCCTCAAACGCTATATCATTCGATGATGAAAGCTTACGTCTACTGGAAAGCATTGGATTATATGACTCTTTAAAAGTACTACTAAATAAACCAGACTTTACCGACATTGTATTAACAAATGGAAGAGTGATTCAACGTAATCCGGTATTAAATACTGATAATGGCTTTCCTTCTATTTGTACTTTTTTTCAGCCAGAAATTGAGAGAGTTATAAGAGAAATATGTAAAGCTGATGAAAACATAGATTTACTATTTGATAATGAACTCATTAATTTTAATTCAAATGATAAAAAAATAGTACTAGATACAAAAAATGGTAATAAGTTAAACCATTTTGAGGCGCTTTATCTAATTGCATGTGAAGGTACAAATTCCTTTGTAAGGAAAAAATTAGAAATTGAGTCTGTTGATCAGAGGTACTCAAAAAATTGGCTTCTCATTGATATATTACTTAAAGAAAATGATAAGCTTGAAAATGTTTTCAGACAAATTTGTGACGATACAAGACCAACTTCCTATATTTCTCTTTCAAATAGAAGGCATAGATTTGAATTTCAATTACTTGCAGGCGAACAACACCAAAAAGTAATTCAAAAAAATAATGTTCAAAACTTAATTTCAAAATGGATTGAACCGGATCAGTACGAGATTGAAAATGTATATATTCAAAATTTTAGAGGGTCATTTGCTAAATCTTTTCAAAAAGACTATGTATTCCTAATAGGCGACTCTGCTTATCAAATGCCACCCTACGCAAGTCAAGGACTGAATACTGGTATTAGAGATATATTAAATCTAATATGGAAAATTAACTTAGTTGTAAATTCTAATTGTAATAAAAATCTACTACTTTCTTATAGTTTCGAAAGAGTAGAACAAGTAAAACAAACAATAAAATCATCAATAGCACTTGGACAATTAATTGACTCATTAGCAATGGCATTTCAGAAGAATATTCCTCTAGAGGAGGCAATTGCGCCTGAGGCTAGAGATCAAGCATTTGGAAGAAGTAAAAGCATTGAAGACAAAAACTTAAAAAAAGGCATTTTTAGTCTTTCGCAAATTGAGCTAATCAAAAATAGAAGACTTTCTAATAGAGAAATTACTAATAATGAAGATATGGGCTGTTTAGACAAAATAGTTGGAAACTGTTTTGCAATATTTTCAAGAAAAGATATCAAGAATAAATTAGACGAGGGTGTTTATGAAAAATTGATAAAATTAAATTTTAAATTTATCTATGAATATTCAGGATATAGTATTGGCTCCGAGTTATCTGAATACTTAGAAATAGGGGAAATAATCATTAGGCCCGATAAGAAGATATTTGGTCTTACATCAACAAAGTTAAATATTAATCAACTTGCTTCAGAGCTATTAATGCAAATTGAATAGAATCAACTTCAAAAACATAGACATAATTAATGTTGTATAAATGTAACATTTTTAAAAATTTTAGGAAAAAGATAATAAATTCAATCACTTAAATTAAAAAAGAAGCTTGTTTTACCACATTTTGAATATAGTGTTCATGTATGTACTAAATATAGTACTTATATCTAAGTAAACATAACGAGGGGGAAAGTTATGATTAGAAACGCACAGAACGCGATAAAGGCTCTTACTAGCCTTGGTCTTTCACTGCTAGCTTTGGGTATTGTTGTTGGCCTGCTTAGCGGAGGAAGCATTCCATTTGTTGGAAATATAGCCAGCAATATCGTATCTCTTGTGAACCAATTAGGAAATGCCGGAGTTGTTGGATTAATTGCTGTTGGCGTTATTCTCTGGTTATTTAGAGATTAAATATATTATCACTTCCCATGTTTGCACATGGGAGGTGATAAAAAATTAGAATATGATCTCAAGAATTAAGCAAATATTAAGAGAAATCATTGATTTTGGCTTATTGTTGATTGCAATAGCTATAATTTTGGAAGTACTCTTTGGACCATCGTCACCTTTTT
>CABYLU010000023.1 GCA_902519835.1 uncultured Pelagibacteraceae bacterium
TGCAAAAATTTATCTAAAAATATTTCAATGGCAGTTATATCGAATGATATTTATACAATAGAAGACGCCGAGTATTTAATGAGAGCTCAAGTTTTACCAATTGAGAGAATTAAAGGTGTTGAAACTGGTGGATGCCCTCATACCGCAATTCGAGAGGATGCTTCGATTAACCTCTTAGCTGTAGAAGAAATGCTCCTTATTACTATCTTACCATCCCACTCTGAAATACCAGTAGTTACACTTTTTTCATCATGTATATTATCCTTTAATACAGTATAAAATTTATTCATCTCTGAACCGAGTATTATTATTGTATTAACTGCAATATTATCATTAAGCATAAATTTATTTACCCGCATTCTTTTTACATTATCCTCAAAGCCATTGATCTCAAGATGAGCAATTTTATTTTCATTAAATATTTTCCAACGATCAGAGTAGTAACCTTTTTCAATTGTTTCATTCATTGCTGATCTACCATAAACAACTGTTTCACAAAAAAATAAATTTGAATTATTTAAAAGATTGACATCAATTTGACGTCTCAGGTTACAATTATCAAAGAGGATTGTTTCATTTGGTATCCAAAAAAGAGTGCTGTTATCAATGTTAATTGTATATTTAAGTTTGGCCGCGTCTCCATATCCACTATATAATTTTTCAGCAGCCTGATTTGTAGCGAGCATATGTGTATTGTGTAAGTCTATATTGGTATTAAACTTGTCCCCACTCGTTACGCCTCCAGATGTATTAACTAAAACTAGTTGAGACAAACTAGAGTAGGATTGAGGTAGTAAAGCTTTAAGGCATCCTTGCTGATATAATTTTTCAACATCATTATTTATAAATCCTACATCAATTGTGCCTATAGATTTTTGAAGATTTACTTTCATGAAATTATCATAGTGTTTTAATTTCAAGTTGACAAATAATTGTCATTTATTTTTATCACTAAAATTACAGACACTATTTAGTAATATAAAAATTATGTTTAATTTTTTTTTGAAGGTTTCATGTTGGCAAGTGTAAAGATTCGCATCACTAATTTTTTTAAGAAATTATGTAACAGTTAGAAAATAGAAATTACTCCTTAGTACCATAGCCTTTTGTAATAGCAATTGCCACGCCAGCAACACAAATGCTTAAGAAAGCAACAAGTGAGATTACACTGACCCAAATATTAATATCGGATGCCCCGTAAAAAGACCATCTCATACCATTCACAAGATATAAAACAGGATTAAAGTAAGTTACATTTTGCCAAAATTCTGGAAGCATTTCTACAGTATAGAGACTACCGCCTAAAAAAACTAAAGGAGTGACGATGATAAGTGGTACAACTTGCAACTGTTCAAAATTTTCACTGAGTAGTCCAATTAGAAATCCAAAAAGACTAAATGTAAGACATGTTAATACCAAAAGAAAAAGCATTAATAATGGATATTGAATTTCTAGCTCGACAAAAAAAGTTGCAGTAATAAGTATAATGACACCAACAATAAGTGATTTAGTTGCACTTGCGCCAACAAATCCTATGATAATTTCTAAAGAGGAAATAGGTGCCGCAAGGACTTCATAAATCGATCCAGTAAATTTTGGAAAAAATATTCCAAACGATGAGTTTGATATACTTTGAGTTAACAAAGTCAGCATTAATAAACCAGGTACGATGAATGATCCATAACTAACACCTTCAATTTGCGGAATCATACCCCCAATAACTGAACCAAATACAATGAAATATAAAGAAGTCGAAAGCACAGGTGAAAGCACGCTTTGAAAAAGTGTTCTTCTCATTCGATCCATTTCATGAAAATAAATTGCTCTAATAGCGTAAAAATTCATTATTTTTCCTTTACCAATTCTACAAAGATTTTTTCAAGTGAACTTTGTTCTGTATTTAAATCTTTTAGTTTTAATCCAGCTTCTTTCATATCTTGTAAGAGAGAGGTTATTCCAGTTTGTTTGCTTTGTGTATCGTATTGGTAATCAATTGATAAACCTTCATTAACTATAGTAAGTTTATAATTTTTAAGTGATTCAGGTAATGTCTTAACTGTTTCATGTAAATCAATTGTTAGTGTTTTCTGGCCTAAACTTTTTATTAAATTTGAAGTCTCATCAACTATTATCATCTCACCTTTATTAATTACTGCTACCCGGTCAGCAATCGCCTCTGCTTCTTCTATATAATGAGTTGTTAAAATTATTGTAACACCTTTATTTCTTAAATTCTTAATGACTTCCCACATGTCTTTTCTTAATTCGACATCAACCCCGGCTGTTGGCTCATCAAGAAATAAGACCGAAGGTTCATGAGAAAGAGCTTTTGCAATCAAGACTCTTCTTTTCATTCCACCAGAAAGCTCGTTAATTTTGGAGTCTTTTTTATCCCACAAACTTAAATCTTTTAGTATTTTTTCAATATGCTGAGGATTAGGAGGTTTGCCGTATAAGCCTCTCGTGTAGGATACATTGTTATAAACAATTTCAAATTGTTCTAAGGTTAGCTCCTGAGGGACGAGTCCAATTTGTGACCTAGTTTTTCTATAATCTTTTATAATATCGTATTTACCAACCTCAACTGTCCCAATACTTGGTGTTACAATTCCGCAAATAATACTAATTAAAGTTGTTTTACCTGCACCATTAGGTCCAAGAAGTGCAAATATTTCATTCTGTTTGATATCTAAATTAATATTATTAAGCGCCTGAAATTGATTACTGTAAGTTTTAGATAAATTTTTTACTGAGACGACATTTTGCATCGGTCTCTTATATCAGCAAATTTTTGAAAATAAACACTTCTATCTTGTTTTGAACATATTTTTATCAAAATTAAGCCTTGCTTTTTAGGTATATTTTTATCAAACATGAAAAAGTCAAAGATGAAACCTCAGTACATAAGAAGACAATCCTATAACGGTGAGTCGACTCTCGTGATTATTCCTTCAACCACAAAGCTTAAATTTTCTAGAACCCCTAAACTTTTATCAAGCTTTGTGATCGCGACAGGTTTTCTTGGCTTGATGTTTTTCTCCATCAGTGGCTAAAATCCTTTCGGTACGTTTGTACTGGTATCGAAAAGATTAAAAATTTACTTCGTATCAGATAATATTTGTTGTCTCGTATTCATCTTTTATCTAGAATTTTAGAGAATAAACAGGGGAAGAATTTATGTCAGTTTTAGATCGTTTCAGTGAAATCAGTTCCAAAATATATATGGATGGTAAATTTTATAAAAGTCAATCAACGGAATCTATTGATGTTATTGACCCTGCAACTGAAAATAAGATTGGAGAAATTCCTGAGACTTCACAATCTGAAATTGATGAAGTTATATCGATTGCAAACAAAGCTCAAAAGGCCTGGAATCAAAAATCACCACTTGATCGAAGTCATGTTTTGCATGAGGTTGCAAACAAGATGGGTGAAATGGCTCCACTATTCGCTGAAGCACTGACAAGAGAAATGGGAAAACCTTATAAAGAATCAATGGATGAAGTTCATTGGAGTATTCACAATATTCGTTTTTATGCAGAGATGGGCAGAGGTGAAACAGGAAAAGTTATTGGCTCTGCTGTTGAAGGACAGTTTCATTACACGCTCAAACAACCATTGGGTACATGCGTTTTAATCTTACCATTTAATTATCCAATGGTATTGCTTGCATGGGAAGCAAGTGCTGCATTGGCTGCGGGGAATGCTGTCATTATCAAGCCTTCACAATACACATCTCTAACTACACTGTTATTTGCTGAAGCTTTCAAGGCTTTACCAGATGGATTGTTTCAAGTTGTAACAGGTGAAGCTGCAGCTGGAAAATCATTGGTTGAACATAAAGATACGCACATGGTTGCATTTACAGGAAGCGTTCCAGTTGGGGTAAGTATTGCCTCTAAATGTGGTGAACTTATGAAAAGATCATTAATTGAAAATTCAGGAAATGATCCATTTATTGTTATGCCGTCAGCTCCGATGGATATTACTGCACGAGCCGCTGCATTTTCTGCTTATATGAACTGTGGACAAATATGTGTTTCAGCTGAAAGATTTTTTGTGCATGAAAAAATTCATGATGAGTTTGTTGAAAAATTAATTGAAGAAACAAAAAAAATTAGAGTTGGTAATGGTCTTGATAAAGTAGATATGGGCCCAATTGTTTCATCGAAAGAAAGAGACCGATATGAGAACGTTTTACACAAAGCTTTAGATGAAGGTGCAAAAGCTGTTGAGGGTGGAGGGCGACTTAGTCAGTTTAATAAAGGCTGGTTTGTTGCACCAACTGTACTGGTTGATTGCAACGATGAAATGAGCATATTTAACAATGAAAGTTTCGGTCCAGTAGCGCCGATTTGTAAAGTATCAAGTTTTGAAGAAGCTATGGAAAAAGCAAATAATTCTAGATATGGACTTGGTGCTAACATTTATACAAAAGATTTATCAGAGGGAATTCGTGCTTCAGAACAATTCCAGGCTGGTATGGTCTGGGTGAATGCACCTTTGCTTGATAATGATGCTGGCCCTTTTGGTGGAACGAAGCTGTCTGGTATGGGTCGACAATTAGGTGCGGAAGGATTAGAGACATTCAGAGATACTAAAACTGTTATGATCGATCCTGATTGTCAGCCACAAGATTTCTGGTGGTTTCCGTATTCTGACGAGGAAATGTATAAGAAATAAATTGAAAATTTAAAAAGAATTTTTATTTAACTTAATACATTTTTATGAGAACAGTTGTATTAATTATAGTTGCATTAATTATTGCTTTTTTTCTTTATCAGGCCTTTAGTAATCAAACGATAGAAGAAGAAGTTGCTCAAGCGCAAAAGCCAATTCATCCTGAAACTATAGTCGCTTATCAAAATAATTGTGCTTCTTGTCACGGGGTTAATTTACAGGGTCAAGAAGGTTGGCAAAATACTCTAGATGAAGATGGACATCGGCTAGCACCACCATTAAATGGTACTGGTCACACGTGGCACCATTCACCAGAATATTTATTTCAAGTTATTAAATATGGCTTTCCAAGTTTCGATCCAAATTATGAGGGAAAGATGCTTGGCAATGATAGTTTAAGTGAAGATGAGGTTTGGCAGCTGATTACTTACATCAGACAAGAATGGCCAGTACAAATACAAGATGTCTATAACAGTAGATATGAGTAATTGCTGTTAGCAGTCAAATTAGGATGAAGAAACGAATAAAAAGCAGAATTCACTTTTATAAAATAATATTTAATTTTTTTCATGTCTTAGTGTCTTAACGTCTTCCCTCTGTATCTGATCCAGAGCTTTATGAATTCGTAGGTTGGATGTGCTTCCATCAGCTTTACGGATCGTAATAATTGTTTCTTTTGGTGGGCAATTTGGTTCATGACAGCTTAGTTCAGCAATGCTTACAGTAGCATCTTCATTTAATTTAAATTTCTCAATGATTAGATTTTTTAAATTTTGAGTAGCGCTTTTATTTGATTTTTTTTTCTGGAACATACCCCCCATTTTACTGCTCCCAAAGAGGTGACCATAAAATTTGGCCTTTTGAATCTCCGACCAATATATGAGATCGATCGGGCGAAATACTAATATTTGATACTTCTGATCCTGTAGGATTTTGGATAAGGACGTCATTTGGATGTTCTGATAATTCTGAGAGAAGAACCATGCCGTTACGAAATCCAGCAAAAACTGCTTTCTCTCCTGGTAATGACTCAACAAAAGTTGCGTTTTGTTGACCACCACTTGCAATACAAAGGGGCTTACGTCCTTTTGGACCCTCCTTACCATCGAATGGCCAGCAGATAGCTTCTTTTGCACCCGCTGTTACTAGATAAGGGTTGTCTCCGGCCCATGTAAAACTTTTTACTTTTGACGGGTAACCTGACATTGCAAAACTTGCTTTATCTCGTATTCGCCAAGCATGAAGCTCATTTTCTTGCATTGTTGTCACTAGATACTTACCATCTGGACTAAACCCAACTTTGCCATGTGAACCTTTCCAAGCAAATTTTGATGATTTCCATTTGTTTTTTTCTAATCTCCACAAAGTTACTCCTCCATAACATGAGACAGCAATTCTCCTTCCATTTTGATCAATTGCGATACCACCAATCGTACTTTGATGCTCTAGTATTTTTGGCTTATCATTTTCATCTGACCAGATGTAGACATTTTTTCCAGACGAACATAAAACCATACTTTCATATGCCGCTACATTATCTACCCAACGCGTTCCAAAATTGTAAATTTCCTCGACCTCAGCATTTGTCGATATTTTTAAAAAACGACCATCTTGCCCGCCTGTTATGACCCCATCATTACTTGAAGCTATGCTTAGTATTGCGCCAGAGTGAGCTTGAACTTCTAAGGGATCATTATCTGGCCAAAAAAACCTTATCGATCCGTCTCCAAATCCAACTGCAACAGCATTCTCTATTGAAACTGCACCTGTAACAGGAGCGCCTGTTTCAAAGACCTTTCCATTTTCTTCAAAGCGGGATTTTATTACAGATTCGTTATTCATCTAAAGTAGAACTAATCTGATTTACAACTTTCGAAGCCCTCTTTCAAATTCATTGTCTCTAATTTGCGACCAATAAATACAACCCGGGAATTTCGAATACTTTTCTCAGGCCATGGACCCATAGGAGATGCATCCATGAGCATATGAACTCCTTGAAATACGTAGCGATCTTTTTCATTCTTAAAATCAAGAATGCCCTTTGACCTAAGAATATTTTGACCATGCGTCTGTAATAGGTTTCCAAACCACTTCTCAAATTTTTCTAAGTCAAGCGGAGTGTCAGAAACAAAAGAAACACTGGTTACATCGTCATCATGTTCATGATCATGATCAGAGTCCAAAAAATCAGGTTCAACCTCTAAGACGCGATCAAGACTAAAAGCATTAAGACCAAGAACTTCATCAAGAGGAGCTGCACATCTGTTTGTTTCAATTATTTTTGTATAAGGATTAATTTTTCGAATGCGATCCTTAACGCCGATAATCTGACTTTGATCAACTAAATCAATCTTATTGAGCAGTACTACATCTGCAAAAGCAATTTGCTCTTCAGCCTCATGATGTTCTCCGAGTTGAGTGCTAAGGTGGACAGCATCTGCGACAGTGACAATAGCGTCTAATTTAGTTCGGTCTGCAACATCTTGATCGACAAAAAATGTTTGAGCAACGGGCGCAGGGTCAGCAAGTCCAGTTGTCTCCACAATTATTGCATCCAGCTGATCTGCACGCTTCATGAGGCCTCCAAGTATACGTATTAAATCACCCCTAACTGTGCAACAAATACATCCATTGTTCATTTCAAAAACTTCTTCATCAGCATCAACTACGAGATCATTGTCTATTCCTTGCTCACCAAACTCATTAACAATTACAGCATAACGACGACCGTGTTGCTCAGTTAAAATACGATTTAATAAAGTAGTTTTACCTGCTCCTAAAAAACCTGTTAATACAGTGACTGGTACTTGCGATGAACTATTTTCCATATTTTACAAAATTAGTTTTTTTTAAACATACCTTGTAATTAAAAAAAAAGCATTATACAAGTTGTTATATTATAACATTAAATTTAGCAATTTATGAGCAACACTAAACCTGTTTTATCGATCTGTTTAACTTGTCGAGATGGACGAGAAGAAAAATATAATTCTCGAGGAGGTGAGCGCTTTGCAAAAAAAATTGTGAACAGTTTCAAAAGACAAGATGACGTTATCATCAGAGGTGTAAATTGTATGAGTTGCTGCAAGCGGTCTTGTGCAATCTCTCTGTCTGCCGATAAGCGTTTTACTTACGTTTTTGGAGATATAGACCCAAAAAAACCATTATATATTTCATCTCTAAAAAAGTTAGTATCATCGTATACAAAAGCTAAAGATGGGTTTCTCAGAAGAAGAGATAGGCCAAGGAACTATCAATCAAATATTATTGGAAGGTTCCCACCTCTTGATTATAAATCAGATATAATTGAGTACTTTAAGGATAAATAAATAGACTCGTAAAATCCTACCAATCAAAGAATCCGTGAACCCCTGTTTCACCACGATAATATTCGATATTGTTTGCAGCTAATTCATAGCCTACGATTGCAAGGTCTTCAATATTTTGATTTTCAATTTTAATTTTTCCAGTTACGTAAACAGGTTCCCACCAGGCTAGACCTTCCCAAGGATTCTCCGCTTCTACATAAACGATTTGATTAGGCGCTGGTGGAGGGACATGAATGCATGCTCCAATGTATGGAACTAACAAAAAGGTGTTAATACCTCGGCCGTACATATCCAATGGCAAAACATATCCAGGGATCTTAACTTCCTTATCTTCGAGATTTTTATTAAACTTTACCTCGCCGGGGCTAAAAACAGATGTCCATGGTATTAGGTCATCCCAGTCTATTTCTTTTGGCGCTGAGTAAGCAGAAAGCGGAATAAAAATAAAAATAATTAATAAGATTTTTAATTTTTTAATCATAATTTAATCGTCATACCATCATTAATAGAAAACCAGTAAGCTCTTATTGCTGGTAATAAACTGACTGTTATTGAGGCAATGATAAACACAGCAAAAACATACATATCTTTTATAGCTAACATTTCAATGTTTACTAAGATGCCATAATTGTAATCAATCCATGGTTGTAATAAATTTAACACACAAAATAATAAAACTACACTGAATGTAATACTTAGAATTGAAATAAATATTGCTTCAAGCATTAATAAACCAATCACTGTGAAAGGAGATGCACCCATAGCTCTCCAGATCGCCATTTCTCTTCTTCTCTCACTTAAACTTGAAAACATAATCGCTGCCATCCCAACGAGTGTTGTGAATATTACAACCACCGATATCCCTAATAATAAGTTTTCAATCACTCCAACTACTCGCCATAGCTCCTGCAGCGCAGCGCCAGGAAGAATTGCAGTCATCGCTTCTTCAGGATACTCATTGATCCAGCGCTGAAGTTGAAAGATAGTTAATTTTGATTTAACACCTACTAGTGCAGCAGTAATATTTTTAGGAGTTAGATCCATTTCGCGTATCTCATCAATAGGTGTTAGTTGTCCTGGTATTTTAGCTCCAGTTGACCAATCAACGTGAATTGCTTCAATAGCAGCCAGGCTGACGATTACAGTATTATCTACAGGTGTTCCTGTCTTTTTAAGTATCCCTGATACTCTAAAAGGTTGATCATCGTGATCTGAAAAAGACTGTAATCCATGGGAAACTACAAGTGAAGTACCGATTTTATATCCTAGTTTTTCAGCAACCCCAGCACCCAAAACGACGTCGTATAGATCCTCAAATAAATAACCTTTATCAATACTTACAGACTGACTACCTCTATATTTATATCGAGAAAAAAATTCTTTGTTGGTACCCATTACTCTAAATCCCTTATGGCTATCTCCCAACGAAATTGGAACTGTCCAATCAACTTCTTCTTTACTCACTAAGTCTAAATAACTCTCCCATGTTATATTATTCGTAGCGTTTCCAATTCTAAAAACTGAATATAACAACAGTTGCACTGAACTAGCTCTTGCGCCAACAATTAAATCAGTCTGTGAGATTGTATCGGTAAAACTTGTATATGCTGAAGTTCTTAACTTTTCTACACTCATATAAAGCATAAGGGATACTGAAATTGCAAGAATTGTCATACCCACAGTAACTAAGCGCGCATAAAGAGAGCTGAACGAAAGTTTTAATAACATGACTTATCTTCCCTTATGAGTATTTCGTTTATGTCAATTAATCGATCAAATTGATTAGAGAGCGATTTATCATGTGAAACCATCAATAACGTAGAGTTATTCTCTGAAATTTGTTCAAACATCAAATTTAAAAAAATCTTTTGCGCATCTGCATCAAGTGAGGAAGTTGGTTCGTCAGCAATGATCAGCGATGGGTTCCCAATTAGCGCCCGAGCCACTGCCACTCTTTGTTGCTGACCCATACTTAAACTACTTGCCCTAAATTGTGCAATATCATCTGGTAATCTCAATTGTTTAAAAAGTTCAATTACCTTTTCTTTTTTGTTGGAAACGTTGCTTGATCTTACTTTTGAAAAATATAAAGGTAGTAAAACATTATCAACAACATTCGCATAAGGCAGCAAGTTAAATTGTTGGAAAATAATTCCTATATTATCAGCACGATACTCATCCCTAGTTTTAGATGAAAGTTGGTTAATAGTGTTACCGTTAATACTTATATTTCCAGATAATGGATTAAGAAAACCACACATTAGGGAAAGGAGTGTGGTTTTGCCTGAGCCGCTTTCTCCCAATAAGAGAACTTTTTCACCTTTTTTAATTTCTAGGTTTGGAACAAATATCTTGAAATTACTTTTTTTTGACCAATAAAATCTTACTGAATCAATTTTAATTATACTTTCATCCAATTAGATTTTTCCTTTTAAGTCTATGAAAGGCTCATCTCCCTCCACTTCAAAACTTGTCGAACCAATCTCTGATACGAATTGTACCTCAAGTTCTCCAGAGTTTGGAAAAGTAGTAAAATATGGAAAGCTAATTCTGTCAATTTCTTTTATATTTCCGCAATTAAATGAGTAGTGTGCAACAAACTCGTTATGAGCTTCTTCATCATGCTCGTCATGATCGTCGTGCTCACCATGATCGTCGTGCTCACCATGATCGTCATGATCATGTTCATCTTCGTGTTCATCATGGTCATCGTGTTCATCATGATTATGTTCATCTTTATGATTATCGCCTTGATTAATACTTATGTCAGCTTCAACTAAAATACAATTTGAGGCACTAGGAATTGAAAAAATATTATTAAATTCGTCAAATTTTATGAGAGCGTCTTTAACCAAAGCTATATCAGCCTCACTTTTTGCTTTATACTCAAAACCAACTACATCCGCACCTGGAATCATAAATTCTAGATCTATAGAATTTCCTTCTACAGCAATATTTAATTCACCAACTCCATGCTCGTGTTTATCAACCTGCCTTGTTTCTTCAGCTACTGAGACCGTTACTAGCGCTGATAAAAGTAATGAATAATAAATATTTTTTCTCATTTATACTCCTTAGTATGATTAATTGAAAAAATTTTAGTTAAAAAATTTTTACGTGTCTAGATAAATGTTATTTTATAACACCTTTTAAATTTTCAATTTGCTTTGATAACCTCATGTCTTACAAGATTTGCAAGTTCCAAATAATTCCAAATTGAATCCACTAAATTGAGTCCCATTCATATCCTTAAAATCTGATAAAAATTTAGCAAGAGCTACATTACTAACTTCTGTTGTTTGATCACAACTTTTACAGATTGAAAATATTGTACCATTTGGTTCAATACATTTTGAATTACATGCTACAAATGAATTGAGACTTTCAATTTTATGAACTTCACCAACTTCGATTAATTTTTCTAAAGCTCTATAAACTTGAGGAGGAGCTTTCAATCCTTTTTTACTAACATTCGACAAAATAGAATATGCCTTTACTGGTTTATTGCTTTTTTGAATGCAATCTAAGACAATTTTTTGATTTTTAGTTAATTCATTTTTCTTATTTTTCATAATACTTTTTACCGATTCTTAATAATGATAAGATAAACAAAATTAGAGCAACAACAACAATTGATGGCCCTGAAGCAGTATTTATTTCAAATGATGCATATAATCCAATAAATACAGAGAGCAATCCCCCAATTATTGATAGGACAACCATCTGCTTTGGATTGTTCGATAAATTACGAGCCATTGCAGTTGGTATGATCAATAGGCCAGTGATAAGCAACACGCCAATCATCTTGATTGATATAGCTATTAAAGCTGCTAATAAAATTGTAAATATAGCATTTACTCTTTCAGGGTTCATGCCTTCTGCTTCAGCTAGTTCATAATTGACTGTTGATGCAAATAAAGGTTTCCAAATGTAAAATAAGACGGCAAGTATCAGTCCTCCACCAATCCAAATAAAGAGTAAGTCATTAGTGTTTACTGAGAGAATATCGCCAAATAATACACCTAAAACATCGAATCTAATAAAAGACAAAAAACCCAGTATCACTAATCCGATTGCTAATGAGGAATGTGAAATTAAGCCAAGCAGAGAGTCTCCAGCCAAATTCGTTGACTTTTCTAATCTAAGTAAAATAAGTGCAACCAGAGATGAAACAACAAAAATTGTTAATGAGACGTTTATATTTAAAGATATTGATAGTAAGACGCCTAGTAATGCAGAATGAGCAAGTGTGTCACCAAAAAAAGATAAACGTCTCCAGACCACAAAGCAACCAAGTGGTCCTGTAACGAGCGCTATACCAATACCAGCTATTATAGCTCTAACTAGGAAATCATCTAACATATCTATTTTATTTCCTTTATAATGTTACCATCTGAGGAATGCACATGATCATGATTATGTTCATATATTGATAATAGTTCAGCTGATTTCTCACCAAACAGTTCTTTGTAATGCTTACTTTGTGCAACGTCTTTAGGTGTTCCACAACAACAAACATGTCCATTCAGACAAACCACATAATCTGTAGCAGACATTACTACATGCAAATCATGAGAAATTAAAAGAATTCCACAATTTAACTTCTCTGAAATTTCTTTTATTAGAGAATATAGAGCAACTTCTCCTGTAAAATCTACTCCTTGTACAGGCTCGTCTAAGACCAAAAGGTCAGGCTTTTTTGCTATAGCGCGTGCTAATAAAACTCGTTGAAATTCTCCACCAGATAAATCCCTAAGATTGCTTCTCTTCAAATGCTTTACACCAGTTAAATCTAGAGCTTCTGATATATCATCTTGTTTAAGATTTTGCGTTAATACCATGAAGTCAATAACTCTCACTGGTAAAGTCCAATCAATTGATACTTTTTGAGGTACGTATGAAATATTTTGTGTATTTCGTTCAACGTTTCCACTTATGCTTTTGTAAAGTCCCAAAGCTATCTTTGCAGTTGTCGTCTTACCCGAACCATTCGGGCCAATCAATGTTACAATTTTTCCTCTATTGATTTCTAAATCAACATCTCGAACAAGCCATTTTTTATCTTTATAAATTCCTGCCTTAGATAATCTTACTAAAGTATCACTTGTATTCATAAAAAAAGCTTGATTAAATAATTTGTTATATTATAACACTATCTTCAACTGACAATGAAAGCAATAAATCTATGAAATTACAACTTAAATTTGGACTTATATTATCAACTATATCTATTTTGTCTTACGTATCGTTTGCAAACGCTGAAACAAAAGTTATTGCCTCAATTAAACCATTGCATTCATTGGTTAGTTACGTGATGGATGGCGTTGGCAAGCCAGGAATCCTTGTAGATGGAAGTTCCTCTCCGCATACTTTCCAACTTAAACCCTCTCACGCTGAAATGTTACAAGAAGCTGATATTGTTTTTTGGATAGGCGAGGACTTAGAATCATTTTTAGAGTCTCCTCTAGAGTCAATAGCTACAAATTCAAAGCACATAGCATTGATGGAGTCGGATGAAATCGAACTTTTAAAATTTAGAGAAAAAAATATCTTTGAAGACCATGATGATCATGGCGATCATGCAGACGAACATGGTGATGATCATGATGAACATGACGATCATGCAGATGAACATGGTGACGATCATGATGAACACGACGATCATGCAGACGAACATGGTGACGATCATGATGAACATGACGATCATGCAGACGGTCACGGAGATCATGGCGATCATGGATTTGAATGGGCAGGAGTTTTCGACTTAACTGAAGGAACTTATAATTGGTCATTTGCAAAAGTAGGTGGTGAATATGCTGACCCTGCGATGAAAATGGTAATCCTTATGTCTGATGAGATTGAGTCCTCTGAAGAGAGAGCTGAAGAATTATTAGAATCAAGCAGTTCAACAGATAGAAATCATAGTAGTACACTTTCTGCCAATGATTCAGCTTTCATGTTAAATTTTGACGAAAGTAGGGAAACTACAGTTTTTAGCGTTGAGATTAAAGAAGCTGGAAAATATGCATTCTTC
>CABYLU010000024.1 GCA_902519835.1 uncultured Pelagibacteraceae bacterium
ATGAGTCGAGACTTGAGCTCATGTATAATATGACAGGCACATTCATTGCAATGACACAAATCCTATTGCCATTCATGGTTTTGCCTCTTTATAGTGTAATGAAAACTATTTCACCAAGTTTAATGCGCGCTGCAACGTCAATGGGTGCAACACCTTTTCACGCTTTTAGAAAAATATATTTTCCTCTGACATACGCGGGTATTAGTGCAGGATCAATTTTAGTATTTGTTTTAGCGATTGGTTATTACATAACACCTGCATTGGTTGGTGGAGCAAAAGGAATTTTAATTAGT
The DNA here is from genome assembly GCA_902519835.1 of uncultured Pelagibacteraceae bacterium. Taxonomy (GTDB): domain Bacteria; phylum Pseudomonadota; class Alphaproteobacteria; order Pelagibacterales; family AG-422-B15; genus CACNXQ01. Next base: position 294 of record CABYLU010000024.1, read on the forward strand.
AATAGAATAGCATATCACATGCAGCAATCACTAGACTGGTCTCTTGCAACGGCGATGGCGACAGTTCTTTTAATAGCAGTGCTAGTGGTATACTGGCTGTACAATAAGATTGTTGGCATAGATAACATGAGGCTTGGATAATATGGCATTACCAAAATATACAGAAATGAGATACAGAGTTTGGCACTATTCTTATTTAGTAATTTGTACTGCTGTTTTCGTATTTTTGATTGCGCCTCTTTTTGTGATCATACCACTATCATTCAATGCTGAGCAATATATCCACTTTTCTGACGGTATGCTTGCATTGCAGCCAGAAGCTTTCTCACTGAGGTGGTATGAAGATATGATTTATGGAACAAAAAATCCTTGGGGAATAGCAGCTCGAAACAGTGTTTACTATGCATTTTTCTCAACAATTGGAGCAACCGTACTTGGAACTGTTGCAGCATTGGGTCTAAGTAGTCGTTACATGCCTTACAAACAATTAATCATGAGTGTACTAATTTCACCAATGATTATTCCACTAATTATTTCTGGCTCAGCTATCTTCTTTTCACTTGCAAAATTAGGATTAGCTGCAACTTTTCCTGGCATCGTCATTGCCCACATTATTTTAGGCACACCATTTGTTGTAATAACAGTTACTGCAACTTTAAGTGGATTTGATGACAGTATTACGCGTGCAGCATCAAGTCTCGGTAGCACACCAACCAATACTTTTTTTAAAATTACATTACCTCTTATAACACCTGGTATTATCTCTGGTGCTTTATTTGCATTTGTAACTTCTTTTGATGAAATTGTCGTAATTCTATTCGTGGCAGGAGGAGATAGAAATCTTACAACTATCCCACTTCAAATGTGGACTGGTTTGAGAGAGCAGCTCAGCCCGACGATCATGGCTGTTGCTACATGCTTAATTGTACTTTCAACATTAATCCTGATTGTGACTGAGTTGTTAAGAAGAAGATCTGAGAGGATAAGAGGGATTTCAGCTCAATAAAAGTTAAGACAATTCGTTAAATATACTATAAGTCAAGTCCATCTTTTTTTAATGCTCTTAAAAGATCATTAAATCTGTCTTGCCCAAAGAAAAACATGTCTTTATAGACTGTTAATGGAACTCCATGATGACCTGCTTCTAATTGTTCCTTTTGGTTTAATTTTATTTCATCAATCAAGCTTTGCTCAGCCTCTGTTCGTTTTTTTTCAATATCATTATGATTTAAGCCTAATTTTGATGATGACTCAGAAATTGAATCATCAGAATTCCAATTTTTCATACCACTCCAAATCTTGCTTGAAACTTCTACGGCGAAATCAAGTTGTCTATCTTTTTCTATTGCCTGACAGTAATGACATAACTTAAATATACGTGGCTGGTCATCAGAAATTTTACCGGTTAGCATATTTTGTTTTATTGGATCTGGATTTGGTGTTTTAAATACCATACCGAGTTTTTTTGCCTGTAAAAAATAATCAAACCGTTTTAGAAGAAAATATGTAAATAAGTTCTTACCTTTAAAGAATTCTGGCTCTCTTATTGCTAACGGGTAGACTTGTTTAAAATTTATATCTACGCCGTACTTATCTCTTAACAAAACGATACGCGGTAATATTAAATAAGAGTATGGACTTCTAAAGGAGAAATATAAATCTACTTTCATATCTCAAATATTAACCTTTCACATCCAGTGCCTTCAAGAAGATCATTTACTTTTTTCTGATCATTATCTTCAAGCATTTTATATTCTTCGTTAAGCCACTTTAAACACTTTGCCTGGTAAGGAAATGATTTTTGTTTCCACAGACATCCATCAATCTCTGTTTGCCATTCTTTATCGCCATTTTCTATTGCTTTAGCGTTTGCTAGCTGTGCAGGCATATAACCCTTACCGATTTCTGCAAGTAACTCCTTTACGGTTGACGGTAAAGTATCAATTGATCCCCATTGTTCATCATCTACCTCAATACCAGATTGATCATCAATTAAACCAACCCAAGCTACTGTCCTTAGAGATACTTCATGACAAATTTCTCTTGGCGTGGGATCAAAGTTTACAAGTTGAGACAGTTGACCATACATTGCAAAATCGCTTGATGAGGGTCTATTGCTTATCAAATAAGGTGTTGATGTGAAATGTTTCTCAAGTATACCCAATAAACGTCTGAAACTTGCATCTATGATAGGAGCTGTATCATTGTTGGAACCCACTACCCATAACCTATCTATCTGCCTTTTGCTTATCATTCCCTTTAAATTATCTAGCATTTCATTTGGCATCATTCCTACGGTTTGAAGTGGTAAAATTGTTCCTGCATTTTCAGCATCTTTTTGATCATGCCATCTATAATGAAACATATATTTCGTCCCCCACTCATCAGCAAAATCTTCAATTAAATAATTTATAAACGCAAGTGCAGGATCAGATGGAATAGTACTACGCTCACTAACCTCTTTATCAATCCTTCTTATTAACGGAGTCGAATCTGTTACAGCTTTTAAATTTCCATTTTCATCAGGTAAAACAAATGTTGGCAGTAGTCCAGGCTTGGGCTTTTCAATTCCCTCTTGATCAAGATATTTTGAAGGATCTCCCCAAATCATTTTATGAGGAATACGTTTATACCTAAGATATGAAAGCATCTTACGTGTATAGGGTGAGCCCACACCGCCAAGAACAACTAATGGATTTGGTAAACTCGTCATTATTCTCCTACTTCTGAATTATTTTTGAACCAGTATCGGTTAGATCTTTTGACTGTTTCATATTTCTCATCAACTCCATAATATCAATTGGTACTGCAACACCTTTTTTGCAAGCCGGTCTATCTTCCATCATCTGCATCCATCTTTTTACACCTTCAAGACCGTCGATATTCACACCTGACCATTTATATGTTCTTACCCAACACCAATTTGCAATATCAGCTATACTAAAATCATCAGCAAGATACTCATTTTCTTTTAAGCGTATCTCCATAACTTCAAACAAGCGTCTTCCTTCGTTTTGATAACGATCAATTGCTGGTTGTATTTTTTCTCCAGGCCAATAACGAAAGAAAACATTGGCCTGCCCCATCATCGGACCAATTCCTCCCATTTGAAACATTAACCACTGAATAACTTTTGAACGTGCAATTGACTCTGTAGGCAATAATTTGCCTGCTTTCTCAGCTAAATAAATTAGCTGTGCACCACTTTCCATTATTGATAGGTTATCGTTTTCAGTATCAACTATTACGGGAATACGCCCATTAGGATTCATTGCTAAAAATTCGGGCTTCTTTTGATCACCAGCTTGTAAATTCACAACATGAACATTGTAAGGTATTTCCAACTCCTCAAGAGCTACTGAAATCTTATATCCATTTGGTGTAGGTGAAGTATATAATTCAATCATTAATTTCTTTTGTTTCAATGTTTAATTGGCCTGCTAATCCTGCTTCGCGGTGCTGATAAGCTTCAAGATATTCTGGGTCACTGGGCATCATATTTTCACCCATTATTTTTCTTGAAGGCCATTTTGCAATAGCAACAACGTCCCATAATTCTTCAACTTTACCGACTGCTAAACGTTTTACATCTGTATGCAAAACTAATTCTCCTCCAATTTCCTTTAGATGTTTATCCATGAACTCAGCATAAATTGTGTAAGCCTCTCTTCCGGTTAGGCTGGTTTCTCTCCCATCTTTATATTCCGCTTTCTCTTTAAACTTGAGAAGATTAAGCATGTATATTGGTTCATTGTCGTCGGTTTTCTCAAAAAAACCTTTCATTTGTTCTCTATTTGGAAAAACACGATTCTCTACTTTCATTTCTGTTTCCTTTCAATGGTCGAGATAAAAAACATTAAAAGTGTAACAAATAACATGAAGCTTGTCCCAACTAAACCTCCTGGGGCAGTTGAAGTGAGATAATCCTGATCTAAATTATGCATCGTCATCGTTATAATTCTTAATATATTATCGAATACGAAAACCAGCCAGGCTAATGATAAAAGGCTTTTATATTTTATAAGAATTATAATTGATATAAAAAGTACTACGATCTGTGATCCACCCCATAAAGAACCTATAAGATAAATTACACTATTAGGATTTAAATTATTAACCTCTGGAAAAATTATAATTGAAGCAATTGAATTTAAACCAGCATCTTGAGCGAACATGTGGGTAAACGATCTGAACGCTACTAATGCGAGATACAAATAAAAAAACCAAAGTGCAAATTTTAAACCCCGATAATTGTTGTTTGCTTCCGTTGGCAAAAGGCTGATAAACTTCATTTAATTAGCAAAATTGTGATTTCCCATTTTTTTACACACTTCATTAAACTGCAAAATAGTTTCATTGATAATTTCTTCAACACCCTTGATCTCATCAATTAAGCCCATCGATTGACCTGCCAATGCTGGTGCTGCGTTCATGTCTCCCTCAAAATAAAGTTTCTTAATACCGAACATTGCGGACATATCCATTTCACCTTTTTCATAAATACCGTGAGTGAAGTCAGTTTTAATTGCACGAACACAAGGTTTAGATTTTTTATTTAAAATGTAAGTTCCTTGTTCGTCTGAATCTAGAATTGCTTGCTTGTAATTTTGATGAACCGGACTCTCTTTAGAAGATACAAACCTAGTCCCCATTTGTATTCCCTCAGCTCCTGCTGCAAATGCTGCGGCCATTCCTATGCCATCAACTATACCACCAGCCGCAACCATTGGTATATCAGAATGCTTTCTAATAGACTGTAATAATACGTAAAGTCCAACTTCTTCAGGATTTTTAAATCCGCCTCCCTCAGTCCCTTCAACTACTAAGCCATCTACGCCAGCTTTTATTGCTTTTAGTGCGCCGGCTAAACTTGGTACAGCATGAAACACTTTAATGCCTGCATCTTTTAAAATGTGAATATATTTTGCTGGATCGCCTGCAGATGTAGTTACAAATTTTACTTTCTCTTCGATAACCAAATTGATCATACTTTCATCACGTAAAAAAAGAATTGGTAGATTCACGCCAAAGGGTCGATTGGTGAGTGTACTCATTTTTTTGATTTCCTGCTTACACTCCTCAAGTTCACCTGATGAAGTTTCAATAATTCCAAACCCTCCGGCATTAGAAACCGCTGAAGCTAATGCACTTCTTGCTATCCATCCCATTGGGGCCTGTATAATTGGATATTTAGAACCAAGTATTTCTGTAATTCTATTCACGAATTTTATATTTTGAATAAAGCCTAAAGTATTGACATAAACACTGTCAATAGATAATTTTTATCTATGGTTATTACGCCAATTGTTAACGATGGACGCATCAACAGAAGTAAAACAACATTAAATAAAATTGTTGCAGCCACTATTTCTTTATTGAGAAAAAATAACAACGGTCAAATCCCAACCGCCCAGGAAATTGCTGTAAAATCTGGCGTTGGAATAAGAACTGTTTTTAGGCACATCGACGATATGGAAGGATTAATTGAGGAAGTAAATCGTCGTTATCTAAACGATCTTGAGAACTATATTTTAAAAAATAATCTAACACAAAACAGTAAAGATCAGCGAATTGAACATGTAATTAAAGAGCGTTTTTATTTATATAATACTTACCAGCACGTATTTAATTTAACCATTACAAGTTTAAATAATTCTAATGCAATAAGAACTGGATTTATAAAATTTAATAATATTTTAAGACAGAGATTCGAAGATTTAATACCTGAAATTAAAATGATCAATAAAGATAAGCAAAATCTTATCGATACTCTAATTTCGTATGCAGCATGGTTTCGTATGACCAAATTTAATAATACAAAAGAAGAAAAATTTATTGAAGAATTAAAGTTACTATTTTTAATGGAACTTAAGTAAGGTAATTATGTATCAGTCAACAGTTAGAAAAACTTTGTTATCTCTAGTTGTTATCATTATTACGGTAATTATTATTTTGCCATATATTCTTAAAAACTTGGGTTTACATCCTGACTATGATGGAAATACATTTGATTTAACCGGAAAAAAAGCTCTCATAATTGCAACAAGTCATGGGGTTTTAAATTATCCAGGAGAGTCATCTGGTAAACCCTCAGGTCTCGCAAGTTCTGAGTTAACTGCCCCCTATTTCGAATTTATAGATGCTAACATAAGTGTTGATATTGCAAGTATCAAAGGTGGAGAAATTCCAGTGGATCCACAAACAATATCATATTTTGTGAGGTCTTCATCCGATAAAAGATTTTATAAGGATGCTGAGGCGGTTGATAAACTTAACAATTCAATCAATATTAATGAAATAGATTTCTCTGCGTATGATATTGTATTTCTTGCTGGCGGATGGGGAGCTGCATATGACTTGGGCTTTTCAGATTCATTAGCTGCAGGAATTTCTAAAGCATATTACTCAGGGAGTATTATAGGTGCAATTTGCCATGGTCCTTTGGGGTTAATTAACTCAAAAGATAAAAACGGAAACATTCTCATTGCTGGAAGGAAAATGACTGGTGTAACTGACAAACAAGTTAAAGAACTTAATATTACAATGACACCATTACATCCAGAAGAAGAATTAAAAAAAGCAGGCGCATTGTTTGAAGCTAAAACCAAATTTCTTGACCAGTTTGCTTATCACGTAGTCGTTGATGATGAAAAACGATTTGTAACTGGCCAAAATCAAAATTCAGGCCATGAAACAGCACAAAGAATTATGGAAATAATAGAGGAGTCATCATGAATAAATTTTTAATTATTCTAAATACAATAAACGGATTTATATTTATTGTACTTGGTCTTGTTTGGATAATATCCCCTTACGATGCTGGAGCAAATTTTGGCATATTAGTAATTCCAGAAGGATTAGGGCGAAGCAGTCTCATTGGCGATGTTGGAAGTTATTTCTTTTGCATTGGTTTGATGATGATACTTGCAGCTTATACTCTAAAAAATATTTGGTTTTATGCTCCTGCAATGCTTTTAAGTGTTACAGCAATATTTAGAATCATATCGTGGGCAGCGCATGATGCAACTTTTGCAACACAATTTATTATTATTGAAATTGTTCTTGTTGCAATATTACTTATTACATCCAGAAAGGTTTCTGGTAATTAACTATGAGGAAAATCTATTATTTCTTAATAGTTGCAATCTTAATATTTGCTGTTGGTTTCTTTGGAATAAGAAATACATCAGTTCAAAATTTCTTTATCGACTTAATTTTTGAATCTCAGTTAAATAATCAAGATAAATTAGTTACCTTTGAAGGTGATTATATTATTGGACTTGTCTGTGGATCACGAGGTCCATTACCTGGTAAAGGAAGAGCTGAGCCATGTATTATGATCAAAACTCCAGACCATATGTTTATTGTGGATACCGGAGATGGAAGTAGGCAAAATCTAATAAATTGGCAGATAGATCTTGGTAATTTAGATGCTGTACTGTTTACTCACCTGCATTCAGACCATATTTCTGATTTGGCTGATTTTCATCTTTATTCATGGGTAACTCAAAATAGAGAAGGAAAACTTCCTGTTTATGGACCAGAGGGAACACAATTAGTTACAGAGGGCATAACAAGGGCTTACGAGCTTGATTATGAATGGAGAACGCTGCATCATGGAGAGGAAGTAGCACCATCTGATATTGCCGGCTTTAACACAAAAATAATAGATTTAAATAATCCAGTTATTTTTGATGATGGTAATTTGAAGATAACGGCATTTGAAGTTGAACATCTGCCAGTCTATCCCTCATTGGGATTTCGCTTTGATTATAAGGGCAGATCAATCGTAATTAGTGGGGATACGGATTACAGTACAAATTTGATTGAACAATCAAAAAATGCTGACTTACTTTTTCATGATGCTTTATCATATAATATGATAGGTAGAGCTGAGGATATTTCAGAGATTATACAGCCTCAACTTTCAAGAGTTTTTTATGATATTCAGGGATATCACGCCTCACCTGTTGAAGCCGCGCAAGCCGCAAATGAAGCAAATGTAAAAGAGTTAATTTTTTATCACCTGATACCAGCTCCTGATAGTTTTATTGCTAAAATAATTTTCGTAAAAGGGGTAAGCGAAGTTCGACCTGATAACTGGACATTAGCTGATGATGGTACCATAGCAATTTTACCAGTTAATTCAGAAGATATTACAATTACAAATATCGAATAATGATAAAAAAAATATCTCTTTCAGTTTTTTTTATTCTTATTCTTGCTTTAATCCTATGGACATACAAACTTCAAATATTTCTTTGGTCACTACCAACTATATTTGAGTTCACAAGACCAGTTGCTGAAAACCGTGAGGTCATTTGGCCAGACGGTCCATCAGAAAGAGATCCTGCCTTAGCTAATAAACCAAATATAATTTTAATACTTGCTGATGATTTGGGCTTCAATGATGTATCGCTTTATAATGGCGGTGCTGGGGATGGCAGTTTAATGACACCAAACATGGACCGTATTGGTTTAGAAGGTATAAAATTTAATAATGGTTATGCGGCAAGTGCAAGCTGCTCTCCTTCACGCGCTTCAATTATGACTGGTCGCTATTCAACAAGATTTGGATTTGAATTTACCCCCGCATTTAAATCACTCATTACTATTTCAAAATGGGGCGAAGAACTAAACGATACGGGGTTGTCTGTAATTTTTGATGATGAAGCTGAACTCACTGCTTTGGATAATGATGGTAATATTGGATACCCAGGCATGCCGTCTAGCGAGATAACTATTCCAGAGGTACTTAAAAATGAAGGATATTACAGTGCAATAATTGGAAAGTGGCATCTTGGAACTGCTCCAAGTTATGGTCCAACTGATCAGGGATTTGATGACAGCCTTCAATTAATGGGCGGACTTTATCTTCCAGAGAATCATCCAGATGTTGTAAATGCTAGAACTGGGGAAATTATTGACGAGATGGTTTGGGCCAGTACTCAATACGCTGCACGAAATAATAAGAGTGAACCATTTGAACCTCGTGGATATATTACTGACTACTACACAGATGAAGCAATCAAAGTTATTGAAAAAAATAAGAACAGGCCCTTCTTTTTATACCTATCTCACTTTGCACCTCATAATCCACTTCAAGCTCTAAGAGACGACTATGATCATTTTCACCATATCGAAGGTGAGTTCAGTAAAGAATTAAAGGTATATTCTGCAATGTTAAGAGCTCTTGATAGGAGTGTTGGGAGAATATTAGATACACTTGAAAAGAATAATCTAACAGATAATACACTAATAGTATTAACCAGCGATAACGGTGGAGCTAATTACATTCATTTATCTGATATCAATAAACCTTATCGTGGATGGAAACTAACTCATTTCGAAGGTGGTTTACATGTTCCATTTATGGCTAAATGGCCAAATAAAATTGAACCAGGAATAGAATTTAACGCACCTATTCACGCAAATGATATTTTACCAACATTTGCTGCTGCGGCTGGAGCAGAATTACCAGAAGATAGAATCATTGACGGAGTAAACTTGCTGCCCTTTTTACAAAAAAATCACAATTCAGACATGCCACATGAAACATTATATTGGCTACAAGGCCGACTTCAAACTGTTCTTCATGAAAATTGGAAGCTCATAACTGATCACCGAACTGGTAAAGACTGGTTGTTTAATGTTAAGAGTGACCCCTATGAGAGAATTAATCTTGCAAGCGAAATGACGTTGAAAGTTAAAGAGCTGAAAAGATTATTAAATGATCATAAAAAGGTTCAACCTCCTCCACTATATGATAACACAATGTCTGCTCCTATATTAATTGATAAACACAATGGGTATGCATTTCAAGATGGCGATGAGTTCACATATTGGGATAATTAAATAGTAATTTTTTTAAAATTTAATTAGACGATCGCTCTATTTGCTGTAAAATTTTTTATATATGAGCGCAACAAATTCACTCCTAAGATTTTGGGAAGAACAAATGGGAACGTCACACCGCTCAAGTAAGCACTTTTTCAGAAAGACCCCATCTCATTATCATATGATGCTCCTCGTAATGTCAGCCCATCAAAATAAAGAAAAGCTATGTGTTGAAGAATTAAAGACAAAGCTCTTTCATACATCTCGGCCTAAGTCATCTATGATGATTAATGAGGCTTGTGACAGAGGTTTCATACATTTAGAGAAAACAGAGAACGATAAAAGACGAAAAACAGTAAAACCAAGCTCTGAATTGATAAAAGAATTTAAGAATTATCTTAATTCAATGAAAAATATCAATTGGAAGTCTGAATAATAATTTTAAGAAAAAATTTTTTCAAAAAAATTAGACATCTCTCGCCATGAATGCTGATCGGCATGCACATCATAGAATAATCCTGAGTTTCGATCATTAGCTTCAGGATTTGTAAAAGCATGACCAACATTGCCGTAAGCATGAATTTGCCAATTTGCTTTTTTTGAATTTAATTCATCAGCTAAATCAATCATATTTTGTGGAGTGGCCATAGGATCATCGTATCCATGTAGAATTAAAATCGATGAGTCAATTTTTATTGTTCCTTTTAATTGCTTTCCTGAACTTGCCGTTGGTGCGTCATATAATCCGTGAAAACTAACAACCCCTTTAACATCTTCGCCTGCCCTAGCCAAATCAAGTGCACATTTTCCTCCAAAACAAAATCCAATTGCTCCAGTTTTGTTTTCATCAACTTTATCAAAATTCTTGAGGGTTTCAAAAGCATGGATCATTCTTTGTTGAAGCAATACTCGGTCAGAATTAAATTCATTCATCAACTCCATTGACTCTTGGGGGTTTGAACCTCTTCTTCCCTGTCCATATAAATCCATAGCAAATGCAAAGTACCCAAGCTCAGCAAGTTGTTCTGATTTCTTAATATCAAAATCAGAATGGCCTCCATAAGCATGACATACGAGAACTCCTGGTCTTGGTGTATCAAAACTATCTTCATAACTTATTGAACCTTCAAATTGCACACTAGAATTTGCAGAACCATAAACTAGTTTTTCTGTTTTGATCATACTTATAGAATACCCTCATATGAGTTAATGTAAAGTTGCTTCATTTCATCAAGACTTATATCGCGTGGGTTTGGTCCAGTGGATGGATCTTTCAAAGCCATTTCACTAAGTAGCTCAAAATCAAATTCTTGATTAAGCTCCTTCAAAGTATGAGGTATAGCGAGTTCATCTCTTAGCTTCAATATCCAAGACAGAAATCCATCAAATGTAGAATTTTCTAATTCTAAGTATTTTGTTAATAGTTGTATCCTCTGATTTATAATCGGTTCATTAAACTTAAGTACATATGGCATAAATATTGCATTTGAAAGACCGTGATGAATATCATTAACTGCATTTATAGGATGTGAGAGAGAATGTATTGCTCCTAGTCCTTTTTGAAATGCAGTTGATCCCATTGATGATGTTACTAACATTTTTGATCTTGCAAAGATATCACCAGGATTTTTATATGCACTTAGAAGACTATCTTTCACGTTCTTTATCCCTTCTAGTGCAATACCATCCGCCATAGGATGAAAACCTCTAGCACAGTATGCCTCTAAACAATGAGCTAAAGCATCCATACCTGTTGCGGCTGTGAGATGAGGTGGAAGAGATAAAGTTAAATTTGGATCAAGTATTACAAGGTCTGGTAAGAACGAGGGATGAAATATTATTTTTTTTGTCTTATCACTTTCGTCCAAAATTAGTGATGCGCGGCCTGTTTCAGAACCTGTGCCAGCCGTAGTTGGTATTGCAATTACTTTTGGAAGTTGATCTGTAATTGCCCTTGTCCAATTATCCCCAATATCTTCGAAAAACCACAGGTTTTCCCTTTGTTTCGTCATAAATGCAATTGCTTTACCGGCATCAAGAGAACTGCCTCCGCCAATCGCTA
>CABYLU010000025.1 GCA_902519835.1 uncultured Pelagibacteraceae bacterium
TTTACTCGATACATTACTAGCCTATATAGTCATTAATATTTTTTGTAATAATAATTTTTTTTATAAGATCAATTTTTTTTATTGTGTTTTCACTTATTGGGATAAAGAAGTCTTTAGCATTTTTTTTTCTTATTTCTAGTAAATCCGATGAACCGTAATTCTGAACAGATATTACTTTTCCAATATTTTTTCCATCATTAGTTTTAACAATTAAATTAATTAATTGATGGTAATAGTATTGGTTTAATTTTTTTATAGCTGGTAAATACGATTGATCGATTTCTATTTTAAGCCCTACAATTTTTTCAGCCAACTCCCTTGTTTTAATTTGTTCACAACAAGCAATATAACCAGTTTTTAACTCTTTCAATTTTTTAAGAGTGATATTTGAATATTTTTTCCCAAGTCTACAGGGGCCATATCTAAATACATCGTCTGGCGTTTCTGTATATGATGTAATCTTGAAATGACCCTTTAAACCGTGAACTGCTCTTACTTCTCCAATAACTATCAATTGGGACATAATTAATAAGCTTAGTCTTTTTTCTCCTCTTCTGCTGGAGCTTCCTCTGCTGGAGTCTCTTCTGCTGGAGGTTCCTCTGCTGGAGTCTCTTCTGCTGGAGTCTCTTCTGTTGGAGTTTCCTTTGCTGGAGTTTCCTCTGCTGGAGTCTCTTCTGCTGGAGCTTCATCAGTTTTTGCCTCTGCTGCTGGAGCTTCCTCAGCTGGAGTCTCTTCTGCTGGAGCTTCAGGAGTAGGCTGATTCTTTGCTTCCTCAGCTGCGGCTAATCTTTCTTGTGCTTTCTTTTTTGGCTGAGCTTTTTTAGGATTGTTGCCTTGTGCTGGTATTGGTATTACGCCGGCTTCTCCCAAAAATCTCGCAACCTTATCTGTTGGTTTTGCTCCTTTAGAAATCCACTCTTTTATTGACTCTAAGTTTAATTGGATCCTATCCTTATTATCTTTTTGTAAAAGAGGATTGTACAATCCTACCTTTTCAATAAATCTACCATCTCGCGGACTTCTTGAGTCTGCAATTACAACTCTGTATACAGGCCTTTTTTTTGAACCTGCTCTCGATAGTCTTATTTTTAACGCCATTTTATTCTCCTTTTATTTGTTGATAACTAAAATTTATTTTTAAAAAAATCACTCGGCATGCCACTTCCAAGTTGGCCCGCTAACATATTTGGATCAATTGATCCTCCCCCTTTTCTAGATAACTTCTTCATCATGTCTGACATCTTTCTATGTTGTTTTAGAATTTTATTTATTTCGGATACTGAAGTCCCTGACCCAGCCGCTATTCTTTTTTTTCTTGATCCATTAATTATCTTTGGCTTGCTTCGCTCGTATTTTGTCATTGAGAGAATAATTGCTTCTTGTTGAGCGATTGAATTGTCAGGATTAGTATTTTGTGGGATCTTGTCGCTCAGATTACTTAGTCCAGGAATGAATTTCATCATACCTGAAATACCACCCATTTTTTTCATCTGTCTGATTTGACTAAGCAAATCGTCGAGATCAAATTCTCCTTTTTGTAATTTTTTGGCCATTTCTTGAGCATCTTCTTGATCAACAGTTTCAGCAGCTTTTTCAACTAAGGTTACAATATCTCCCATTCCAAGAATACGATTGGCAATTCGCTCTGGGTGAAATTTTTCAAGGTCATCGATTTGCTCCCCAACTCCCATAAATTTAATTGGACAATCAGTAATGTACTTCATGCTTAATGCGGCCCCACCTCGAGCATCGCCATCAATCCTAGTAAGAATAGAGCCAGTAATATTGATTGCTTTTGCAAAATCGCTTGCAACATTCACTGCCTCTTGGCCAGTTAGGCTGTCTAAAACAAGTATCGTTTCTAGAGGGTTAATTTCTTTTTCCAGCAAACTCAATTCGCTCATTAGCCCTTCTTCAACATTCATTCTCCCCGCTGTATCATATAAAACACAATCAATTTCCTGTAATTCAGCAAATTGTTTTGCTCTTGATACAATATCAATAGGCATTTGATTTTCGAGTTTGGGTAAAATTGTTACATCAATTAACTCAGAAAGTTTTTTTAGCTGATCAAAAGCAGCTGGTCTTGTGGTATCTAATGAAACAAATAAAATCTTCTTATCGTAATTACTTTTGAGATAATTACCGATTTTACCAACAGTCGTTGTCTTGCCAGAACCTTGAAGTCCTGCAAATAAATAAGATGAAATTTGATTATCGTTTATTTGGAATTCGGGTGCAGCTGACCCTAAAATTTGAATTAATTGATCACTCACAATTTTTGTTATCATTTGCGCAGGCGTTATTGATCGAACAATTTCCTTTCCGATTGCCTCTTTTTTGACATCCTCTATGAATTTTTTTGCAATTGGCAATGCAACATCAGCTTCAAGAAGAGCTCTTCGAATATCTCTCATTGCACTTTCGAGAGAGACCTCATCAATAGAACCTGTCTTTTTTAAACTCTTAAATATTTCCTCAAACCGATTACTAAGGTTTTCAAACAAAATAAACTCTCCTTCAGCAGGTAATGCACCAATGGGCGAAACTCGCTGACTGGTGTCGATACCTTTGTTTATGGCACCGCAGAAATAATATTTCTGACGGAAAACGTGAGTTTTTTTATTACTTCAGTAAGTTAATGTCAAGATTCATTTAATTTCTTATTTACTGGAAAAATCAAAATTGGCTCAATATAAAGTGTTTATGCACGAGTTTAAGTTCGTAAAGATGAATGGCCTAGGAAATGATTTTATTGTTATTGACCAAAGGGTATCTGAATTTGATTTATCAGAAGAACAAATAAAATTAATTTGTAACAGAACAGACGGGGTTGGCTGCGATCAACTAATCATGATTAGGAAGTCACAAGATAACAGCGATCCAATGATTAAATTTTTTAATTCAGATGGATCTGAAATAGATGCTTGTGGGAATGGTTCGCGTTGTGTTGCAAACTATTTAATGAAAGAAACAAAGAGTGAGAAAATAAACTTAACTACGCGTGAAAGAACAATTGCATGTGAAAAGATTGATGATGTCACAGTTAGTGTAAATATGGGCATGCCAAAATTCGAATGGTATGAAATCCCTTTGACTAAAGATATCGATCCAGTGGATATAAATTTTTCAATCAGAGGCCTTGCTCTAAAAAAACCATTTTTAGTTAACATTGGTAATCCACATATTATTTTTTTTGATGAAGAAATCGAAAAATATGATGTTGAAAGTTTTGGATCTTTAATTGAAAATGATAATTTATTTCCTGAAAAAATAAATGTAAGTTTTGCAAAGTTAAAAAGTGATAATCACATTGTACTAAACGTTTGGGAAAGGGGTGCAGGAAAAACAAATGCGTGTGGTACGGCAGCTTGTGCAACAGCTGTAGCAGGAGTTGAAATGGGATTGATAAAAAATAAAGTGACAGTAACATTGCCAGGGGGTGATTTAGAAATATATTACAAAAGTAATGACAATATTATTATGACAGGTCCAACTGAGACAAATTTTACTGATAAATACAAGCTGTGAAAAATAAAAATTCTAAAAAAAATACTAAAATATACTTCAATAACTCATGCAGTATCTGTAGGTTTGAGATAAACCACTATAAGAAACTTAATAATGTTATTGATTGGGTCGATGTTACTCAAAATAAAGCTGCTGAAAAGGAAACCTCAAAAGAGCCAAGTCAATTGATAAGACGTCTTCATGCTAAACATGATGGAAAGATATTAGAAGGGCTCGATGCTTTTTTACTGATATGGTCTCAACTTCCAAGGTATAAATGGCTTTATAATTTTATTAAATTGCCTCTTATCTATCATATGAGTCATATATTGTATGAAGTTCTTGCATTTGCTCTATATTTAAAAAATCGAAATCAAATAAGTAATGAAAGATCCAGAAATTAAAACTTACGGATGTAGACTGAATTTTTATGAGTCTGAAGTTATAAGAAAATACGCAAAAGATAACAATCTTCAGAACCATATTTTTATTAATAGTTGCGCTGTTACAAATAAAACTATCGCTGATCTGAAAAATGAAATTAGAAAAGCAAAAAAAGAAAATCAACAAAGTCAAATCGTTCTTACTGGTTGTGCTGCACAGATACATAAAAAAGATTTTGAAACAATGAGCGAAGTTGACTCCATCATTGGAAATAAAGAAAAATTAGAGTCCTCAACCTATAAAACTATAAGAAAAAGTAATAAGCCCGTAAATTTAGTAGGAGATATATTCGAAAATGAACAGGCAATTTCGCCGATTATAAGTAAAGTTAAAAACAGAATAAGAGGATTCGTACAAATACAAAATGGATGTGATCATAGGTGCACATTTTGTATTATTCCATATGGACGAGGAAATTCAAGAAGTGTAGATCCAAAAAATATTATAAAACAAATAAGGTTACTTCTAGAGAAGAACTACAAGGAGATAGTGCTAACTGGCGTTGATCTAACAAGCTACGGTAGTGATTTTGAGAAAAAAATTTCATTGTCAAAGTTAGTAAAAACTATTCTCAATAAGTTCCCACAACTTAACAGACTTAGACTGTCATCACTTGACATTGCAGAAATAGATGATGAATTAATAAATCTTTACGGTAGTGAGAAACGTTTACTTCCTCATATTCATTTATCTCTGCAGGCTGGCGATAATATGATTTTAAAAAGAATGAAAAGAAGGCATTCAAGAGAAGATGCAATTAATGCAATAGAGCGCATCAGAGCTGTTAGACCTGATATTGTATTTGGTGCAGATTTAATTGCTGGATTTCCAACAGAGACAGAGGAAATGTTTCTAAATTCAGTGCGTCTTATAGATGAATGCAATATTACTTTTTTGCACGTATTTCCATTTTCACCAAGAAATGGAACGCCCGCCGCTAGAATGCCTCAATTAGATCGAGAAATTATTAAAAAAAGAGCAAAAATACTCAGAAATATTGGCGAGCGAAAGATTACCGAGCACTACGATAAGCTTAAAAATAAAGAGATTAACCTTATTGTTGAGAGTCAAAATCAAGGTAGATCAGATACATTTGCAAAGGTTTGTCTCGATGACAATTTTGAAGCGGGTAAAATAATAAAAATGCTTGTCACTGGAAAGCGTCAAGAAGGCTTAATTGGAAATATAATTGTTTAAGAGTTTAAAATCTGGCCTAGCAAAAGTATTTGCAAATCAAAAAATTGATCAAAATACAATACAGGATTTTGAGGATCTTCTTATAACTTCTGACGTTGATGTTGAAACATCAGAACTCATTACATCAAAATTAGCAAATGAAAAATTTTCTAATGCTCCTTCTCTGGAAGAAATTCAATCATCTCTTAGTAAAATTATAAATGAAATTGTATCAACAAATATAAAGAAAATTGACTATAGAAATAATACAAAACCCTACGTTATATTAATGGTAGGAGTAAATGGTTCAGGTAAAACTACAACAATTGCAAAATTGGCAAATCAATTTCAACAAGAAAAAAAAAATGTTCTGTTGGTTGCTGCTGATACCTTTAGAGCAGCGGCTGCGGAGCAATTGAATGAATGGGCTGATAAAATAGGAACGGACTTTATAAGAGATGACGATAAATCTGACCCTGCAAGTGTGGTATTTAAGTCAATTGAATATGCAAATAAAAATAATATTGACGTAGTTATAATCGATACAGCTGGAAGACTTCAGAACAAAACTGATTTAATGGATCAATTAGGTAAAATTGACCGAGTGCTTAAAAAACACGATGAAACACTTCCTCATGACTCAATAATATCGATTGATGCCACAACAGGGCAAAATGCTTTAAAACAAGTGGAAGAATTTAATAAATTTACCAAAATAACTGGGATTATTATGACAAAATTTGATTCCAATGCAGCAGGGGGGACGCTTGTATCAATTTCCAATAAAACAAAAATACCAATTTTAGCAATTGGTAGTGGTGAGCAAATCAGTGATCTTATTGATTTTGATGCTGAGCAATTTTCGAATAATTTTATTAAAAATTAAAAAGGTCTTATAATTGAGATCGTTGCACTTTCTGTACCAGGATTCGTATCACCAATGCTTGCGTTGGATATATGATTTATATTAAACCCTATCCGACTTGATTTAAGTTTATATGAAAACTCAATCTGACTTCTAAATTCTAGATTATATCCCAAATCTTTACTATCACCTCTATCATAATATCCTAACGCAAAGCTTGGTGTAAAAAACCATTTTTCAGAAATTCCAATATTTTTTCTTAAACCTGAATAGATGTATTTTCCATTATCTCCGTTTCTCATAATACCTAAGAAAGGTTTAAGATCATAATTATTTTTTAAAAAGTTATTCGCGTACAAATATTCAAATCTTATTTCAGATGAGTCAACTGTGTCGTTTACATCAAATTGACCTAATGAAAATGACCACATATTTTCATCATTGGATTGAGCACTAAATCCATAAAGCACTAAAATTAGTAATGATAAAATTGATCCAATTATTTTCATTATATAAAATTAATATCTAACAAAATAATCTGGTTCTTCACCCTCAGAAATGTAGCCACCAGACCACGTTACACATCCCTTAGAATATTTAACTATCCTCTGCCCAGCAGTGCATCCATCTGCCACAACTTCATCTAGTTTTTCATATAATGGTTCTTGTAACTCTTGAAATTCAGAAATATCTTCTCTTGTTGTAAGCTCAACATCGTCGTAGTCTTTTGTTTCATCATCAATTCCACCTGCTAATGTGTAATTTAGACCTAGGAAGAAAAATAGTAAAAATGCATAAATTTTTGATTTCATAAACACCTCTTTTAATTGAACTATAATATAAAATTACAAATTGTTTAAAAGATATCTACAAATTGTCAAAAATTAGGCTTAGCTCCTTTTTTGTCTATAAATTGCAAAAGCTCCAATTATCAATATGAGGAATGGAAAAGACCATAATATATAAGTAAGACTGTTAAATGGAGGTGTCATTAAAATCCAATCACCGTACTTTTCTACTAGATATTCTTTAATTTGGTGATCGGTCTCACCTTGACTAATTTTTTCACGAATAAGTTTTTTTATATCCTCTGCTAATTCTGCATTAGACTCGTGAATTGTTTGACCCTGACACACAAGGCACCTTACCTCTTTAAAAAGCTCAATCGCCCTTATATCTTCAGCTATGGTATTACTTTGCAACAAAAATAGGAGTAGAAATATCTTTATTGTATTAATCATAATTTAGTAATTCTGAATGATTGGAAGAATTTTCTCTTCCATCTCATTCATATGAATTGGACCAATATGTTTATAAATGATTATGCCGTTAGCAATAATATAAGTCTCTGGAACTCCGTAAACACCCAGGTCAATGGCTGTTCTTCCTGAATTGTCTGAACCAATTTTAACAAATGGATTTCCAAGATCATTTATGAAATTTTTTGCTTCTTCATTATTATCTTTATAATTCAAACCAAATATTTCAACTTCATAAAGTTCTGACAGAACCATTAATATATCATGCTCTGCTCGACATGGTATGCACCAAGAAGACCACACATTTAATAAAATTGGATTTTCACTACTTAAATCTAAATTTGTAAGCTCTTCCTGCCCAAAAAGATTCGGTAATGAAAATTCTGGTACTTTTTTTCCAACAAGAGGACTTGAAAGTTTTGATGTATCATTATTTAAAGAAAAAAATAAAAATATACTTAATAATATTATTAAGACTAAAGGTAAAAATTTTAAATGCTTACTTTTCACCAACACGTCCGATTCTTATAGAAGCAGATATAATCCCCCCAATGATTATCATCAATGTACCTAACCAAAGTATTGTCATGAAAGGTTTGATATGCATTCTGACACTTATTGACTGCTGATCTTGGGGAACATTCATGACAAGATAAATATCTGAAAAAAACTTATGCAAAATACTTGCTTCTGAAGTAATTGTAGGTGGGTTTGAATAAAATCTGATTTCAGGAGTAAATGTATCTATTAACTTGCCATCTTTTTTCATTAGAAAATATGCTTTTAGTGAATTATAGTTACTCTCCTCAACTTGCTCTATTTTATCAAAACTAAAAATATATTTTTGCAATTGTAAATTATCTCCAACTTTAGCGTTATAAATTCTCTCCTCAGAATACACGGCATTACTCACAACTGCCATCATCAAAATACCGAATCCAGCGTGTGCAAGATTTTGGCCTAAGTTGGTTCTTACTAAAATATTTTGCTTATTAAAGTTTATACTAGCTGTCATAGAAGAAATTACTAAAAGTAAACTAAAAAAGATAATTAAGATTTCAGTCAAATTAAATAGTTCAAAATATAGACTGATTATCAATGTTATAGTTAATGACGTAATAATGAAATATCGCAATTGAATTATTATTTTATAGAGTTTTGTGTCAGTCCATCCTAAACGTGGAGATATAAACATAAAAAAAAGGAAAAGTATTATGATGGGGGCAATAGTCGTTGAGTAATATTTTGGCCCAACAGTTAAACTCTTGTTAAGCAATAAATCAGTTGCGAGAGGGTACATGGTTCCCAAAAAAACAATTGTTAATATAGTTATCAAAAGCCAGTTATTTACTTGTATTCCTGTACCCCTGCTGACTAAACCCATACTATTTATCTTATTAATTTTCTCGGAGTTGTAGGCAAATAAACTGAAAGAAAAAACAAGTATAAGAAAAATAAATAATAAAATAAATAGACCTCTTCCGGGATCACTAGCGAAGGTATGAACTGAGTTTAGAATTCCAGACCGGACAAGAAATGTTCCAACTAAACTCAATGAAAATGTAAGTATGGCTAAAATAATAGTCCAAGATTGCATTACATTTCTTTTCTGAAGTATCAACACACAATGAATTAATGCAGTTGCGGCTATCCACGGCATTAGCGATGCATTCTCAACTGGGTCCCAAAACCAATAACCTCCCCAACCGAGTTCGTAATAAGCCCAAAATGAACCTAGAGCTATCCCAGCTGTAAGGAACGCCCATGCAGAAAAAACCCAAGGTTTAACAATTGAAGCCCATTGTTGATCAACTTCTTTAGTAATTAATCCTGCGATTGCTAAGCTAAACACAAGAGAAAAACCAACATAGCCTACATACAACACAGGTGGATGAATTGCTAGGAGTGGATCCTGTAAAATAGGATTTAAACCAATCCCGTCAAAAAAATTATTTTGATTTAATGCAAATGGATTTGATAAAAAAAATAAAAATGCGACAAATCCAAAGATCATAATACTCTGTACCGCAACTGTTATCTCTTTAAACCGTTCTGAAATTCTTCTCGAAAGGGCAAATAAAAAATTAAATAAGACCAAAATTAATATCCATAAAAGCATACTTCCTTCATGATTTCCCCAAACGCCAGAGAATTTATATATTAGTGGTTTTTCAGAATGAGAATTGAAATAAACTAAATCAAAATTAAAGTCTGAAATGAGAAAAAGATAAATTAGAATTAAAAATGATAATAATATTGAAATTAACTGCACGTAGGCCAGCACAATAACACCAGGTCTAGTGAATATTTTATTATTTATAATTTTACCAAACTGTATTAGTGATGCAGTTAAACAAAGAAGTAGTAAAAAATTTGAAATATAAAAAATATATAAACTCATTCACCCTGCCATTTGCCTGATTTTTTAAGTGTTTCTATGACTTCAGGAGGCATGTAGTTTTCGTCATGCTTAGCTAAGACTTTATTTGCAATAAATCTACCATCATTCATATAAACCCCCTCAACTACAACTCCCTTGTCCTCAGCAAATAAATTTGGCAGAATACCCTCATATTTCACATCAATTTCGTTTTCGCCATCAGTAATACTGAAATAAAAAATACTATCAGTTTCGTTTTGAAAAGAGTCTACTGATACAAGTCCTCCCAACCTCATTATTTGACCTTGTTTATCTGAATTTTTTAAAAGATCAGTCGGGCCATAAAAGTAAATAATATTATCTCTTAAGTTAAAAATAATTATCAATACTGCGATTGAAACAATAATTAAACTTAAGAGAAATTTAATTAATCTGCTTTTTACTAAACTACTCAATTTTGTTTTTTATTTTATTAAAAATTTTTTCGTACTTCCTTAAATTTAATATATTGATTAAAAAAAATATAATTAATGAAAAGAAAAAAATACCATATGAGGACCAAACAAAGATTGCGTATCCACCCATATCTAATAATTCATTCATAAGCTGCTGGTCCTTAACATTTTATTTTCAATCAGAACAAGTCTGAATCTAATTAGTGATACAGTTACTAGAAATAAAAAACAGGCAGCTGTCATTATAAATAATGGAATTAGCATGCTTACATCAATACTTGGTGCAGAAAGTTTTGAAATTGAAGCAGGTTGATGCAAAGTATTCCACCAATCAACTGAAAATTTAATTATTGGTATATTGATAAAACCTATAATTGCTAGTGCGGCTGATATTTTGGAAGCAAGTTCCTTGTTTGATATTGCCTGCCAAAGAAAGATATATGCGATGTAAAGAAAAAATAATATTAACATAGAAGTTAATCTTGCATCCCATACCCACCATACACCCCATGTAGGCTTGCCCCATATACTTCC
>CABYLU010000026.1 GCA_902519835.1 uncultured Pelagibacteraceae bacterium
TTCACCTTTATTTGATTTGGCTCCTGTTGCTCTGGACTTTGTAGTTTTGATTGGTGCAAGTACTGCATTCTTTGCGGCTACCGTTGGACTGGTTCAAAATGATATCAAGCGTGTTATTGCATATTCAACTTGCAGTCAATTAGGCTACATGTTCGTTGCAGCTGGACTTGGAGCTTACGGTGCAGCAATGTTCCATTTATTTACACATGCATTTTTTAAAGCACTTCTATTTTTAGGAGCTGGATCAGTTATTCATGCCGTTCATGAAGAACAGGATATGAGAAAAATGGGAGGTATAAGTAATTTTGTTCCAATAACTCAATTAATGATGATAATTGGAACAATTTCACTTATGGGTTTTCCATTCACCTCTGGCTATTACTCAAAAGATGCAATCATAGAAACAGCTTATTTATCTAATTCCAATTTCGCAGACTATGCATATATCTTACTTACAGTCGGTGTTGTGATGACATCTTTCTATTCATGGAGGCTTATGTTTCTTGTTTTCAATGGAAAAACAAGAATGGCTGAAGAAGATCTTAGTAAAGTTCATGAGTCTTCCTCAGTAATGTTAATTCCTCTAATAATTTTAGCAATTGGAGCTTTGTTTTTTGGATTTTTATTCAAAAGCTATTTTATCGGTTATTACAGCGATGTATTTTGGAATGGCTCAATTGTCGTCCACCATGAAGATCACCATTCAATTCCTCTCTTAATATATTATTTGCCTGCAATTTTAGGCATAGTTGGATTTATTATCGCTTGGTTCATGTATATTCGAAAATCAGATATGACTAATAATATAGCCGAGTTAAATAAGCCGCTTTACAATTTTCTATTAAATAAATGGTATTTCGACGAGTTGTATAATTCTATTTTTGTAAAACCAGCTATGGTAATTGGCCAGATTTTTTGGAAGTTTATTGATGGTTTAATTATTGATGGTTACGGACCTAACGGAATAGCTGCTTTAGTGAGCAGAATATCAATAAAAGCAAAGCAAGTTCAATCTGGATTTATTTACCATTATGCTTTTGCCATTTTAATTGGTCTTTCAATCATTATTACTTTCATAATTTTTAGGTTTTAAAAAATGAGTGAAATTCCAATCTTAAGTATTTTAATCTTTATACCGGTCGTTGGTATATTTTTTATGTTATTGATAAGAAATAATGATGACCAAAGCTCGCAAAATTTAAAACACACCGCCTTATGGATCACTTTTTTAAATTTTATTATATCATTATCGTTACTATTTTCATTTGACTTAAATAATCCAGATTTTCAATTTGTAGAAAAATACGCATGGATAGAAAGTGGTATCAGTTATCATTTAGGTATAGATGGAGTTTCAATTTTATTTGTAATACTGACAACAATGCTTGTACCTATATGCATACTTGCAAGCTATGAAAGCATTAAATTTTCTGTAAAAGAATATTTAATTTCATTTTTAGCTTTAGAAACATTTATGATTGGGGTTTTCTGCTCTCTTGATCTTGTCCTATTTTATCTTTTTTTTGAAGGAGGTTTAATTCCAATGTTCTTAATCATTGGGATATGGGGTGGAGAAAGAAGGGTTTATTCAACTTTCAAATTTTTTCTTTATACACTTGCGGGTTCAGTATTTATGCTACTTGCAATAATTTATATTTTCATTTCTACAGGCACAACTGATGTTGAAACACTCTTGGTGTATAATTTTACTGCAAACGAACAATTAATATTGTGGATCGCATTTTTTACTTCATTCATGGTTAAGATACCTATGTGGCCTTTTCACACTTGGCTACCAGATGCCCACGTAGAAGCACCAACAGCTGGATCGGTTATACTTGCGGGTGTTCTGTTAAAAATGGCTGGGTATGGCTTTATAAGATTTTCTATTGGTTTTTTTCCGGATGCATCAGAATTTTTTGCGCCATTTATATTTTCTCTTAGTGTTATAGCAATAATAGTGACTTCTCTAATCGCATTAGTGCAAGAAGATATGAAAAAACTAATTGCTTATTCATCAGTTGCTCATATGGGATTTGTAACATTAGGAATATTTACATTTACTGTTCAGGGAATAGAAGGTGGCATCATTCAAATGATAAGTCATGGCATTGTTTCTGCGGCATTATTTTTGTGTGTTGGCGTGGTATATGATCGTCTTCATACAAGAGAAATTGCAAGATATGGAGGCTTGGTTAGTAAAATGCCTTTTTATTCATTTTCATTTATGATTTTTATATTGGCCAGTCTTGGCTTGCCTGGAACAAGTGGTTTTGTTGGCGAGTTTTTAGTACTCCTTTCTATATTTACGGTAAATACATATTTTGCAATATTTGCGACTACAGGTGTCGTATTGGCAGCCACATATTCATTATGGCTTTATAGAAGAATAATATTTGGTGCTTTAATTAAAGATGATCTATCTGAAATGTTTGACTTAACAAGAAGAGAGATAATTATTTTTCTTCCCTTAATTATCCTAACAGTATTCATTGGCTTATATCCTAAACCAATCATCAATATAATTGAACCTTCAACAGAAAAAATTGTAAATCAAATTAAAGTGAAATTAGATTAAAATGCAAAGTTTAGTATACATATTACCTGAAATATTTTTATTTATAGTTGCAACAGTTTTGTTAGTAACCGGCTTGTTTTTGAAAAATATAAAGCTTATTAACTTGCTTGCTATATTTTCACTTTTAGTCGCAGTTTTCTTAATTTTAAACCAACCCTTTCAATCAGCTTTTCTAAATAGTTTTGTCGTAGATGAATTTTCACTAGTACTAAAAGTTATGATACTAATTGGCTCCATTGCTTCATTGATTATGTTTGTATCAAGTAAAGATGACCTAAATATAAATATTTATGAATTTCCAATTTTAATAATTTTCTCAACCATAGGTATGATGGTGATGGTTTCAGCAAATGATTTGCTTGCAATGTTTATAGGATTAGAGCTTCAATCATTAAGCCTTTACGTTCTAGCGGCTCTGAACAGAAACAGCTTACTGTCATCAGAAGCAGGAATTAAATATTTTATCCTCGGAGCTCTTTCTTCAGGCTTATTACTCTTTGGAATTTCATATATTTATGGATTTTCAGGAAATACAAACTTTAATCTAATCGCTGTAAATATTAACCCCGAAAGTCTGGGTTTAATAATTGGTATAGTTTTTGTATTGGCAGGACTAGCTTTTAAAGTGTCAGCAGTTCCTTTCCATATGTGGACGCCCGACGTTTATCAAGGGGCACCAACTCCGATTACAGGATTCTTTGCCCTTGCTCCAAAAATTGCTGCAATGGGTTTACTTGTTAGATTCTTATTCAATTCATTTGGTGAGATTTATATTGACTGGCAACAAATTATTTTTTTCATATCAATTGCATCGATGATGCTTGCTGCCTTTGCTGCCATCGCTCAAACTAATTTAAAAAGACTAATGGCGTATAGCTCAATAGGTCATATTGGATATGCTTTAATAGGTGTAGCCTGTTTCACCGATGAGGGGTTAAGGTCATTATTAATATATTTAATGATTTATTTAATTATGAATATTGCTGTTTTTGCTTTTTTACTGTCTTTAAAAAGAAACGATGGATATTTTGAAAATATTTCAGATTTATCTGGAATGCATAAAAATCATCCTTTAAGGACCATGCTAATTGCCTTGATTATGTTTTCTTTAGCTGGCATCCCTCCTTTAGCTGGCTTTTTTGGTAAATTTTATATTTTCGTTGCAGCTATTGAGTCTGAAATGTTGTTTCTCGCAATTATTGGCGTCATAGCAAGTGTTATTAGCGCATTTTATTATTTAAGGATTGTTAAGGTAATGTATTTTGATGAACCCAAAGAAGAATTTGATGGATCAAGTATCAAATCACTTAATCTGCTTTATTATCCATCATCAATACTAATTATTATTTTCTTTATTTATCCATCGCCAGTAATAAATATTTCTGAATATGCTATTCAATCAATTATTTAATGTTCGATCAAATTCAATCAGAAGTTATTTTTCATGAAGTAATCGATAGCACGAATTTAGAAGCTAAAAGATTAATTGAAAATGACAAAATAAATAAAGCAACTTGGATTATAGCTAATAGACAAACTTCAGGCAAAGGCAGAAATAATAATAAATGGGTTTCAGAGGTAGGTAATTTTTACGGCTCATACGTCTTGCCAATTAATTTGGTTCACAGAAAGATACCATTTATATCATGTATATCTTCTTTATCGGTATATGATGCAATTAAAAATTTTTTACCCGATAATGCCCTTTTAAAAATTAAATGGCCAAATGACATACTATATAATGATGCAAAATTAGCTGGAATATTAATAGAAAATTTACTAAGTGAAAGTGCGAGTTTTTCAATAATTGGAATTGGTATAAATTTAAAAAATTCACCAGCAATAAATAATCATAAAACTATCTCTATAAAATCTATAATCGAAAATGAAGTTATGCCAAAAGATATACTTGGAACATTAGACTCCATTATCATTAATTACTTAAATATTCTTAACAGGGATGATATTTCAGAATTAATTGAGTTATATAAAAATAATTGCTGGAAAATGCGAGATCGGGTTCGTTTTTTACAAAATAATATTGAATTTGAAGGTATATTAGATGATATAACGGATACATTTGAGATTCTAATTAAAGTAAATGGAGAGCTTAAGAAATTCAATTCAGGAGAACTGTCATTTAGTTATTAATCATGAAGGTTTTAGTTGATATAGGAAATACAAATGTATTAATGGGGAAATATGACAATTCGAGATTAATTGATCAAGTACGATTTGAAACTAATATAGTTATAAGTTCACCAGATGATATATTGAAATCGCTAAGCATTTTTTTAACTGATGTAGAATATGTTTTAATTTCGGGTGTCGTACCACAAGCTCAAAAAAATTTACGAATTTTGATCTCAAATAATTTTGAAAATCTATCAATTAGAGAATTAAATACTTCTGACTTAGAGGCATTTATAAAATTCAATGTTATCAACCCAGCTGAAGTTGGAGATGACAGGATCATTAACTCAATAGCGGCTATAAATAAGTATGAACCTCCGTTCATAATTGTAGATTTTGGTACAGCCACCACGTTAGATGTTGTAGATAAGAGCGGTGCATATTCTGGAGGGTTAATTTGTCCTGGTGTCAACTTATCAATAAAATCACTGTCAGATGGTGCAGCATTATTGCCACTTATAACTTTTAAAAAACCTGAAACATTAATTGGTAAACATACAATTGCCGCAATGGAATCGGGTATTTATTGGGGGTATATTAGTTTAATCGAGGGCTTGATTGAGAGATTAAAAACTTCTCACGAGTGCTCTAATGCAAAAGCTATAGCAACTGGAGGTTTATCAAAACTATTTGAAAATGACCTTAAATGTATTAACTATTTTGAGAGAGATCTTACTCTTGAAGGTCTTTTAATCGTAAGCAATAAATTACAATGAGCAAAGGTGATAGATTAGTATTTCTGCCTTTAGGAGGCACTGGTGAAATTGGGATGAACATGAATCTCTATGGATACGGTAAAGAGATTGATGACATGAAATGGCTAATTGTTGATGTTGGCATCACATTTGGGGATGAGACCACACCAGGTGTAGACATAATTTTACCTGATCATGATTTTATAAAGGAAAGAAAAAATAATTTATCAGGAATTATAATAACTCATGCTCATGAAGATCATGTTGGAGGTCTTGCGTATCTATGGCCAGATTTAAAATGTCCTATTTATGCTACTCCATTTACAGCTTCAATAATAAGACTAAAATTTGAAGAAAGAGGATTGGATCATGAAGGTTATTTGAATGTAATAGATCTGTCATCTGAAATACAAATAAAACCCTTTGATATAAAATTTCAAACTCTGACGCACTCAATACCTGAGCCAAATTCACTTATCATAAAAACAAAGCTAGGAAATATATATCATACTGGTGATTGGAAAATTGATGATGATCCAGTTGTAGGAAAAGCTATTGACTTTAACGAACTCAAATCAAACACAAAAGATATTCTTGCAATGGTTTGTGATTCAACAAACGTCTTAACAAAAGGAAGATCTGGATCAGAATCAGAAGTTAAAAATAATTTAACTGAAGTTATAAAAGGGATAAAGAATAGAGTTTTTGTAACATCTTTTGCTTCAAATGTAGCAAGACTTGAAACAATTGCCCATGCCGCAAAGGAGACAAATAGATCGTTAGTCGTCTTAGGCAGATCTATGCATCGCATGATAAGTGTCGCAAGGCAAAATGGTATTCTCAATGATATAAATGTTATTTTATCTGAAAAGGAAGCAGTTAAAAAAAAGAGGGAAGAAGTTTTGTACCTTTGTACAGGCAGTCAAGGTGAACCAAGGGGCGCAATGATGCGAATTGCAAATCAAGATTTTCCTCATGTTGATATTGATTTAGATGATACTATTATTTTTTCATCAAAAATTATCCCTGGCAATGAGAAGAAAATTTTCCAATTGTTTAATCGTCTCTCAGAGTTAGGTGCAAATGTTATAACTGAGTATGATGAAAATATACATGTCTCGGGTCATCCATGCTTAGATGAAATGGTTGATATGTATGATAATATTAAACCCGCAATTTCAGTTCCAGTTCACGGTGAATACAGACACTTAAAAAGACATTCAAATCTTGCGAAAGAAATGGGTGTAAAGTTCCCTATGCTAATTTCTAATGGAGATATATTGCAAATTGCTCCTGGATCGCCATACGTAGTTGATCAGTGTGACTCTGGCAGACAGTACTTTGATGGAAATAGATTAGTAAAAAGTGAAAGCAGTCACATTAAAGATAGAAAAAGAATGGCTTACAATGGTGTATTGAATGTTACATGTATAATTGATCAAAAAATGAATTTAAAAGAAAACCCATTGATTATTAGCAGTGGCATAGTAAGCGATCAAGAATATGAGAATGATGAGATGGTATATTTATTAGAAGAGGAAATTTATAAATTTTTTGAGGATAAGACAAATTTATCAAAAAAAGAAAAAAAGCTATATCAAAAGCTCGAGACATTATCGCGAAATTTTGTTTTCAAGCATACTCGCAAAAAACCTTTGACAAACATAAGTATTGTTCATATTTAATTAGTATGATTGGAAAATTAAATCACATTGCTATTGCGGTACCAAATATAAAAGAAGCTGCTGAACAATATAAAAACATTTTTGGCGCAAAGGTTTCTGATCCTGTTGAACAACCCGACCATGGCGTAACAACAGTATTTATAGATTTAGGTAATACAAAAATAGAATTGTTAGAGGTTCTAGGTGAGGGGTCTCCAATTCAAAACTTTATTGATAAAAATCCAAAAGGTGGAATGCATCATATTTGCCTGGAAGTGAATGACATTAATACTGCTATAGATAAATTAAACACTCATGAAGTATCAATAACTGGAACTGGTAAACCAAAAATTGGTGCTCACGGAAAACCAGTAGTTTTTCTTCATCCAAAAAGCTGTAACGGAACACTTATAGAGTTAGAAGAAGTGTAACTTGGGTATAACTGGCTCAATTATCATTTTTTTATTAATTTGGTGGTTAATTTTTTTCATATCACTCCCAATTAATATAAAAAAAAGGAGGCCAGGAAACTATATAGAAGGGGAAGATCCTGGGGCGCCTAATAATCCACAATTATTTAGAAAATTCTTAATTACAACAGTTGTTTCAATAGTCATCTGGTTTATCATATATAGTTTTCTAAATAATGAAGGCTTTCTGATGTATATCTTAAAGCTTTTTTACATAAATGAAGTTATCTAATTATTTTCTACCTGTATTAAAAGAGTCTCCAAGCGAAGCAGAAATTGTTTCTCATAAACTTATGCTGCGCTCTGGTATGATCAGTCAATCAAGTTCTGGGATTTACTCTTGGTTACCTCTTGGGTTAAAGGTTTTAAAAAAAATCGAAAACATCGTCAGAGATGAACAGAATAAGGCGGGAGTTAATGAAATATTAATGCCAACTATTCAACCCGCAGATTTATGGAAAGAAAGTGGACGATATGAAGATTATGGAAAAGAAATGTTAAGAATTAATGATCGTCAAGAAAGAGAAATGCTTTATGGCCCGACAAACGAAGAGCAAATAACAGACATATTTAGAAGAAATGTTAAATCCTATAAAGAGCTTCCAATGCTGCTCTACCATATACAGTGGAAATTTAGAGATGAATTAAGGCCAAGATTTGGAGTAATGAGAGGTAGGGAATTTTTAATGAAAGATGCTTACTCTTTCGATATTGATGCAGCATCATCAGAAGATACTTATAATCGTTTTTTTATTTGTTATTTAAAAACATTTGCAAGATTAGGTCTCAAAGCAATACCTATGGCTGCTGATACAGGACCCATTGGAGGAGATCTCTCACATGAATTCATAATTATTTCTAATACGGGGGAAAGTGATATTTATTTTGACAATAATATACTTAATGAAGGAAATAAGATTTCTGACATTAGCTATGACGACGACCTAAATCCAATTGTTGAAAAATTTAAAAGTTATTATTCTGCTTCAGATGAGAAACATGACAAGGCTAAATTTGATGAAATAGTTCATAAAGAAAAACAAATGAATTCAAAAGGAATTGAAGTGGGTCACATATTCCATTTTGGAACAAAATATTCAAATTCAATGAAGGCAAATGTTTTAGATTCTGATGGAAAAGAAAAAACGGTACACATGGGATCATATGGAATAGGAATTTCACGTTTAGTGGGCGCTATAATAGAGTCCTCCCATGATGAAAGTGGAATAATATGGCCTGATGCAGTGTCACCATTTACACTTGGTGTTATAAACTTGAAACCAAAAGACGATGAAGCCTCCTCAATTGCTAATAAAGTTTACAATCAAATTGATGATAAATCTGAAGTTTTATTTGATGATAAGAATGATAACGCAGGAGTAAAATTTTCTAGAATGGACTTAATAGGTTTACCACATCAAATTATAATAGGAAGCAAAGCTGTATCGGACGGTCTAGTAGAGTATAAAAATAGAAAAAGTGGAGAAACAGAATTCATTAACCTAGATAAATTAGGTAAGTTTCTAGAAGAAATGAACGTTTAAACAAAGTGCCATTTAATTATTTTGAGAGATTTATAGCTTTTAGGTACCTGGTTCCTTTGAGAAAAGGCGGATTGCTATCAGTCATTTCATGGCTTTCATTTATTGGGATTTGTATTGGTGTTGCAACGTTAATAATTGTGATGTCTGTAATGAATGGTTTTCATGATGAACTAAAAAAAAGAATTATTGGTTTCAATGGCCATATTTATATTAAGAATATAGAACCGTACTTTGAGAATGATCAAAGCCTTTCTGAAATTAAGGAAATATTATTTATTGATAGAAATATATCTATTCAAGCCTTAGTAAGTTCAGCTAATAAGAGCAATGGAATAGTTATTAAATCGATCAATGATGAGAATATTAAATTTTACGAATTCGTTAATAATCTAAATAATGATAATCTGCTAACTGCTAATTCAATAATATTAGGAGAAGAAATAGCATTTTCTCTAGGTGTATTACCTGGTGACGAAATAAAAGTCACTTCTTCCTCAATGATTTCTACTCCACTAGGTCAAATCCCAAGATCTCACAAAATGGTAGTATCGGCTACATTTAGTTCTGGCATGAGTGAATATGACAAAAATTTTGCATTTACTTCACTTGCAAATGTTCAAAAACTCTTGAGTCTCAATGATGAGATATCAACCATTGAAATACATTTAAAAGATATCAATGATGTAGAAAAAGTTAAGAGTGATCTACTTAAAATTTATAATAATGATTATTTAGTAAAAGATTGGATTGATCTAAATAGCTCTTTTTGGGAAGTGTTAGCAACGGAGCGTGAATTAATGTTCTTTGTATTATCACTTATTATCATAATTGCTGCATTTAATATTGTCACAAGCCTGTTCATTTTAGTACAAAATAAAAATAGAGAAATAGCAGTGCTTAAAACAATTGGTAGCAGTGATAGTTCAATTTTAAGAATATTTTTGCTAGTCGGTACTTTTATCGGGTTTAGTGGAACGATCATAGGCTCTATTCTTGGAATACTTTTTACAATAAATATCGATACAATAAGAAATTTACTAAATTCAACATTTAATTTAAATTTATTTCCATCTGAGTTTTATTATCTTGATAAAATGCCAACCAGTATTGATTTAATTCAAATTATATTAATCATTATCTTTTCATTAATTATATCAATAATAGCGACTGTATATCCAGCCTATAAAGCTTCTAAGACAGAAATTAGAGGAATATTAAATAATGTCTGAATCAAATCTAATTTTAAAAAATATTTCAAAATCTTACTATCAAGCTAATAATAGTTTATCTATTTTAAAGGATATTTCTCTAGAAGTTAAAAGTGGTGATTTTATTGCAGTTACAGGTCCCTCAGGTTCAGGAAAAACTACTCTA
>CABYLU010000027.1 GCA_902519835.1 uncultured Pelagibacteraceae bacterium
GGGACTGTTGGTGAGCCTATTAATCCAGAAGCGTGGATGTGGTATTATAATGTCGTTGGTGACAAAAAATGTCCAATCGTCGATACGTGGTGGCAAACAGAAACAGGAGGAATTTTAATAACACCTCTTCCAGGAGCCATTGCGCAAAAACCAGGTTCAGCAACAAAGCCTTTCTTTGGTGTAAAACCTGAAATTTTAGATGCGGAGGGAAAAATTCTTGAAGGCGCTTGCGAGGGTTCTCTTTGCTTAGCAGACTCTTGGCCTGGACAAATGAGAACAGTTTACGGAGATCATAAAAGATTCATTGAAACGTATTTTTCTCAATTCGATGGAAAATATTTTACAGGCGATGGCTGTAGAAGAGATGAAGATGGATATTACTGGATCACTGGAAGAGTAGATGATGTCATAAATGTATCTGGTCACAGAATGGGAACAGCAGAAGTTGAGTCAGCTCTCGTCGCTCATCCAAAAGTTAGTGAGGCAGCAGTTGTTGGTTACCCTCATGACATAAAAGGACAAGGCATCTATGCATATGTTACGCTCAATGCAGGGGAAGAAACGTCAGATGAATTATATAAAGAACTTGTTGCCTGGGTTAGAAAAGAAATTGGCCCAATCGCATCACCTGATTTAATACAATGGGCACCCGGACTTCCAAAAACTCGATCAGGCAAAATTATGAGAAGAATTTTAAGAAAGATTGCTGAAAATGATTACAGTAATTTAGGTGATACATCTACATTAGCGGAACCAGCTGTGGTTAATGATCTTGTTGAAAATCGAATGAACAAGTAGTTTCTTGTGAGTGATAAAAATATTGTCAAAGCCTTAATTGAAGAACACAAAATGACTCCTCATCCAGAGGGAGGTCATTACGTTGAGGTTTTTAGAAATGATGATGTCACTCATATATATTTTTTACTTGAAGAGCACGAAAACTCACACTGGCACAGAATAACAAAAACTGAGACTTTACATTTTTACTCAGGCAGTCCTTTAAACGTATATACATCAAAGGACGGTGTAGAATTCAAAATTGATGAGATGGGATCTAATAATAATTTTACGTACACTGTAGAAAAAGGAACTTGGTTTGCTTTGAAATCAACTGGAGCATATAGCTTAATTGGATGCACCGTTGCACCCGCTTTTGAATTTGAAGATTTAGAACTGGCCCCAAAGGATTGGAAGCCATCAAAATTTGATCAAGAGCTCTAAGATATTCTAAAAGTCTGAGGTAATTCCCTTTTTTTCCCAGTCTCCAAAACGGGTTGGTTCTGGACCATCTGCGCCACCTATTTCTTTTTTCTTTTTAGGTAGTTTGGTGTCAGTTTTCTTGTCTTCTTTTCCTTCGACAACCTCTGTTTTTTTATTGTTCATATTTATAATGTAATCTCTATTTATCGCTAATCAAAGTATGAAAACAGTGGGAAACAACAAACCTTTCTGTTATACAGAGAAATAATGCTTCACAATAATGTCGGTTAAAATATCACCTTCTATACTAGCATCAGACTTTTCATCATTAGGGGATGAAGTTGTGAATATCACTCAAGCCGGGGCTGACTACATACACGTAGATGTAATGGATGGACACTTTGTTCCTAATCTCACAATTGGTCCAGATATTGTTAAGTCTATTAGAGATAAATCTTCATTACCGTTTGATGTTCATTTGATGATCGATCCTGTACAACCTTATATTGAAAAGTTTGTTGAAGCTGGAGCAGATATTGTTTCTGTTCACCCAGAGGCAAAAGATGATACAGAAGCATGTTTGAATAAAATTAAATTATTAAATGTAAAAGCGGGGCTTGCAATCAACCCGGATACTGAATGGGAAGTCGTTAAACCTTTTATGGATAAACTTGATCTCATTTTAGTCATGAGTGTTCATCCTGGTTTTGGTGGTCAAAAATTTATTCCAACAGCTCTTGATAAATTGTCAAACCTCAGAGAAGAAATTAATAAGTCTGGTAGAAAAATTCATTTAGAAGTTGATGGGGGAATTAATTTTGAAAATGTTCAATCAGTAATTGATGCTGGGGCCGATATGATTGTTGCAGGCACCACAACCTTTAAAGGTGGTCCAAGTGAGTATGCAAATAATATTGAAAAACTAAGAGGCCATTAAATTGGATATTAAAATTAAGACCGCATTGATTTCTGTTTCAGATAAATCAGGTTTAGAAAAAGTTGTTCAATCGCTCAAAGAACATAATATTAAAATAGTTTCAACAGGTGGTACCGCAAAAGCAATTGCAGAAATGGGTGTTGATGTGGCGGATGTATCAACTTTAACTAATTTCCCAGAAATGATGGACGGACGTGTTAAAACTTTACACCCAAATGTACACGGAGGCTTGCTTTCAAAAAGAGATGACAAGAACCATGTTCAGTCTCAAGAAGAACATGGAATAGAAGATATTGACTTGATAATTGTAAATCTTTACCCCTTTGAAGAAACGATAAAATCAGAGGAAAATGAGGAAATTTGTATAGAAAATATAGATATTGGTGGCCCGGCAATGTTGAGATCAGCTGCTAAAAACCACAAATTTGTCACTGTAATAACTGATGCGGACGACTACGACGAGCTAATTGAAGAAATAAAGAAAAATAAAGGATCGACAACTTTAGAATTTAGAAAAAAACTTGCAGCAAAAACCTTTTCAACCACTGCTTACTATGACTCTCTTATTAGTAATTGGTTTTATCAAGGGAAAAATGAAAAGGTAGCAAAATTTTCAACTGCAGGAAAATTATCATCAACGCTTCGATATGGTGAAAATCCTCATCAATCTGCAAGTCTCTATAAGTCATCAATGCAAAACTCGGGTATTCCTCAAGCAACATTAATACAAGGAAAAGAATTAAGTTATAACAATATTAATGATGCTGACGCTGCTTTACAGTTAATTAAAGAATTTGAGGAAGCAACTCCAACTGTCGCTATTATCAAACATGCAAATCCATGTGGGGTTGCCAGTGGATCAACTTTGCATGAAGCCTACACAAAAGCGTTTTCGTGTGATACGACAAGTGCATTTGGTGGGATCATTGCGCTCAATCAAACAATTGATAAAGATTCTGCCGAACAAATAGTAAAAATATTTACTGAAGTTATTATAGCACCAGGCATTACAGATGAAGCTAAAGCAATTTTCAAAACAAAAAATAATTTACGTATTTTAATTTTAACTTCATTACACAAAAAAAATAACTCACATAATTTTAAAAGTATTGAAGGGGGAATTTTAGTCCAATCGAACGATGATGAGAATATAAATAAATCTGACTTAAAAGTTGTTACAGAAAAAAAACCAAGTGATAGCGAAACTGAAGATATGTTGTTTGCATTTAAAGTTTGCAAACATGTAAAGTCTAATGCAATTATTTATGTCAAAAACAAAAAAACAATTGGTATTGGTGCTGGGCAGATGAGTAGAGTTGATAGTGCTAAAATTGCCTCACAAAAAAATAGTGAAATGGAAAAGTCTGAAGAAAACTCACTTGAAAATTCAGTGGTTGCCTCAGATGCATTTTTTCCATTTGCTGATGGGCTGCTTGTTACAATTTCATCTGGAGCAAAAGCGGTTATTCAACCTGGAGGCTCTATTAAGGATGATGAGGTGATCGAAGCTGCGAATAAAGCAGGTATTTCAATGGTATTTACTGGTGTAAGACACTTCAGACATTAAAAATTAATATAAAAATAGTCTTTAACTGTGTCTTGGTGAGTGAATGTTCCCTTTTCTATTAATTTAAAATTGTGTTCTTCAAGAAAACTTGAAGTTTTAACAAACTTCTGATCAAAAATTTCAATTTGTAAAAAAATACGATTATTTGTGAATAAGTTAACAAGTCCTTGTAGAACTAATAACTCCAGTCCTTCTACATCAACTTTAACTGCGATTGTTTTATTTAAATCCTTAAGAACATTATCTCCGCATACCTGTTTTATTTTCATCTTTCCTTCAGAACTTAATTTTGCACCACCAGATTGGTATTCTCCAAACCTCGAACTGGCCAAAAGGTAACCTTCTTTATTCTCATCGGACAGAGCAAGGTTATGGCACTTTATAATGTTAGAAAAATTATTTTGCTTAACATTCACTTCCATTCGTTCGAAAGCTCCTTTATGCGGTTCAAAAGCGTCAATTGTTATATTTGGAATACTATTTGCTATCGTTAAAGCGTAGACGCCAATGTTCGCTCCAACATCAATAAAACGTTTAATGTTATACTTTTTTATATTTTCAACTAAGTATTGAATCTGTTTTTCTTCATAATAACCCGTAAAAAAAATTTCACGGTCGATTGAGTCTCTTATATCAAGATAAAGTTGAATATTATTTAGTTTGAATGATAATTTTTCTTTTTTTATTAAAAATAAAAACCGTCTTAAAAAACTTTTTCTTAGCTTCTGGATTTTTTTTTTGAACATTGAGAGATCTATTTCTTTCTTCTTTTTATTATTCCATAAATTAAAACTGAAATAGCAATTGAAATAGCAATCCACTTAAATGAAGTGGACATGCTAGCTAGGAACACATGTGTTTCGTTAATATTTGGAAAGTTTAAGACCAGTCTCGTAATCTGAAGATTTTCTAAAATATCAAAGCTAAAAGCAATTAATGGTATAAATAAAATTGCTTTTGAACTTTTTAATAATTTGACGTAAGCCCCGAGAATTAATGAAGTATATAAAATAGGATAAAACGTATCCAGTATAAGTGAGGAGAGAACATAGACGCTTCGACCATCAGGACCTATTGCATTGAGATTTCTGACAACATTCTCTTTTCCATAATAAAGCTCAAGATCGAGCATATTTGTAAAAATGTTATGTGGAAGAAAAAGAAAAATTAGACCACAGATATTAAGTAGTACAAATATAATAATTTGAGATTTAGTGGAAGAAACTAAATGAAGATATTGTTTGATCATTTTTCTGACACAAAATACATGCCAATAATGCCAATCAAATTAAAAAATACTATTGAGATCATTGCATATTGAAGACTATCAGTGAAAGCGAGTATTAGTGACATCAGTCCTGGGACAAGCCAAGCCGTTGACTTTCCAGCAAAAGCATAAAGACCAAAAAATTCAGTCATCTTTTCTTGTGGGGAAAGCTTAACCATTAATGCTCGTGATGCAGTTTGGGCAGGGCCATAAAAAATTGAAATACCAATGACAACACAAATGTATGTAACTTGACTTACAGAATTAAATATTCCAAATGTAAATTCCTCAACGCCATCTGAATATTCATTAACTGTAAAAAAATAAAATATTGTATCTTTATCAATTGATAATCCTAAAAGTCCTGAAACTAGCAATCCCCAAAGAGATAAGTTTATTACATTTTTAGAACCAATTAGATCATTTAAATAGCCTCCATAAATTGAACTTGGTCCTGACAAGATATTTAAAATAATTCCAAGTATTAAGACTTGAGTAAGCGACATTCCAACCACAAGACTTGCGTAAACCCCACCCACTACAAACAGGGCATTCAAAGCATCTTGGTAAAACATTCTTGTTATTAAGAACGTGAATATATTTTTATACTTTCTAGCTTCTTTAAAAGTATTAATAAAATTTGTAAGACCAATTTTTACTGAATTGATAACAGTAACATCATTTTTTTTAAGATCTGGGGTAAATAAAAACAAAGGAATAATGAAAACAGCATACCAAATTGCGCATAGTGGTCCTACGATTCTTATGTGTTCATATTCACTTGTATTCAAACCATATAAATTTTCAGTTTCACCTCCAGGCCAAACCAATATTACTAAAAATAAAATTAATGCAATAAGACCTGCGATATAACCAACTCCATAACCCATACCACTTAACCAACCTGAATTTTCAGGAGTTTCGATCGTTGCTAGAACTGAGTTATTAAAGACTTCTGAAAATCCAACCATTGCGGATGCAAGTATTAAACCAAACATCACGAGCCAAATACCGTCAGGCGCGCCTGGAGGTGAATACCAAAGTAAAGCCATACCAAGAACAAACAATGCAGAAGTTATTCCCATTAATAGTTTTCGGTTTCCTTTTATATCTGTAATGGACCCAAGGACTGGACTTAAGAGAGCAATAGCTAGACCTGAAATTGTTTGTGTGAGTGTTAATTTTTGAGCACCATCGTCGCCAGTTATAAAGACATCTGTAAAGTAAACGGAGAAGACAAATGTCATGATCAATGTATAGAAAGGCTGATTTGCCCAATCAAACATCGTCCATGAATATCGACCTAGTTTTGAAGCTCTCATAAATTAGAGAATATACAATTAAACCAATTCTGTATGTTAATTTTTTAGTTTGGAATAAAAATAAAGTTATTGTTTTGTAAGTCTTTGGAGTTTTTAGTGGCTTGTAAGGTAAAGTTTTCATTAATAAAAAAACACTTATAACCAAGTTGTTCTATTTCGTTGATTGCAGTATGAGGCTGAATTCCTGAATGGCGTTCTTCGATTTCAATTAACATCGTAGGCATGTTTTGTGCAATAAATTTTCTAGCGCCATTTAAGATTTCTAATTCGTGCCCTTCAACATCAATTTTTATAAAACCAATTTTATGTTCAAAATTATATTCGTCTAAAGATATTTTTTTTATAGCTTTAATAGTTTCAAATTTTTCATTTTCAAGATTATTAGATTTATGAATTGTAGCAGTGCCAAGTTTATATTTCTCTTCATTGTCAAAACTTGCCGCTATATCTCTGATGGGAATTCTAAGCTCAGCTTCACCACTTTCAGAAGAAACTGCAGCATTTTCTATTTTAATATTTTTTTTGTATTTAAAGCCATCTACCAGCTTACTATACAGAAGTGGATTAGCTTCAAAGGCATAAACATATTTACATAAGTCTGACAAAAAATAAGAATATACTCCACGATAGACGCCAATATCTATTGATGCTTTAGAACCATCAACTAATTTATCTAGAACCCTAATCTCTTTTTCAGTATTCTTTTTGAAATACCTGGTCGCTCTTCTTTTTAGTAAGTAAGGTTCTGAAAAGCCGAATAGCTTTTTAAATAGAAATTCTAATTTTTTCTGTTGATGAATTCTCACAAAATTTGATCCATGGAGCGAGTGAAGGGAGTCGAACCCTCGACCTAAACGTTGGCAACGTTTCGCTCTACCACTGAGCTACACTCGCGTAATAGACAAGTTTCTAATAGAAAATCCCTTGTTTTTCAAGATAAGCGGATTATTTCATTATTTTAATAAGTAATGTATTATCAATAACGATATGAAAAACGTCAATATTCAGGAACTATCAAGAAAAATCCCGATATTTCCGCTTACTGGAGCAGTTCTTTTCCCAGGCACGCAGCTACCCTTAAATATCTTTGAGCCACGTTATGTTCAAATGATAGATGATGCACTTGCAAGCCCAGGTCGCCTTTTAGGCATGATACAGCCCGCGTCGCAAAGTCAAGAAGCTGGAAATAAATCTCTAAAAAAAGTTGGTTGTGTTGGTCGTATTTCATCATTTAATGAAGCTGAGGATAGCAGATATTTAATTACATTATCAGGTGTTGTAAGATTTGAAGTTGATGAGGAATTAGATGTAACCACGCCTTACAGACAAGTTCTAGCCAACTATGATAATTATAAGACTGATACTCAAAGTCAAAACAGTGACAGCATTGATAGATCAAAACTTTTGGCTTTGGTTAAACGTTATCTAGAACATAGAAAGATTTTAGCTGACTGGGAAATTATAAAACAAACTCCGACTGAGCAGTTGATAAATTATTCAGGAATATTAGTTCCTTTCACTCCCGAAGAAAAACAACTTCTTCTTGAAGCAAAAACATTGATCACGAGAGGTCATGCACTTGAAGCTCTCTATCAATCGTATATTTTTGATCTTTCTGGAGAAAAAAGCGATCAGCTCCATTAAAGAGCTTTATAAAAATCCTCACCTGTAGCACTTCTTATAAATAGCTGTTTGAGATTTTTAATCTTTTCAACTAAACCCAAACCTGTTCGGGCTGTATAATTCACAAAGTTGTTCTTACTTGAAAATATATCATCGAGTAAAAATGTACCAAAAGAGTATGCTGTGTTATCCACTTTTCTTTTCGTTTCAAACTCTTCCAAAACCATTTGATCATTCAGCTTATATCCTAAAGATCTATATTTTTTAATCAGGTTTACAAACACAGCTATATCTTTAATGCTTAAATTAAGTCCTTGGCCAGCAATAGGATGTATATTGTGAGCAATATTACCTAGCAATACTGTATTTTTGTATACAAGATTTTTGGCATAGACAAATTGAAGCTTATGTTTTTCATTGCTTGTCATCTTAATTGAAGAAACCTGTTCACTCAGGTGTTTAGTGATAACTTGCAAAAGCTCTTCATTATCTTTTTGCAATATTTTTGAGTCTCTTTTTAATGACCAAACAATGGAAGCTTCATTCTTTGAATAGGGTAATAGAGCTAAAGGTCCATCAGAGGTAAATTTTTGAAATGCACAATTTGCATTTTTAATATCACCATTAATATTTATAGAGATAGCACTCTTTTCTAAGTCTTTTTTAATAAAATCAATATTTATATGTTCAGCAATATTATTTTTTGTTGATGATAATATAAATAAATCAGTGTCTATTTCTTCTCCATTATTAAGTTTAAGTTTAATTCCATCTTTTTTATTTTCAACCACGGATGGATAGCTTCCATGAATAATATTTATATTTTTTAACTGGCCTATCTCTTGATCTAAGTATTTTTCTAAGTCTGTGTTTCTTATAATTTTTCCGAGATTTTGATTTTTTCCATGATTAAACTTTATGGACTGAGATTTATTTGCTCTCAGGCTGTTTAATTCACAGTGAATAGAGTTAATTTCAGGGTGTTCCTCAAATAGCTTTATATTTGGTAACATGGAAGACAGATAATTTAGTGAACCTGTAGATAAGAATGTGACAAGGTTAGTATTAGATATCTCTTTTTTTTGATCTTTATCAGAAATTAGACAGACTGAAAATCCATTTCTGGCTAAAAGGCATGATGTTATTTTAGCTGAAATACCAAACCCAAATATAGTAAACTCATATTTCATTTATTATTTTAATAATTTAGTCAGTTAATTGTTTAAGAAACTATATAATAACAAGATGAATCAAATACTAATAGAATCTCAACATTTTTATTTTATTTGTTAAATAATGAAGCTTTTACCTAACTCTATTAAACTTTTTTTATTCAATCGGTTACTTGAAATAAGTGGTGTTGCGTCAATATTATTAAGCACATTTATACTTGTATCAATAGTAAGTTATTCGAGTTTTGACCCCAGCATTCTAAATGCAAATAACTATGAAGTAAAAAATATTGGTGGATATGTTGGAGCAAACATATCCGAAGTACTGATACAATTTTTTGGATATGGTAGCTTTCTCATTTGCATTGTACTGACTAGCTGGGCATATAAACTTTTTTTTTCTAAAAACTTAGAACTGTTTGCACTTAATTTTTTATTGTTACCAATCACAGTCTATTTACTTGCTCTTTTTTTTGAAACGGTAAACATACCGATTTCAAATGGATTTATTGCGACCCAGTCACTTATTTTTATCAATGAAACTAACTTGCTGACTAGCGTTTATTTGAATTATTTATTCGCCACAATCATTTTTATTTTTTTTCTAACGTCATTTTACTTCACAATGGGCTTAAATTTAGATGAATGGAATAAGTTTTTAAAAGTTGTATCTCAATTAATTAAAGTCTTAGTTGCTTATGTTAGAAAAATAGTGAGCCTAGTTTATCTAAATTTCTTTAAGCAGCCAGTTCAAAAAATTTCATCTGAGAGCACTTTCAAAAGTAAAAGCCTTGAGCCTAAAATTGATTTCGAGTCATTAAAAAATGAACCGGTTTCAACTTATGGTAATGAAGTAACTCATGATGAAACAGTGAGTCAGCAAGACGAAATAGTCTTTGATGTAGAGTCATATAAAGCGCCAGATATAAATTTTTTATCTAAACCAGAAATCAGTAAAGATAATGCCATTAATCATGATGAACTTAAAATAAACGCTGAAAAGCTAAAAAATGTTTTGACTGATTTTAAGATTGACGGTGAAATTATTGCAGTTTCACCAGGTCCAATAGTCACCATGTATGAACTACAACCTGCACCAGGTATTAAAGCCTCAAAAATAATTTCATTATCAGATGATATAGCAAGAAATATGAGCGCGATGTCAGCTCGTGTTGCAATCATTCCAGGTAAAAATGTCATTGGAATTGAAATACCAAATTCCATTAAAAATCCTGTTTATTTAAGTGAGCTTTTTAAAAATGAACAGTTTGTAAACAATGAAAAAAATTTAATTTTAGCTCTTGGTAAAGATATTAGTGGAAATGCTAAATTTGCTAATTTAGAAAATATGCCGCACCTTCTAATTGCTGGGACAACAGGTTCTGGAAAGTCTGTAGGGATAAATGTAATGATTACTTCAATCCT
>CABYLU010000028.1 GCA_902519835.1 uncultured Pelagibacteraceae bacterium
TTACTGGTTATTAGGCCTGTTTTATAAAATGGTGCATTGATTTTAAACCATTCACACATTTTATAATCAAATGACTGTAAAGCAATTTCTCCATTGTAAGCTCTAATTATTTCGATCAATCTTTCTTCAATTTCAGGATTAAAACCAGATTTTATTTCAATTAATATAGGTGTTTGGCCATCCACTAAATGCAGCATATCATCAAGCGAAGGTATTTTACAATCTGTGTCTAAAAGCTTCAGTTTTCTTATTTCGTTTGTACTTAGATCATTAATATTAGAATTTATTCCACACATCCTTTTTAAATCGTAATCATGAAATACTATAATTTCTTTATCCTTAGATAAGACAATATCACATTCTATTGCAAGGTTGTGTTTCATTGCGTTTTCAAATGCTTCCAAAGAATTTTCAATGATTAATTTTTTATCATGAAGCCCTCTATGGGCAATCGGACGATCAAGAAAAGGACTCATTATTTCAGAATTTCAAATATTGATGCAACTTCAACACTAGCATTTTTTGGA
The DNA here is from genome assembly GCA_902519835.1 of uncultured Pelagibacteraceae bacterium. GTDB lineage: Bacteria > Pseudomonadota > Alphaproteobacteria > Pelagibacterales > AG-422-B15 > CACNXQ01. The sequence continues at coordinate 528 of CABYLU010000028.1, forward strand.
AGAGAGTTTGCTCCCACCGCAATTCTTGAATGCTTTCCTTTTTCTCCCATAATATCGCAAACAACATCTGATGCACCATTGATCACTAGAGGATGGTCAGAAAATGAATGATCAGCATTTACGTAACCAGCAACATGAATACAATTAAAATCATTTAGTTCACATGATGGGTTTAGTTGATCTAATATAGACAAAGTATTAAGCATACATATTCGTGATCCATATGTTGCCTCCTTAATATCAGTTTCTGATGGAACTTTGCCAGTTATAATTTTTTCATCTTTTATAGGAAGTTGCCCAGATACATAAACCAAGTTACCTATTTTTTTAAAAGGCAAATAATTCCCAAGAGTTACAAGCTTGAATTGCTTATAATCTTTTTCTACTTCGAGTATTTTATCCGCTAACTTCATTAATAAGAAAATTATATATATCTTTCCAACTATATGCACGAAAATCTGCTTCTTTCGGCGAAACTGCAAGTTTAGATAATCGTTCATCAGATATATAATGAATAGTTTTAGATCTTGATACTTCTTCTTTTACGGAGGATATGTGGGGAGCTAAATCATCAATAAAAAAAACTTTTTCATTAAAGTCTTTAATTAATTCTTTAATTACCAACCCTTTTGGTCCGTTTCCAGCTATTATTTGAAGATTAAGACCATTCTTTTGAAAACAATACTTTCTATCATCCAAATATTTGAATGGAATATTAGTCAGCACTAAAATCTGAAAATTAGATTCCAGAAGTTTATTGATAAAGTGTATTGATCCTTCAACAAAAGTTATATCTTTTGATTCTGTTCGAAAAAAATCGTCTAAATATTCAAGTATAACTTCATTAGATAGAACTTCATTAGTTCCTTTTTGTTTTATATTTCCAAATAGAGCGTATGAAGTTAGGTCATACCAAAACCCTTTTTTTTCTAAATAATTTTCAAAGCATTTTACGAAATTTAATAAAACTTCATCAGCATCAGTTATAAGCAGTGGTTTATTCTTTAAAAGAGTAGCTTTGCCTATTTGCTTTTGAAGGCCATCAGATAGCTTATGTGACACTAATTATTTAATTTCTATCAATGTAAGTTTTGTTTGAGTATATTGGCCAAGAGCTTCTAGAGATTTATCTCTCCCAGAACCTGACTGCTTGTATCCACCGTGAGGTAAAGACATATCTCCATCGCTCAAACTATTTATCAGAACTTTCCCACTTTTAATTCTTTTTGCAAGTTTATGTACTTTATTTAAGTCATTAGACCATATCATTGCATTAAGTCCATAATGAGTATCATTTGCTATTTGAAGAGCTTCATCTTCATTTTCAAAATCTATGGCACATAATACTGGTCCAAAAATTTCCTCTTTAGCAACGGTCATTGAATTTTGAACATCTTTAAAGACCGTTGGGCTGACGTAGTAGCCACCTGAGTCTTTAAGCACCTGATCACCTCCAGTTATAACATTCGCACCTTCAGATTTGCCTTTATCTATATAATTCATGATTCTTTCAGTTTGGGTTTTATCGACAATTGAGCCCATTAAAGTATTTGGATCAAACGGGTTGCCTGGCATCCATGGTTGAGAGTAGCTTACGACCTTTTCTAAAAATTCGTCTTTTATCGATTTTTGAAGTAGCAACCTTGAGGGTGCATCACATACCTGACCACTATTGCCAAACATACCATCAGCTGCCATTTTTGCAGCGTGGTCTAAATCAGGTGCATCTGCAAATATTATATTTGGAGACTTTCCTCCACACTCAAGTGAAACCCTCTTCATGTTAGACTCACCTGCGTAAGATAAAAAATATCTTCCAACTTCAGTAGATCCAGTAAATCCAAGTTTATCAACATCCATGTGAGTTCCTAATGCTTTTCCTGCAGTAGGACCATAACCTGGTACTACATTGAAGACTCCTTCTGGAATACCAGCCTCCATTGCTAGTTCAGCAACTCTTAATGCAGATAACGGTGATTGTTCTGCAGGCTTTAAAATGAAACTATTTCCAGTTGCCAACGCAGGAGCAAATTTCCAACAAGCCATTAATAAGGGAAAGTTCCAAGGAGTTACTGCTCCAACTACACCCAGAGGTTCTTTTGTGATAGTGGCAATCAAATTATCACTTGTTGGAGCCACATCATCGTAAAGTTTATCAATTGCCTCAGCATACCATTTTGTACAATTAATACATGCCGCTATATCGCCTGTCGCCCTAGTTATAGGCTTACCCATGTTTAAAGTTTCTAGCAAACCAAGCTCTAAAATATTTTTTTTCATTAAGTCAGCGAAATTAAAGAGAATTTTTTTTCTTTTTGAAGGAGCCATTCTCGACCATGACCCTTTTTCAAATACATCGCGCGCAGCTTTGACAGCTAAGTTAATGTCGTCAACGTCACATTCTGAAATGCTAGTTATTATTGATCCATCAATAGGGCTAATGCTCTCAAACGTTTTGCCTGTTACTGAATTTATATAGTTTCCATTAATAAAAGCCTGATTTTTAAAATCCAGAGATGATTTTTTTTCCATCACATCATTTAGAGCGAGAGCCATAGTTAACCTTTCAACTTGTTAATAATTTAATTTTTGTAAAGATTATAAAGATACAGGTTTTTTTATTTTTTAGAAGATTTTTTCTTTTTCTTACCTGTTTTTTCTAGTTTTTTTTCAATCAAATCAATAGCTTCTTCCATTAGAATTTCCTCAGGGTCAATATTATCGGGAATTGTGGCATTAATACTTTTATATTTAATATATGGTCCGAACTTCCCTTTCATCACTTTGATTGGTTTTTTATCATCAGGATGTTCTCCTAAAGTTTTGATTTCAGATGAACTTTTAAGTCTACCAGGCTTTGCTTTAGCAAGCAGAGAAACTGCTCTATTAATACCAATATCAAAAATTTCAGAGTTATCTTCAAGGCTAGCATTTTTATCACCACAATTAATGTAACCACCATAGCGGCCATAATTCACAGTAATAATTTCACCTGTTTCAGGATGACCACCTATCTCTCTTGGTAAACTTAATAAATACTGAGCTTTCTCTAAATCAATTGCAGAGGGGGAAATTCCTTTAGGCACTGAGGCTCTCTTTGGTTTTTCTTTTTCAACTACTTCACCAAGCTGAACGTATGGTCCAAATCTTCCATTCAATAATTTAATATCCTGTTTTGACTCGGCATCTTTTCCAAGAATTGTGTCTTCAAATGCTTCTTTAATTTTTTTATGAGAGATAGGCCTGGTAAACTTACAATCGGGATAGTTGGAACAGCCTACGAACGCTCCAAATCGACTTACTTTAAGACTTAGTTCGCCTTCACAGTTTTCAGAAGGACAACTTCTTGATATTGCCTTTTCTCCGTTACTTTCTTCTTTTTGTTCAAATATATGGGACTTAAGAATTTCATTTAAATTATCTAATATATTAGTAATTCTCAAATCAGTAACATCACCTACATTTGTAGAAAAATTTTTCCAAAAATTTTCTAAGAATTCAGTCCATTTTATTTTTCCAGATGTAATTTCATCAAGTGATTCTTCCATTCCAGCAGTAAACTCATAATCAATGTACTTTGAGAAAAATCCCTTAAGAAACGCTGTTATCAATATTGCTCTATCAACAGGTACAAACCTATTTTTATCAAGTTCAACATAATTTCTTGTTTTTAGAACAGATATTATACTTGCGTAAGTTGAGGGTCTTCCTATTCCCAATTCTTCTAACTTTTTTACTAAACTTGCCTCAGAGTATCTAGGGGGTGGAAGAGTAAAATGCTGTGTTTCTGTTGGTGAAACTGACTCTATCTTCATTCCTTTAGAAATAGCGGGCAATGTAACCTCATCTTCATCATCCTCGTTTTCATCTTTTTTAATTTGTTCATCACTTTTTACTTTAAACTCACTATAAATATTCAAAAACCCATCAAATTTTACCACAGAACCGTTTGCTCTCAGTTTTAACTCATTTTTTTCAGAGCTGATATCAATAGCCGTTCTTTCAAACACAGCAGAACTCATTTGACTTGCAAGTGCCCTTTTCCATATCAACGAGTATAATTTTAAGCTATCTGTATCTAAATATTTTGAAACCTGATCAGGTGTTAATTCAATATCAGTAGGTCGAATTCCCTCGTGAGCTTCTTGAGCGTTTTTAGCTTTTTTTGATTTGTAAGTTCTTACTTCATTAGGGCAATACCCATTCTCAAAATTTTTTTTCAAATAATTTCTATACGTTTCAATGGCTTCTTTAGATATATCAGTACTATCAGTACGCATGTAAGTTATTAAACCAACTGTTTCACCATTAATTTCAATACCTTGAAATAATTTTTGTGCAATTTGCATTGTTCGAGAGGCGCCAAAACCATATATACTTGATGCGGTTTGTTGAAGTGTTGAGGTAGAAAAAGGTGGTTCCGGATTCCTCGATGCTGGTTTTTTTGTAATATCTATTATTTCAAATTTATTATCCGAGAATAAATTTACAATTTTTTTCGCATCATCTTCAGACTTAAAGCTAAATTTTTCTACTTTTTTGCCTTCTACTGATAGTAAATTTGCCTCTATATTAAAACCATGCTCAAATTTTATATTGCCTTTAATTTTCCAATACTCTTCAGGTTCGAAAGACTCAATGGCAAGTTCACGTTCACATATCAATCTTAAGGCAACTGATTGAACTCTTCCTGCTGATTTAGCTCCCGGTAACTTTCTCCATAATACTGGTGACAAATTAAAGCCAAATAGATAATCCAGTGCTCTTCGAGCTAAATAGGCGTCTACAAGATCAGTGTCAATATCTCTTGGATTGGCAATTCCATTTTTTACTGCATTTTTTGTGATCTCACTAAAGACCACTCTCTTGACAGTTTTATCTTTTAATAATTTTTTCTTATTTAATAGCTCAACAATATGCCATGCAATTGCTTCACCTTCTCTATCCGGGTCAGTTGCAAGATAAAGAGTAGATGCATCAGCGCTGGCATCATAAATTTCTTTCATATGTTTCTTTGAAGTTGAAGAAACTTCCCATTCAAAAGCAAAATTATTTTCTGGATCTACCGAGCCATTTTTAGATGGCAAATCACGAACATGACCAAAGCTTGCAAGTACATTGAACTCACTTCCTAAGTATTTATTTATTGTTTTAGCCTTAGCTGGGCTTTCTACTATTACTAAATTCATATCCTTATAAACGCGCTCTTTAATATATTTTTGTAAGCTTTGTCAAATTTTCACAAAAAATATTTTATAATTGGCAGAATATAAGGCTTAATACAATTTCTTTTCTTCACGCTTTAATAAGCGATTTATATTTTCATGATGAGAAAAGATTATAATTAGATTTATAATTAAACACATAAAAGAAACATTGAGATCAAAATAAAATAATGAAATTAACGAAATTAAATTTGCGGAAAGCAAACTTGCTAGTGACGAATATCTAAAAATTACAAATATTATAATCCAACTTACTCCAAGAGCTAAAAATAAATAAAAGTTAACTGCAAATATAATTCCCATAAAAGAAGCATATCCTTTACCTCCTTTTAAATCATCAAGCCATATAGGAAATATATGACCAAATAGAATAAAAGTTCCAGATATAAAAAGTAAATTATCATTGATTGCCAGAGTAAGGGTTATTGGTATTAACGCTTTAAAAAAATCAACTAATAGTGTAATTCCTGCAGCTGAAAAGTTTCCTGTTCTTAATACATTCGTAGCCCCAATATTTCCTGAGCCAATACTTTTAAGCTCCCCTAAATTGAATAACCTTGATACCAAAATACCAGTTGGGATTGATCCTAGAATGTAGGAAAAGTAAATTATTAAAATTATCTCGAATATCATTTTACCATAATTGACAAACAAGCCATCCGAACAGCTACTCCATTTTCAACCTGTTCAGTTATCACTGATTTGTTTACATCATCAGCTAGTTCATTCTCTATTTCTACACCTCGATTTATTGGACCAGGGTGAAGCACTAGTACTTCAGGCTTTGCTAATTTTAACTTTTCATAAGTAAGTCCAAAACTTCTAAAATAATCGTCTGCTGATGGAAGATTTAAATCTTTTATTCTTTCATTTTGGATTCTAAGCATCATCACTATGTCAGCATCTTTTATGCCTTCTTCTAAATTTGTGAATGTTTCAACATCATATTTATCTAAATCTTTTGGTTTAAAATAATCAGGAAATACGAATCTAACTTTTGATTTCATTTTATTTAGAAGATAGTAGTTTGACCTTGCTACTCGACTATGTTCAAGATCACCACATATTGAAACTGTGATATCATTAAGCTTTCGATTGTGATTCATGATTGTATAAGCATCAAGCAATGCTTGTGTGGGGTGTTCATTAACACCTTCTCCAGCATTTATAACAGGACATTCTAATATTTTAGCAATTTCTTTTGAGGCATCATTTTCTCCATGTCTGATAATTACAAGATCAGGGTTCATTGCTCCTAAAGTTTGAGCAGTATCAAATAAACTTTCACCTTTTCTTAATGAAGATCCTTCAATATTCATATTAATTACATCAGCGCCTAATCTTTTAGCAGCTATTTCAAAAGAAATTAGTGTTCTTGTAGAGGGCTCAAAAAAAAGATTTATAATTGTTCTACCTTTTAAGATCGGTATTTTTTTATCCTTTTCCTTGTTGTGCTCTTTGAAAATTTTACTGAGTTCTAAAATATTATTTATATCCTCAGTGCTGAGATTTTTTATGCCATGCAGATGGGTTTGAGAGATTTTAGGGATTTTAATGTTTTCAAGCATTAATTCATTCTTTTAATATAATTTAATGCACCTTCCAAGATAAATGCTGAAGCGAGACTATCAATTTCTTTTTTTTCATTATGGGCTTTTTTTCTGCTTTTAGAATTATCTATGTATAACCTGTCCACAGCAACAGTAGAAAGTCTTTCATCCCAAAAAGAATAGGGAATATGTAGAGACAAACTTATAGCTCTTGATTTATCACGGATTGATTGAGCACTTTTTCCCTCACTTCCATCCATATTTAATGGCAGTCCAATGATGAGGGCTTTAACGTCGTGAAGTTTAACTAGCTCATTTAATTCTTTCAGAAAGTCTTTCATGTTTGAATATTTAATAGTTCTTAATGGTAAAGCCCCCGTCATATCCGATGTAGAAATTGCAACTCCAATTCTTTTACTGCCAATATCCAATCCTAGAATTTTATGATTACTTTCCACTAATGACTTAAATTCTGCAATATCTACTTCTTTTTTTGTTTCATTAGTCATTTTTTGACTGTATATCATACATTAATTTAAGTTAGTACCTCATATAAATATGGAATTTGATAAGAAAAGTCTTTTAAAGCTTGGAAAGTTAGCAAGAATTTCAATCAGTGACGATAAACTCAATAATCTTAGTAAGGATCTTAATTCAATCTTAGAATTTGTTGATCAGTTAAAAGAAATTAAAACTGATCAAGTTGATCCAACATCTAATTCCCTTAATCAAAAATTAGAAGTTAGAGATGATAAAGTGGATACTAAGAATAGTGCTGAAGATATATTAGAAAATGCACCTGAAAAAGAAATGGACTTTTTTGTTGTTCCAAAAGTGATCGAATAATGAAAGATAGTTATACATTAAAATCGCTGGCAGTTCTTTTGGAAAATAATAAAATATCTTCGAAAGAGGCAACTACAGAGTATTTAAAAAATATTGAAAATGGTAAAGAGTTAAATTGCTATAATACTATATCACAAGAGAAAGCTCTTATTGATGCTGAAAAGTCTGACGAAAGAAGAAAAAGTCAAAATCTCAGAAGTAAGTACGACGGAATTCCAATTGGAGTAAAAGATTTATTTTGTACGAAGGGTGTGGCTACTACTGCATCAAGTAAAATTTTATCAAACTTTGTTCCAAATTATGAGTCTACAGTAACTCAAAATTGTGATGATGCAGGCTTAATTAGTTTGGGTAAACTAAATTGTGATGAATTTGCAATGGGTTCAACTAACAAAACTAGTTTTTTTGGTTCGGTTAAGAATCCATGGAAATCTGTAAACTCTGATAATGAGCTTGTTCCAGGAGGTTCATCTGGAGGGTCAGCGGCAGCAGTTTCAGGTGATCTTTGTGTAGCCTCTCTTGGAACAGATACTGGAGGCTCAATTAGACAGCCAGCTTCTTTTACAGGTACTGTTGGTTTAAAACCTTCATATGGAAGAGTATCCAGATGGGGAATAGTTGCATTTGCATCTTCATTAGATCAAGCAGGGCCAATTACAAAGACCGTTGAAGACGCTGCAATTTTATTAGACATTATATCGGGTCATGATGAAAAGGACTCAACTTCTTCGGTAAATCCAAAAGAAAATTATTATGAAAATTTAAATTCAGACATAAAAGGTATGAAGATTGGAATACCAAAGGAATTTAGAAGCGACAAGCTTCCAGTAAGTACTCAAAAAAGCTGGGATGAGTGTGCAGATCTACTCAAGACTAATGGAGCAGAAATAGTAGATATTAGCTTACCCCATACAATGAGCGCTTTACCTGCTTACTATATTATTGCACCTGCAGAAGCTTCATCAAATTTAGCTCGCTATGATGGAGTGAGATATGGACTGAGAGTTAAAGGAAATGATCTCATTGATATGTATGAAAAAACGAGATCAGAAGGATTTGGTGATGAAGTAAAGAGAAGAATACTGATTGGAACATATGTGTTATCATCAGGGTATTACGATGCTTATTATATTAAAGCTCAAAAGATTAGATCATTAATAAAAAGTGATTACGTTGAAGCTTTTAAAAAAGTTGACGCAATTCTCACTCCTTCAACACCTTCAACTGCATTCGAAATTGCTAATGAGCCTTCTGATCCAGTACAAAACTATCTAAATGATATTTTTACTGTTCCTGTAAATCTAGCGGGTTTACCAGGTATATCTATCCCCTACGCAAATGATGAAAATAATTTGCCAATTGGCTTACAATTGATAACAAATTCATTTGAAGAACAAAAGTTACTCAATGTTGCTAGAAATATAGAGGAAACTATTAATTATTCAGAAACTCCAGAAAAATGGTGGCTCAAATGAT
>CABYLU010000029.1 GCA_902519835.1 uncultured Pelagibacteraceae bacterium
TCGATTTCTGTCGATGACTTAGTTCCAGGTCTTGAACTATAAATAAATGAATAAGATTGGGTAAACTCAATATCATCAATAAGTTTTAATGTATCATTAAAATCTTGATCTGTTTCACCTGGATAGCCAACAATAAAATCTGAAGATATTTCTATATCTGGTTTTACTTTCTTTAACCTATCGATAGTTCTTCGATAAAAATTGGGATCATATTTTCTGTTCATTTTTTTTAAAATTGACTCTGAACCAGACTGAACAGGCAAATGAATAAATGGCATAAGTTTATCATTTATAGCATGTATATTAATTAAATCATCACTCATATTTACTGGATGCGAGGTTGTATATCTAATTCTTTTCACATTTTCATTTTTACTAATTTCTTCTATAAGATCAGAAATATTTACTCTTACTCCATTGTTAATAAACTCATAAGCATTAACGTTTTGACCAAGTAAAACAATTTCTTTTGCGCCATTATTAGTAAGAACATTTACTTCTTTTAATATTGATTCTAAAGGACGAGAGTACTCTGGTCCTCTTGTGTAAGGAACAACACAGAACGAACAAAATTTATCACAACCTTCCTGAATGGTTATATATGATGAAACACCTTGCTTTCTTTTTTGTTCACTTAGATAATCAAATTTTTCATTTACAATAAATTCAGTGTTGAGCTGTTTCGGGTATTTATTTAAATCATCAATCATTTGTGGCAGTAAATGATAGCTTTGTGGCCCCAAAATTATATCAATCGACTTATTTTTATTAAACATTTCTGAGTTTTCAGCCTGGGCTACGCAACCGACAACTGCAATAGTTTGTTCCTTCTTATATTTATTTACTCTTCCAATATCAGAATAGAGTTTATGGGCGGCCTTATCTCTAATATTACATGTATTAAATACAATCAGATCAGCATCTTCAGCATATTTATTTAGCTTCAAACCTTTATTTTCTAAAATTGAAGTTATTTTTTCACTATCGTAAATATTCATTTGGCATCCATAAGATTTTACAAAAAAAGTTGAATGGCTCATTTAATTAACTTTTATGCTTTGATTTAAACCACTTAATATCTGCTTCTCACAATGAGCTGCCAGTTCTTTTCGATTTTTAAAGTTATTTACGCTCATGAGATCGTGAAAAATGATATCTACTGTAATTCTACCAGATCTGAGAAAATTTACCATTGCTGCAACCATTGAGGTATCTCCGACCCAAGCAATGTTTCGTCTTAAATAAATACCCATCGGAATATTATTTAACTTTGAATAACATATTGAAATTGGCTGAATTTTAATCTCGTTATTATTGTCAAAAGCGCACTCAAGCATAGAAGATTTGAAATTCTTAATACCGTTTCCATCAGACGTCGTACCTTCTGGAAAGATAATAAAATTTTCACCAGCTTTTAGTTTTTTTTGAATTAAATAATTATATTCAACAATTTTATTTTTATTTTCATTATCTATAAAAAAAGTATTACTTAACATTGCTAAAAAACCAAAAATTCCCATTTGTGATACTTCTTTCTTAGCTATGAATCGTGCGTTAAGTAGTGTTCCTAAACAAATTATGTCAAACCAAGAAACATGGTTTGCTATATAGAGAACTCCCATATTTTTTTTGTTAAGTCTTGTTGTGTTAAAATTAATATTAATACCTGTAACTATTTTTATCATTTGATAAAAGTAAAGAGGATAAATCCTCTTTAACTTAAATCCAATGATGTTACAAAAAGTTTGGATAGGTATAGAAAAAGCTATAATTAAAAGTAGAAAAATCAAAATAAAAACGAGTCTTAAAATAGACATCTAATTATTTTTTTTTATTTTGATTCCATAAAGCTCTAACCTATGATCAACAAGATTGTATCCGAGCGACTTTGCAACAGAACGTTGAATCTCTTCAATTTCTTCATTTGTGAATTCGTGAATTTCTCCTGTTTCAATATCAATCAAATGATCGTGATGATGGTCTTCAATAGCTTCATATCTTGATCTACCATCTTTAAATTCATGTTTTTCAATAGCACCATATTCTTCAAAAAGTTTTACAGTCCTGTAGACTGTTGCAATACTAATATTTTTATCTTGCTCGTTGGCATTTAGAAATATTTCATTTACATCAGGGTGGCCATTGGCACTCATCTCTGTAATAACATCGGCAATAATATTTCTTTGCTCAGTCATTCTTAACCCTTTATCTCTGCACATTTTTTTTACGTCAATCATTTAAACCACTCAAAAATAATTATTTATATATAATGGTTTTGGGTCAATTTTATCAATCATATTATTATCAATTATTTCTGGTAATTCTTTCAAATTATAATCTATCAAATGAAAATTATCTTTTATTTTAAGAAAACTTCTATTTTTTAATGATTTTTTTAGTAAATTAATATTGCAAATATATATTGTTGAATTGTTGTATCTGAACTTTTCATTATCAAAATTAACTAATGTAGGTGAATTAATGCTCTTATTGCCTTTGAATGATTGGATAAAAAATTCATTATTTCTAAAGTGTAAAATTATACATTTTGTTTTTCTAATTTTACTCAATCCCATTTTAAAATTGATTAATTCAAATTTAGATAATCCAAATACATTTAAATTCATGGTCAACTTAAGAGCTTTAGCAAAGGTTAATGCAGTTCTAATGCCAGTAAAACTTCCTGGTCCTGTAATAATATAAATTGATTTTATTTTTTTTATATTTGTATGCGATTTTTTTAAAAATTTATCAATCTCAATAATTAATATTTCGGAAATATTTTTGTTTATTTTTAATTCTTTATTAACTGATTTACCATTATATATTAAAGCTAATTTAAATGACTGAGTAAAATCTAAAATAAGAAACATAATATTGCTATTTTTTACATATAGACTAAAAATTAGATGATATGAATAATTTTTTTTTTAATAATTTAAGCAAAAATTATTTTTTATTTTTAATAATTTTCTCCTCATATACTTTACCTGCTTTTTCTGAGTCTGGTGTTTCGGTATTCATGTATCATAGATTTGGAGAAGACAAATACCCTTCTACCAATGTTAGTGAAGAGCAATTTTTTTCGCATATAGATTACATTCTTAATAATGAAATTAAGATTATTAAGTTAGAAGAATTGATTCAAGATCTAGATCAAAATAAAAAATTTAATGACAAGACTGTGGCGTTTTCTGTTGATGATGCATATAGCTCATTTTATAAAATTGCTTGGCCAATTTTTAGAGATAATGAAATTCCTGTCACTTTATTTCTGTCTACTGAGATAATTGACAATAGAACAAATGGTTACATGACTTGGGAAGAAATCAAAACATTTGTTGATGAGGGCGGAAGCATTGGTCAACATACATCTACACATTTACACATGCCATTAAATTCCATTTCGGAAATAAAAGAAGACATTTTAAATTCTCATAAAAGCTGGATTAAAAATATTGGTTACATACCTAAACTATTTGCCTATCCTTACGGAGAATCTAGTAATGAAGTGATTGATATACTCAAGGAGTTTGGTATTTCGCATGCATTTGGTCAACACTCTGGGGTTATTTCTAGTTTTGATAATCAATACTATTTACCTAGGTTTTCACTCAATGAAAGATTTGGAGATATTGATAGATTTGAATTTGCAGTTAATGCTTATTCTCTAAATATAAAGGATTTTTTGCCAGGAGATATGTTTTTGATCGATAACAAAAAACCCTTAATTGAGTTTAGTATTTTAAGTGATTTGAAAGGAAGCCCTATAGATTGTTTTTCTAATCCTGGTGGCAAATGGGATAAGCAAGAAGTAATAAATATAAAAAAAAATAGATTCCAAATAAAATTAAAAGAAGATTATTTAAGTGGAAGAGCGCGTCTAAATTGTACAACAAAGGTTGATGATGAATGGTATTGGTTTGGATATCAGTTTTTAGTTAAATAATATCAGTAATCAGTGGAGTCTGCTGATCAATACTTAAGTTTTCAAAATCTTGAAAGTCATTTATTTCAATAATATTTTTAATTTTATCAATATAATCATCTTCAATAGAGTAACTAGATAAAAACTCAGCTAAATAAGTACCTTTCAGCGGTATCTTATTTGAACGCAGCACAAATCTATTAATGCGAAACTCATTATAGTGAAAATTTGTATTTAGATTTTTCATATAAGACGATACTGACTCACTTAAATTATTAAAAGATTTAATTTTGTATTTAGCATCAGTTTCTCTTTCGTTTGGAATGATACCATCGTTAGTTTTACCCCAAATGTACTGCCCAAAAAGTGCATTACCCTCGTATGCAAATCTGGAAGTGCCCCATCCGCTCTCTATAACAGCCTGAGCTAGTGCGAGTGAAACGGGTATTTCATCAACTTTTATTAATAGAGAATCTAAAGTATCGGCCTTATATTCTTCCATTAAATTTTGAACCCAAATAGCTTCTTTTCGTGATATTTGATCAAAGCTACTTTTGATTAATTTTATATTCTGGTTCAAGGATGAAATTTTGCTATTTTCTTGGACTATTAACGGTAATGTAATTTTTATAAATAATTCTTTTCTATTTTTAATGGATTTTATACTTTTTAGATCCTTAGGTAGTTGAGACACTTTTATATTTGGTATCGACTTAGTTTCTCTGATTTGATCAATTTTAGTATCGTAAATTAGTTCATTTTGCTGGAGAGATTTTGCAGTTTTTAAATCAATTATGTAAGAAGCCTGCATATCTTTTTCAGCATGGTTTAAAGGCATATCTATCATCGTATATGACTTTTGATAAAAGGTATTGGTATATATCAGCGAAGTTAAAACCGATAGGACGATGAGTAAAAAAATAAAATAATATATATTAAATAGAAATTTAATATTTTTATCTTGAGTAATTAAAATATTCATAGCGATTATTTTTCTATAGTACCTGCTCAACTTTTTTGACTTCAGGAACATTATGTTTAAGCATATTTTCGATACCGTTTTTCAATGTAACCGTTGCACTTGGACAACCTGCGCAGCTCCCTTTTAAGGAAAGATAAGCTGTACCACTTTCGTATTTTATAAATTTTACGTCTCCACCATCTTGCATAATTGCCGGTCTGATCTTTGATAATAATATACTGTTGATCATATTAACTACTTTCAGGTCATCGTCATGAAACTGTATATTATCTAATTCATTGTCATCGTCTCTTTTATCAATAGCTGGAAGGCCAGAGTTAAGATGATTTGAAATTACATGTAATATTGAAGCCTTAAGTTGATCCCAGGTATAATCATTTTTATTAATTGAGATACAATTTTTGTTAAATAATACATTATCAACCCCTTTTATTTTGAAAAGTTCATCTGCTAATACTGAGTTTCTGTTAACTTGTGATTTATTGAATTCAATTGGTTGCTCACACAGCTCATGATCAGTAAGAATGAACTTTAGTGAATTTGGATTTGGAGTTGATTCGGTTTGTATAAACATAATGTTTCTAAAGTTATATAGATAGATTCATAAAATTTTAAAGTTTAGATGCAGTTATTTATTAAGTTACTGAAATTTAATTGATTTTTAATCTGATCGAGATGCTAAATCATCTATTAGCTCGTCTGAAAGTCCTTGTGGAATTATAACAATAGGCACAGGTAACTTTCCAGATTTTTGTCCTGCCAAAAGTGATACAAGTGGTCCGGGTTGATCCGACTCAGCCGCAGCTAGAACAAGAAATCTAATCGCGTTGTCCTCTTCTAGTGTCTCTATAATTTTTTCACTTGTGGTACCCTCTTTTATAATAAGCTCAGGAACAATATTAGTTATATCATTAATTACCTTAGACCATTTTTGAAGTTTTTCTTGTGCTTTCTCTCTTGCTTCTTGAAGTATTATATCTTCTATTGACTGCCATTGTTGAGGATCGAATTGTTCTATCACATTTAACAATGTTATTCCTCCCTTTGTACTCTGCGCACGCTTAGCAGCAAATCTGATTGCAACGTTCAATTCCTCAGAGTCATCAACTATTACTAAAAATTTTGATCTATGTTTCATTTCTATGTAGTCCTACAATGTCATATACATCATTAATTGTTTTTTGCGCAACTTGATTTGCTTTATTTTGGCCATCTAATAATATTTCTGAAAGATAGCCTATGTCTTGCATTAGTTTTTTAACTTCTTTTGTTATTGGTTTTAGTCGTTCTACCAACACATCAGATAAATCAGACTTAAATTTAGAAAAATTTTGACCTTCATATTGTTCAACTAGCTTATGTTTTTCAATTGCAGAAAAACCTGAATAGATATTAAGCAAGTTATTAACCTCAGCTAATTTCTTTACTTCCTCAATTTTTCCTGGCATCACTGCATCTGCGGTTTTTGCTTTTTTTATCTTTTTTATAATTTCATCACTCTCATCTAAAAGACTTATACGTGAGTATTCAGATAGATCTGATTTACTCATTTTTTGACTCCCATCTTTAAGAGACATAATTCTTGAAATATTCTTATCTATAATTGGCTCAGGAATCGGAAAAAAGTTCTCGCAATTAAAATCCCGATTAAATTTCTGTGCAATATCTCTAGTGAGTTCAAGATGCTGCTTTTGATCATCTCCAACTGGAACATGTGTTGCTTTATAAACTAGTATGTCAGCAGCCATTAAATTAGGATAAATAAATAGACCCGAACTGGCATTCTCTTTATCTTTCCCAGCTTTGTCTTTGAACTGTGTCATTCGATTCAACCATCCCATTCTTGTAACGCAATTAAATATCCAAGCTAACTCTGAATGGGCGGATACACTGCTTTGATTAAATATTACACTATTCTTTGGATCTATACCGGATGCTATATAAGTTGCTGCAAC
Organism: uncultured Pelagibacteraceae bacterium; assembly: GCA_902519835.1. GTDB lineage: Bacteria > Pseudomonadota > Alphaproteobacteria > Pelagibacterales > AG-422-B15 > CACNXQ01. Next base: position 6,866 of record CABYLU010000029.1, read on the forward strand.
TTCTAGAGTATTTCTTTTTAAAATCTTAGGATCTTGTTTTACAGTTATCGCATGTAAATCAACTATACAAAAAAAACAATTATAGTTATTTTGCATGTTTACAAAATTTTTAATTGCCCCAAGATAATTACCTATATGAAGATCACCTGATGGTTGAACCCCTGATAAGACAGTATTGTTATTAATTTTACTCATTTTTGCAAAATCTTTTTAATTTCAGAATATTTAAACGGCTTGTAAAATGAAATTAGAATAAAATAAAGCAATATTGAAGAAAGTACTGAAAATAAAAGAAATATAATTTCATAGCCTTGAAGAAAATTAAATAGAATTTCCAAATAGTTTTCTAAAAAAATTAAATACAGATACATGATAAACGAAACAATAATAATAATTGCGCCAGGGAAGATGATTCCTCTACTAATTTGATAATAATTATTTTTATACAAGCTATAATTCATCAATAAAACACTTATCCATGCTGATAAACTAGTAGCTATCGGAATCCCAATAAAACCTACATTGACAAATAAGACTATACTTAAGGTTGTATTTATAACTAAATTTGTTGCAGTGATATACAAGGTAGGTCTTGCATTCTCATATGCAAAAAATATTGGTGTATAAATTTTCATTAGAATAAAAGCTACAAGACCTAATGAATAGAATTTGAGAGCATTAGAGGTAAATAATGAAGAGTTTTCGTTAAATTCACCTCTTTCGAAAAGTACGGCTATTATTTGCTCTGAGAGTGCAAAAATTCCTACAGATGCAGGAACTGCAAGCAGCAATGAGTAAACTAATGTTTGTTCTATTGTATCATGGATTTTTTCAAAACTCTCCGATCTTATCTTACTTGAAATTGAGGGCAGCATGGCAACACCAATTGCTATGCCAATAAGGGCAAGAGGTAATTGGTAGATGCGATCAGCATAATAAAGATATGAAATGGCACCACTCTCATATGAGGCAATGATTGTTCCAATTAAAATATTTATCTGCAACAACCCAGATGAAAAAAAACTTGCTGTAAACAACTTTATAAAACGCTTAACATAACTAGTGTATATTTTTTTAGTAAAGAAAAAAAATATTTTTTCTCTGGCTAAAGCAATAATAAGAAATGCTATCTGTAACAAACCAGCAACAATAACGCTCCAGGATAAGAATGTTAAAAAATCAGCTGCTGTATAAGCGGCAGTGATCAGTGCTATTATTAATGTTATATTTAATATTATTGGAAGAGCTGCTGACAATGCAAACTTGTTATGTGAATTAAGAATTGATGAGCAAATTGACGAGATACTTATTAAAATTAAAAAAGGAAAAATAATTCTTGAAACTGCAACTAGCTCATTAAATTTATTATTATCGTTTGTAAATCCAGGGGCTAAAATTGCAACAAAGGATGGCATAAAAACTTCAATTATTAGAACCACCAGAGATGAAGCTACTAAAAAAATCAGAAAAATACTCCCTGAAAATTTTTTTGACTCATGACTAAGATTGTCTTTAATTAATTTAGTATAAATAGGTACAAATGCTGAGTTAAGTGCTCCTTCTGAAAAAATTCTTCTAAACGTATTTGGCAGTCTAAAAGCAACAAAGAAAATATCAGCTATTACTCCTGTTCCTAAAAAGTTAGCAATCAAAATATCTCTTAAAAAACCAAAAACTCTACTTATCGATGTAAATAAAGAATAAATAAGTGAGGACCTTATAACGTTCATATAAACATTGTTTATTAATCTATTTTGATTTAAATAACTTCAAAAATAAAGGTTCATTCAATATATATCTTTTGAAATTGAAAAGCAGGTAAAAACCTATATAAAATCCAAAAAAAGAAAATATGACAAAAAAAGATAGAGAAGAGCATTTCAGCGAAAAAGAAGCATTAGTGTTTCATACCCAAGGTAAGCCAGGCAAAATAGAAATTAAAGCTACGAAACCTCTA
>CABYLU010000030.1 GCA_902519835.1 uncultured Pelagibacteraceae bacterium
CTTGTTAGTAAAGGTTACGCAAAGAATCTGAGAGGGGAATGCCAAGTTATTATCTATAATATGAGCAACTCGCGTAGTAAGTACTTTAGTTTTTCCAGTTCCAGCTCCTGCAATAATTAGATTTGGACCCTCGGTACTACAAACAGACTCATATTGTAGTGGGTTAAGACTCTCTAGGTAATTCACTTCAGTCATAACTGACCCTTTAAGTGATTCAGAACATATAGTCTAATTGCGCTTGATAAATTGGAAGTGTTTTTTGTCTTATCTATTTTTGAGATTATTTTATCTGGAGTAGTATTTTCTTTTTTGCTTAGTTTTAATATTTCTTCCCAAAATTCAGTTTCAAGAAATACACTTGTAATGTGGCCATCTATCTTGACAGTACGCTTATTGGAATTTGGCATGAACGAACTATGAAGAAGAAATCATTTTTGATGGATTGAGAAGAGACTTCATCTTTCTTACATCAATATATTTTAGGATTTTATTTGCCTCAATTAACGTAATATTTTTCTTATGTGCAAGCTTTGCGAGCTCTGCAGCTTTTTCGTATCCAATTTCAGGAGCAAGGGCGGTTACAAGCATTAAGGAATTCTCAACACCTTCTTTTATATTTCTTAAATTCGGTTTAATTCCCTTTAGGCACTTATCGCAAAAGTTTGTAACCCCTGAGGATAATAAATTGATTGCATTAATTATGTTAAAACCAATTACTGGTTTAAATGCATTAAGTTCAAAATGACCTTGAGTTCCTGCCATTGATATTACGTTATGACTACCCATAACCTGCAAACAAGCCATTGTTAAAGCTTCACTTTGAGTTGGATTTACCTTACCAGGCATTATAGATGACCCAGGTTCATTCTCAGGTAAATTCAGTTCTCCTAGGCCTGATCTTGGTCCAGAAGCTAACAGCCTAATGTCATTAGCTATTTTGAAAAGATCCGTTGCAATAACATTTAATACTCCCGATAGTTCTACAAGAGAGTCATGAGAGGCCAAGGCTTGGAATTTATTGCTTGCAGGTTTAAATTTAATTTTATTAATTTTACTTATTTCATTTGCAACAAGTCTATCGAACCCTTTTTTTGTATTCAGACCAGTTCCAACAGCCGTCCCTCCTTGGGCTAAATAATTTAAGTTAATCAGGGCTGTCTTCAGACGTTTAATGTTCATATCAATTTGAGATTGATAACCTGAAAATTCTTGTCCAAGTGATAAGGGAGTTGCGTCTTGCAAGTGCGTCCTACCGATTTTGATGATACTCTTCCATTTCTTAGACTGGCTACCTAAAGTTTTTTCCATTTCATTTAAAGCCGGAATAAGTTCATCTGTAACTTTTTTTGAGGCCGCTATATTAATTGCAGATGGAAAACTGTCATTAGTTGATTGACTTTTGTTGACATGATCGTTCGGGTGAACTGGACTATTCGTTCCAAGTTTTCCGGTAAGTTTTTTATTGGCAAGATTAGCGATGACTTCATTTACATTCATGTTAGTTTGAGTTCCAGATCCAGTCTGCCAAACAGAAAGAGGGAATTGATCATCATGCTTCCCGGTAAGAATATTTTTTGATGCACTAATTATTGCATTTGCTATTTTAGGAGCTAAAGACTTTTGTTTTTGATTTACTTTCGCGCAGGCCATTTTTATTGTGACTAGTGCATGTATAATCTCTATAGGCATTAAATTATTGCCAATTTTAAAATTCTTTAATGACCTTTGAGTTTGAGCTCCCCAAAAATTACTATTTGAAACTTTTATTTTGCCGATACTGTCTTGTTCTTGTCTTGTTTTTTGATTCATTTGTATTGTAGTATACTACCTTACATATATATATGGTAACGATTTAAGTTTTTTAAAGGTCGAGTGACTAAAAGTGGGAGACTTCTGTTGCCCGGTGCCTCCCGAACCGCGCTTACCTAATTAGATTAAGCAGCGAGCGCTAATTCATCGTTAGCATTTATAAAATAGCCCGATAACGGTGGTACAATACCGAGAGAAAAACTTACCTTTAAGCATTCGTCGATCCTATATCACCCCCTAATTTATGGTGGAGGTGCCGGGTACCGCCCCCGGGTCCGTAATGGGTATTACGCAAGCCGTTTATCCCTATAGCTGGGATATCCCCAGCAATCTGAATATAGTTGGATATTGAGACTTTTTAAAGAGAGTAATCTTAATATAGTATGTGTTTATTATTTGATTCATAAATGCCGGTAAACAAAGAACAACTTGAAGAAATTGAAGCCTTAAGGTCTGAAATATCAGAAACAGCTCGTGTTACAGCCCCTGAATTAGAAGCAGTTTTGTACAAGCCAATAGAAGTGCTCGATCATGGCTTTATTCGTGTCATTGATTATATGGGGGATGACAGTTCAATAGTGCAGTCGGCAAGAGTATCATATGGTAAAGGCACAAAGAAGATTTCAAATGATAAAGGGCTTATTAAATATTTGATGAGGCACCGTCACTCAACCCCTTTTGAAATGTGTGAAATTAAATTTCATATTAAACTTCCAATTTTCATTGCTCGACAATGGATACGACACAGAACGGCAAACGTTAATGAGTACTCGGCTCGCTACTCAATCCTTGATAAAGAGTTCTATATTCCATCAGCAGAAAACCTAGCAGCACAGTCAGCAATCAATAATCAGGGTAGAGGTGATGCGTTAACAGATGATGAAGCTTCTAATGTTATACAAATACTAAAAAAGGATGCAGAGCAGACATATTCTAATTATGAAACGTTATTAAACGAAAGTTCTGAGGGCAACATAATTGATGAAAGTAAATCTGGAATTGCAAGAGAATTGGCCCGAATGAATCTTACCCTCAATACCTATACACAATGGTACTGGAAGATTGACCTGAATAATTTATTGCACTTTCTTGCTCTAAGAGCTGATGACCATGCGCAGTATGAAATACGTGTTTATGCGGATGCCATGTTAGATGTTGTAAAAAAATGGGTTCCTCTTACTTACGAAGCATTTGAAGATTATAGAATTGGCGGAACAGAACTCTCCGCTAAAGAGGTCAATCTGATTAGAAAACTTCTAAAAGGCGAGAAAGTATCTTTTGAAGCAGAAGGTCTGTCTAAAAGAGAATGGAGCGAGCTGCAAAGAAAGTTTGAAATTAGTTAGTATTTGCTAATTGTTCTAATTTTAATCTTTTTAATAAATTCTCAGCCAATTCAATAAACATTTGGCTGACTTTATGATCTGGCACTAAATCTGTAAGAGGGTGACCTTTTTCGCACTGCTCAAGAAGCAATGGATCATGAGGAAGATTTGCGAGTATTTCATAATCATATTTTTCAGAAACTTCATTTGTTTTACTTTCACCGAAAAGTTTATATTCTTTGCCTGTATCAGGTGCCAAGAAGTAACTCATGTTTTCTACAATGCCAAGAATGGGGACTTTAGTTTTTTCAAACATCTTTAACCCTCTGATTACATCAATTAAAGCAATATCTTGAGGTGTAGTAACTATTAAACTTCCAGAGATTTTTAGTTTCTGAATCAGAGACAGTTGAACATCACCTGTGCCTGGGGGCAAATCAATGACCATTATATCTGCAGCTCCCCAATTTACTTTATCGATCATTTCATTAATTGCTTTCATGACCATGAGGCCTCTCCAGATGATGGGATTTTCATCATTTACCATGTAACCCATAGACATTGTAGATAGTCCATATCGATTGATTGTTTCAATTTTTTGTCCATCAGAATGAGGCTTTTCATTAATTCCAATCATTTTGGGAATTGAAGGACCATAAATATCAGCATCAAGTAAACAGGTTTTTAAACCAAGTGATTTAAACGCACACGCAAGATTTGATGCGACTGTTGATTTACCAACTCCTCCTTTTCCTGATGCAACTGCAAGAATATATTTTATTTGATTAGTACCAACGCTATTTGTTTTGTTGTCTGAATTCACTTCATCATTTGCATGTGTTGAATTTTCCTTATGTAAGGTTGTGATGATATTGACTTTAGTTATACCAGGAATTTCTTTTAGTACTCTTTGAGCATCCTCAAAAATTTTTTCATTTTTTTTCTGATCATTTTCTTTAAATTCAATAATACAGTCTATTTTTCCCTCACTCACAGATACATTTTTAACCATACCCAGAGCCACTATGTTTTCTCCCGCATCTTCATTAACAACTTGTCCAAGGAGGTGTAAAGCTTGATTTTCCAGAGTTTCTGCCATTTTTTTGATCTTGTATTTACGTAATTAATTACAATATATCATAGTATAAGTGTAAATAATTGCTTTTAAGCATTTTTACCATATATAGGTAATAATTCTAAAGTATATGTCTTGGTCTGATAATAACAATAACGATCCTTGGGGTTCTTCGGGAAATGGAAGCGGTAGACGTGGTCCAGGTCCAAATATGGATGATGTGATCCGGAATGCACAGAACCGTTTTAAAGGAATGATGCCCGGTTCTTTTTTTGGAAAATTAGGACCAATGGTCATCATTGGTATATTAATACTTATATGGCTTGCGAGTGGTTTTTATAGAGTTCTACCGGACGAGCAGGGCGTGGTTTTACAATTTGGAAAGTATACTAAAACCACACAACCTGGACTGAACTATCACTTACCGTATCCAATAGAGCGTGTATTCACACCAAAAGTAACCAAAATAAATAGAATAGATGTTGGTTACAGACAAAGTCCAGATTCTAGAGTTACGGCAATTAGAGATGTAGAAGAAGAAAGCCTAATGTTAACAGGTGATGAAAATATTGTTGATATTGACTTTTCAGTATTCTGGTTAATCAATGATGCAGGTAAATTTTTATTTAATGTTCAAGCCCCTGAACTCACTGTGAAAAGTGCTGCAGAGACTGCAATGAGAGAGTCCATCGGGCAAGGTGGCCTGCAATCCATTTTAACAGAAGGAAGAACAGAAATAGAGGAACAAACTAGATCGATTATTCAGGAAATTTTAGACGAATACGGTACAGGAATTACAATAACACAGGTACAAACTCAAAAGGCTGACCCACCAGCACAGGTAATTGACGCATTTAGAGATGTACAGGCTGCACGAGCTGATATGGAACGGCAAAGAAATGAAGCAGAGGCATATGCTAACGATATAATTCCAAGAGCAAGAGGTGAGGCAGAGCAAATTCTTCAATCTGCTGAGGGTTATAGACAAAAAGTCATTGCTGACAGTGAAGGTAAGGCAGCAAGGTTCCTGTCAATTCAAACAGAGTACGCAAAAGCTCCTCAAGTGACAAAGAAAAGAATATTTTATGAGACAATGGAAGATGTATTCTCTGATATGGACAAAGTTATCATTGACAAAGCTGGAGGTGACTCAGTTGTCCCTTATTTACCTCTTCCAGAATTAAGCAAGAAGTCACAGGAGTAATTATGAGCACATCTAGAATATCATTGATAGTTTTAGGATTTATGGCAATTGTTGCTTATTTCACCCTGTTCACAGTACTGGAAGTAAAAAATGCAATCGTATTGCAGTTTGGTGATCCAAAAAGAGTAATTACTGAACCAGGTCTTAATTTTAAAATACCATTCATTCAAAATGTAATATTTATTGATAATCGTATTCTAGACATCGATGCACCTGCAGCTGAGGTAATCGCATCTGATCAAAAAAGACTTATTGTTGACGCTTATGTAAAATTCAAAATTGTTGACGTTTTAGAGTTCTATAAGGCATTTGGTAATGAAAATGTCGCGAGATCAAGAATTTCTGCAGTTGTTAATTCAAGAATTAGGGGCGTTTTAGGTGAGGAACCTTTGTCCGCCGTATTATCAGATGACCGTTCGAAACTTATGAAACAAATTACTTCATTAGCCGAAGCAGAAGTGAAGAACTTTGGAATAGAAATTGTTGATGTAAGAATTAAACGAGCTGATTTACCTGAAGCAAATAGCCAGGCAATATTTGGTAGAATGCAAACTGAACGTGAGCGTGAAGCTAGAGAGTTCAGAGCAAAAGGTGCTGAGATGGCACAAAAAATTCGTTCAACTGCTGATAAGGAAGTTACGATTATAAAGTCACAGGCAGAGAAAGAAGCCAACATAATTCGCGGTGAAGGTGATGGAATGGCTAATAAAGTTTTTGCGGATGCATTTGGAAAAGACCCTGAATTTTTTGCTTTCTACAGAGCAATGCAAGCTTACGCTGAAGGCTTGAAAAGTTCTGATACTACTATGATCTTATCTCCTGAAAGTGAATTCTTTCAATATTTCGGAACTTACTCTGAGTAAAAATATCTAACTGTCCTAAAATGATGCAATTTATATTAGGTTCTCTTGGATTACTTTTAATTATAGAGGGCCTTCTTTACGCCTTATTTCCAAATAGAATGAAGAATATGATTAGATCTATGTTAGAGATGAACAATGACACCCTAAAATGGGGAGGTCTGGCATCAGCAATAGTAGGATTTCTAATGTTATGGACTGCAGTCAGATGAAATTAGATTTCAAAATTATACCAGTCATCTTTTTTTTGTTTATTTGTTCTACGTTTCAATCTTTAAGCTTTAATGGACCTGATACCTTCTCTGATTTGGCTGAGCGAGTTTCACCCTCAGTTGTTAACATTTCAACGACAGGTATAATTGAAAATACAGGGCCTCAAGTTCCATCAATTGAAGATTTCTTTAATTTCCCGTTTAATATGCCTAGCCCAGAACCATCAGAAAGAGAGTTTAGTTCATTAGGTTCAGGCTTTGTAATTTCTGCAGATGGCTTTATTGTTACAAATAATCATGTTGTAGAAAACGCTTCAGACATACAAGTTACTTTTACAGATGGATTAAAATTAGAAGCCGAATTGATTGCTTCTGATGCTGAGACTGATTTAGCACTTTTGAAAGTTGACGCAAATAACCTTCCGTTTTTAGAGTTTGGTGACTCAGACACGGCAAAGGTAGGTAATTGGGTAATGGCAATCGGTAATCCACATGGACTAGGAGGTACAGTTACAGTAGGTATCGTTTCTGCAAGAGGTAGAATGCTTGGGGGAAGATATGACGACTTCATACAAACTGATGCATCAATAAATAGAGGCAATTCAGGAGGACCATTATTTGATTTAGATGGAAAAGTGATTGGAGTGAATTCAATGATCATTTCTCCAAGTGGTGGATCTATTGGAATTGGTTTTGCTATTCCATCAAATCTTGCAAATAACATTATTCAGCAACTGCAAGAAACAGGAGAAATTGAAAGAGCCTGGTTAGGCGTAAGAATTCAAGAAGTAACTGATGAAATTGCTGAGAGTTTGGGTCTTGGTAAAACTTATGGTGCCTTAGTTCAAGGTTTAACTACAGATAGCCCGGCACTTAAAGGCGGAGTTAATGAGGGTGACATCATTATTGAATTCAATGGCAAAGAAGTTGAATCTGTTCAAACGCTTCCAAAACTTGTGGCCGAGGCTGATATTGGTCAATCTACAAAGGTAGTTGTCTGGCGGGATGAAAAAGAAGTTCAGTTATTTGTAAATTTAGGCAAACAACCGTCTCTTGAGGAACTTGCCTCAATTGAAAATAATGGATCAGCTGTTTTAATAAAAGAACTAGGAATAAAAGTCAGAACCTTGACAGATGAAGACAAGTCCAGATTGGATTTAACTAAAACTTTACAGGGAGTAATTATATCTGAAATCAATAATGACTCTTTCCTAATACGACAAAATATTAAGAAAGACGACATTATTATTGAAATACAAAATAAATCAGTGAAAGCATCTGGGGAAGTATTACAAATAATTGATGAGGTTGTTTCTCAGGGAAAAGAAAATGTTTTAATTGTTTTTTATTCTGGCCCTAACTCTAAAAAATATATAGGCGCTAGGTTGTCTCTCGACTAAATAAAATGGAAAAAAGGGACATACTGGTTATCTTTGGTCCCACAGCAAGTGGAAAGTCAAAGCTTGCAACTCAAATTGCTTCTAAACATAAATCAGCAATAATTAATTTTGATAGTCTACAGGTATACAAAGATCTAAAGATACTAACTGATAGACCAGACAATGAGATATGTAAAAAATTTGACCATCGTCTTTATGGTATGCTTAAAGGCAATGAAAGTTGCTCAGCAGCTATTTGGCTAGAAAAAGCTGAACATGAAATTAATAATTGTTTCGATAATAAGTTGCTTCCAAT
>CABYLU010000031.1 GCA_902519835.1 uncultured Pelagibacteraceae bacterium
AGATTTGGTAAGACTGGATTTAATACACCAGTGATTGAGAGTACTGGTACGGGCGGTGGAATGAAATTATTCTGTGCTGGAGTTGGTACCGATCACCCCGATATTACCAATGCGTCTCGTAAAATTAAAAGTAAAGAAAAGGCATTATGCGCTAAAAATGGCGTTACTGATATAATTGAAATTACAATTGGTAATGACGGCTTGACGCTTGCTCATAGCTTAGATGCTGCCGATGCAGACTTTACGCAAGAGCATTTATTTTTAGCAATTGCAGAAAAAGTACCCGCTAATGTTGCAAAAGATGGCGAGGGTAATGTCATTGCTGGAAATTTAATTGATAACCCATATGAAAAATGGTCTGACATTGATGCTTCATTACCTGATCATAAAATTGAAATCCTAGTTGCACCGCCGACATCTGGTACAAGAGATGCTTGGAATTCACTTATTATGAAAAAAGGTTGCAAAGCAGCAGGCGCATACACACTTTGGGAAAATGCCGGTGAAAAGGCAAAGAAAAAATGTGCAGTAGTGCGAGAAGATGGAAGAGTTATTGAAGCTGGTGAAAACGACACTTTAATAGTTCAAAAATTATCAGAGGATCCAGAAAGGTTTGGTTACTTTGGTTACAGCTACCTTCTAGCTAACGAAGATAAAATTAAATCTGCTTCGATCACTGGAATTCAGCCAACGCTTGCTGGTATCCAGGATTATTCTTACCCAATTGCACGACCATTACAGTTCTATGTGAAAAAAGCTCACGTAGGTGTTGTGCCAGGAATTGAAGAGTTTCTTGAAGCTTTCACAAGTCCTGATGCAATGGGTGAAGATGGATATCTAACTGATATCGGTTTAGTTGCATTATCTGATGGTGATGCATCTGATATAAGATCAAGAGTTGCTAACTTAGAAACACTCGATCTGGACTAAAAGACTTGATTAATCCACAACTGAGGCAAGTTACGCTTGTCTCAGTTGTTAAATAAGCATTATGGTGAAGCATGGGATTTATATTAATTTCTTTAATTATTCTAATTGGTATCGCCAGCTATTTTCTAGGAAATTTAAGAGCAAAAAATCTTAGGACTTCAAATCAAAAAAATCTTAAATCACTTAGTCATTATTATGGGTACTACGTAGCTCTATGGGCTGTTGTGCCAGCGTTATTGATACTGTTGATGATTACTTCGTTTAAATCATTTTTTATTGAGCAATATGTATTAAGTGATTTCATAGCACTTGGCAGTTATACAGAAACAGAACTAAGTTTATTATTTACCCAAATCGAAAACACTGCATTGGGCATAAAACTTTTTGATGAAAATACTATTCTTATAAATGGTGCCGTAAATAAATTAAATTATATTAATAAGACGAGTGAAAACTTAACTTATGTTACAGTTCTTGGGTTGTCAGGTTTACTGGTTCTTTACTCATTATTCAATATTAATAACAAACTTAATTCTAGAAAGATTGTCGAGAAATTTTTACTAGTCTTGTATTTTACATGCTCACTTGTCGCTATAATGACCACTGTTGGAATAATTTTTTCTTTATTATATGAAACGTTGCGTTTTTTTTCTCAAGTTCCAATAACCGATTTTTTATTTGGATTAAATTGGAGTCCTCAAAGAGTTTTTGTAAGAGAAGCTGGAGATCTTGATACAAGAGACTTGGCCAATGCATTTGGCGCTGTTCCATTATTTGCTGGAACATTTCTTATTGCATTAATTGCAATGTGTGTCTCAGTCCCAGTTGGTTTACTCACAGCCATTTATATGTCTGAATACGCTTCTCCAAAAGTCAGAGATTGGGCTAAGCCAATTATTGAAATTCTTGCTGGTATCCCAACGGTTGTATACGGATTTTTTGCAGCGTTAACTGTTGCACCTTTAGTGAGAGATATAGGTCAGGGTGCTGGACTAACTGTTTCTTCTGAAAGCGCTCTAGCTGCGGGATTTGTTATGGGAATAATGATAATACCATTTATTTCATCACTTTCTGATGATGTAATAAAATCTGTACCTCAAAGTTTAAGAGAAGGCTCTTATGCCATGGGAGCAACCAAAAGGGAAACAATTGTTAAAGTATTATTGCCAGCTGCGTTGCCAGGTATTGTAGGTTCTTTTTTATTAGCTGTCTCAAGAGCGATTGGGGAGACAATGATTGTTGTTATGGCTGCAGGATTAAATGCAAAATTAACAGCTAATCCGCTTGATGCGGCAACTACAATTACTACTCAGATTGTTGTTATTTTAATCGGTGATCAAGAATTTGATAGCCCAAAAACACAGTCAGCTTTTGCTTTGGGTTTAACCTTGTTCGTTGTTACATTGGCTCTAAATTTTATAGCTTTACAGGTCGTAAAAAAATATACGGAGAGATATGACTGATAGAATAGAACAAAGAATAAATAGTTTAAATAAAAGGCTAAATTCAGAGAAAAGATTTAGGATTTATTGTATTGGTGCAATGAGCTTTGCGCTTGCATGGGTGCTTATTTTATTTCTAAATATATTTTCATCTGGCTATTCAGCATTTTATAGAACTGTTATCCAGGTAGATGTACCTTTTTTAAATCTTATTGAAGACACGACACAATTTTCTGAAATGAGTTCAGAGGATATTAACAACCTGTCAATGTATTCTTTTTCCAAAAAGGCTATTTATGGACTTTTCCCAGATATTGAAGAGAAAAAAGATAAGAAAATGTTGATACGATTATTCAGTATTGAATTTGAGCAAGAAATAAGAGAATTTTTAAAATCGAATAAGTCAAATATAAATGAAACAGAAACAATATATTTAACTGCCTCCGACGATGTAGATCAGGTTAATAAAGGAAACTACCCAAGGGACTTAGATGAAGACAAAAGAAGAATTAAAGATATTCAACTTTTATTTTTTGATGACCTTGTAGATAGGGGACTTGTCAGCTATGAATTCAATCTACCATTTTTAATGAGGGGTGACAGCCGAGAACCTGAACTGGCAGGAGTAGGAGGTTCAATAGTAGGTTCTTTATTCACAATTTTGGTAGTTTTGATTTTGTCTTTTCCTATTGGAATTTTTGCAGCTATTTATCTTGAGGAATTTGCACCAAAAAATAGAATTACCGATTTTATTGAAATTAATATTAATAATTTAGCAGCGGTACCTTCTATTGTATTTGGCTTATTGGGGCTTGGTATTATTTTAAATACATTTGGATTGCCAAGGTCAACACCACTGGTTGGAGGCATAGTCTTATCTTTAATGACCCTACCAACAATAATTATTGCAACTAGAGCCTCATTAAGGGCGGTGCCACCATCAATAAGAGAAGGAGCATTAGCAGTCGGAGCAACCAAAATGCAAGCAGTAATGCATCATGTAGTTCCTGTAGCAATGCCTGGTGCATTAACAGGTACAATTATAGGCCTTGCTCAAGCACTTGGAGAAACTGCGCCATTATTATTAATTGGTATGGTGGCATTTGTTGTAGATGTTCCACAAACACCGCTGGATGCTTCTGCCTCTTTGCCAGTTCAGGTTTATTTATGGTCAGAAAGCGCAGAAAGAGGTTATGTTGAAAAAACTTCAGCTACAATTATGATGTTACTTGGATTTTTAATTTTAATGAATTTAGCTGCAGTATTAATTAGAAGAAAATTTGAAACAAAATGGTAAAATAGAATATGAAAAGTATAAAAATAAAAGCAGATAACTTGAATGTTTATTATGGAGAGAAACAGGCACTCTTCGATGTTTCCATGTACATGGAAGAAAAACAAGTCACTGCTTTAATAGGTCCATCAGGTTGTGGTAAATCAACCTTTATTAGATGCTTAAATAGAATGAACGATGTTATTGATATATGCAAAGTACAAGGAAAAATAGAAATCGATGGCAACGATATTTATGCACCAGACATGCAAGTTGAACAACTAAGAGAACGGGTGGGCATGGTTTTTCAAAAGCCGAACCCCTTTCCAAAATCTATTTTTGAAAATGTAGCTTATGGTCCAAGAATACATGGAATAGCAGAACATAAATCTGATTTAGAAGAAATTGTTGTTACCAGTCTAAAAAAAGCGGCTCTCTTTGATGAGGTTAAAGATAGATTATACGATGCGGGAACAGGCCTCTCGGGTGGACAGCAACAAAGATTGTGTATTGCAAGAGCTATATCCGTAAATCCAGATATTATTCTAATGGATGAGCCTTGTTCAGCTTTAGACCCAATTGCTACGGCTAGAATTGAAGAATTAATGGGAGATCTTAAAACAGAATATACAATAATTATTGTTACACACTCGATGCAACAAGCCGCTAGAGTTTCATCAAGGACAGGTTTTTTTCATTTAGGTAAATTAGTTGAAGTTGATAAGACTGAAACAATCTTTTCAAATCCATCAGATCAGAGAACGCAAGATTATATAACAGGGAGGTTTGGTTAATGAGTGAACACATAGTTTCATCTTATGATGAGCAATTAGATTTAATAAATAGTACATTAATTAAAATGGGAGGATTGGTTGAAACACAGCTTCACAATTCTCTTGTTGCTTTGGGTGATAAAGATACTGCTTTTGCAGAAGAAATTTTAAGAGATGATAATAAAATAGATGCCTTAGAAAAGGAAATTGATGCTTTAACATACAAAGTAATTGCAATGAGGCAACCGCTTGCTAATGATTTAAGAACCGTACTTTCGGCACTAAGCATTGCAAACGATCTCGAGAGAATGGGTGATCACGCTACCAATATTGCTAAAAGAGTTGCAAATGTAAAAATAAATATGCCCGACACGCCGGTTTCAGAAATTGTCAATATGGGTGAGAACGTTCAAAGAATGATAAAAAATGTTTTAGATGCCTTCGTTCAAAAATCAGATACGCTAGCAATTAATGCTTGGGATTTAGACGGCGATATTGATGAATTGTATTTATCAATTTACAGGGATCTTCTTAAGACGATGGCAGAAGACCCAGATACAATTACAGGCTGTTCACACTTATTGTCGATTGCTAAAAACATAGAGAGAATAGGAGATTATGTTCAAAATATTGCTGAAGACATTCACTTCATTACAACTGGTCAAGCCTTAGAACGTAAGTCGGAAAAAAGAATTAAGTGGGAAAAGGTGTAATGAAACCTAAAATCCTAGTAATTGAGGATGAAGTCTCAATAGTTGAATTATTAAAATACAATCTCACAGCTAGTGGATTTGATGTAGACGTATGCTTTGATGGCGATAGCGCATTGGATAGTATATTTGGTGATATTAAATACGATCTCATAATCGTTGACTGGATGCTCCCAAATATTTCTGGGTTAGAATTGTGTAGACGAGTACGTAAAGATAAAACTACAAAGAACATTCCTTTAATTATGCTCACAGCTAAAGGAGAAGAAGAAGATAAATTAAGAGCATTTGAAACTGAAATTGATGACTACATAACAAAACCATTTTCAGTCAATGAGTTAGTAGCAAGAATTAAAGCAGTACTTAAACGCTTAAGACCTATTTTTTATAATGAAGTTCTTACTTATAAGGGAATTCAATTAGATGTTTCAACGCATCGTGTCACCAGGGATAAAACAGAAATAAGTCTTGGACCTACGGAATTTAATTTATTGCGTTTTTTAATGGAAAATCAAGGTAAAGTATTTTCAAGACAACAATTATTAGATTATGTATGGACTACAAGTCCATATGTCGAGCCTAGAACAGTTGATGTTCATATCAGAAGATTAAGAAAAGCATTAAACGAAGGATTTGAATACGACCCAATTAGAACAATTAGATCTGCTGGATATTCTCTTGGTATATGAGCATTAAAAATGTTTTATATTTATGTACGCAAAATTCAGCCAGAAGCATTATAGCTGAGGCAATTACCAATTATAAATATAGTGAAAGTCTGAAAGGCTATAGCGCTGGTAGCACACCTTCAGGAATAATAAATCCTAAAACACTCGATTTATTAGATGATATGAAAATACCGACTGAGAAACTCTATAGTAAAAGTTGGGACGTATTTGGTGAGCCCAACTCTCCCTCTATGGATTATGTCGTTACTGTGTGTGGAAATGCCGCTAAAGAAACATGTCCGATCTGGCCGGGTGCTCCAAAAACATTTCATTTCAATATTGAAGACCCCGTTAAACAGAACTTAAACGAAGTCGATCACAAAAAGTTTTTTAGATCTACATTTGATTATATTGATCAATTAATAAAAGAAAATTTGCTTAAATAAATGCCTAAAAAAATACTTTCTGAATATCTGGGTACACTCTTACTTGTTTTCTCGGTAGTAGGATCAGGGATAATGGCCGAAAATCTATCTCCTACAAATGAAGGTGTTGTATTGCTTGCTAATGCAATAGCAACAGGAGCAATGCTTTACGTGATAATATCAATATTTGGTCCTATATCTGGAGCTCATTTTAATCCAGTTGTTACACTTTATTTTAGATTTAAATCAGATATTAATAACGTAACGATGATATTATTTATCATTTTTCAACTAGTGGGTGGCACTTCTGGAGTCATTTTAGCAAATTATATTTTTGATGATTTATTTATTGAATTTTCAACTAAAGAAAGAACAGGAATTAATATTCATGTCTCTGAAGTGGTTGCAACAATAGGCTTATTAATTACAATTGTGCTCACACTAAAGGCAAAAAGAGATCCAGCAATAGCGGTGGCTTTATATATAACTGGGGCTTATTGGTTCACATCTTCAACGTCATTTGCCAATCCAGCTGTCACGATCAGTAGATCATTCACCAACACATTTACCGGTATAGATCCACAGCACGTGTTAATGTTTATTTTTATGCAATTAATTGGACTCTTAATTGCATATTTTATTCTTCGATTTTACGATTAATTATATCGCTTGTCCAGATACCCATACTTTTTTTACTATTGGTAAATTGTTATAAATACTGAAACTAACTAGGTCCGCCTTCATGCCGCACTGTATACTACCTCGGTCTAGAAGCTGTGTAGCTATTGCTGGGTTTCTTGAAATAGAGGCAATTGCTTTTGGCATATTACCGGACTCTAAACCCCATTTGACAGCTGAAGAAAGTAGGGATGACGGGATATAGTCAGAGCTAAAAATATCAAGGCAATTTTCGTCTATGAGTTCTTGAGCTGAAATATTTCCAGAATGTGACCCACCTCTCATTAAATTTGGCGAACCCATGATAATTTTCATGTCTTCTTTTTGCGACTCTTTTGCTGCTTCGATTGTGGTTGGAAATTCTGCTATTGAAACTCCTAG
>CABYLU010000032.1 GCA_902519835.1 uncultured Pelagibacteraceae bacterium
TCCTGAGGAAGTAAAGTCTCCACCAAAAGAAGAGATGCCCATTCAAATTGATAATTTAAATAATCAAAAATTATCCCCTGCTGTAAGAAAAATCGCTGCTGAAAAGAATATAAATATTAATACTGTTACCTCTTCAAGAGAGGATGGTAGAATTACTAAATCTGACGTCATAAATTATCAAAATATAGAAAAACAAGAAAATACTCCTCAAATAATTAGACAAACCGATAAAAGAGAAGAACGAGTGCCCATGTCTCGTTTAAGGCAAACCATAGCGAAACGTCTAAAGGATGCTCAGAATAATGCTGCTATGCTCACAACATTTAATGAGGTTGATATGAGTGAGCTTATAAAGACACGTAATGATCATAAATCAGAATTTGAAAAAAAGTATGGCGTGAAATTAGGCTTCATGTCTTTTTTTGTGAAAGCATGTATAACTGCGTTGAGAGATATTCCTGAAGTAAATGCAGAAATTGAAAACAACGACGTCATTTATAAAAACTTTTACAATATTGGTGTTGCTGTTGGAACTGATCAAGGCCTCGTCGTACCCGTTGTTAAAGACGCCGATAAAAAATCTCTTGTTGAAGTAGAAAAAGAAATCTATCAACTGGGACAGAAAGCTCGTTCTGGCCAATTAAGTATTGAAGATATGCAGGGTGGTACATTTACAATATCCAACGGTGGTGTTTATGGATCTTTAATGTCAACTCCAATATTAAATCCACCTCAATCAGGAATATTGGGAATGCATAAAATAGAAGAAAGACCCATAGCTATTGATGGTGAAATAACAATTAGACCCATGATGTATCTTGCCCTTTCATACGATCATAGAATAGTAGATGGTAAAGGAGCCGTAACTTTTTTAGTGAGAGTTAAAGAGGGTCTAGAGGATCCAAGTAGATTATTGTTAGGAGTTTAATTTGGAACAATTTGATATCACAGTGATTGGCAGCGGGCCTGCTGGTTACGTTTGCGCAATTAGGGCATCACAACTTGGATACAAAGTTTGTTGTATCGAAAAGGGACAAACGCTTGGCGGTACCTGCTTAAATATTGGATGTATTCCCTCAAAATCTCTATTACATTCTTCTCATTTATTTCATCAAGCTTCAGAACTTAATCAATTAGGCATTAATTTTGATAACGTATCTTTTGATCTAAATAAAATAATGAAATCTAAAAATGAAAGCGTCGAGTCACTTACAAGTGGAATCGACTTTCTTTTTAAAAAAAATAAAGTTACAAGAAAATTGGGATTTGCGAAGTTCATTGACAACGAGCAAATTGAGATTTTAACTGGCGATAGTTCTGAGGTTATTAAATCATCTAAAACAATTATTGCTACAGGTTCAGAAGTTGTTTCACCTGAGGGAGTGGTCATTGATGAAATTGATATCTTATCATCCACTGGAGCTTTAAGTTTATCGTCTGTTCCAATGCACTTAATGGTTATTGGTGCAGGTTACATTGGCCTGGAAATGGGATCTGTTTGGTCAAGACTAGGGTCAAAGGTAACGGTTATTGAATATGCTGACCGAATACTTCCTGGAATGGACCAAGAAATTTCTGATGCTTTTCAAAAAATACTCATTAAACAAGGATTCGATTTTAAACTTTCCACTGCTCTAAGAAAGGTAAATAAAAGCAACGGCTTGCTTTCTGTTTCGGTTGAAAACAATGGTCAAACTCTTGATATGGATTGTGACAAAGTTTTAATATCGACTGGTCGAAAACCTTACACTTTTGGTCTGAACTTAGAGAAGATAGGAGTAAAAACGAATGATAAAGGCTTTATTGAGACTAATCAGCATTTTAATACTTCGATTGAAAATATTTATGCAATCGGTGATTGTAAAGTAGGACCAATGCTTGCCCATAAAGCTTCAGAAGAAGGTACTGCTGTAGCTGAGATTATTGACGGTCAGGCTGGACACGTTAACTATAATACAATTCCATCGGTTATTTATACTGCCCCAGAAGTTGCATCAGTTGGAAAAACAGAGGAAGAATTAAAGAAAAACAACATCACATACAAAATAGGTAAATTTCCGTTTTCAGCGAATGGTAAAGCTAAAGTGATGAATGAAACAAGCGGGTTTGTGAAGATCTTATCTGATAAAAATACAGATGAAGTATTAGGTGTTCATATCATTGGAGCAGACGCCGGCAACCTTATTGGCGAACTCACAATTGCAATGGAATTTGGAGCATCAGCTGAGGACATCGCAAGAACGTGTCACGCACATCCAACTCTAACAGAATCAATCAAAGAAGCTGCGTTAAACGTAGATAATCAAGCTATTCATATTTAGCTTCCTTTTTTGTCATTAGTAAAGTCATCAAGTACAGCCAGACCGCTACAACTACATGATAAAAATGCCAGCTGAGGTTTGGTTCTAACAGCTGAACCTGCCTAACAATAAAATTAACCAGTATTATTGAAAAAATGAAGCTTGATACGAAACGAGAAGAAATTTTTTCTCTTGGTATCAAAAAAGAAAAAATTATTCCAAGAACAAGCCACATAACAGCATACATAATGATTATACTCTTTGCTTGAAAGAATATATATATACTTATCAATGCCATTATTAGTGCAAAAATTAAAATTATCTTTTCATTAAGGAACTGACTTTTTTTAATGACGTCTATCGTGATGAGTGGTACTCCGAATAGAAGTGATAGAGCTGTGAACAATTGATGTGAAGACTTCAGCTCGGTATGCATGTTCAGACCAAATCTAAGGGTTGCTAAAAAAGCTGCAACTGCCAGTACTAAAACTCCAGCAGCAGCATAGTTTAGCTTATGTTGCAAAAAGACTCTTATTGAGTATGCGCCAGCTATAACAATCAGTATTTCAGAAAGAGCAAAATGAGCTGGAGGTGTCATTAATGACTTTTAATCGCCCTGTTATAGTCTTCTTTAATTTGAGTTGAAGTTTTTCGAGTTCCGTCATGCGACCATCCAGGAGGGCCAAAAAGATACATAAATCTATCTTTAAGAGAAATACCGCGCATTGAAATATCTTTAAATATATTTGCATATTCTTCAAATAATATCCTAAGAGGATTCAAAGATGTCATCGGAACCACCAATCCATAGTCACAAGGTTCTTTTGGATCTTCAGCAACAAATGTTCCAAACATTCTATCCCAAACCATTAGTGTTCCAGCATAATTTGCATCAAGGTATTTTGGATTTCTTGCATGATGAACTCTATGGTGTGAAGGTGTGTTAAATAAATACTCATACCAGCGAGGTAACTTATATATAGTTTGAGTGTGGCATAAATATTGGTAGTAGCCGTTTATAAATACACAAAATAAAACCATTACTGGATCAAAGCCAATGATTACAAGTGGAATTTTGAGCATTCGTGTCCCAGTGAAGTGTTTTGTAAATGGTTGTCTTGCACCCACATCGATGCCCATTCTTTCTGAAGAATGATGAGTTCGATGCAGTCCCCAGCCCCATCGCCATCGATGACAAATCCTGTGATGTAAATAAAAAGTTAAATCGTCAAGTATGAAGCATAATACCAAAGCACTTAGGGTAAATGGGAATGTATAAATCTGAAATTCCTTAGCCCAAAATAGAGCTCCTAGTGTTATAAACGCAAATATTCCATTAACAGGGTAACTTAAAATTCCCATGGATATATTTAATATCCATTCTTTAAAATCATTTTTGCCTTTCAATTTAAAGAAATATATAGCTAATGTTTCTACGACTGCTATTCCAACTAAAATTGGTACCAATAACCAGAAAAGCTCTAAAGCAGAATACTGAAATAGAAAATCAACTGACATTTTTAAAACTCTCTAACATATTGCCCATCATCTTATGTATTATATTAACACCCTGAAGTGGTCTGATAAATACTTTAAACTCAGTAATGAGTCCAGCTTCATTCCATGTAATAAGGTCGATTCCATTAATATCAGTATCTTCAATAGTCAAAGTAAATTCAAGGCTGGCATTTGTCTCTCCAATTATTTCTTTATGATATTTAAAATTCGAAGCATTAAACACTTCTGATGCAGCCATTAAATATTTTAATGTGATATCTTTTCCTCGCTGAGGCGTGTAAACAACTGGAGAATAAAAAATAACATGTTCATCTAGTATCTCAGTCAAAGCATTATAGTCACGAAGATTAACAACGTCATGCCATCTTGATATTGGGTTTTGCATATTAGTTAATATATAATTTATTTATTTCTTAGCAAGCGGATGGGTTTTTGAATATGCTTCATATAGTCGCTCAGTCTCAACTTTGGTATATCTTTGAGTTGTGGAAAGACTGCTATGTCCCAATAATTCCTGAATTGTTCTCAGGTCTCCGCCTGAGTCCAGCAAATGTGTAGCAAAACTATGTCTCAACGCATGAGGGGTTGCAGTTTCAGGTAAAGACAAATTATGTCTAATTTTTTCCAAAGTATATTGAATAATTCTAGGACTAAGACGGTTCATTCTTTTACCTAAAAAAAGTGGATCATCATTTTCAAAACTTTTTGGACACTCTTTTATATATTCTTTTATTTCGTGCTTAATAAATTCCATTAAAGGCACGAGTCTTTCTTTGTTACCTTTTCCCCTAATAACTAGATATTCATTATCATTAATATCTTCATAATTTAAATTTAATGCCTCAGATATTCTCAATCCACATCCATATAAAAGCATAAGGATTGACTTATTTCGTAATCCTACCCATTTCTCTTTTTCAATTTCTTGCGAATATTTAATAGCTTCAATTGCAAGATCAGCTGAAATTGGTCTGGGCAAAGACTTTTTTGCTTTCGGAGATTTTAAAGATTGTATCGTGCTATTTTTTATTTTTTCACTCTTTACTAAGAAATTAAAAAAAGATTTTAATGATGATATCACTCGTGCTATTGATGCAGTTCCAATGCCTTGATTTCTTAAAAAAGATAAGAAACTTCTGAAGTCAGAAATTTGCATTCTATCAAGATCGCTTATTGATAAGTTCCCCCCAAAATGATCCTTTGAAAAAATTAAAAATTTTCCAATGTCATTTTTGTAGCTTGTAAGCGTGTTCTCACTTAAGTTTCTAACTTTCTGTAAATTCTCAATCCAATCGTGAAAGCATTCTTTAACTTGATTATTCACGCACTAAAGAATTTTTTGTTTTGTTTTTTTCCAATCATCGAGAAAAGCTTTTAAACCCTTATCTGTTAAGGGATGCTTATATAGCTTTGCAAGCGTTGCAGGTGGTAAGGTGACAACGTCAGCACCAATCATTCCAGACTCAATAACATGATCAACAGTTCTAACTGAAGCAACTAATATTTTTGTTTTAATATTTTTATAATTTGAATATATCGCTTTGATTTCTCTAATTAGGTTCATTCCATTTTCACCTATATCATCTAATCGTCCAACAAATGGAGATATATATGTTGCTCCACATTTAGCAGCAATTAATGCCTGTGCAGCTGAAAAACATAGGGTTACATTGGTCTTGATCTTTTTGCTGCTTAGTATCTTACAAGCTTTAAGTCCTTCTTCTGTTAAGGGTAACTTAATAACAATATTTTTAGATATTTTTGATAGTATTTTTGCTTCTGCAATCATTCCCTTGCATTCAATGGCTGTAACTTCAGCACTGATCGGCCCTTTTATCATTTTAGAAATTTCTTTAAGTATTTTTTTAAAATCTTTTCCTGATTTGGCCACTAATGATGGATTGGTTGTAATTCCATTAATCAAGCCGGTTTCTTTAAATTCTCTAATTACTTCTACATCTGCTGTATCTAAAAAGAATTCCATAACAAATAATATTTTACTGATATATTTATACCATAGTTAGAGATTCAAACAAAATTTATGAATAAAATTATTTACTATATAGATGTCTTATTAGCTCACAATGTAAGTGAAGAATTTACCTATAAGCATGAAACGATTGAAAAACCTAGAGTTGGAATGATTGTTTTAGCTCCTTTGCGCTCAGGAGAAAAAATTGGAGTTATCACCAAAGTAAACAGTGTTTTAAATGATTCAAAAATAAAGTTGAAATTTATAAAAGAGATTTCACCCGAATATAGACTGAATTCAAAAATGATAAAGTTTTTAAATTGGGTTAGTAATTACAATTTAATTGATAGAGGGTTAGTCCTCAAAATGATTTTGTCGCATAGTAAATTTTATTTTAAGAAGAAAAAAACAAAAGAACTCACTTCGAATATTAAAAAAAATGTTAAGGCAATAAAGCTAAGTTTGGAGCAAAAAAGGACTTCTCAAGATATACTAAAAATTTTCCAACAACGAAATTTTAAGCCTGTCCTACTTGATGGTGTCCCTGGATCTGGAAAAACAGAAGTTTATTTTGATGTTATAAAAAAATTTATTAAAGACGGGGAACAAGTTTTAATTATGTTCCCAGAAGTTTCATTGACAGGAGATTTTGTAAATAGAATTGAAGAAAGATTTGGGTTCTCACCAGTAGTTTGGCACTCAAAGATAAGTACTGCTTATAAAACAAAAGTATTAAAGAGCATTATTGATGGCACTTCTCAAATTATTATTGGTGCTCGTTCCTCTTTATTTCTACCATACAAAAACCTATCAATGATTGTCTTAGATGAAGAACATGACAGCTCTTATAAACAAGAAGAACAAGGCATATACCACGCACGGGATATGTCAGTCGTTAAGAGTTCAATAGAAGATATTCCAATTATTTTAACAAGCGCTACCCC
>CABYLU010000033.1 GCA_902519835.1 uncultured Pelagibacteraceae bacterium
AGCTATTGCAATTTCGCCCTCACGAGATAGTAGATCAACAGTCCCCATTTCTCTGAGGTATAATTTAACTGGATCATCTGTTTTTTCTGTTCCTGATTTTGCTGAAGGTGACTCGTCATCCTTATCGTCGTCATTATCAGAATCGTCAGAGTCAATAATGTCAAATCCGACTTGAGACAGCTTCGTTGTATATTGTTCAATTTGTTCAGAGGTAAATTTATCCTCTGGAAAAGATTTTTTAATTAATTCATGGGTGAGATAACCATCTTTTTTACCTTGCTTAATAAGCTTTTTTATTATTGATTTTTCTAAATCTAGGACAGGACCATCTTGATCATTTACTTGTGCCTGTAAACTTTCAGCTTCAGCTTTAACCTGCTTTTTTTTTCTACCTCTTTTCTTCATTTTAATTTTTGCTTATGCTTTCTTTTTTTATTCTCATAAAATTTTCAAAACTTTTTTCGTCCATTTTTTCTTCTAGATCATTTAAAGCAATGTCTAGGTCATTTTCTTCAACTAAATTTCTATGTAAATCTAAAAGACTGATAAAGCTTTTTTCTACCTCCACCTTTTCATTCTTAATTATAGAGCTATAAGTGCTTAGCAGCTTTGGTTGAAATATATATTTAATCTCCTGATTTAATCCCCTTTCGATTAAATAAGACTTAAAATTAAAGTTTTCAAGCTCTTTATCAACATTAGAAGCTGAGAATTCAAGAATTTCAGATACCAATGATGACAAATTAAGATCATTAAAGCGAATTTTTCCTAATTCTTCTGAGTACTTCGCAATTAAGAACGGATTCTCAATCAAGCAGATTAACATGATTTTCTCACGAACAACAGATTCATGGCTTTGCTTTTTAACTCTGTCGCTGGCAAGCATTTCACTAGAAATCCTATTTTTTTTTCTTTGATAATTTACATCATAGGGAATGTTTCTATTAAATTTTAGTTCATTTAATTTATCATTAAAAAATTTGTTATAGTACTCACGTACTGTTTTATTATTTATTTTGTTTATTAGTATTCTTATCCTTTTTTCAAAACCAGCTTTTTTCTCAGGTATGGAAATATCCTCTTTTTCAAGTTCCGTATCCCAGATAAATTCAGATAATGATAAAGAGTTGTCAATAACATCTTGCAAGTTTGATGGGCTATTCTTATTTAAATAATCATCTGGATCATAATCTTTTGGCAATAAACAAAATCGAAGGGAATGATCAGGCAATAAATTGTTCAATGCAAGTAATGCAACTCTCTGAGCCGCTTTTTGACCAGCTTCATCTCCATCAAACATGATTATAGGGTTTTGACAAACTTTCCAAGCTCGTTCAAGTTGGTAACTTGTAAGCGCTGTACCTAATGGTGCTACGGATGATTTAAAGTTATTTTGATATAGAGTGATAACATCCATATATCCTTCAACAATAATTAAATTTCTTGGTTTTCTATTTTCTTCAATTGCAAGATTTAAATTATAAAGTTGAAAACTTTTTTTGAAAATTGGACTATCTGATGAGTTTATATATTTTATGTTGGAATTATCTAGAGCTCTTCCTCCAAAAGCAATTATGTTTGATTTATAATCTTTAATTGGAAACATAAATCGATTACGAAAGAAATCGTAAAATTCATCTTTTTTCTTATTTGATTTTTTAATTAGACCGATAGAAATTGCGTCATCAATGTTCAATCCTATTTTTTTTAAATGATTATATAAATTATTATTGCCATTGCCAGAATAGCCTAATTCAAATTTTTTAATTATATTCTCATCAATGGATCTTTTATCAATATACTTTTGAGCTTCTGTACTAGCTTTTAGTTGGTCCTTAAAATAATTGTTTGCTTCGTTAATTATTTTTTTTAAGCTTGAAAAATCTTTTTCTACATAATTTGGATCTCGAATGATACCAGTTTCAGGATTCAAACCTGCTTGGTTTGCTAAATATTCAATTGACTCCGGATAAGACATATTTTTATGTTTCATTAAAAAAGAGAATATATCGCCATGTTCAGCACTACTGAAACAATGAAAAAATTCTTTTTCATCGTTGACAGTGAATGAAGGTGTTTTTTCATTTTTAAAAGGACTTAGCCCAACAAACTCGTTTCCTCTTTGAGTAAGTTTTACAAACTTTCCAATAACATCTGAAACACGTAATCTTGATTTAATTTCTCCAATAAACTCTTTTGAATATCTAGGCATAAATAAAATATATTACATGAACATAGTTAGGTATAACTATCAAGTATCTATAAATTTTGAAGTTTTTCCTTTATAATTTTACTCGCAATAGAAATATCAAGAGCTGGTGAACTATTTTCCTTCAAATACTTTATCACTTTTCCTATTTCCTTTAGTGATTTTGCTTCAGTTGCACCAATCGCTTCTTCGCAAGCTATCACAGTCTCTTCCTCACTAAGTTGCTTAGGAAGAAATTCACTAATAATATCGATCTCGCTATTTTCTTTCTCAACAAGTTCATTACGTCCAGCTTTTTTAAACATATCAATCGAATCATTTCTTTGCTTAACCATTTTTTTGAGAAGACTAATAACCGTATCATCTGAAATTGTAGAATCTTCCCCTGAGGATCGACTTGCAATTTCTTTATCTTTAATAGCAGCTAGTACTAGTCTTAGTGTATGGATTCTCTCTTTATCCCCATTTTTGAGAGCATTAGATAATTCTGTTGAGATGTTTTCTTTCATTTGAGATAAACGTAAAATTTACATCATCAGATATGTTGTGGCAATAATAGATCTAATATTTATTATCTTATCTAACTATTGCATGAATTCCCCATTTGCACTAAATTTCTATAAATCTAGAATCACTACATATGGCTAATGCGAAAAGGTTGAAAAAAGATCACTCAACAACTCGACCTAAACCTATTGAAGGTCAACTTATTCTAGAAGATGGCTCCCGATTTAATGGACTAAAAATTGGCTCTCCTAATATGGAAATAGGAGAAGTTTGTTTTAATACCTCAATGACAGGTTATCAAGAAATTATAACTGACCCTTCTTATGCAGGACAAATAATCAATTTTACGTTTCCTCACATTGGTAATGTAGGTACAAATCTTGATGACAACGAGTCAAGTAAACCGTATGCGAAAGGAATTATAATTAACTGCGATATTTCTGATCCATCAAACTATAGATCTATCCTTCATCTTGACGCGTGGCTTAAAAAAAACAACGTGCCAGGTATTTGTAATATTGATACCAGACTAATTACAAATAGAATCCGTTCTAAAGGTGCGCCGAAAGGTAGTATTATCGAAGGCCCGATAAACAAGAAAAAGACCGCATCCTGTTTAAAAGAAATAAAAAAATGGAAGGGACTTAATGGACTTGATCTAGCTATCGATGTGACACGTAAGGATATAAAAATTTATAAATCAAAAAAAAGTTCTAAACTTAAAGTTGTAGCAATAGATTATGGAATTAAGAAAAATATATTAAACTGCTTACTAGATTTAAATTTAGAAGTTATTTTAGTACCAGCTAAAACTTCTGTCGAAAAAATACTTTCTTATAGTCCTAATGGCATTTTTCTTTCGAATGGTCCGGGTGATCCAAAAGCAACAGGAAAATACGCTATTCCAATTATAAAAAAACTTATCAAATCAAGAATCCCATTATTTGGAATATGTCTTGGTCATCAACTTATTTCTTTAGCATTAGGGGCAAAGACAAAAAAAATGTTTCAAGGTCACAGAGGGGCCAATCATCCAGTTAAAAATCTTGAAACGGAAAAAGTAGAGATCACATCTCAAAACCATGGTTTTGAAGTAACTGAAAAATCTATTCCAAAAGATGTGAAAATAACTCATAAATCATTATTCGATGGAAGCATTGAAGGTATAAGAAAAGGAAAAAATATTTTTGCAGTGCAATATCACCCTGAAGCAAGCCCAGGACCGCACGATAGTCATTACCTTTTTCAAGAATTTAAAAAAATGATTAATCAAAATGCCTAAGAGAAAAGACATAAAATCTATTTTAATTGTAGGAGCTGGTCCAATAATAATTGGTCAAGCATGCGAATTCGATTATTCAGGAACACAGGCTTGTAAGGCATTACGAGAAGAGGGGTATAAAGTCATTTTAATTAATTCTAATCCTGCAACTATAATGACTGACCCTGACACTGCCGATGCAGTATACATCGAACCAATCACGCCTGAGATTGTCGCAAAAATAATTAAGAAAGAAAGACCCGATGTACTTCTTCCTACAATGGGTGGTCAGACGGCATTAAACATAGCAATTGAACTTTCAAAAAATGGGACTTTAAAAAAGTATAAAGTTGAACTAATCGGTGCAAATCTTAAAGCAATCAAAAAGGCAGAGGAAAGAGAAAGTTTTTATAAAGCCATGACTAAGATTGGCTTAGAATGCCCAAGAGCAGAGATTGCTAGAAATTTTAAAGACGCAAAAAAGGCTCTGAAGAAAATTGGATTACCCGTCATCATAAGACCATCGTTCACACTTGGAGGCACGGGTGGAGGAATCGCAACTACCGAGAAACAGTTCGAGGAAATTGCAAATTCTGGACTTTATAACTCACCGATAAATGAAATTTTAATTGAAGAGTCTGTAGCTGGTTGGAAAGAATTCGAAATGGAAGTTGTGAGAGATAAAAACGATAATTGTATAATCATATGCTCAATTGAAAATGTAGACCCCATGGGAGTTCATACGGGTGACTCAATAACAATAGCGCCTGCACTTACGTTAACTGACAAAGAATATCAAATTATGAGAAACGCATCCATTGCATGTCTTAGAGAAATTGGTGTTGAAACTGGAGGCTCAAATGTTCAATTTGCTGTTAATCCAAAAAATGGAAGGCTTGTAATTATTGAAATGAACCCAAGAGTTTCTAGATCTTCTGCTTTAGCTTCAAAGGCGACAGGCTTTCCAATTGCCAAAGTTGCTGCTAAATTGGCAGTTGGCTACACATTAGATGAACTTACTAACGAAATTACGAAAGTTACACCTGCATCGTTTGAGCCAACAATTGACTATGTGGTTACAAAAATTCCAAGATTTACCTTTGAAAAATTTCAATTAACTCAACCTTTACTATCAAGTTCAATGAAATCTGTTGGTGAAGTCATGGCTATTGGAAGGTCATTTCCAGAGTCATTGCAAAAAGCAATGAGGTCGCTTGAAACTGGTTTAGACGGCTTAGACGAAGTAACTGTAAGTATGAATAAAAAAAAGCTCACAAAGAAAAATATTTTATCTGAACTTAAGAAACCTCTTGCAGATAAACTATTATTAGTAGCTCAGGCACTGCGTTTTGGATTAGATATAGCTCAAATTTATAAGTCCTCAAAAGTCGATCCTTGGTTTATTGGTCAAATTAAAAGGATAGTTGATGCGGAAAAAGTCCTAAAAAAAGGATTGCCACGAAACGCTAAAGAATTGCTTAGAATAAAATCTTTGGGATTTTCAGACAAAAAAATATCACAGCTCTGTAATACTAAGGAAGAGAAAGTTTTTAATATGCGTGTCAAAAACAAAATTTTTCCTGACTTTAAAAGAATAGATACCTGTGCTGCTGAGTTTGAAGCTAAGACCCCATATATGTACTCAACTTACGCTAAAAATTCTCTAAATAGTGATGCATGCGAATCCAGTCCAACAAGTAAAAAAAAGGTGATTATTCTTGGAAGTGGTCCAAATCGAATTGGACAAGGTGTTGAATTTGATTATTGCTGCTGTCATGCTTCATTTGCCCTAAAAGAATTAAAATATGAAACAATCATGATCAACTGTAATCCAGAGACAGTCTCTACCGACCCAGATACCAGTGACAGACTTTATTTTGAACCCCTTACGAATGAAAATGTATATGAAATTATTAGAAAAGAAAAAAGCAAAGGAAATCTTTTAGGGGTTATTGTTCAATTCGGTGGTCAGACGCCTCTTAAGTTGTCTGACTATTTAAAAAAAATGAATATACCAATTTTGGGCACTTCAACTGAGTCGATTGACACTGCTGAAGATAGAGAAAAATTTAAAAAGATTTCTGAAAGCTTAAATCTATTGCAACCAGCAAATGGTATCGCATATTCTGAAAAAGAAGC
>CABYLU010000034.1 GCA_902519835.1 uncultured Pelagibacteraceae bacterium
AGTAAGAGGTCCAGAAAACTATAAGTGTGATTACGAGACGCTTGCAAGAAATGCAGTGAAAGAGATTGGATATGAACAAGAAGGTTTTCACTGGGAAAAGTTTTCTTTTGACTGTTCAGGTGTACATAGTCAATCTGCTGATATAGCTATGGGAGTCGATGCATCAGGAAATAAAGATCAAGGTGCGGGTGATCAAGGAATCATGTTTGGCTATGCTTGCAAAGAAACACCGTCATTAATGCCTGCACCAATCTACTACTCACATAAAATTTTAGAAGAAATGGCATTTAAAAGAAAGAAAGGTGAAACGCCAGGAATACAACCCGACTCTAAAAGTCAAGTTACGCTTCAATATAATAATGGCTCACCAGAGAAATGTACTAAAATAGTAGTTTCTACACAGCATGATGAAAATCTTGATCAACGAAGAGTAAGCGAAATTATTATTCCTATAATAAAAAATATTATGCCTGAAGAGTGGATTAGTAATGAAACTGAAATATTAATTAATCCCACTGGAAAGTTTGTAATAGGTGGTCCTGATGGAGATACGGGACTGACAGGAAGAAAAATAATAGTTGATACTTACGGTGGAGCGGCCCCACATGGTGGAGGTGCATTTTCAGGAAAAGATCCTACTAAGGTTGACAGATCAGCGGCATATATCACAAGATACATTGCTAAAAACGTTGTTGCTTCTGGGATTGCAGATAAATGCACTCTTCAACTTGCGTATGCAATTGGCGTTTCAGACCCTCTTTCAATCTATGTAGACACACACGGAACTTCTCAGATGTCAGATGAAGATCTCATTAAAAAAATTACATCCAACATTGATCTTACTCCTAGAGGTATTAGGGATCACCTTAATTTACATAAGCCGATTTATAAAAAGAGTGCGGCATATGGTCATTTTGGAAGAGAAGCAGAGAGTGATGGATCATTTTCTTGGGAAAACATTGACCTAGCAAAAAAACTTTAGAAAAGTCCTTGTTTTTATTGAAAAACAAATATCCTAAGTATTATTCCTTTCAAGGAAGAAAAGTATCCAAAAAAATTTCTTCACCTAAAAAAAACTTAATAAATAAGTTTTATAATGATTTTTCTTTCGATCAGGATGTTATCGAATGTCTCAACAACGATAAAATAAATAGAAAAATAGATATACCTAATCTTTATGACATAACCAATATTGAAATTGGTTTTGGAAATGGCGAGTTTTTGATTAAAAATGCAATTTCTAGACCAAATGAATTATTTATAGGTGTCGAAGTTTATTTAAATGGTATTGCAAAAGTTCTTGAGTCAATTTTGCATCTTGGGTTAAAAAATATAATGTTAAGCAATTTAAATAGTTTTTATTTTTTAGAAGCAATGCCACATAAATCCATTGACAAAATTTTTCTTATCAACCCCGATCCATGGGTAAAGAAAAGACATCATAAAAGAAGATTAATGTCTTACGAAATATTAAGTCTTTTAAATAAAATAACAAAATCAAAAAATTCAATATATATGACTACTGACTCTTCAGATTATCTAAGGGACACTGTAAGTCTCTTAAATGAATATAAAGATAGTTTCGGAACATTTAGTTCATCTATACTTAAAAAAAACGATGAATTATATGGAGTCTCAAAATATCAGAGAAAAGCATTAGAAAATGGGGGTAAAATCTATCTGTTAACTCTGTGAAATTACTAAATTTTACTTACTTGATTTATTAACACTACAGGTGTATAGAAATACGAAAATATTGCTAATTCAAACAAAAGTGGGTTAAGCCCGCTTTTTTTTTACGCTGAAGGATACATATGGTTAGTGCAAATAAAATTGAAATTCTACGAATTGCTGAAGCTGTTGCTCAAGAAAAAATGATTGATAAATCAATTGTTATAGCGGCTTTAGAAGAGGCAATTGCTAAAGCAGCCAAAAGTAATTATGGTGAAGAAAATGAAGTAATAGTAGAAATTAATCAAGACAATGGAGATATTTCAATATCAAGAAAAATGCTTGTTGTTGATGATGTTAAAAATAAATTTCTTGAAATTACTCTTAAAGCTGCAAAAAAAATAAATGGAGCTGCTCAAATAGGAGATCAACTGCTTGATCCACTCCCCCCTTTAGACTTTGGAAGAATAGCGGCACAAGCTGCAAAGCAAGTAATAAATTCAAAAGTCCGTGAAGCTGAAAGAGAAAGACAGTACAACGAATATAA
This sequence comes from uncultured Pelagibacteraceae bacterium, assembly GCA_902519835.1. Taxonomy (GTDB): domain Bacteria; phylum Pseudomonadota; class Alphaproteobacteria; order Pelagibacterales; family AG-422-B15; genus CACNXQ01. The sequence goes on from CABYLU010000034.1 coordinate 2,219, forward strand.
AGACAGGGTTGGTGAAATTGTAAATGGAATTGTTAAAAGAATGGAGTTTGGAAATATTATACTAGATCTAGGTAAAGCTGAGGGTATTGTCAGAAAAGATCAAACTATTCCTAGAGAAAATCTGCGTAATGGTGACAGGGTAAGAGCGTACATTTATGATGTACGTGCAGAATTAAAGGGACCACAAATATTTTTGTCCAGATCTCATCCACAATTTATGGCAAAACTATTTACTCAAGAGGTGCCAGAGATTTACGACGGAATTATTAGTATTAAAAGTGTAGCACGTGATCCTGGCAGTAGAGCTAAAATTGCAGTTTTTACAGAAGACGGCTCAATTGACCCTGTCGGAGCGTGCGTTGGCATGAGAGGCAGTAGAGTCCAGGCAGTTGTAAATGAATTACAAGGTGAAAAAATTGATATTATAAATTGGTCGGATAATGTTGCAAATTTAGCTATTGCTTCATTGTCTCCAGCTGAAGTTTTAAAAGTTGTTCTAGACGAAGACCAAAATAAAATTGAAGTTGTAGTTTCTGAGGAGCACTTAAGTCTTGCGATAGGAAGAAGAGGTCAAAATGTTAAACTTGCAACTGAATTAACTGGATATGAGATCGATATATTAACTGAAGATGAGGAGTCATCAAAGCGACAAGAAGACTTTACAAATAAAACAGAAATATTTGTATCATCTTTAGATGTTGATGAAACGCTCGCACAACTACTCGTCAGTGAAGGATTTGGAAGTGTAGAAGAAGTAATTGACACTGATAAATCAGAGTTATTATCTATTGAGGGCTTCGATGAAGAAATTGCTACAGAATTAATAGACAGAGCAAAGAAATTTTTATCAGATAAAGATGATGAGAATCAAACAAAAATAAAGAACATGAAAGTATCTAATGATTTAATTCAGTTTGATTTACTCTCGAAAGCTATGGTAGTTAAGTTAGCTGAAAACGACATTAAGACACTTGATGACTTTGCTGGATTGACAACAGACGATCTTATTGGCTACTTTGAAGTTAGAGGGGACAAAAATTCTAAAGTATTGGGGCTATTAGAGGAGTTTAATTTAACACGTGAAGAAGGAGACCAATTGATCATGGAAGCTAGAAAAATATGGCTTGAATAATTTGATCTATAGATTTTACTAATGACCGAGACCAAAGATACAAAAAAAAAGAAGAAGACCTTAAGCTTAAAGTTGGGCTCCAAACCTCTAATTACGCCTAAGAGAAATATTGAAGCCGGTAAAACGGTTATTGTTGAAAAAAAGAGATATAAAAAAGGTATCAATACCGAACCTCAATCTCAAACTCTCAGTACAAATAAGCAAAATATCCCTGAGAAAATATCAATAGATAATAATGAAAAAAGCCAAAAAAAGTCAGGTGTTGTCCTTAAACCACTATCAAAAGATGAACAAAAAAGAATTCTAAAAGCTGACAGCAAAAAAGAAAAAAAAGATGAGATAGATAAAATTAGATCTGGAAAGTCACCTAATCAGTCAGAGAAACAAGACCCTTCGTCAATTGAAAAAACAAATATCAATATTAATAATTTAGATAATAGAGATTTAAGAAGGGACTCTGATAAGAAAAAAAACTCTGAAAAACTAAATGAAACTGAAGATAGAAAGAAAACACAAAATACATTTGGCAGAAAGAAAATTAGAGAGAGAAAAGTCACTATTGTTACGGCTTTAAGTGATGTTGATGAAAGAACAAGAAGCCTCGCGGCCTATAAAAGAGCAAAACAAAAAACCAAAAAAACTCAATCGGAGCAAGAGCCGGCAAAAAAACTTATCAGAGACGTATATATTCCCGAATTCATAACTGTTAAAGAATTAGCAAATAGAATGACAGAAAAGTCAGGTGACTTAATAAAATCATTAATGAAAATGGGTATGATGGCCACAATAAATGAGTCAATTGATGCTGATACAGCTGAAATTTTGGTAACAGAATTTGGTCATAACTTCAAAAGAGAAAATATAGAGGATATTGAAAAAGACCTCATATCAAAAGATATAAAAGCAGAAAAAAATGATATCAGGTCACCAATAGTCACTATAATGGGCCATGTTGACCATGGAAAAACTTCTTTATTGGATAAAATTAGAAATTCAAATGTTGTTTCAGGGGAGAGTGGAGGCATCACTCAACATATTGGCGCATATGAAGTAATACATAATAGTAAAAAAATTACTTTTATTGATACTCCCGGACATGCAGCTTTCACAGATATGCGTGCTCGAGGTGCCAACGTAACAGATATTGTAGTTTTAATAGTTGCGGCTGATGATGGAGTAATGCCACAAACCAAAGAAGCCATCTCACATGCAAAGTCTGCTAAGGTACCTATTATTGTTGCTATTAACAAATGTGATAAACCAGATTCAAATCCTCAAAACATAAAAGAGCAACTTTTGTCAGAAGATTTAATTGTTGAAGATTTATCCGGTGAGATCCAATCAGTTGAAGTATCAGCTGAAACAGGTAGCAATATTGACAAATTACTTGAAGCTATTGTTTTACAGGCTGAGCTCTCAGAATTAAAAACAAATAATAAAACTTTTGCTGAAGCAACAGTAATTGAAGCAAATGTGGATAAAGGAAGAGGACCTCTTTGTAATATTATTGTAACAAATGGAAAATTAAAAGTAGGTGATATAGCTGTTGCTGGAAGTGAATATGGAAAAGTTAGGGCAATACTGAATGATAAAGGACAAAATCTAACAGAGGCGGTTTCATCTATGCCTGTACAAGTATTGGGTCTTAATGAGCCACCTGAGGCTGGAGATAGTTTTGTAACTGTTGAAAGTGATGAAAAAGCTAGAGAATTGTGTGAAATTAGAAGTCAAATCAAGAAAAATAAAGTTTTACCAAAAAAAATTAAAAATATAGATAATGACTTAGCCTTTGGTTCACTCGAAAATAGTAAGGAAATGTTAGAAGTTGTAATTAAAGCTGATACTCGTGGTTCATCAGAGGCTATAGTTCATCAATTAGAAAATATAAAAAGTGATAAAATAATAATTAACGTAATTCACTCTGGAGTTGGTTTCATTAATGAAAGTGATGTAGCTCTAGCATCAGCATCGAATGCATTATTGTTATCATTCAATTCCTCTACTACAAAAGAAGCTAAGGCCAAAGCAAAAATAAACAATCTTTCGATACAAAACTTTAATATTATTTATGAGCTTATTGAATTTGTATCTAATTTTGCTAGCGGTAAATTAAAACCCTCAATCAAAGAAAATTTCATCGGTAAAGCAGAAGTTCTGCAAATTTTTAAAGTTTCAAAAATTGGTGCAATCGCGGGCTGTAGAGTAGTTGAAGGTTCAGTGAATAAAAATGCGAAAGTTAAAGTAACAAGAAATGAAAAAACAATTTATGATGGAGATATTCTTAGTCTAAAAAGAGAAAAAAATGAAGCCAATGAGGTAAAATCTGGAACAGAATGTGGAATCAGTATAAAAGAATTTAATGATTTTGAAGTTGGCGATTTTATTGAAGCGTTTAGTATAGAAGAAATAGCACAATCATTGTGATCTTAAAAAGAAAAACTGAAAAAACTAGTAGATCACATAAAGTTTCTGAGATAATCAGAAAAGCTATAAGTGAGGTTTTGGTAAAAAATGAATTGCCACTCGAT
>CABYLU010000035.1 GCA_902519835.1 uncultured Pelagibacteraceae bacterium
TTGTTGATCTCTAGTAATTTGCCATTGTTGTGCAACATTTTCAGCAGTTGTTCCCATGTGATATCCATTAAAAGCATCCCACAAACCATCTTTGATCATTGAGTCGATCATCTTATCATCGCCCATTTTGGTACCATTTCTTAGGTGCATACAGTGCGGGGATTGACTCATACTTTCTTGTCCACCAGCAATAATAATATTTGCATCGCCATTCATTATAGATTGGTAGGCCAAAGCAACACTTCGTAAGCCAGATCCACAAACTTGATTAACTAGCCATGCTGGGGTTTCTTTATTTAAACCAGCATTTATTGATGCTTGTCTAGCAGGGTTTTGACCGGTTGCTGCAGTTAGTACTTGTCCAAGTATCACCTCATCTACATCGCCACCTTCAATGCCTGATCTATTAAGCGTTTCTTTTATAACTATTGTGCCTAAATCGTGTGCTGGCATACCCGATAAAGATCCATTAAAAGAACCAACGGCTGTTCTAACGGCAGATGTAATAAATACTTCACTCATAACTTTCCCTTTTTATTCGCCAATTATTGGCAATTTTTGTGCTCTGGAGGCATCAAGATAACTTGCGGAGTGAATTTTGCAACTATTATTTAGGCTGATAACTAGTGGATTTGCAGTTGGTATTTCTAAGCTTGTTATGTCTTCATCAGATACGTCAAACAAGTACTTACATAGAGCTCTTAAGCTGTTTCCATGTGCTGAAATAATAGTGGTATTTTTTAGTACTAAAGGTTTTATAGAATTTTCCCAGTAAGGAATTACTCTCGCATACGTATCTTCTAAACATTCCGTTAGGGGTAAATTATTTATTCCTTTATATAAATCGTCTTTATTAGGATTCATTTCACTATCAATTGGTAGTGCAGGTGGTGGTGTGCTGTATCCTCTCCTCCATTTTAAAAACTGATCTTCACCATATTTTTTTTTAACTTCATCTTTGTTTAATCCTTGTAGTGCTCCATAGTGTCTTTCATTTAATTCCCAGGCAGTTTCTGTGTGAAGATTATATATATTTAATTCCTCAAGAATTATTTGAAGCGTATTTTGTGCCCTTTTTAAAAATGATGTAAATGCAAATGAAGGAACTATTTCAGCTTCTTTGAGTAACAATGCTGACTTTAATGCCTCTTTTTTTCCTAAATCATCTAATTCTACATCAACCCATCCGGTAAAAATATTTTTTACGTTCCAAACACTTTTACCGTGTCTGATTAATATCAGAGTATTAGACATTTATTTGTTTACTTGGTTAACTACATTATTATTTAAAAGATAATCGACCATTTGCTCTGCAATTTGTATAGCAACTTTTTCTTGCGCCTCTGCAGTACTGGCGCCGATGTGAGGTGTCATTACAACTTTTTTCATACCTGAGAATATACTATCAGTTTGTGGCTCTTTCTCGTAAACATCGCAGCCATATCCTCCTAAACCATTTTTATCAATTGCATTCTTAACATCATTTTCATTTACAATTCCACCTCTCGCACAATTAATAATAATTGCTGTTTTTTTAATTGTTTTAAGAGTGTCTTTATTAATCATATATTTTGATTTATCTGATAGTTTATTATGAAAAGTTATAATATCTGAGTGTAACAAAATTTCTTCAAAAGGTACTTTTTCAACTTTATATTTTTTTTGTTCTGTATCACTTAATGAAGCACTATGAACAAGAACATTCATTCCATATGCGTGTGATATTTCAGAAATTTTTTTTCCTATATTCCCAAATCCTACGATGCCAATAGTTTTGCCCAACATCTCAGATCCAATGAAATTCTTTTTCTCCCATTTTTTACTGTGCATTGACTCATTTGCCTCTGTAATTTTTCTCATTAATGCATGTATAATAGAAAATGTAAGTTCGGCAGTTGCTTGAACATTTCCAAGAGGAGTGTTCATGACTACGATGTTATTTTTGGTAGCTGAGTCAAGGTCAACATTGTCAACCCCTACGCCTGGCCTACCAATAACTCTCAGATTTTTAGCGCTGCTTATTATTTTGTCAGTTACAGTGACTGCTGATCTAATTACTAACCCGGCGTAATCTACGATTTCTCTTGAAAGCTCGTCTTCACTAAGACCTGTTTTCTGAACATATTCAATGTTATTTTCATCAAATACTTTAAAAACAGCGTCAGAAACATTATCGGCAATAAGTACTTTATTCACTTTTTAAAGGCTTCTTTAGTTGTTAAATAAGCCCAGTCAATCCAAGGTAGAACAAGTTCGACATTTTTATTTTCAACTGTTGAACCGCCCCATATTCTAATTCCCGGTGGCGCCGTTTTATAGGAGTTTAGATCATATCCTGCTTCATTGCTTTCAAGCAATGAACAAACTTCCTTCATAAAATTTACTTTGTCTTCGTCATTAAGAGTTTTAAACCACTCGTCCTTTGGAAGTATACAAATTGAAGTACAAGATCTGGTCTCTGGATCTTTAGCTAGAAATTCAAAATTATCATGCTTATCAATCCAATTATTAACTAATTTTAAATTTGTTTCTGATATATCAATTAATTTATTTAAACCGCCTAACTCTAATCCCCAGTTAAGGGAATTTAATACATCTTCAACACTGATCATGGATGGAGTGTTTATTGTTGCTCCAGAAAATATTCCTGAAATTAATTTTTGATTATTTGCTAGACGAAATATTTTTGGGATGGGCCATGGTGGAGTGAAAGTTTCAAGTCGTTCAACTGCACGAGGGGATAAAATCAACATACCATGAGCAGCTTCACTTCCTAAAACTTTTTGCCATGAGTAAGTAATAACATCTAATTTATGCCAATCCATGTGCATTGAAAAAACTGCTGATGTGGCATCACATATAGTTAATCCTTTTCTTTGATTACTTATCCAATCAGTATTTTTTATTCTTACACCTGCGGTAGTACCATTCCATGTAAAAACAATATCGTTGTCAGGGTTGCTATCAGAAAAATCAGGAAGTTCGCCATATTCTGCTTTAATTAACTTTTTATCTTTTAGAGGCAGTTGTTCTCCTGCGTCTATATTCCAGTCATGACCAAAATTTTCCCATGAATAAACTTCAACTCCTCTTTGACCAAGCATACACCACATAGCCATTTCAACAGCGCCAGTGTCAGAAGCTGGAACAATACCAATTAAGTAGTCATCAGGAATTTCCAACAGTTGTCTTGACTTATCAATTACCTCTTGAAGTTTTTTAACAGCTGCACCAGATCTGTGAGACCTTGAAAGAGCTGCATTTTTTAAATTATCAAACGACCATCCAGGAGGTTTGGCGCAGGGACCAGATGAAAAATAAGGATAATGAGGCTTCTGTGCGGGCTTTTCCATTAAATTAAATATCCATAAGCAAATTAACCAAGCCATCAGCAGGCTTCGGATCAAAGTAAGTTGACTTTTTAGGGACAATCTTGCCTTTGTCTGCGATGGACATTATCTTTTTCATCGGTAAAGGGCAAATAAAAAATCCTATATCTGCCACACCTTTATCCACTTCATTTGCTAACTTTTTATGATCAAATTTACCAGGAATATTCGACAAATTTACTAAAGAACAATTACATTGTTTTTTAATGATACTATTTATCATTATTTTCTCAACTATATCAGTGTCAGTTTCATATTTAGTATAGAGTTTTTTATTTGATGTGAGTGAAACATTGTACCAAGTTTTATTTAAATATATCATCACACTGCCTGGGTCACACGGATTTTTAAATTTTAATTTTTTTTCTAGCTTAAATTTTTTCTTTAAGGCCTGAATTATTTTTTGTTGATTAAAATTTTTAAATTTAGCTAGTCGATGAAAACTCAATATATTAACAGAATGCTCATCAAATATTGCCGCAAGAAGGTTTATTTTTTCTTTTTTAATTTTATTAATATTTTTCTTTTTATTTAAATTTTCAATAGCGGAGTACCTGTGATGCCCATCAGCAATATAAAATTTTCGAATTTTTGATAATTTCTTTCTCAAAGATTGGATTTCATTTTTTTCACTTACTTTCCAAAGAGATCTAGTTGTACCGCCTGGCGACTTAAATTTATAAAGAGGTTTTTTTCTTTCGTATTTTTTAAAATCAATGGGTCTGCTATTTTGATTTTTATAGGATAAATAAACTGGACCTATTTGCATTTTTGTATGTTCAATTGTTTCCATGATAGAATTCGATCGTGCCTTAAATATTGCTTCATGTTTCAGAATTTTATTATTCCCTTCCTCTAACTCTATTGATGCAACTATACCAAACTGCTTCTTATTATATTTATCTAAACAATATATATAAAAACATTCTTCCTTCTCCTGAAAAATAATATTATTCTTAATCATAGATACTAAGTGCTCGTGTGCGTGCTTTTTCGAATTTTTTTTGGTAATGTTAGGGTAAAATGCTTTTGGGCTTACTACGTTTAGGAAATTATATTCTGACTCTTTTAAAATTTTATTTAACTGTTTGTTCGTTAAATTATCAAAAGTTGGCAATACCACTTCCTCTACTCTTTTCTGTAAAGGCCTAAAGGCTTTGAATGGTTTTATTGATAAGGTCATATTTATTTATTTGATAAAACGCTGATTAAGTAGGGTATTTATATGTATATTTTATGCATAAATCTCGCAGATTTTAAGTTTTTTTTATCTGAAATTATGGCTATTGACATAAGAAAAGTGACGTTTATATTCAGGCCACTTTTAATATCAAATAGTAATTTCTATTATGTTTGCGATTATTTCAACTGGCGGAAAGCAGTATAAAGTTAGCGAAAACACTATGTTGAGTGTGAGCAAAATTGATGGCAAAGATGGTGATAAGATCACTATCGATGATGTCCTTTTCGCTTGTGATAAAGAACAATTTTCTGTGGGATCTCCACAAATCAGTGGCGCGAAAGTTAATGCTGTAATTTTTAAACAAGACAGAGATAGAAAAATTTTAGTATTTAAGAAGAAAAGAAGAAAAAACTATCGAAGGCTTAATGGTCACAGACAGGATATAACTTTTTTAAAAATTAATTCACTTGATATACCTGGATTCGCTTCAAAAAAAGCTGTGAAGAAAGCAAGTGATACGAAGTTAGAAACTGAAAAGAAAACAGTTACAAAAAAGAAAACTACAGTTAAAAAGAAAACTGTAAAAAAAAAGGATAGCTAATAATGGCAACTAAAAAAGCTGGCGGATCATCGAGAAACGGAAGAGACTCAGCTGGAAGAAGATTGGGTATAAAGAAATACAGTGGTCAAACTGTAATACCTGGTAACATCATAGCTAGACAAAGGGGTACTAAATGGCACCCAGGTGATAATGTAGGCCTTGGAAAAGATCATACAATTTTTTCGCTTGTTGATGGCTTTGTAAAGTTTGGTAAGAAAAAAAACGGAAAAACATTTATTTCTGTTGTTCCCAAACAGTAAATCTAAATCTTTTTTCTAAAAATATTTCCTTAAAATGAAGTTTATTGATGAAGCTAAAATCTTTGTAAAAAGTGGTGATGGTGGTGATGGCTGCTTGAGTTTCAGAAGAGAAAAATATATCGAATTCGG
>CABYLU010000036.1 GCA_902519835.1 uncultured Pelagibacteraceae bacterium
CAAGTGGATTTTGGGGCGATTCCGTTATTGCAACACCTCAATTATTGAATGGAAACGATCTAGACTTTATTGTTTATGATTATTTGGCAGAAATCACAATGTCAATTATGGCAAGGGCTCGAGCAAAAGATGCCACAAAAGGCTATGCAGTAGATTTTGTATCAAGTGTATTAAAGTTAAATTTGCGACAAATAGCAGATCAAAATGTAAAAATTCTCAGCAATGCTGGAGGCGTAAACCCAGAGGCATGCGCTGAGGCCATCAGAGAATTAATTAAAGAACTTAAATTGGATTTAAAAGTGTCAGTTGTATTAGGCGATGATTTAATGACGGAAAAGAGTAAATTTTCAGAGCTGAATACAAAGGAAATGTATTCAAATGAAGATTTTCCTGCTGAGGACAAAATAGCAAGCATTAATGCATATCTTGGTGCATTTCCTATAGCTGAAGCTCTTAAAAGTGGCGCTGATATAGTTATTACCGGAAGAAGCGTTGATAGTGCAGTTACATTAGGCGCATGTATTTATTCGTTCGGATGGAATGAAAAAGAATATGATAAACTGGCTGCAGGTAGTTTAGCTGGTCACATTATTGAATGTGGAACACAAAGTACCGGAGGTAATTTCACTGATTGGGAATTAGTATCAAAAGATCTGCATCAAATAGGCTATCCCATTGTGGAAGTTTCTGAAGATGGCAGTTTCGATTGTACAAAGTCAAAAAATTCAACCGGCATGGTAAGTTTTGGAACCGTCGCTGAACAGATGCTGTATGAGATAGGTGATCCTCAAGCATATATATTACCTGATGTTATTTGTGATTTTTCAAATGTAAAAATTGAAGAAACTGGAAAAGATAAAGTTAAAATCTCTGGAGCAAAAGGTTATCCGGCTCCTAATCAATATAAAGTTTGCGCAACATACGCTGATGGTTTTAGGGCAGGTCATGTCTGTTCATTTGTTGGGATAGATGCTGCTAAAAAAGCTCGTACATACGGAGACGCAATATTTGAGCGATCAAAGATGATAATGCGCATGATGAATATTGCTGACTTTGATGAAACGAGTATTGAAATTATTGGGGATAACAGTCAATACAGCAAGCAATCATCAAATGAAAATAATCGCGAAGTAGTTCTTAAATTTGCAGCTAAACATCAAGATATTAGAGCGGTAGGTATTATGCTTAGAGAATCTGTTGGCTTAGGCCTTGCAACTCCTCCAGGCTTGTCTGGTTTTGTTGGAGGGCGGCCAAAACCATCACCAATTGTAAGGCTGTTCTCATTTTTAATTGATAAGGATCAAGTGAACGTAACAATAGATAATGGCTCTTCAAAGAATGAAATAAAGATACCACCATCTGAAGAATTTGACTTGAACAGTATTGAACAAACAACAGCTCCTGATTTTGAAGATGCAAATGAAAAGTTTGTTGATGTGCCACTTATTAAAGTTGCGTACGGGCGAAGTGGCGATAAAGGCAATAAAGCGAACATTGGTATAATTTCACGTGATCCTAAGTTTTATCCAGCAATATGCAATTTTCTTGACGAAAAAGTTGTTAAAGATTGCTTTGCCGACTTTCTTGAAGGTTCTGTTGAAAGATACTTTTTACCAGGATCAAATTCTATTAACTTTATTTTAAATGATGTTCTAGGCGGTGGTGGGCCAGCAAGTCTTAGAAACGACCCTCAAGGCAAAGCTTATGCGCAAATTCTTCTTGATCAGATGATACCGATACCTGAAAAGTTATTGAGCCAAAATATTGAATAATTTAATTAACATAATTGTCGGTAAGATATAAAAGTAAATTATGTCAAATCCTTTATTAAGTGTTGAAAATATTGAAACTTATTATGGGCCAATCATGGCTATTAGAGGTATCAGCTTTAAAGTTAACCAAGGTTCAATTGTAACAATCCTTGGATCTAATGGAGCAGGGAAAACGACAATTCTCAAAACTATATCAGGAGCAATTGATCCTAGAAAAGGAAAGGTTTATTTAAATGGAAGTGAAATTCAAAAAAAAGATCCTGATAAAATATTAAGACTAGGAATGAGTCATGCTCCTGAAGGTAGAGAAGTATTTCCTTATTGTTCCGTAATTGAGAATCTTCAAATGGGTGCTTATACACGATCAGATAAGAAAGAAATAAATAAAGATATTGAACAAGTTTTTGAATATTTTCCAATACTAAAAGAAAGGATGAACCAACCAGCTGGTTTACTGTCTGGAGGAGAGCAGCAAATGTTATGCATCAGTCGAGCTCTTATGAGTAAGCCAGAAATTATGCTTTTAGATGAGCCATCATTAGGGTTGTCACCTAAGCTAGTTAAGGAAATATTTGAAATTATAATTCGAATAAATAAAGAATTAAAAACTACAATACTTTTAGTTGAGCAAAACGCTAATATTGCACTTAGTAATTCCGACTTTGGTTATGTGTTAGAACTTGGTCGAATTGTAATGGAAGGGAACAGTAAAGAGCTTTTGGAAAAAGAAGATATAAAAGAATTTTATCTTGGACAGCAAGATGAAGGTATAAGAGGAGAGAGACGTTGGAAAAAGAAAAAAATGTGGAGATAAATACAATCCCAAGACTTTTTTGGGATTCAGTTAAATCTCGTGGAGAAAGAGTTGCCATGCGAGAAAAAGATCTTGGTATTTGGCAAGAAATTTCATGGTCTCACTATGGAGAAAGGGCAAAATTAACTGGTCTTGCTCTTCACACTCTAGGACTAGAAAAAGGTAATGTGGTTTCAATTGCAAGTGAAGGAAACCCTGAGTGGCTTTATACTGATATGGGTACAATCGGTGCTGGAGGAATTTCCAGTGGAGTGTATACAACAGACTCAGCTGCACAGGTTAAGTATCTAGTAAATGATAGTGCGACAAAATTTTATTTTGCTGAAAATGAAGAACAACTTGATAAAATTCTAGAAGTAAGAGGTGAGTGTCCTACATTAAAGAAAATTATTGTTTATGATATGGAAGGGTTAAATGACTTTCATGATGATCAAGTTATTAGCCATGAAGAGTTTCTAAAAATTGGTGAAAAAACTAATCAAGAAAACCCAGATCTTTGGGAAAGTTTAGTAAATAATGTAAGCCCAGATGACATTGCAATCTTAGTTTATACATCAGGTACAACAGGACCTTCAAAAGGTGCGATGATTAATCACACAAACCTGCTTTATTCTATTAATACTGGATATGATATCTTTGATGTAATGGAACACGAGGAACAATTATCTTTTCTCCCGTTATGTCATATATTAGAGCGGTCAGTTTCAGTTATGATCCCTTTAAAAACAGGGGCAGTAGTCAATTTTGCAGAAAGTATTGATACGGTTCCTGAAAATATTCGAGAAGTTTCTCCAACAGTATTTATTGCAGTTCCAAGGATTTGGGAAAAGTTTTATTCATCGATTACAATTCTAATGAAGGATGCAACTTTTATTGGCAAGTTCTTCTATCAATTATCAATAAATGTAGGATCCAAATATAAAGAATACTTTATTGATGGAAAAGAACCTCCTTTATCATTGAAATTATCTTATTGGATATGTAATCAACTGGTTTTAAAAAATATAAAAAAACTTCTCGGTTTGAATAACTGTCGATACGCACTAAGTGGCGCTGCGCCCATATCACCTGATCTCATAAATTGGTATCTCTCACTTGGTATAGATATGAGAGAAGGATGGGGAATGACAGAAACTGCTGGAGTTGGAACTGCATTTTACTCAAGAGAAATAAAGCTAGGACATGTTGGTCGAGCCGTTAATGAGTCTGAAGTAAGAATTGCACAGGATGGAGAGATTTTATTTAGAGGTCCAGGTGTGTTTTGCGGTTATTTAAATAAGCCTGAACAAACAAAAGAAACTCTGATTGATGGATGGCTGCATACAGGAGATGTTGGTGAAATTGATAATTATGGAAATTTAAAAATTACAGATAGAAAAAAAGACATAATCATTACAGCTGGCGGAAAAAATATATCTCCATCTGAAATAGAAAATGAATTAAAATTTAGTCCATTTATATCAGATGCTGTTGTAATTGGTGATAAAAGAAAGTTTTTGTCATGTCTCATAATGATAGATGAAGAGAATGTGATGAAACACGCTCAGGATAATGACATTCCATTTTCTAATTTTGAAAGTCTCTGTAAATCAGAAGAAATAGTTGCCTTGATCGATGATCAGGTCAATAGAGTAAATAAAAAATTTGCATCTGTAGAACAAGTAAAAAAATTCTCATTAATTGATATACAATTAACAGCCGAAGACGATGAGCTTACTCCGACTATGAAGCTGAAACGCAAATTCATAAATCAAAAATACGGCGATATCATTGAAAGCATGTATCAATCTGCTTGATTTTCCTCTGTGAAATAATAAGATTTCCTTTTAAATTCAAGAGGACAAACGATGTTAAGTAAGCGATTTTCAATTTTTACAAT
>CABYLU010000037.1 GCA_902519835.1 uncultured Pelagibacteraceae bacterium
ATGCACGAACTAATTTCTAAATGTCAAAAATCCCTTATTACTGTCGATAAGTATTACGATGCTGCCCTGCAACATGTAAGAGGTGAGTTAATTGTTAATGGAAAATTATCTCGTGATAATCTAGATAGGGAACAACATGCTGCGCATGGCTTATCTTGGGTTGCTGCATATAGAGCTACTTTGAAAGAAATGGTTAATTGGGCCTCAAACCTAGACTCGACCGGGACGTTTAATGAAACAGAGCAATTAATTTTGCAAATTACTTTTTCGGAATACTGTGCGCAAATTAAATCTGGGATACCAATGTCACAACTTGAGTATGTTCGTCCTCAAGATTTAGGATTAAAAAAATGGTCTCTTTCAAGAAACAGGAACCGAAGAATTTAATGATCTGATTTTGAATGGCAATAGTACTGCAGATCGCATGAAACTTGCTCAATTATTAAAAGATGGATTTTCAAGTAAAAACTTTGGTAATAGCGGCCTAGATGAAACTACATCAATAATTCAAGAACAATTTAGAAAATTTGTTGAAGATGATGTGGCGCCAAACGCTCATGAATGGCATCTTAAAGATAACCTTATTCCGATGTCTGTAATTGAAAAAATGTCTGAACTTGGTGTATTTGGTCTGACGATACCTGAAGAATACGGTGGACTTGGAATGACAAGATTTGTTGACTGTGTGGTAACTGAGGAACTTGCAAGGGGTTATATTGGCATTGGCTCACTTGGTACACGCGGCGATATAGCTGCCGAATTATTGATTACAGGTGGCACCGAAGAACAGAAAAATAAATATTTACCGAAAATTGCATCTGGTGAAATGCTTCCATGTGCTGTTTTAACCGAACCTCATTCAGGATCTGATATGGGCTCATTCAAAACAAGGGCAGTTGCAAATGGAGAGCACTATACAATCACAGGAAACAAGACATGGGTTACACATGGAGCTCGAAGTGACGTTATGATGTTATTAGCACGCACAAACCCTGATGAAAAAGGCTACAAAGGTTTATCAATGTTCCTTGCTGAAAAACAGAGGGGTGATGACGATAATATGTTCCCTGATGAGGGAATTAGTGGTGGCGAAATCGAGGTTTTAGGCTACAGAGGCATGAAAGAGTACGAAATGGCTTTTGACGGCTTTAAAGTTAAAAAAGAAAATTTACTTGGTGAAAAAGAAGGAAATGGCTTCAAACAAATGATGGAAACTTTTGAAGCAGCTCGTATACAAACTGCAGCTAGAGCACTGGGTGTAGCACAATCAGCTTTTGAAACTGCAATGCAATACGCAATAGATAGGCTAGATACAAATGGCGGTTCGCTGTATGACAAACCTAGAAATGCATCGAAAATTGTTTCTATGGCTACTGAGATTATGGCTGCAAGACAATTAACTTATTATGCTGCAAGAGAAAAAGATAAAGGACACAGATGTGATTTGGAAGCAGGAATGGCAAAAATGTTGGCTGCTAGAGTTGCTTGGGCATGCGCAGATAACGGAGTCCAAATTCATGGGGGTAATGGGTTTGCGCTTGAGTATCCAATAAGTAGAATTTTATGTGACTCCAGAATTTTAAATATATTTGAAGGAACTGCAGAGATACAGGCCGACATTGTAACACGTCGACTTGTTTCTACGAACCCTGCTTAATTTTATATGCCAGGTTTTTTATATTACTTATTAATTCCTATATCACTTCTTGCTGTTTTAGCGGTTTTAGGAACAGGTATTTACGCTATGTTTAAAGGTGGAGATTTTAATAAAAAGTACTCAAATAAACTTATGAGACTTAGAATTACTCTGCAGTTTATTGCAATTGTAATAATTATGAGTGCTCTTTACTTTTCAACTAGTTCTTAATGGTAAAACTCAATAAAATTTATACAAGGGCCGGTGATAAAGGCAAGACAGGGTTAGTATCTGGTAAACGTGTATTTAAGGATAATATAAGAATAAAAGCATACGGGACTGTCGATGAACTGAATTCTATACTTGGAATTTTAAACACGAGTGCCAAATCATCTCTGAAAAAAATAATTTCAGAAATACAAAATGACTTATTTGATTTAGGTGCTGATCTCGCAACTCCAGTTGAAAAAAAACCAAAATATAAACCGCTACGCGTTACAAGCAAGCAGGTTACAAGAATTGAAAAAACAATTGACAAATATAACGCAAAGTTAGCACCCCTTAATTCTTTTGTGCTACCGGGAGGGTCTCAGTCTGCGGCATTTTTACACAACGCAAGAACTGTAACGCGCCGAGCTGAAACTCAGATTGTCGCACTTGCAAAAAAAGAAGAGGTCAACGAAGAAGCAATTAAATATATCAATCGGTTATCTGATTTATTTTTTGTTTTATCAAGAGTTGAAAACAACAATGGCAAAAAAGATATTTTGTGGAAACCTGGTAAGAATGTATAATTTATGTTTACTCAACTAAAAAAGATATTATAACACATAAATCATGAAAATTTTAGTCCCTGTCAAAAGAGTTATTGATCCGTACGTTAACATCAGAGTTAAATCTGATCAAACTGGTGTTGAAACTGAGAATGTAAAAATGTCTATGAACCCCTTTTGTGAAATTGCAGTTGAAGAGGCAATTAGATTGAAAGAAGCTGGTAAAGCTGAAGAGATCATCGCTGTTTCAATCGGCAATCAATCTTGTCAAGAAACTATTCGAACGGCTCTTGCAATGGGAGCTGACCGAGGAATACATGTGCTCACAGAAGAAAAAGTTGAGCCCATTTCAATTGCAAAAATTCTAGCAAAAATTTGTGAAAGCGAGTCACCTGGACTAGTGATATCCGGAAAGCAAGCGATTGATGGAGATAACAATCAAACTGGTCAGATGCTTGCTGCACTAACAGATATGCCTCAAGGAACTTTTGCTTCAAAAGTTGAAATCGACGGCGACAAGGTTAAAGTCACCAGAGAGATAGATGGAGGTTTACAAACTGTAAATCTGAATATGCCCGCTATTATTACCACCGATTTAAGATTGAATGAACCTAGGTATGCTTCTCTGCCCAATATAATGAAAGCAAAAAAGAAGCCAATTGATCAAAAATCTCCTGAAGACTATGGAGTTGATGTTACACCTAGAGTAAGTATTTTAAAAGTTATTGAACCTCCAAAGCGTCAGGCTGGAATCAAAGTCGAGAATGTTGGAGATCTTGTAGAAAAATTAAAAAATGAGGCAGGAGTTATATGACATCACTTTTTTATATCGAGCATGCAAACGGAAAGGTCAGCGATCAAAGTTTAAAAGCTATAACAGCAGCGTCTCAAATTGAAGGCGATGTTCACGGACTTATTGTGGGCTCAAATATTGATGAAGCTGTTGCGGAGGCTTCAAAAATTAATGGATTGAGTAAATTACTCCACTTGGATGATGCAGCATTTGATAATGTTTTGGCTGAAAAACTTACTCAAGTTATTTTTAATATTGCCGGCGATTTTGACTACTTTTTGGCTGCAGCAACAACAACTGGTAAAAATGTGATGCCTAGACTTGCTGCAAAACTTGATGTCTCTCAAATATCAGAGATCGTTGCTGTTGAAAGTGCAGATACATTTATTAGAACAATTTATGCTGGTAACGCTATTGCAACTGTACAAACATCTGACGCAAAGAAAGTTCTCACGGTTAGACCAACTGCTTTCAAAGCTGCAACAACTGACTCTGCTGAATGCGAGGTTGCAAAGATAAATGCTGAGAATATTCCATCAATTTCAGAATTTGTGGGCGAAGAGCTAACAAAATCTGATAGGCCAGAACTTACTTCTGCAAAGACAATTATTTCAGGTGGACGTGGAATGCAAAATGGAGAAAACTTTGAACTTTTGGATAAAGTAGCTGAAAAACTTGGAGCTGCTGTTGGAGCATCTCGAGCTGCTGTTGATGCAGGCTTTGTTCCAAATGATTATCAAGTCGGACAAACTGGTAAAGTTGTAGCACCCGAACTGTACATAGCGGTCGGAATATCTGGAGCAATCCAGCACTTGGCTGGCATGAAAGACTCAAAAATTATAGTTGCCATAAATAAAGATGAAGAAGCACCTATATTTGATGTAGCAGACTATGGTTTGGTAGCAGACTTGTTTCAAGTTCTTCCCGAATTAGAACAAGCCTTATAATTATTTATAAATTACTATCAATATAATCTTGAAAGTAGTTACTGTCCCATTCAGTTGGACCAATAAACTTTGCTATTTGATTTCCCTCTTGATCAATAAAAAATGAAAATGGCAGTCCTGCTGCTCTTACTTCTCGTGGTATATTATTTTTATCGTCAAAGAATAAATCTATATTTTGGATTTCGTATTCATTAAAAAAATTTACTGACTTTTTCTTCGGCCCACGATCAACGCTTATTGCAAGTATCTGAAAATCTT
>CABYLU010000038.1 GCA_902519835.1 uncultured Pelagibacteraceae bacterium
GGAGGATGTATTGGTGGAGGTATCGATTTAATCACTGCCGCTGATATAAGACTTTGTACAAAAGACGCATTTTTTTTAATTGAAGAAATAAATGTGGGTTTGGCAGCAGATATTGGAACTATACAAAGATTACCAAAAATTATACCTGCTGGTATAGCGCGTGAGTGGACTATGATGGGAGAAAAAATATCTGCTGAAAGAGCAAAAGAAGTAGGCCTTGTGAGCTCTTTGCATGAGAGTCATGAAGAAATGATTGATAGTGCTTTTGAAATGGCTGAAAAATTAGCATCAAAAACACCACTTGCGATGTGGGTTACAAAAGAAGTTCTCAATTATTCAAGAGATCACTCTGTTAAAGAAGGATTAGATAATGTAGCGCTTTGGAATGCAGCTACGCTTCATAAAGAAGATGTAATGACTACAATGATGTCAAAAATGCAAAAGAAAAAGCCAGAGTATAGAAATTTAAGAGATAAAAATTTCTTGAAACATAAATCAAGTAAATAGTATTTTTAATAAATTAAATTTTAATGAGATTTAAAAAAGGCATTATTCTCGCTGCCGGCAAGGGGACTCGACTTTCGCCTGCAACAAAAGTAACAGTGAAGCCTCTTCTGCCTTTATATGATAAACCTTTACTTTATTACGCGTTATCAAACTTAATTAAGGCTGGTGTTCGCGAAGTACTATTTATATCTCAAAAGAAAGATATACCAGAATTTAGAAAACTATTTGGCTCGGGAAAACAGCTTGGCATGAAATTCAGTTACACATTTCAAAAAAAACAAGTTGGAATTCCTGATGCAGTTAATATTGCCAAAAAATTTATTAATAAAAAACCATTTGTTTTAGCCTTAGCTGATAATTTATTTGTTGGTAAGAGCTTCACATCAACTCTAAAAAAAGTTCAGTCGCTCAAGGATGGAGCTGCAGTTTTAGCTGTAAAGACAAGATATCCACACAAATCAGCAGTTATTGAATACGATAGAGAAAAAAACATAAAATCAATTATTGAGAAACCAAAAAAACCAAAGAGTAATCTTACAATACCTGGTCTTTATTTTTATGATAAGGACTCCATATCAATTGTTAAGGATTTAAAGCCCTCCAAAAGAAAAGAATTAGAAATAGTTGATGTTCATCAATCTTATCTAAGAAATAAGCTTTTAAAAGTTTTTACATTAAAAAAAGATGTTAAGTGGTTTGACGCTGGTGATGCTGAAGAAATGCTTGAAGCTTCAAACTATATTAACAAATATCAAATAAAAGAAAAAAAGCTATTTGGATCTATCGAAATGGACTCATATCTAAATGGATGGATTACAAAGAAACAACTTAGAATTCTTATTAATCAAATGCCCGACTCAAAGTATAAAGAAAAACTAAGTTCACTTGCTTAATGTTTGATAAAAATTCATTAATAAATTTGTTAGAGTCAAATTCTATTAGTTACAAAATTACTGAACATAAACCGCTGTTTACAGTCGAAGATTCTAAAAATCTTCGAGGTTCAATTGATGGCGCGCATTCAAAGAATCTTTTTTTGAAAGATAAAAAAAATAATTTTTTTTTAGTAAGTTTTATTGAGGATATTATAGCTGATTTAAAAAAAGCATCAGTACCTTTAAACTCCAAAAAATTATCTTTTGCAAATGAGGATTATTTAATGAATATTCTAGGTATCAAACCTGGATCAGTATCTCCATTTGGATTATTAAACGATAAAGAAAAAAAAGTTAAATTTTTCTTTGATCAAGAGTTTATGGAGTATGAAATTGTGAATTTTCATCCTTTAATCAATACGTCAACAGTGTCGATAGCTCCGAATGACCTGATAAATCTGATTGAACAGCATCATTCAAAAGTCGAATTTATAAAGATGAGAGATTTTCAAAAATGACTCTAAGAAAAGCAAAATTTATTAAAACCAAGAAAAAAATTAAAGCGAATGTTTTTGATTTACATTTTGATGAAGTTAAATGGGTAAATGGAAACAAAACTATTAGGGATCTTATTGTACACAATGGTATAACTTGTATTGTTCCAATAATTAATAAGAAATTTATAGTTTTGCTCAAACAATATCGATACGGATCAGATCAAATAATGCTTGAAGTCCCAGCAGGGACTATTGACCCAGGAGAAAGGCCATTAAGTTGTGCTAAAAGAGAATTAATTGAAGAAACCGGTTATCATGGAAAAAATTGGAAAATGATAGGCAAATACTTTTCAACCCCAGCATATAACACTTGCTTAGTGCACTGCTATCTAACTCATTGCTATAAGAAGAGTGAGACAAATTTTGACGAAGATGAGGTTATTGAGACAAAAATTTATTCAGTCCAAGAAGTAAGAAGACTACTTAAAACTAATAAGATTAATGATATGAAAACTTATATCAGCCTTGATCGATTTATGAATTATTATTGATTTAATATTTTCCAAATACCTGAGGCAGATAAAATAATTTTATCTTGTGAGATCAAATTACCCTCAATAAAGACGAGTGATTTCGTAGTTCTTGTGACCTTAGCATCACATTCAACAATATCATCCTGAAGACCTGGACTTACAAAGTTACAATTCAGTGAAATAGTACTGCACGGTTTTTTTCCACACGCAGCAAATACCATAGATCCTAAGAAAATATCTGCTAATGACATAGAGTAGCCACCATGTGCAATACCATGAGCATTGAGATGCTTATCCAAAATTTTAGTAATGAATTTATATTGGTTATTCTCTTCTTTTTTAAAATACATTGGTCCAATTAAGACATCAAAGCCAGCATGCCATCCAAGTTTTTTGTATCCTTCTGGAACCCAGCTTGGTGCTGATACTTCCGTCTTTAACATGACCATAGAGAACCTCCCTAATTCAAAGAATGGGACTTTCTAGACTTCAATTCGGATATGGTCAAGCAGAATAAAGAAAAATATTTGCCAAAATTGAGGGTATTTTTGATGTATTTTTTAAATAAAATTAAACTTTTTTTTTTATATAAAAAGTCTATCTTACGGTTTTCTAAATATTTATAAGGGCAATATAGTATGAGAGAAGCTGCAATAATTTCAACTGCAAGAACTGGATTAGCAAAAGCTATGAGAGGTGGATTTAACAAAACTCACGGCATTACAATGGGTGGCCATACTGTTAAACATGCTATTGAAAGAGCAGGAGTTGAAGCTGGTGAAGTAGAAGATGTAATTTTTGGATGCGGACAACCAGAGGGAGCAACAGGTCATAACATTGGAAGAAATGTTGCAATTGCAGGTGGATGCCCCGTAACTGTGCCAGGTACAACAATAAATCGTTTTTGTTCATCAGGTTTACAATCAATAGCGGTAGCTGCTCAAAGAATCATTGTTGATGGAATTAAAGTAGCTATAGGTGGGGGAGTAGAGTCAATATCAATGACACAGCAAAACATGAATATGAAACATCTTATTGAGCCCGAACTTCAAAAAATTTGTCCAGCATTATGGATGCCTATGATTAATACTGCTGATGTTGTAGCAGATCGATATAAATTAAGCAGAGAATACCAAGACGAATATTCACTACAAAGTCAACAACGAACAGCTGCAGCTCAAACTGCAGGAAAATTTAAAGACGAGATTGTTCCTTTAACGACAAAAATGGATGTAATGAACAAAGAAACAAAGGAAGTTACAGAACAAGAAGTAACAGTTGATAAAGATGAGTGTAATCGACCACAAACTACACTTGAGAGCCTTGCTGGTTTAATGCCAGTCATGGGACCTGATAAATATATTACTGCGGGCAATGCTAGTCAGCTGTCAGATGGAGCATCTTCATGTTTGTTAATGGATCTTAAAGAAGCAGAAAAAAGAAATATTGAACCTATGGGAATTTTTAGAGGACTTTCTGTTGCAGCTTGCGAGCCCGATGAGATGGGTATAGGACCAGTATTTGCTGTACCAAAACTCCTAGAGCAACACGGCTTAAAGGTAGATGATATCGATATATGGGAACTGAACGAAGCATTTGCAGTTCAAGTTTTATACTGTAGAGATAAGCTAGGAATTGATAATGAGAAATTAAATGTGAACGGAGGATCAATTTCTATTGGACATCCATATGGTATGACCGGCTCTAGAATGACAGGACATATTTTGATCGAAGGTAAGAGACGAAACGCTAAATACGGTGTTGTAACAATGTGCGTTGGTGGCGGAATGG
>CABYLU010000039.1 GCA_902519835.1 uncultured Pelagibacteraceae bacterium
TATTAAACAGATAAATAATTGAAAAATAAAACAGCATTTGAGCTTTTCGCTCAAGTAAGCCATCTTTCAACCACGATCTTTTGAGATCAAATGCCAAATAAATGAAAAAAATACTTAGAGCTGTTGACGAAACTCCAAAGAACAAAGAATAGTATGAACTCATAATTAAAGTAAGTGGCAATAAGGTAATCGAATATGCGATAATTAAATTTATCGTTTTACGCTCACCAACAATCAGTGGCATCATTGGAATTCCGGCCTTTTTGTAATCATCAGATTTATAAAGTGCAAGAGCCCAGAAGTGAGGAGGCGTCCATAGAAAAATTAAGATGAAAAGAAGGCAAATCTCAGTTGAGATTCCTCCTGTCACAACTGCCCAACCGATCATCGGAGGAAAGGCTCCCGCTGCACCTCCTATCACAATATTTTGAGGTGTCCTCTTTTTAAGCCATATTGTGTAAACAAATATATAAAAACAAATTGTCAGTAAAAGTAATCCTGCAGCTGCTAAATTTGAAACCAAGTAAAGCATTGATACAGCAATTATTGAGAGTGTTATACCATAGATGAGTGCCCCATTAGCGCTTATTTGGTTTGTTGGCAAAGCTCGATCTTTTGTTCTATTCATTAATTTGTCAGTATCTCTCTCATACCACATGTTTAGTGCTCCTGACGCGCCAGAACCAATTGAGATAGCAAGAATTGCGAGCAAACCCGTAGTAAAACTCAGACCTCCAGGTGCGATTATCATTCCTACAAAGCTTGTAAATATTGAAAGTGACATGACCCTTGGTTTAAGCAAGGAGGAATATAGAACTAGTTTTGTCGCAATAGAACCTAGCCCAAATTCCTGTTTGTTAGAAACTGAGGTAATATTTGCCATTGTAATTTCTACTTAACTTTTGGTAGCTCCTCAAACTGGTGGAATGGTGGAGGAGAAGGCAATGTCCACTCAAGTGTTGTGGCTCCCTCACCCCATGGGTTGTCGGCACAATCTCTAACTTTCATGAGAGCGTGTACTAACATTATAAAGAATACTGCCAAACCAAGGACTGATATAAATGAGCCAATTGAGGAAATATAATTCCATCCAGCGTAAGCATCAGGGTAGTCAACATAACGTCTAGGCATTCCGGCTAAACCTAAGAAGTGTTGTGGGAAGAATATTATATTCACTCCAATAAAAGTTAACCAAAAATGTAGCTTGCCCAAAAACTCTGAGTAGTTTCTGCCAAACATTTTACCGAACCAATAATAGAAACCAGCAAATATTGCAAAAACAGCTCCCATAGAAAGAACGTAATGAAAATGTGCAACAACATAGTAAGTGTCGTGCAGCGAATGATCAATTCCTGCATTTGCAAGAACAACACCTGTCACACCACCTACAGTGAATAGGAAAATAAAGCCTATTGCCCATAACATTGGTGTTTTAAGATCTACTGAACCACCCCACATTGTAGCAATCCATGAGAAGACTTTAATTCCGGTAGGCACAGCAATTACCATCGTGGCAAACACATAATAAGCTTTTACATCTGCGTCCATGCCAACAGTGTACATGTGGTGAGCCCATACGATGAAACCTAGGAAACCAATAGATACCATTGCATAAGCCATTCCTAGATAGCCAAAGACTGGCTTCTTAGAAAATGTTGCTACAACGTGACTCACAATTCCAAAACCTGGTAAAATTAAGATATAAACCTCAGGGTGACCAAAGAACCAAAATAGGTGTTGAAAAAGTACTGGGTCCCCACCTTCAGCGGCACTAAAGAAAGTTGTCCCAAAATTTCTATCTGTAAGAAGCATTGTGATTGCACCGGCCAATACTGGTAATGAAAGTAGTAAAAGGACAGCTGTCACAAGAATTGACCACACAAATAAAGGCATCTTATGAAGGGTCATGCCAGGAGCCCTCATATTAAAAATTGTTGTTATAAAGTTAATTGCGCCAAGAATTGATGATGCTCCAGCAAGGTGTAATGAGAAGATTGCTAAATCCACTGCAGGGCCAGGCGAACCTAAGTTAGCAGACAATGGTGGATATATGGTCCATCCACCTCCAACGCCTGCACCGCCCGATGTTCCCTCAACAAATAATGATGCGATAAGTAGTATTAGTGATGCTGGCAATAACCAAAAAGAGATATTATTCATTCGTGGGAAAGCCATATCTGGAGCGCCAATCATAAGCGGCACAATCCAGTTTCCAAAACCACCAATCATAGCTGGCATAACCATGAAGAAAATCATTAGTAAACCATGACTTGTAACTAGAACATTATATAAATTATGGTCACCTCCCAATATACCGTCTCCAGGATACATTAGCTCCATTCTCATCAGAACAGACATTCCAGTACCTACTAAACCTGCTATAACTGCAAATATTAAATAAAGAGTTCCAATATCTTTATGATTTGTTGAGTATAGGTATCTTCTCCAGCCAGTTGGATGATGATCGTGACTGTCTACCTGATCTGCTGTAATATCTGCCATTTATATGTTTCTCCTCTAAATAAATATTTTATTTTTTAGCCATTTCAAATGTATCGTTAGTGTAATTAATCTCTAGGGATGCATACTCAGATTTAGCAAATTCGATCCACTCTTCAAACTCTTTGTTTGAGACGACTTTTACATTAATGGGCATAAATGCATGTTTTGGACCACAAAGCTCTGAGCATTGGCCATAATAAATTCCTTCTTTATTAGCCTTAAACCATGTTTCATTTAATCTTCCTGGTACAGCATCCATCTTGACACCAAATGCTGGAATTGTCCAAGCGTGCAGCACATCTGCTGAAGTTAACTGAAGCTTGACCACTTTATCTACTGGTACAACAATTTGAGTATCAGTCTCTAACAATCTTAACTTTGGATCTGATAGCTCATGATCAGCAAGCATGTTAGCATCAAAAGAGATATCATCGAAATCAGGGTACTCGTAAGTCCAATACCATTGATTGCCGATAGCCTTAATTGTTATATCTGCCTTTGGTATTGTTTCAGAAACGTAAAGTAATCTGAAAGATGGAATAGCAATAATAATTAATAATATTACTGGAATTACAGTCCACAATATTTCAATTGTTGTGTTGTGTGTTGTCGTGGAAGCAACATGATTACGGCTGCTATTAAATCTGAACATGATGTATAGCAGAAGACCAAGTACTAAAAGTGATATGCCTGTAATGATAGGCATTAAAATATAACTATGAAATGATATAATGTCAGACATTAAATCAGTTGCAGGCTGTTGAAAGCTTAGCTGCCAATTTTCAGAAATGCCTTCATTTGCTAGTGAAAAAGAAGGTATAAGAAGAAAAAATAATATCTTAATAATATTTTTCATAGAGAAGTTATTGATTTAAAGTTTTGAGCTATTACGTAATATATTGCTTAATTTGCATTAAACTACTCATTATTTCGCGACAGTTTGACGCAATTTTTGCTAGTTTTTAGGGTTTTTTTAATATATTTTAGAATAATATCTTTTATTCAGAACAATTCGAAATGATTAACAAAAAAATAGAGAATCAGTCCAATGACAGCCTCTTTTTCACTAGAAGCAATTTAGATAACTCAAAAGTTGATAAAATTGTTTCAGATGCTTTGCACAAAGCAGACGATGGAGAACTATTCATGGAATTCTGTGAAAGTGAGAGCTTTGTATATGATGATCAAAGGCTAAAGAGTGCATCATTTGATACATCAAAGGGTTTTGGATTAAGAGCTATAGCCGGCGAAAGTTCAGGATACGCTCATTCATCCGATATTGATGAAAATGCTCTAAAAAAAGCTAGTGAAACAGTAAATTTTATTACGAAAGACCATAATGCTAGTTTCAACGCTAATTTCTCAAAAACCAACCGTAAACTTTACAATGAGATCAATCCAATTAATGAAACTGAATTCTCAGAAAAAGTAGAAACTCTAAAAAAAATTGATGAATACGCGAGATCAAAAAATCCAAATGTTAAGCAAGTTTCGGCTTCTCTAAACGGTGAATGGCAGGCCG
>CABYLU010000040.1 GCA_902519835.1 uncultured Pelagibacteraceae bacterium
ACTTCGGAAAAAAAGCTTTGTGAGGAGAGGTCGTTTAATGCAATGTTGGAACTTGCAAAATCAGGGATCTCTGAGATCATCCAAATGCAAAAACAAATATTAAGTGATTAAAAATATAAAAGAAATAGTTATTGCCAGTCATAACGATGGAAAGGTAAGGGAAATCAGATCTTTATTAAAGCCAATGGGATTCAAAATTTACTCTGCAAAAAAATTTTGTATCAATGAACCAATCGAAAACGGAAAAAACTTTAAAGAAAATTCTCTAATAAAATCAAAAAATGCTGCCAAAAAATCAGGCATTCCTGCCATAGCTGACGATAGCGGCCTTTGTATTTTATCGCTTGGTAATCAGCCTGGAATATATTCAGCCAGATGGGCAGGAAAGGATAAAAATTTCAACACGGCAATCAGAAAAATACACCAAAAAATTCTTAAAAAGAATTATGTGAGCAAGAGTTCTCGAAAAGCTTTTTTTTGTTGTGCTTTATCTATTTATTTTCCAGATAATAATTACAGAGTATTCGAAGGAAAAAAATATGGACATGTTCAATTTCCCCCTCTAGGCAAAAATGGTTTTGGATATGATCCTATTTTTGTGCCAATTGGTTATAAAAAAACATTTGGTGAAATGAATTTCGATTATAAGGAAAGAATAAGTCATCGATCAATAGCATTTAAAAAAATGAAAACGTATTTAGAAAGATTTATAGATTAATTTAAAAGATTAAATTTTTGATTTTTTATTTTATATATTTTTGGTTGGCGTGAGACATTGCCATTTGAAGTCATTTTAAACCATCCGTTTATACCAATAAAGCCATTGGAGTTATGCAGCTTTTCTATTGTAAAATTGTTTTTGTTTTGATGAAGATTACTGATGAGTCCAACAATATCATAACTTAACGCCGCTAAAGAGTGTGGCTTAGAATTGAAAATTTCTAAATACATATCCTCAAATTTTCTCCGATTATCTATGTCGAGTGAAGCGAAGTATCCATTATCTAAACCTGGTTCTTTTAGTGATAAATTTTTAGCCCACAATGAACTTCCAATATATTGCACCTTTTTAGGGTCTACGTCGTAATATGGAAGTATAGAGCTGAAGTTTGACACCTCTTGAAAATTTTGTGCAAAAATTATCAAGGCTTCAAAATTTAATTCACCGTAAGTATCTAATTTTTTTAACTTCTTCAATTCCTCTCTAGCTTTTTCAGAATTTTCTTTTTCCAATTGTTTAATTTTCTTTCCTAAATTAGCTTTTCTTTCTTCAAAATTAGAAACATTCTTTGAAACATCATAAAAATCTGGAGAATTTGGATTATAGAAAGTAAAGTTAAAGGTCGATAAATTATTTTTAGATTGAAATTGTTTAATTTCTTTTTCAACACGACTTCCAAATTCATTTCTTGGAACTAATACAGCATATTTTTTTAAATTACGCTTAATGGAATAGGTTAATAATTCCTTTATTTCATCTTCTAATTTAAGCCCAAATACATATAACCTGTTGTCTTGTATTTTAGAATTATTAGAAAATGCAACAATTGGTATATCTTTATTTTTTGTAACCTCCCTGACTTGATTTACTTTATCAGAGAAAACTGGCCCGATAATTATATCTATATCATCTTCAAGTACGCTATATAATCGAGATAATAACTGCTCTTCATCACCTGTATCAATTATTTTAAATATTATTTTCTTATTATTTTTTTTTTCAACTGCTAATTGAGCAGAGTTTAATAACGATTTACCTATTTGATAATGTTTACCGCTTAAAGGGAGCATCAAAACAATATTAAGAAATTCCCTTTGAGCAGTATCTTTTTCCTCATTCAAAATCTGCGATGATAATGAATTATTATTTATATTCTTATTATCTAATTTTATAGATTTATTATATGTGGTAGTTTCATTTTGGTGATTATTTGGAGTCTCACAACTTAGAAAGCCAATGAATGTTAAAACAGCTATTAGGAGTATAAATTTTTTTTTTATATACATATGAACATAAAACTAAACAATGATTATATTAATGAATTATTAGAATACGAAAAGGTTCAAAATGGACTATACATTGTGGCAACTCCAATTGGCAATTTAGGTGATATTACTCTACGATCTCTTAAAATTCTGTCTTGTGTAGATTTAATCTTATGTGAAGATACTCGCATAAGTAAAAAATTAACGAATAAATATGGCATTAAAACCCAACTAAAACCATTTCATAAATTCAACTCAATAAACTCTATTCCATTAATAATAAAAAAATTACAAGCGGGATTATCAATTGCAATAATATCTGATGCTGGCACACCAATAATTTCGGATCCTGGTTCAGATCTCATAAAAATTTGTGATGAAAAAAAAATTAATGTATTTTCATTACCTGGTCCATCAGCAACTATATCAAGCTATGTTTTGTCAAGTTTTGCTCAAAAATGTTTTATGTTTAGAAGTTTTTTTCCAAGACGTAAAAATGAAGCTCTAAAAGAATTGGATTTGATAAAAAAACTTGAATGCGCAGTAATATTTTTTGAATCGCCTCTGCGAATTCTAAAAACACTTAATTTTATAAATGATCATTATGGTAGTTGTGAGGTAACATTTGTAAGAGAATTAACTAAAAAGAATGAAGAAGTCATTAACTCAAATATTACAGAAGTAATTGAAAAACTGAGAAACAGAAAAAAAATTTTAGGTGAAATAACATTTGTGGTTAAGCCTCTTTGCCGCAGTAAAGAAAATAAAATTTCAAATGAAGAAGTTTCAATATTATCTGATGAACTTATTGCTGCAGGGCTTAATACATCTACAATTTCAAAAATTATTTCAACTTTCTTTAATCTTTCAAAAAGAGAGGTATATCAGTTATTAATAAATAATAAGCAATGATATTAATTTTGATATATAATAATGATTTATAATGCACATTAAGTTTGTTTATACTTTAGTTTATATAATTCTACCCTCTATCTTGATAGCTCACTGTGCACAAGTAGCAACCGGCACAGCTGTTAAGGTAGTTACAGTCAATCAAGAAGATAGATCAATTGGAGAGTTTGTTGATGATACAATCATTAAAACTTTGATAAAAAATACATATTTTGATCAAAACGAAAAATTATTTTTTAATATTGATGTTGAGGTGTCACAAGGAAGAGTGTTATTAACTGGGACAATAGAGAATATAGATCTTAAAATTGAAGCAACACGGATTGCTTGGGGAGTTAAAGGAGTACAAACTGTTATTAATGAAATCCAAATATCAAACTCAGATAATATAATTAACTTTGCTGATGATCTTGTTATAAGCACAAAGGTAAAGGGAAAACTTATATTAAATGAAAATGTTAATTCATTAAATTATAGTATTGAGACAGTTAATAAGCTGGTCTACATCATAGGTATTGCTGGAAGCGAGGATGAAAGAGATTTAGTAATTAATATTGCTAGAGAAGTATATGGTGTTGAAGAAGTGATAGACTATATTACAATTAAAACTGATGAATTTTAATTTAAATGAACGTAGGTTTTCAAATTGATGAAATTGATAAGCTCAATATCAAGACTGATAGTTCCTTACCATTAATTCTAGAGTCACAAAAAAGAAAAAATAAGAATTTTTATTTTTTACCAAGTAGCCTGACATTTAAAAATAACTTGGTATATGCTCAGGCTAGAGAAATTTCTTTTAAAGATAATAAATTAAAAAATTATGTAATTGGTAATCCTAAACAAGTAAGGATTGATAATTTCAATTATGTTTTCATTCGACAGGATCCGCCTTATAACATGGAATATATTTCTTCTATGCATCTCTTAGAACAAGTAAAAGGGTCTACTAAGTTTATCAATCATCCAAATGGGATAAGAAACGCACCAGAAAAAATTTCAATGCTATCTTATAAAGAAATAATACCCCCAACAGTTATCACTAGAGAAAAAAAAGAAATAAATGATTTTATAAATCAAAATGGAAAGTGCGTAATTAA
>CABYLU010000041.1 GCA_902519835.1 uncultured Pelagibacteraceae bacterium
GTTACCTTATCCTTGACTTCCCTCGTTACTTCGTAAATTTGATTGAGATACTTTGTAAGCAATGCACTTGCGGATAGAGCTAAATTGGTAAACGATGCAAATACAGCAAAAAATGTAGCCTTTAGATGAGCTGGAGCGTTTCTTGCAATCCACGCAAGAAGTGGAATCATTGAAACTTGTCCCAAGGGTGACTCTAAAGCTGTATTAAATATTGCAATAAATCGCGCATCCACGACATCATTTGTTAATGACGAAGTCCATTCATGAAATCCATAATACATGCCAACACTTGGCAAAAATAATATTGCTCCAGCAATTGACAATATCACTATAATTTTTGCAATTGAGTTATTGACCATAAAAGGCCTTAAAATAATGATGCCAAGTAAAGTCAAACAGGAGGCAAGAAGAGAAAGTACAGAAAAGAACTGCTCATCAAATCCTAAATTATCAATCTCAAACCATGTAAGGCCTGGACCAGGGCCTGGCATGGCTCTGAAAACAAATATTATAATTGCAGTTCCTAAAATTGTGAGTCGCATCGACTCAGGAAGTTCGTGCATTAATTTAGCCATCAGAAAAAATATAATACTTACTGATCCAATGAATACGATCTCTTGTGCATACGGAAGATTAAATCCTCCTACGCTAAGTGTAAAAATTACAAAAACGAGAGAGCCTCCAAGTATCCACCAATCAACCTTAGTTTTTTCAATTTCGATTTGATGATCTATTCCCAACTTTAAAAGTTGATCGTTTTTTTTCTTTTTTAAATAAATTGAAAGCAATACCCCTAATACTGATATGATCGGAATGATCAATGCGAAGAGGTAAATATTCCCGTACAAAATTATTTTTTCTTGTTCTGTTTCAGCCTCAACACTACTGAAAATAACAACATTAATAAATGCAACAATTACTGTACCACCAATAATAGCAAATCTACCAAGTGTCTGCATGGTGGTATGCATATTTTTTATTACATCAGGTGAGTATTGGTTTCCTCTCGGATCTATGTTTGGAACTGCTTCAACCGTCATTGCATCAGCAACAACGTCTTGAACCACATAACCTATCGGAGCTAAGAGAACGCTGATAACATACCAAGTTTCAACACTTAAGTACCTTACCATAAAGTCAGTATGAATAATAAGGCCGTACATGATAGCAAGACTTAAAGCAATGAGTGATGCACCTACATAAACAAGATAATTTTTTCTTTCCCAAATTATGTCAACTAAATGACCAAGTGGCATCTTTAATGCCCATGGAATTCCTGCCCAAAAACCAAGTCCTGCCAAAAAAGCAGCCGAAAGATTTAAATAATCTTTTACAAAAAAGGTTCCAACGATACCGGTTAAACCCGAAACACCAGCAGCAACATATATCATCAAAGGCGGTAGATAACTTAATTTAAATTGCCTTCCTAAATCAATAAAAGTGCTATCTATGAACGCATAAAATTTACTCATTTTGGAATTATATAGATTAAGATTTTTCTAACAACTCAGGGCTGTTGTTACGAGGACTATTAACATTTTTTGAGACTTCATAGACTTGAACTAGATCGTCTTTTTTTCTTTCAATTTCATGTTTTCCCTCTATCCATTCAGTTGTTTGAGTTTCATCTAGAAGTAAAGGTTGTCTATGATGCACATGAGAGACAGTTTCATTTGACTGGCAAGTTACAACTGCACATCCACTATTCAAATTATAAATACCAGCAAAATACAGCAATTCATTTTCAATATAATGGAAAAAAGGGGTTTTAGAGTTATTTTGCCTCTGCCATTCATACCAACCATTTGCAAGAAAAACACATCTAAGTGATCCCTTAAAAGAAGGCTTTTCTAATAATGTTTCGTGACGACAATTAATCAAGTTCATATCATCTTTCCATTTTGGTGAATATGACCATTTCATAAAAATGGGATCTGGTTTTATAACCAATACATCTTGTGACGGAGCTATGTTATATGAGGGTGATAGTTCAACATTAAATTTTTCTTTAATAACTTTTTTGTCGGAGAGAACGAAACGCCCACACATCGTTAAACAATAAGTTCGTTAATTAATTTGAGTCGGTCTTGAGATTTTTTACTTGTTGGGATAATTTCAAGAATTCTTTTATACGTTGCTGCAGCTCCCAAAAGATCATCCTGAATTAAATAGATTTCCGCAAGTCCATCAAGTGCTCCAAAGTGTCTTGGTTCTAGTTCAAGAGTTTTTTGGATATCAGAAATTGAAGCCTCTAAATCACCTTTTAAAAAGAGAACAGTAGCTCTTTTGTTCCAGCCTTCTGCAAAATCAGGTTTAAGATCAATTACCTGGGTAAACAAAGTTATTGCTTCTTCTAAACTTCCACGATCCATCATATTGTTACCTTCGTCAAATATTTCTTGGGCTTCAACATTTTCTACAATTGACCATATATCCCAGATGTCAGCTAAGATAGTGCTGGCTTGCATATTGTCATTACTTAAAAATAACTCATCAAACAAACTGTTCAATCGGCTATCTTTTTGATCTGCAAATACAAAAGATGAATTTAAAAGTAACAGTATAAAAATAATTTTTCTCAATCTAAATCTTTCCAAAAGGCTTTATATTTTTTGCTATTGGCAGAATCGTCTCTAAAGTGATCGAGAAATGCTTTAAAAAGTCCAAGCTTTGTATCAACTTCATTGCCGTCAGCGATTTTTAATATTTGTCGATAACACCAATAAACTTGAGCAGCTTTATTATTGGATCGCATAAGTGATATCGGGCTATTTAAGCCAAGAATCCACGGACCAAATTCCAACATATTTTCATATAAAGTTGCTGATTTTTTTTCACCACTTATTAATTCATTTACAATATCGGGCTCAGAGCAAAGTGGTCTTCCCAAACCAATTACATCACAAGCACCACTTTGAAGAGCATTGTTCATGCCTTCGGTAGAACGAAATCCTCCAGTGACTGCCAGGGGAATTGATATAACTTCCTTTATCGCTTCAGCATATTTCAAGAAATAAGCTTCTCTTACTTTTGTGCTGCGCTGAGGTTTGATTGTTTTTGCTTTTTTAAGGTTCAATGAGTCAATTTCTAAGGCAGTAAAATTTTCATAAGTTCCACCTGAAATCTCAAGTAAATCTAATGATGTATTATTTAATATTTTAGCAACTTCAATACTTTCTTCGTGAGAAAATCCCCCTTTTTGAAAATCACTTGAATTGAGTTTAATTGAAATAGGAAAATTACTTCCAACTTTTTCTCGGATAGCCTCAATTGTAGTTATAAGTAATTTTGATCTATTTTCTATACTGCCTCCCCACTCATCAGTTCGTTGATTAACGTTAGGTGATAAAAATTCTGAGAGAAGATAACCGTGAGCTGAATGAAGTTGAATACCAGTGAACCCTGTTTGCTTTGCAACCTCAGCTGCATTAACAAACTGATCAATTATTTTTAAAATATCTGAATGGCTTAGCTCTTTTGGTACTCCAAATTTTAGTATTCCTCCCAGTGTTGGTAAAGGTTGAACTGAGGGTGCCCTGCTCTCTTTGTTAATACTAAAAGGCGTCTGCCTGCCAGCATGACTTAATTGCATCCAGAGATGTGCATTATTTTGTGTTCCAGACTTGGACCAGTCAGCTAAAGCTGCCAGACTTTCATTAGATTGTTTTCCTTCAATTACAACATTGCCAGCTCGTTCAATGTATCTGTGGTCAACTTGAACATTACCGGTAACATTTATGCCAA
>CABYLU010000042.1 GCA_902519835.1 uncultured Pelagibacteraceae bacterium
ATGAAACGATAAAATTAATAAGAAACGAGAAGACTATTATCTCTATTGCTCACAGGACAACAACCTTGATTGATTGTGATGAAATATACAGAATTGATAAAGGAAATATAAGTTTTGTTGGAAAATTCAAAGATCTTTGATAAAAGCTATTTAATTATGTTTAATAATTCTTCAATAATGATAACTGGTGGAACGGGCTCTTTTGGCAAGCAATTTACTAGGACCCTACTAGATAAATATTCACCAAAAAAAATAATTATATATTCAAGAGATGAGTTGAAGCAATTTGAGATGCAACAAGATTTCAATGATGAATGCTTGAGATTTTTTATTGGAGATGTTCGTGACGAGGATAGACTATCTCTTGCAATGAAAGATGTAGACTTAGTAGTTCATGCTGCTGCATTAAAGCAAGTTCCTGTAGCAGAATATAATCCTATGGAATGTATTAAAACTAATATTAATGGAGCTGAAAATATAATTAAAGCTGCAATAGCCAATTCTGTTAAGAAAGTTATAGCACTATCCACAGACAAAGCTGCTAATCCAATAAATTTGTATGGGGCCACAAAGCTTTGTTCAGATAAATTATTTGTAGCTGCAAACAACATTACTGGAAATAGGGATGTAAAATTTTCTGTTGTTCGATACGGGAATGTTGTCAATTCAAGAGGCTCAGTTGTGCCTTTCTTTCAAAAATTAATTAATGAAAATTCTGAAAGTATTCCCATTACAGATTCGAGGATGACTAGATTTTGGATTACTCTTCAGCAAGGTGTTGATTTTGTAGTAAAAAACTTTTCTAGAATGCAGGGAGGAGAAATTTTTATCCCAAAAATACCATCTATTAAAATAGTTGATTTGGCTACTGCTATGGCGCCAAATATACCACATAAAATAATTGGTATAAGGCCAGGGGAAAAACTACATGAAGTAATGTGCCCAAAAGATGATGCACACCTTACTATTGAATTCCATGACCATTATATAATTGCACCAAGTATAAATTTTTGGGACCAAGACTTGAATTTTAAAATTAATAGATTAAAAGAAGATGGTAGTTTTGTTAATGAATTTTTTGAATACTCCTCTGGCAACAACATAGATTTTTTAAAATCAGAACAAATTTTAAAATTTAACAAAGAATAACTTATGAAAATCTTTATATCCGGTGTAGCAGGATTTCTAGGGTCTCACCTTGCAGATAGGTTTATAGAAAGAAATCATCATGTTGTAGGATGTGATAATCTAATTGGTGGTTATATGGATAATGTTCCAAATGATGTTGAATTTATTCAATCTGATTGCACTGACTTCTATAAAATGAAGGAGTTATTAAAGGGTGTTGACATAGTTTATCATACTGCCGCTACGGCATATGAAGGTCTTTCTGTATTTAGTCCCCATATTGTTACAAGAAATATTGTAGACTCAGCTGTTTCAATGATATCTGCATCAATATCAAATAAAGTTGAGCGTTTTGTCCTTTGTTCTTCTATGGCCAGATATGGAACCAATGAAGTCCCTTTTACCGAAGATATGACGCCCAAGCCACAGGACCCATATGGCATAGGGAAATACACTAGTGAACTTATGTTAAAAAATTTATGTGAGGTTCACGGAATGGACTATGTAGTTGCTGTTCCACATAATATAATTGGACCGAGGCAAAAATATGATGACCCATATAGAAATGTAGCTTCAATAATGATAAATATGATGCTTCAAGGACGTCAACCTGTGATCTATGGAGATGGAAAGCAAAAAAGATGCTTTAGCTTTATTCAAGATGATGTTGATATATTAGAAAAAATTTGTTTTGAAAACAACGTTGTTGGCGAAGTAATAAATATTGGCCCTGACGAAGAATTTGTAACTATTAATGAACTTGCTGAAATTATTGCTGATTTATTAAGCTTTGATTTAAATCCAACTTATATGCCTGGTAGGCCACAAGAAGTTTTTCTTGCAAACTGTAGCGCTAACAAAGCCCGTAAGTTACTCGACTATAAGACAAAATACTCATTGAGAGAAGGTCTTGGAGAAATGATAAAATATATCAAAGACAGAGGTCCTAAAGAGTTTAAATATCATTTAGATCTCGAGATTGTAAATGATAAAACTCCAAAAACATGGTCAGAAAAATTATTTTAAGATTTGAAAAAAAAAAATAAGGTTTGCATAGGATTATTTTTTCATAACGAAGAAGAATATCTAGCTAAAGCAATAGAATCAATTCTTTTGCAAGAATACAAAGATTTCACTTTAGTATTGCTAGATGATGACTCATCAGACAGTTCATATAAAATAGCAGAAAAATTTAAAGATAGTGACAACCGAATAATACTAATTAAAAATGATAGAAGAACAGGGTACTCAGAAAGCTATCGTAAAACATTTAATTTAATTGGAAAGGATGCAGAGTATTTTGCATGGGCTTCAGGTCACGATTTACATGATAAATATTGGCTTAAAGATTTAGTTACTGCTCTTGATGAAGATGAGACTTTAGCCATGGCATATCCAATGAATGATAGAATAGATGAGAACGATAAAATCATAAAAGAAAATGACATACTATACGAAAATTTAATAAATTCTAATGCACTTAGATTACTCAATGTTTTAATACACGGTAAAGGTTTTGGAAACATGATCTATGGTCTTTTTAGATCAAACTATCTTTTAGAGTGCGGTATTTATAGAAAACTATTGGTTGCAGATACAGTATTGATATTTGAAGTATTAATTCTAGGAAAAATAAAACAAATAAAGAAAATATTATGGCATCGAAGGTTTTATTATTTTGAGAAGCCTAAAAGAAAGATTATAAAAAAGATGATTAACAGGCAGAAGAAAAATATGTTTTCATCACAGCCAAGTTATATAAATATACCATGGCCTTTGGTGAATAGTTTCTTCATACTCATAAAATGGTCATTAGGAAAAAAAAGAAATTTAAACCATAGAATACTTGGATTATTTTGCAGTATTGCTTATTTAATGAAATATTTTAAAATAAGAAATATGTAAATAATGAGTATTGAGGTTAAAAAAGGCAGTACATATCTCATCAGAATATATTCTCAAGCTAGAATAAATATTAATAAATCAATAAACTCGAATCCAATTTTTAAAAAACAGTTAGTTAATATTGTAATGGCTCCTTTACAATACCCATTGGTAATTAGACTGGTCTATAACTTATTAAAATTTTTAAATATTAAATCTCATAATTATTCTAAATTTGAAACTGTAGATTATCTTTTTTTTAATTCCGCCGATAAAAAAAGCTATGGTCCTTTGATGACTTACATATCAAATGAACTTCTTAGCTATAATAAAACAGTAGCTGCTGTAAGTAACAATAGTTTTAAAATTTATAAAAATAGCAAAGTAATAGATTTATCAGAAAACTATAAAAATATATTTAATCATAAAAAAAGTATATTTGCCTTTTTCACAGAATT
>CABYLU010000043.1 GCA_902519835.1 uncultured Pelagibacteraceae bacterium
TAAATGTCCTAAATGTGCTGGATTAAATGAACTTCCTAAAATGCCAATTTTCATTTACGGTCTAACCTGTCCATTTCCTCTCACTATATATTTATAAGTTGTCAGCCCTTCTAATCCAACTGGCCCTCGGGCGTGCAATTTGCCGGTAGCAATTCCTATTTCAGCACCTAAGCCAAATTCACCTCCGTCTGCAAATTGGGTCGAGGTGTTATGCATAACGATTGCGCTACCCACGGTATTTAAAAACTTTTCAACTTTCTCTTTATCTTCAGAAATAATACTCTCTGTATGACCTGATCCATATGTAGCAATATGTTCTATTGCTTCATCTACCCCTTTAACAGTCTTTATAGATATTATTGCATCTAAATATTCTGTACCCCAATCTTCTTCGGATGCTTTTAGAACTTTGTCTGAGATTTTCATACATACATTATCTCCTCTTACTTCACAGCCCCCATTAATTAAATCAGTAATAATTTTTGGTAAATGAGTATCGACACAGTTTTCATCAATTAATATAGTTTCAGCTGCACCACAAATTCCAGTTCTTCTCAATTTTGCATTTTCTATGATTTTGCTTGCTATTTCTGTATCTGATGTTTTATCAACATATAAGTGACATATTCCATCGAGATGTCCAATAACAGGTATTTTTGCGGTGTCTTGAACTTTTTTTACCAAACCTTTACCGCCTCTAGGTACTACAACATCAATATATTTTCCCATTTTAGCAAGCATGTAATCTACTGCCGCTCTATCTGTGGTGCTTACATATTGAACAATATGTTCGCTAACAGAATTTTCCTTTAAAGCCCCTTGTATCGATTTTACCATTTCTGAGTTAGTGTTAAAGCACTCAGATCCTCCTCTTAGTATGACGCTATTGCCAGCTTTTAGACATAAAACTGTCGCATCAACTGTAACGTTTGGTCTGCTTTCATAAATAATTCCAATAACACCAAGAGGAACAGACACTCTTTCAACTAACATTCCATTTGGCCTTCTATTAGAATAAAGTTTGTTTCCAACTGGATCTTCTAAAGAAATAACATTTTCAATTGACGACAATATTCCATTAAATCGCTCGTCATCTAGCATAAGTCGATCAACCATTGCATTTGAAAGACTATTTTCAGAGTTACTAATATCTAATGAATTAGCATCTAGAATATTTTTTTTATTCTTTTCTAAACTTACAATAATTGATTTTAAAATATTATTTTTATCTCTTTCGTTCAAAGACCTAATGTCTTTTGAGGCCCTAACACTGTTTTCACCCATCTTTTCTAATTCTAATTCAATACTCATATCAAAACTAAATCGTCCTTATGTATCATTTCTTCTCTGTAAGAGTAACTTAGAATGTTAGCTATTTCATCACTTTTGTGTCCCATAATTTTAATACTTTCTTCTGCAGCGTAACCTGCTAACCCTATACCTATTTTATTTTGGTCAGACGACAATACTTCAATAACATCTCCTCTTTCGAAGTTTCCCTCTACTGACCTTACACCAGCCGGTAATAGACTGCTTCCTTTTTTAAGTGCATCAACAGCTCCATCATCAATTATTATTTTACCTACGGGCTTCATTGTTCCCGCGATCCATTGCTTGCGTGCTGCCAAGGGGGTCTTAGTTGGTTCAAACCATGTACATGGACGTCCCTCAAATAAGGACTTTACAGGTCTCATTATAGAACCATTAGTAATTGCTAAATGACAGCCTGATAGCATAGCTGTCTTTGCGGCTTGAATTTTTGTCTTCATTCCACCTTTTCCGTAATCCGAAATTGATTGCCCAATCATTTTTTCAATATCTTTATCAATTTCACTTACCTTGTTTATCAATTTTACATCCTCATCAGTACTAGGATCAGCAGAATAAAGGCCATTAATATTAGATAATAAAATAAGACAATCTGCACTTGTTATTTGAGCCACTCTTGATGCAAGTCTATCATTGTCCCCATATCTTATTTCACTTGTCGCAATTGTATCATTTTCATTAACGACTGGAACAATACCCAGTTTTAATAATGTATCTATTGTTCTTCTGGCATTTATTGATCTTCTTCTTTGTTCAGTATCATCTAAGGTAAGAAGAATTTGGGAAATTTTAATTTCATTTTTTTCAAAGGCACTCTTAAATGAGCCCATCAAATGTATTTGGCCCACAGCAGATACAGCTTGATTCATATCCATCTTCATATTTTTCATATCAAGATCTAAATCTTTTGCGCCCATCGCAATTGCTCCAGAAGAAACAATTATAACCTCTTTATCATTTTCTCTTAAATATTTAACATCTTCAGCAAGACTATTAAGCCATTCTTTATTAAGACTTCCCGAAGTTTCATTGAATAGAAGTGCAGATCCAATTTTGATAATAATTCTATTTGTTTGTTCTAATTTCATTTAATTTTTAATAATTAAAATATGATTTATTAAATTACTTACTCCTTCACCTGTAATAGTTGAAATTGTGTATACTTGTAACTGTGTTTCATTTTCAAGGATATTCTTTTTAATTTTTATTTCTTCTTTTTCAATCAGATCACATTTATTTAATATAACTATTTTATTTTTCTTTGTTATATTACCATCATAATTATTCAACTCACTGGTAATTGTATTATAAGATTTTTTAACATCTTCGTCAGTTACATCAATTACATGAATAATTGAATGGCATCTCTCAATATGTTTTAAAAACTTAAATCCCAAACCATCGCCTTTGTGAGCATCTTCAATTAAGCCGGGTATATCTGCCACCACAAGTTCTTGGTCGTCTTTTCTTACAACTCCTAGCTTTGGATCAAGAGTTGTAAAAGGATAGTCAGCCACTTTGGGTTTAGCAGCAGATATCTTTCTTAAAAGACTTGATTTTCCTGCATTCGGAAATCCCACGAGCCCGGCATCAGCAAGAATTTTTAACCTTAATACAATTTCAGCTTCATGGCCTTTTTCTCCATGTGT
>CABYLU010000044.1 GCA_902519835.1 uncultured Pelagibacteraceae bacterium
ATTTCAAAAAAATTAAAAAAACTGAAATCTGCGTTACTACAGGTTGCAAGTAAAAATATTTTGATTACGTTTCCAGGCCTTACTCACCTGCAAACTGCGCAGCCAATATCGGTTGGACATTTTTTTATGGCGTACTTTGAAATGTTTAACAGGGATACGAATCGATTCAGCGACTCTTTTAGAAGAATGAACGAAAATCCGCTTGGTGCAGGAGCCTTAGCGGGAACTAATTTTCCAATTAATAGAAACAAAACAACAAAAATGCTTGACTTTAAAAAACCTACAAAAAATTCATTGGATACAGTTTCTGATCGAGATTTTGTGGTAGATTTTTTATCTAGTTCATCCTTAATGGCTGTTCACTTATCAAGGTTAGCCGAGGAAATTACTCTTTATAATTCCGATTTAGTGGGTTTCTTTAAAATCGGAGACCAATTAATGTCGAGTTCTTCAATTATGCCTCAGAAAAAAAATCCTGATGGCGCTGAATTAATTAGAGCAAAATCTTCGACAATTTCAGGAAATCTATCATCTATGCTTAACTTGCTTAAATCTCTTCCACTAACTTACAGTAAAGACCTTCAGGAAGATAAGGCACTTGTAACCTCAACAAGTAAAAACATTCATCTTTGTCTCGATTGTATGATCGAAATAATCTCTACAATTAAAATTGAAAGATCAAACATCGAGAAAAAGCTTAAATCTTCTTTTGCCAATGCAACTGATTTAGCAGATTGGCTAGTTATAAATCTTGGTTATTCTTTTAGAAGTGCGCACAATTTAACTGCTAAAATTGTCAACTTTGCAGAAAAAAAGAAAATAAGTTTAAATAAGATATCGATGAAGGATTATAAAAAATTTGATAAAAATATAGACAAATCTGTGTATGGATTTTTAGATTTGAAAAATAGTATTAACAATAAAAAAAGCTATGGCGGAACAGCAATATCTGAGATAAGAAAAATGATTAGTCAAGCTAGGAAAGAATTAAGTAATGAAAAATATTAGTATTTTGATTATTTTCTTATGTATTCTTGGTTGTGGGAAAAAAGGCTCTCTTGAATTTCCCCCAACAGAATCAAAAAGCAATTATAAAATAGAGATCTATAAGGCTTAAAAATGTCCTTTCTAAAATATGAAAATGATATCCTTAAATTTGAGGATATCTCAATAAGAGAAATTGCTGAAGGTAGAGCTACACCATTCTACTGTTATAGCAAACAAACTCTCACAAATAATTTTAGAGAGTTTTCAGATTCACTTGCTTCACTTGATGCAACGGTGTGTTTTTCTCTCAAATCAAATTCAAATCTAACAATACTAAAAACTCTAACCGAACTCGAAGCGGGAGGAGATGTTGTTTCTGAGTGGGAAATGAGAAAAGCATTACAAGCAGGGATGAAACCAAATAAAATAGTTTTTTCAGGCATTGGCAAAACTGCTAGCGATATTCAATTTGCGATCAGTAATAATTGTTTACAAATCAATGCAGAATCACTCGATGAACTTGATCATATAAATCAAATAGCTTCTGTGTCGGGAAAAATTCAGAAAGTAGGAATTAGGATTAATCCAGATATACAATCAGAAACGCACAAAAAAATTAGCACAGGCAGTCTCGAGGATAAATTTGGAATCAGTATAGAACAAACTTACGAAATTTTTCAGAATCGACAAAATTATCCAAATTTAGAGATTTCATCTATAGCTTTTCATATAGGTAGCAATATTAAAGACCTAACACCATTTCAAAGAACATTTG
Organism: uncultured Pelagibacteraceae bacterium; assembly: GCA_902519835.1. Taxonomy (GTDB): domain Bacteria; phylum Pseudomonadota; class Alphaproteobacteria; order Pelagibacterales; family AG-422-B15; genus CACNXQ01. The sequence goes on from CABYLU010000044.1 coordinate 1,763, forward strand.
AAATTATTGGTGAATTAGTTGCTAAAATAAATAGTGAAACAAAAAAAATAAATACCGTTGATGTTGGTGGGGGAATTAGTCCTGAAAAAAGAAATTTTACTTTTGAAGACTATAAAAACTTAATCGTAAAATATTTTGATACAGAAAATCTTAAATTTATCTTTGAACCAGGTAGGCTTATAGCTGCAAATGCAGGAATATTAGTATCAAAAGTACTTTATACAAAGAATATAACTGGAAAAAAATTTGTCATTATCGACGCAGGTATGAACGATATGATGAGGCCTGCATTATACGATGCTCATCACGAAATAATGCCAGATGTTAGGACAAGTGAATATGATGAAATAAATACAGATATAGTTGGTCCAATATGTGAGAGTTCTGACGTATTTCTTAATATTCAAAAATTTAATAAAGTAAAGAGTGGTCAATACGTCATATTAAAAGATGTTGGGGCATATGGTTCAACGATGAGTTCAAACTATAATGCTCGACCACTTATTGAAGAGCTCATGGTAGATGGGTCTCAAATAAGAATAATTAGAAAAACTCAGTCATACGAAGACTTTATTAAAAATGAAATTTAATAAGAAAAAAAGCTTCTTATTTGTTCTAATATATAATCAATATAACTGTTAATTGACCTGCTCAATTCAAATGCATTTACACTAGAGTTTTGTATAACCGCATCGATTGATATGAAAATTACTGGGGTCAATAAAAGTAGAAATGGGAGTGGAATACTTGTTTTGTTTTTTTCATAAACAACTGGTAAATTCTGATCCTTTGAATGATCCCGTTCTGCGTAAGTATTAATAATTTCCTCTATTTGTAACTTTTTATCATTTTCATAATTCTTATTTTCATGAAACCAAGAATGGTTACATCTTGTACATTTAACCTGTCTGCCAAAGCCAATATCCTCTATATTTACTAGATACTTTGCCGAACATGATGGACAGGATATTATCATAGTCTTACTTAATTTTATTAATTGTAATTATTAGCAGTAAAATAGTGTAACTTATTTAAAATGATTAATGAATTAAAATCACATTACATTCATTTTTCTCTACTTTTATTTGTAATTATCGTACTCTTACAATTTAATTTCTTTCTCTTCAACATTCAAAACTATAAAAATACAGACCTCAATAA
>CABYLU010000045.1 GCA_902519835.1 uncultured Pelagibacteraceae bacterium
ACTTTATTGGAAGCTCTTTCAGTAAAATTAATAAATGTATAAAAGTAATATACTGATTGAATGATAATTCTTGCCCAATTAATTGAATTAACTGCTGATATATTATTATGCATACTATAATCTGTATCTTTCAAAATATCTTTAACAATTTTTTGACAGTCATCAAAAGTTCCTTCTACTTCACAAAGAAAAATATTTTCCTGATTCACGGTAGACATCTGCCTTCTTTGAAATTCTGAAATCCTACCCTTAGGATATAAACAGAAAATATTTATGTTTTTACTTTTTTTTACAGCGTTGATAGCGGCTGATCCTGTGTCACCTGATGTTGCTACTATAAGATTTATTCTTTTCTTTTCTTTTTCTAAAAAATGATCAAAAAGAGGGATAAGTAATTGCATTGCGAAGTCTTTGAAGGCTAAAGTTGGGCCATTAAATAGCTCCACGATTATTTCGTTTGCATTAAGCTCCTTGAATGATACACAGCCACTTTCTGTAAAGTTATTTGAATACGCTTCTTTAATAATCCTCTTCAATTGATCGGACTCTATTTCGTCACCAATAAATGGAGATAAAATAATTTCTGTTAAGTCCTCATAACTTACATTTCGATTAATATCTTTACGATTTATATTTGGCCAATTTTCTGGAATAAACAGGCCTCCATCATTTGCTAAGCCAGCAAATAAAACTTCTCTAAACCCAAAGTAATCGCTGCCCCTTGTGCTTCTATACCTCATTTTTTTTGCACCTTTTGTCTAATATAGTAGATATACATTATCATAATTACAAAAGACAACAAAAACCAGGTGACAGCATACTGGAGATGATTATTTGTTATATTAGATGGCTCAAATTCAATCAGAACATTATCAGAATAGCTTTGGTCTAATAATTTTATTATATACTTACTAGAATTTAATTTATGATATTTATCCATTTCACTTGTATTGAGCAAATACCAGATATTTGCAATTGTATCATTTTCTGGAATAAGCGGCTTTCGATCCTTCGAATAGATTAAAGCTCCTCTGATTTCTATCTCACTATTTTTGAAAACTTCATCTAATTCGAAATTATCTTTAGAATCAAACGGTATCCAGCCAAGTATTACATAAATAAATTTTTTGCTAATCATTTGCATTGGCAAGACAATTTCATAACCAGACTCTCCTTTAAGATTAAACTTATAAAAAAACATTTTTTTACCAGTTAATAGTTGTCCTTTTACCGAAGTATTCATGAATTCATATTGAGAGTTCTCGTCGTTTGACGGAAATTCATCTAGCACAGAATTATAATTAGAATTAATTGACTCTATTAAATTATTTTTCCATTCGAGCCTTTGTGTTTGCCAAAAACAAAGCAAAAGAAGCAATACGATTGTTGAAATAAATATTAAGTGGAAAAGAAGATTTTTAATCAATTAAAGTATTTATTAATATGAGCCCCAAACATAAATTGCTGCAAATAAAAATAGCCAAACAACATCAACAAAATGCCAATACCAAGCAGCAGCCTCAAACCCAAAATGATGGTCAGATTTAAAATGGCCAGCAATCGATCTTCCAAGGCAAACAATTAAGAATATTGTTCCAATTAGAACATGAAAGCCATGAAAGCCAGTTGCCATATAAAAAGTTGCTCCATAGATGTGCCCAGAAAATGAAAAATCAGCATGCATGTATTCATAAACCTGAAAACCAGTGAACACGACACCAAGTCCTACCGTGCACCATAGTCCCTGTATTAGCTCTTTTCTATTGCCTTCTAGCAATGCATGATGAGCCCAGGTAACTGTTGTTCCTGATAAAAGCAAAATTAACGTATTGATTAGAGGTATATGCCATGGATCCATTAGATGAATATCTGGTGGAGGCCATATAGCTCCTATTTGTTCTGTAGGGAATAAACTTGCGTTGAAATATGCCCAAAACCAAGCAACAAAGAACATAACTTCTGATGCAATAAATAAAGTCATGCCGTATCTAAGGCCAATTTGAACAACTGGAGTGTGATGACCTTGATGTTCGCCCTCTATAATCACATCTCTAAACCACATGTATGAGACATAGATAACAATTGCTAAACCAATTATCATTGTCCACATGTCATCGGTCCTAAAATAAACAACCGCACCAACGCATGCGATTAAAGCTCCAATAGATGCAAGAAGGGGCCAAGGACTTGGATCAACTAAATGGTATTCATGTGTCCTTTTTGTATTTTCTGAACTCATATCTAATTATGTATCACTGTTTTCATAAAAGGTATAGGACAAAGTAACTTCTGATAAATCAGAAATGTATTTATCATTTTCAATTTCAGGATCTATAAAAAATGAAACTGGCATAATTTTAGTTTCGTTAGCCATGAGCTCCGTTTCTTGAAAACAAAAGCATTCAATTTTGTTAAAGTACTTTCCTGCCTCAGTTGGTGATACATTATAAACAGCTGTACCGCTTAGAGTTTGGTCCGTATTATTTTCTATCACATAATTAATCAGTTTATTTTCACCTATCTTTAATTGATGAATTCTTTGCTCAGGATAGAATTCCCAATCGAGGGTAGAACCAACGTTGGAGTCTAATCTAACATTGATAGTTTTATCGATAGAATAAATGCTCTCAGAAGAATACACATTTGGAGTACCTCCAAATCCTGTAACTTTACAAAAATAGTTGTATAGAGGCACTGACGCATAAGCTAAAGCGATCATAGTGATAACTATTC
>CABYLU010000046.1 GCA_902519835.1 uncultured Pelagibacteraceae bacterium
CATGGCTGAACGATAAGAGTTGTCAGCTGGATTATAGATCAGTTCATGAATACACTTTATCAAATGAAGTTAAATATATTGCACCAAAGGCCAGAGTTTATTAATGGTTCAGTTTAATCTTCCCGACAATTCTAAATTAACAGACGGTGATTATTACAAGTCTGAAAAAAGCAATGGGAACACTAAAAAATTCAAAATCTACCGTTGGTCTCCTGATGACGCAAAAAACCCAAGAATGGATACTTATGAAGTTGATCTAGACGATTGTGGCCCAATGGTATTGGACGCAGTTATGAAAATCAAAAGTGAAATTGATACTTCATTAACCTTTAGACGATCATGTCGCGAGGGCATATGTGGTTCTTGTGCAATGAATATTGATGGGACAAATACACTTGCTTGTACCAAAGCAATTAGTGATGTGAAAGGTGACATAAAAATTTATCCTCTGCCTCACATGCCAGTTATAAAAGACTTGGTTACAAATTTAAAAACACTCTATAAGCAATTAAAGTCCATCAAGCCATGGCTTATGAATAAGAAACAAAACGCAAACGATACTGAAAATATTCAATCAAGAAATGACCGTGAAAAATTAGATGGCTTGTATGAATGCATCTTGTGTGCATGTTGCTCAACTTCATGCCCAAGTTATTGGTGGAACAGTGACAAATATTTGGGCCCTGCAGTCCTGCTTCAGTCATATCGCTGGTTACAAGACAGCCGTGATGAGGAAAGAAAAGAGAGATTAAAAGAATTAGATGATACTTTTAAAGTATACAGATGCCATACAATAATGAACTGCACTCAAGCTTGTCCAAAAGGTCTCAACCCCGCAAAGGCTATTGCTGGTATCAAACAAATGATAGCACAGCAGTAATTAAATTATTGTAAAATCAAAAAGTATACTTACCAACAGAACTGAAATAATAATTGTAACTACGATAAAATAATTAACCACTATAAATCTCAATGGCGGGCAGTTGATTAGGGGATTTAATGAAAATATTACGTACCCACCATTGAGTTATACATATAAGTGTAAAACTTTCTAATTAAACTCTAATAAGTTTGCCAAAATGACAGAGCTTGATTTCAATATTTCCTCTGGATTTTGACAACAAAACTACCTTCATGCCAACTCTGTTCAATGTACTGTATTTGGTGACTGCTTTCTGCCCAATGAGGAAATTCTTTTCTGATTTGTCCACTTTTACCTGTTATGACCTCTACTTTGGGTATACTTCCTTGGTAAGCTTCGTAAATAAAGTCAGTGAATTCTTGATAAGCATCCTCAAGTGTAAATCCATGAAGGTCAAGTTTTCTCATAATTTTCAAACATTGCCATTAGTTGTATTTAATCTAGAATATTTCATTATATGAAAAATTCTTATACTAAACCTAATCTCGATACTAAGTATTTTGATGATTTATTCAACTCACTACCTTCAATGGAGAATAAAACAGTTGCTATAACAGGCACAACTTCTGGGCTTGGATTTTATGCTGCTGAGTCAGTAGCTAAGCTTGGTGCTAAAGTCCTACTATTGAATCGTCCTTCGACTAGAGCCGAGTCATCTTTAAATTTACTTAGACAAAATTGTGCAAATGGAAATTTTCACAGAGTGGATTGTGATCTACAAAGTTTTGACTCGGTAAAAACTGCATTTCCAAAAATTAATGAAATATGTAGCGATGGCCTTGATGTATTATGCAATAATGCGGGCGTAATGGCTCTTAAAGATAAAGCCACAATCGACGGCTTTGATGTACAAATGCAAACTAATCACTTGTCCCATTTTCTTCTAACTAAATTATGTATGCCCTTACTAGAAAAAGCATCACAATTAAGGGATGAAGCAAGAATAGTTAATCATTCTAGTATTGCACGCTTTCAAACAAAAAGACTTAAAGAAAAGTTTCTTGAAAAAAAAGGTGGCAACTTAGGTGGAGATGGAGGTAATTTGATGTTTGGTGGTGGCCGATGGGAGCGTTATGCCCAGACAAAGCTTGCTAATGCTGCATTCACTGCATGTTTGCATGAAAAGTTGCAAAAAAATAATTCAAAAATTAGAGCGATGGTTGCTCATCCGGGTCTTGCAGAAAGTGATTTACAATCTACAACAGTAGAGGATGGCGGAATGGGCAGTTTTTTTACAAAATATTTAATGAAGTTTGGGCAGTCTGAAAAAGATGGAACTTTGGGTCTCCTAAGATGTATTGCAGATCCTAAAATTAATTCAGGCTCAATGGTAGGGCCTGGTTTAAAAGGAATGAAAGGCAAAGCAAAATCTTTTTCACTTGAGTCTTTTTATGATAATCCTGAAGTCAAGAGCATGCTGTGGGCCAAAAGCTGTGAGGCTATAGGCGAAAGTTTTGAAATCTAGGTAATTTAGATGAATATTGTTAATCATTTTATTAATGGTAAAGAGTACGTGAGTAAGTCAGATAGATTTGGTGACGTATATAACCCTGCAAATGGAGAAAAAATAAGAGAAGTTAACTTTGCTAACAAAGAAGATGTATCCGTGGCAATAAGTTGTGCAGTCAAAGCAGGTAAAGAATGGGCTGCTACTCCATCACTGACTAGATCTCGAGTTTTATTTAAATTCAAAGATTTAATTCTTAGAGATATGGACAAATT
>CABYLU010000047.1 GCA_902519835.1 uncultured Pelagibacteraceae bacterium
ATTTCAATAGAATTTTTGTTCTCATTTATCAATATTTTGCTGGACTTACTAAGCAAAAGAATATCCAAATCAACTGTTCGAGAAGTATTCTTACGGTAAGCATATCTTCCAGTAATTCTTTCAATTTTTTTTAAAATTATTAGTAAATTTTTAGGTTTTAATTTTGTTTCAACAACTAAAGCAGCGTTTAAAAAGGTTTCGGCAGCAGTTTTAAAATTTTTAGGTGGAGATGAATATAATTTGGACTTTTTTATTACTTTGATATTATGACGCTCCAACTCTTTTAAAACAAATTTAAGTGTATTTAATTTATTACCAAATCTTGAGTTAGAATTTGAACCAATTCCTAAAGCGTAAATCATCCGTACTTTTTTTTCTCCCTAACCCAATCTTTTCTTTTTTTAGCATCTCTTTTATCATGTAGTTTTTTTCCTTTAGCGAGAGCAATTTCCAACTTTGCTTTACCTTTTTTATTGAAGTATATTTTTGTTGGGATCAAAGTAAGTGACTCTTTATTTAATTTTCCAATGATTTTTCTGATTTCTTTTTTATGCAAAAGTAATTTTCGTGGACGGTTTTCAACATGATTTAGATATGAAGCATTAGAATATTTCGAGAAATGTGAATTTATTAAAAATATTTCACTATTATCTTCCCTTGCATATGACTCAGCTATCTCAACTCTTCCATTTCGAAGCGATTTTATCTCACTACCTTGTAGTTCAATTCCTGCCTCAAATAATTCAACAAATGTATAATTATACTTTGCTTTTCTATTTTGAACTGCTATTTGCAAGGCTATATTAATGATGCGTGCTTCATAGCTTTATCAACTAATTGCTTAGTTTCATCTGATATACTTGTGAGCGGCAGTCTTATGTCATCTTTGCATAAACCTAGCTTAGAAGCTGCATATTTTACTGGGGCAGGACTGGACTCAACAAATAAAGCATGATGCAACGGCATCAGTTTGTCATTAATCTCAGAAGCTTTAGCAAAATTTTGATCTAAACAATGTTTCATAAATTCAGAACATAATTTTGGGGCGATATTAGACGTTACTGAGATAGATCCGTGACCACCGTAAGCCATAAAAGCTAACGTAGTTGCATCATCTCCTGTTAATTGGTTAAAATCTTCTCCTATTGTTATTTTCGTTTCATAAACTCTTGGTATATCTGAAGTAGCATCCTTTACTCCAACAATGTTTTTAATTTTAAACAAATCCCTCATTGTTTCTGTATTCATATCAACAATTGATCTGCCAGGAATATTATAAATAATAATTGGAAGTGTAGTTGCCTTACTAATTGCCTCGAAGTGTGAGTATAAACCATGTTGCGTAGGTTTATTATAATATGGTGTAACCACTAAAGCTCCATCAGCACCTGCTTTTTCAGCGTGCATGGTGAGGTCGATTGCTTCGTCGGTGTTGTTTGATCCTGTTCCTGCTATTACTGGTACACGTTTTGCTGTTTCTTCAACACATATTTCAACTGCTAACTTGTGTTCTTCGTGGCTTAAAGTTGGTGACTCGCCTGTTGTGCCTACAGGAACCAGTCCATGTATACCTTCTGATATTTGAAAATCTATAAGAGACCTAAATGATTTTTCATCAATAGATTTACCATCAAAAGGCGTAATTAAAGCTGTATGAGATCCTTTAAACATTGTTTACAATAGCACTTTTAATTATTTAAAAAAACCTTAATCATAAATATACTTGTGCAAATCAAACAAATAACTATTTCGTGAAAAAATTAATCATTTTTGTAGTAAGTCTATTTTTTATTTCAGGAATATCTTCTTTTGGAGAAATAACGCCTGTAAAGAGAAGTCTATATATTGAATTGCCGGGACCTGGGTTCTCGATCCCAATAAAAAAACCAGTGCAGCCTGCACTATCTCAATTGTTGAGCAATAAAGACTATGAGTTATTTGAGTTAGCGCTCGACAAGGCAGACGAATATAAATGGGATCGAGTGGTTGGAATAAGCGAAAATATTAATAATGAAACAGCAAAAGAAACATTAAACTGGCTTAGATATTATAATGGTGCAAGTAACTTAACATTTTCTGATTACAAAAAATACATTGAGAAAAATTCAAATTGGCCTGAAATAGAAAAAATAAAACTTAAAGCTGAAACAAAAATCACATTTAGAGATAATTACGATGATTTAATAAATTACTTTCGCGATAATCCTCCAGAAACAGGCTGGGGTCAAATTTATCTAGGTAATGCACTTTTAAATAGTGGCAAATCTGAAGAGGGAAAGAGACTTATTATTGATGGTTATATTGATGGTAATTTCACAAGAAAAGAACAATCTCAAATCATAAAAACTTATAAAAGTATTTTAAATAAAGATCATCATCTAAGAAGAATAAATAAATTGCTGTGGGACGGAAAATATAGGACTGCAGCCAGATTGGTAAAATATGTTGATAAAGATTATCAAAAACTATTTGAAGCCAGGATAGGATTAATTTCATTTGCAGGTGGTGTAGATAATTTAATAAAACTGGTTCCTAATGAATTGAAAAGTGATCCTGGGCTTGTTTATGATAGAATCAATTGGCGAATAAAAAAAAGAAAGTATGATAGTGCGCTAGTATTATTATTAGAT
>CABYLU010000048.1 GCA_902519835.1 uncultured Pelagibacteraceae bacterium
CGCATAGCATAGCCAATTATAAAAAATAAAACTATTAAAAAATATGCCAAGAGATTTCCATATTCTCTATAGACAGTAGTCTCCAATTTCTCAGGGATTTTCACATCTAAGTAGGTTGTTTTACCAATATTTGTGACATTTAAAATTTCTCCAATTGGGCTTATTAAGCCTGAAAAACCTTTATTAGATGATCTAACTAGAGGTATTCCAAGTTCAATTGATCTAAAGAGAGCGTGTGTGAAATGTTGTCGAGGGCCACTAAAGTTTCCAAACCATCCATCATTACTTATGTTTACTAATAAATTAGTGTTATTTGAAATACTATTACGAACGAAGTTTGGAAAAATCACTTCATAACATATAAGTGGTAATATATTTGCCTTAAATACCTGGTCACTACTTCCTTTAGTCAATTCGTTTTCAAAAAACTTATTTTCACTAAATAAAATATTCATCAGACTTGATAATGGAAAATACTCTCCAAAGGGTACAAGAATTTTTTTATCGTAAGTAAATCCATTATAATTAATTGAATTATAAAATTTATTTTGATCTCTTCTAATATATCCAACTAACCAATTTTCTGGACTACTTGAATTAAGTCCCAATGAGGTTTCAGGAAAAACTGTAATTAAATTAGAAGACCCCATTGTAACAGTATTTTCAATCGATTTCTTCGTCCATTTATCTTTTTGATTAAAATATGTATGTATTATTCTTAATTCATTTTCTGAATAGATTGTTTGATTATTATTAACTCTATACGAACCGTATAAGTATAATAAAGCGAGAATTAAAATTGCAGTAAGTAAATAAAATTTATTTTTTATATCAGCAATGTAGCTAAATACACAAACTGAGCAAAATACAGTTATTAGTCCAAGTCCATAAATTCCAAAAATTGATGCAGATTGTGAGTAACTTAATGACCATGACCAACTATATCCAACTAAATTCCACGGCAGACCTGTAAATAATACACTTCTTAAAAATTCAAAAATTATCCATATTGAACTGAAATAAAATAATTTTGAGTTAAACTTGCTCCATAAAAAAGCATTGATAAGTTGCATTACACCAAAAAAAATAGAGAGAGAAAGAGGAAAAAAAATCAAAATAATTGGCGCTACATAAAATAACTTTGCATCAAGTTCTATTATTGAGTTTGAAACCCAATACATGCTTAATAAAAAAAAACCGAAACCAAAGCAAATGCCATTAAAAAAAAAAATTTTGTAATATCTTTTAAAATTTTCAAAAATATAGTTATTGATTAAAAAGTAAGTTCCAATTGCAATTAAAGACAAGAATGGAACTTTGAATGGCTCAAAACTAAATGCTAAGAGTATTCCCAATAAGAAACAGGTAGCATGTACGTAAAATCTTCTAAGTGGAATCAATTCCAATAATTTCATTATTTTTTAGGTGTTGTTACTTTAACGGATTTAATTTTCATTGGATCTGCATCTTTTATTTCAAAAGTCGTGCCTGAACTGTGTTTTATAATTTCCCCTCTTTGCGGAACTCGACCCGTTATTGAAAAAATTAATCCTCCTAGTGTGTCAACATCATCATTATCATATGAATTCAAAAATTCGACATTCGTTACTTTTTGAAGTTCATCTATTTCAATTCTAGCACTAGCCTCGAAAGTATTTAGAGAGGATTTAATGAGCATTGGCAAGTTCTTTTCGTCATGTTCGTCTTCAATTTCGCCAGTAATTTCCTCAATTACATCCTCAATTGTAACAAGACCATCAGTACAGCCATACTCATCTATTACAATACCCATATGTAATCTGGTTAACTGCATTTTTAACAATAAATCAAGCACTGGCATTGAAGGAGGGATTTCTAAAATCTCTCTTTTTAAATTTTGAAGAAAATTAGTTTCCGTTTTTTTTTGATTTTGGTAATTTACCAGATCCTTTATGTGAATCATGCCAATAATATTATCAAGATTTTTTTCATATATTGGTACTCTAGAGTGAGCTTCCTTTATAAAAACCTCAAGCACTTTTTCAAAACTGTCATTTAATTCTACTGCACCAATGTCAGCCCTCGGTATCATTATATCTGATGATCTGATGCCATCAATTTTTAAGATATTTAGAAGCATCAATCTTTCGTGCTTTGAAATTCCCTCAGTATCTTTCAAGTCACTATCTAAAACAGTTTCAATACTTTGTTTTAGATTGTTGTTTTCAGTATTTTTTTTTAAAAAAAATTTTTCAAATAATTTTCTGATCATGATAAGTGCTTTATATTATCAAATATTATATTTTCGAACTTATTCATTCGCTTAAACTGTTTTTCTGTATTGTGATCATAACCCAACAGATGAAGCATTCCATGAATTGTCATCTTACACAAATGGTCGTACTTTTTAACTTTTTGTTCAATGGACTCCTCCAATAAAGTTTGATTTGATAAAACAATATCACCTAATAGGTGAATACCATCTGAAGTAGATTGCATTGGAAATGATAGAACATTTGTTGGTTTATTTTTATTTCTATATTGATTATTAAGTTTCT
>CABYLU010000049.1 GCA_902519835.1 uncultured Pelagibacteraceae bacterium
TAATCTCACCACTATCATCTAGCTCTTCAACTTCCTTTGGAAATAATCTCCAGAAATCCTCGTTCATTGAATTTCTTTTTTCAGGCCTATTGAACCTGATATGAGCAATTGAATTATTTATTTCAACATCAAAGGGTTTTGGCATGTTTTTTTTCCTCGCTTTAGATAAGTGATCTATATAAAGTATATATACATTTAAAATTAGAGAAATACATAAAAAATGGCTATTAATTACGAAGAAATAATGTCCATGACTTCAGAAAACATTGAAGTTTCCTATACTGATAAAGATTCAATCCTCTATAGTCTAGGCGTCGGTCTTGGGAATGACCCAATGAATGCAGATGAATTAAAGTTTGTCTATGAAAATTCACAAATTGCATTGCCGTCAATGGCTACTAATTTTCAATATCATTCACCATTATTGCTGAAGACAAATATTAATTTCATTATGGTTGTTCATGGCGAACAGAGATTATCTGTAACCAATCCTTTACCTGTCTCAGGAGATTTTATGACCAACGCAAAAGTTATAGGTTGTTATGATAAAGGTCCTGGTAAGGGCGCAGTTATTGAGGTTGAAACAACTGTAAATCTTAAAAAAGATAATACGGAAATCTGTAAGCTCGTTAGTACAACATTCGCTAGGGGGGATGGTGGCTTTGGTGGACCTGAGTCTCCAAAAAAAGAATTAGTAAGACCTGAGGGTAAACCAGATTATGTGCATGAAATAAATACCAAACCTGATCAAGCATTAATTTTTAGACTTTCTGGTGATTACAATCCATTGCACTCTGATCCAAATTTTGCAAAGTCTGCTGGTTTTGAACGGCCAATTCTACATGGCATGTGCACATACGGTATCGCATGCAGATCAATTATAGAAAGTGTCTGCGATAGAGATGTAAAGAAACTTAAAAGATTTGATTGTCGTTTTTCTTCACCTGTATATCCTGGAGAAACAATAGTTACAGAAATGTGGAAAGATGGTAATAATGTTTATTATCAGTGCAAAGTAAAAGAACGTGATAAAATGGTAATTAAAAATGGAGTTAGTGAAATAATATGATACCAAAAGTTGGAATTTCTGAGGGTAAAGAACCTCTTTTTTATAATGAGTCTCATCATGCATGGAGAGAAGAAGTAAGAAAATTTGTTTCAAAGGAAATAGCTCCTTTTGTTGAAGAATGGGAAGAAGCTGGTGAGTTTCCAAGAGAACTCTATAAAAAAGCTGCTGATGTAGGTCTAATGGGAATGGGCTATGATGAAAAGTATGGCGGTACAACAGAAGGTATTGATATTTTTCACGGTATCGTAACAGCTGAGGAGTTCGCCCATGGATGTGGCGGTGTTTCAGCAAGTCTTTTATCACACAATATTGCAATACCCTTAATACAATCTTTGGGTACAGAAGAGCAAAAAGAAAAATTTATTCCCCCAGTGGTCAGAGGGGAAAAGATAGCAGCTCTTGCTATGACAGAACCTTCGGGAGGATCAGATGTTGCAAGTTTGAAAACTAAAGCAGTTAGAAAAGGCGACCATTTCATTGTTAATGGCTCAAAAATGTTCATTACAAGTGGAATGCGTGCTGATACATATGTGGTTGGAGTAAGAACCGGTGGTGAAGGTGCTACTGGAATATCAGTTCTGGTTATTGAAAAGGATACGCCAGGTTTCACGCAAACACCTCTCAAAAAAATGGGATGGCTCAGCTCCGATACAGCTGTACTTTATTTTGATGATTGTAAAGTACCTGTAGAAAATTTGATTGGTGGAGAAAACAGTGGCTGGATTGGTGTCATGAGTAACTTTAGTCAAGAAAGACTTGGCATGGCAGCTGGTATGAATGCATATTCTCAAATTTGTATCGATGAAGCAGTAGCTTGGGCAAAAGAGCGAAAAACATTTGGTAAGCCATTGATTGATAATCAAGTGATTAAACATAAACTCGTTGATATGAATAGAGCAGTTAAAACGTCAAGGGCTTGGACCGAATTGCTGTCTTGGAGAGTAATGAATGGTGAAAGTCCTATTGCAGACTTGGCAATGCTAAAAGTACATGCAAGTAAGGCGATGGAACTATGTGCAAGAGAAGCAATGCAAATACTTGGTGGAGCAGGATATCTTCGAGCTAATAGCGGACCTGGAAAAGTTGAGAGAATTTATAGAGAAGTAAGGGTTAATGCAATTGGTGGTGGATCAGAAGAAATAATGTACGATTTAGCTGCAAGACAACTGGGATATAGGTCTTAATTAAAACTCTGCAACTTCCATATCCATCATTGAAGACTTGCCTGCTTGCACTTTTTTTGAGTACATAGTTAACTCTGGCATAATCTTTTCTACAAAATAAGTTCCAGTTTTTATT
>CABYLU010000050.1 GCA_902519835.1 uncultured Pelagibacteraceae bacterium
AGAACAGTTGGATTTGTTGCAAACCAGCCATTAGTTTTGGCAGGATGTCTTGACATAGATTCTGGTAAAAAAGGAGGCAGGTTTGTAAGATTTTGTGATTGTTTCAATATACCAATTGTTACTTTTGTTGATGTACCCGGTTTTTTGCCAGGGGTATCTCAGGAACACAACGGTATCATTAAAAATGGTGCCAAGCTTTTATACGCTTATGCTGAAGCAACCGTTCCTAAAATTACAATAATAACTCGTAAGGCTTACGGAGGTGCATATGTCGTAATGGCTTCAAAGCATTTGCGGGGTGATATTAATTATGCATGGCCAAGTGCAGAAATTGCAGTTATGGGTGCAAAGGGAGCTACTGAAATTTTGTTCAGAAATGAAATCAAGGATAAAAAGAAAATTGATAAGAGAACACAAGAATATACGGATCAGTTTGTAAATCCATTTATTGCTTCAAAGAGAGGATTTATTGACGATGTAATAAGACCACATTCAACACGTCGTCGTATAGCGACAGCACTTGAAAATCTTAAAGATAAAGAATTGTCTTCTCCCTTAAAAAAACACGATAATATACCATTATAATTAATGATTAAAAAAATTCTAATTGCGAATAGAGGAGAAATTGCGTGCAGAGTTATACGTACAGCAAGAAAGTTGAATATCAATACGGTAGCTGTCTATTCTGATGCTGATAAAGATTCTTTGTTTGTGAAACAGGCAGATGAGTCTTACCATATAGGAGGCTCTCAGCCAGCTGAGTCTTATTTAGATATTAATAAAATCATTAATATTGCAAAAAAATCAAAGGCTGATGCAATTCACCCAGGATATGGATTTTTATCTGAAAATGCAGCTTTTGTTAAAAGACTGGCTAAAGAGAAAATAAAATTTATTGGACCCAATCCCAATGCTATAAAAAAAATGGGAGACAAAATTGAGTCTAAAAATCTTGCAATAAAACTTAAACTAAACGTAATACCTGGTCATACTGCCCCAGTAAAAAACTCAAAAGAAGCATTAAAAATCTCAAATAAAATTGGATACCCAGTCTTGCTAAAAGCATCAGCAGGAGGTGGTGGTAAAGGAATGAGAATAGTAAGAAAAAATGGTGAATTAGAAGAAAATTTTAATGCTGCAAAGAGTGAGTCAAAGAAAAGCTTTGGAGATGATCGAGTGTTCATTGAAAAATATATAGAGCAACCAAGACATATTGAGATACAAATTCTTTGTGACAAGCATGGAAATCAAGTTCATTTAGGTGAGAGAGAATGCTCAATTCAAAGGAGATATCAAAAAGTTATTGAGGAGTGCCCATCGCCATTTGTAGATGAAGAAATGAGAAATGAAATGGCTACACAAGCTTTAACCCTTGCAAAGGAAGTTAAATACGACTCAGCGGGGACAGTAGAATTTGTAGTAGATGCCAACAAAAATTTTTATTTTCTCGAGATGAACACAAGACTTCAAGTTGAACATCCCGTTTCTGAGCTTGTTACAGGCGTAGATCTGGTTGAGCAAATGATTTATTGCGCAGATAATAAAAAGTTAAATATATCACAAAAAGATATTAACCTTAGAGGCTGGTCAGTTGAGTCTCGTATTTATGCCGAAGATCCAACTAAAGATTTTTTACCTTCAATTGGTAGAGTGATTGAATACATTGAGCCATCAAAAATCGAAGATAAAGATCAAATTGTTAGAAACGATACTGGAATAAATCCTGGATCTGAAGTTTCTTTATTTTATGATCCTATGATATCAAAGTTAGCGGTTCATAGTAAGGATAGAGCAACTGCAATAGACTTAATGATCAATTCACTGCAAAATTATTACTTATCAGGAGTTGAAAATAATATTGAATTTCTGATTTCAATTTTAGATGACAAAAAATTTAGAAACGGCAAAATAAGCACAAATTTTATCAAAGAAAAATTCCCTAAGGGTTACTATTCCAATCATAATTTAAGTGAATATAAGAAACACAGAATTGCAATTTTTGCCGAGGTTTTATTTATATGCCAATTACAAAGCAAGATACTAACTTCAAATGATTTTGTAATAAAGGTAGGAGAAGATTTTCTTAACTTGAAAGTTACAGAATCTAAGTTTGAAAAAGAAAGATTTTATGGAACCTTTAAAATAGAAAAGAAAGAGTATGAGATTGAAACATCTATAAAA
>CABYLU010000051.1 GCA_902519835.1 uncultured Pelagibacteraceae bacterium
ATTAATTTTTTTTCTACTTGAAAAAAAGCCTGGAGTATCTTGGATAATAAATTCGTTTTCAGAGAATTTCTTATAGACCTTTTGATTAAATGTAGTTGACTGTTTTTTCCTTGAAACAAGTGATACCCTCTGTCCCATTATTTTATTAACAAGAGATGACTTTCCAGAATTTGTTGGTCCAATTAATACAATGTTTCCACTCTTCATTTAATAGAATTTATCTTATTTTTCTCAATGAAAGCAAGTGCAGCATTCTTTTCTGATTCTTTTATTGATGAAGAAGTTCCTATAGCTTTTTTATAATTCATAAATTCAACTTGAATTTTAAATTTTGGATTATGGTCAGGACCAGTTTTACTGACTGTTTTATACTCAGGAAGGGTTTTATATTTTTTTAGAGTCCACTCTTGTAGCTTTGATTTTGCATCAATAATATCTTCAGCAATATTATCAAACTTTGTTTTCCATAATGCTAATATAACTTTTCTTACTTGAGTAAAACTAGAGTCTAAATATATTGCTCCCAACAATGCTTCACATGCATCAGATAGAATGCTTTTTTTATTGTTACCGCGTGATGATTTTTCAGTTTGTCCTAAAAGAATAAAATCTCCAAGGGATATTTTTTTTGCTATTTCATGGCAGGCATTTCTGTCTACCAGACTACTTAACATTTTATCGAGAGAACCCTCTTCTTTACCTGGTTTATCTATTAAAAGTTTTTCTGAAATTACTAATCCTAACACCCTATCACCGAGAAATTCTAAATTTTCATTACTTTCTAGTTTTTTAAAACTCTTATGTGTGACTGCCTGTTTTAATAGGGTTTTGTCTTTAAATTTGTAGGAAATTTTTTTTTCTAGATTTGATAAATTTTTTGCCATTAACTTATTAATTTAAGCAACCTTTTAAATTGTATATCAAAAGGCCACTTCCAAATTTCATAAAATTTTGAACCACCTTCAGTTGAAAAAAATATAATTTGTGCCTTACCTACTAATCTATCAAAATTTACAGAGCCCCAAAATCGGCTATCATTTGAATTATCTCTATTATCACCTAGGAAAAAGTAACTGTCGTTAGGAACAATTATTTCATTAGTATTATCGCCAGGGGATCCGTCTATATAATTATAAATTTCATATGATTTTCCATTTGGTAAAGTTTCGATGAGAACTCTTGCTTTTACTACGCGTCCATTTTTTAAAATTTTCGTATCCTCTCTTAATTCTTTATATTTAGCGCTTTCACCATTAATGATTAATTTACCATCTTTAACTTTAATGATATCGCCCGGCATACCTACTAATCTTTTAATATAGTCCAAATTAGTATGAGGCGGTTTAAATATTATAACATCTCCTCTTTCTGGATTTGTTGATAAAACTCGATCTGATATTGGCCCAAGACTAAATGGAAATGAATGTTTACTGTAGCCATAATCGTACTTTGAAGCAAATAACCGATCACCAATAAGTAAGTTTGGCTCCATCGAGGAAGAGGGAATAAAAAATGGTTGGAATAAAAAAGTTCTGATCAATAAAGCTATTAACAATGCATAAATCAATGTTAACAAATTTGATTTAAACCATGATTTACTAAGAAATTTATCGGTCATTAAATTAATTAATTGTTACAATTGCTTGAGCGTAAGGAAACTCATCAGTAATTGTTAAACTTATGTCTGGCTCCTTATCGTTTGCAATTTTTTTGAGTTGAAGTTGAGAATTTCCATGAAAAGTAATTGTAGGTTTTCCTGAGGGTAGATTGGTAACTTCTAAATCTCTCCAAAATACTCCATTTCTAAAACCTGTACCAAGAGCCTTTGCCGCAGCTTCCTTAGCTGCAAACCTTTTAGCATAACAAGCTGCACTTTCTTTTCTTCTTTCACATTTTTTTATCTCATTTTCAGTAAAAATTCTTTTTTTAAACCTATCTCCAAACTTTGAAAGCGTGTTTTCTATCCTGCGAATATCAATTAAATCTGATCCTAGGCCTATCACTGAATTTCCCTTCCTTTTTTAATCAGCTCTCTAAATTTACTTATTGATTTTTCTAGTCCAAGAAAAACTGACTCAGAAATGATAAAATGTCCAATGTTAAACTCTTTTACTTCCTTTATCTTAGATAGTTCCCCTACAGAATCGAAT
>CABYLU010000052.1 GCA_902519835.1 uncultured Pelagibacteraceae bacterium
AAGCAGTGGTTCATCGACGGATACAGAGTCACCTTCATTCTTATACCATTTTGCTACAGTTGCCTCTACAACGCTTTCTCCGAGAGAAGGAACTTTGATTTCAACAGACATATTTAATATTTAACACTTTAAGATTATTATTCAATCGGCAGTTTAAATTTAACTAATGTTACGCCATCCTTGTGTTTTTTAATTTCATTTATATCGCTCTCTACAGCCAGCTTTATAATATTGGCTTGGTTTTCTGCATGACGATTAGCTATACCAGTAGCGGGAGATGCGGATGCCTTTCTACCTATAAATAGTAGTTCTTTATATTTTCCTGTTATTACCTGTAATACTGACTCAATACGATGTTTAACAAATCTGAATGCTCCCATATTTGATGGCTCTTCTTGAACCCAAATTATTTCAGCATTTGGAAACTGTAACACTTCTTCTTTAAAAACTTCATAAGGAAATGGATATAATTGATCAAATCTTAAAATGTGTACATTATCTTTTTTTAATTTTTCAAGATGGTCATCAAGCTCAAAATATATTTTTCCAGAACATAAAAGCAATCTATTTACTTTTGATTTTTGATCTGAAGTCAGTTCTTTTCTTAAAATTCGATGAAAGGTTGATCCATTTGTAAATTCTTCAATGCTAGATGTATTTTTTTTGTGCCTTAATGTAGATTTAGGTGTCATGATAACCAGTGGTTTTCTGAAATCTCTATGAAGCTGTCTTCTAAGAGCATGAAAATAATTTGCGGGTGAAGTACAATTAACAACTTGAATATTGTCCTCGGCACACATTTGTAAAAATCTCTCTAATCTTCCACTCGTGTGTTCAGGCCCCTGGCCTTCATGGCCGTGTGGCAAAAGCAATGTCAGACCTGACATTCTTAACCATTTTCTCTCACCAGTAGTTATAAATTGGTCAATTATTGTCTGAGCATTGTTTGCAAAGTCACCAAATTGACCCTCCCAAAGCACTAGAGTTCTTGGATCAACTTGTGAATAACCATATTCGAAACCCAAAACACCATACTCAGATAAAAAACTATCAATGATTTCAAAAAATCCTTGTTTTTCTCTAAAATGTCTCAATGGTACAAATCTTTTCTCGCTTACTTGATCATAAAGAACTGCATGTCTTTGACTAAAAGTACCTCTTCCCGAGTCTTGACCTGAAAGCCTTACTCCATAACCTTCTGATAGCAATGATGCAAATGCAAGAGACTCAGCAGTTGCCCAGTCAATTCCATTACCTGTTTGTATACTTGATAATCTATCATCATAAATTTTTTTTATTCTTCTATGCGGGTTAAAGTTTTCTGGAATGGTATGTATTTCTTCCCCAATTTTTAAAAGCTCATTTTCAGTAATAGCTGTTTTACCTCTTCTTGCATCGATTGACGCTACCGTTATACCTTTCCATGAACCTTCAAGCCAGTCAGCTTTATTTGGCTTATACGACTTTGCAAATTTTAACTCTTCATTCAATTTACTGGCGTAAATTGATCTTTCATTTTCAACATCATTATTAGTTAAAACACCTTCTTCAATAAGTTTTTTTTCATAAATTTTAAGAGTAGACGGGTGAGATTTAATTTTTTGATACATTAGCGGCTGTGTAAATTCTGGTAAATCCATTTCATTATGGCCAGATCGACGATAACAAAACATATCTACTACAACGTCAGTTTTAAATTTATTTCTAAATTCAACTGCTAGTCTACATACATGAACGACTGCTTCAACATCATCTCCATTAACATGAAATATCGGCGCCTGTATGATTTTTGCTATTTCGGTACAGTATGGAGCTGAACGACCATAATGGGGCATTGTGGTGAAACCTATTTGATTGTTAATAACAAAATGAATTGTGCCTCCTGTGCGAAAACCCCGTAATTGCGACATCGCAAAAGTTTCTGCAACAACACCTTGCCCAGCCATTGCAGCATCGCCATGAATTAATAGTCCTATTACTCTGTCGTTTGTTTTATCTTGAAGCAATGTTTGCTCAGCTCTAACTTTTCCTATTACTACGGGATCCACTGCCTCCAAATGTGATGGGTTTGGCGTCAAAGAAAGATGAATTTTTTTATCATCAAACTCTCTATCACTTGAAATTCCTAAATGGTACTTCA
>CABYLU010000053.1 GCA_902519835.1 uncultured Pelagibacteraceae bacterium
GCTTACATGACAGAACCAGCTAGATTTTTCACACTTAATAGTTCACCATTAAGCACTTTTACTTCAGCAAAAAACTTAAATCTTGATGATGATAGCAGTGCTACTTCTGGAACTATAAGTGCGTTAAACAATGCAATGAAAGGCATGAATATTGGAGTAACTGTTGCAACAATCCACGAGGATTTTGCAAATAAATACTTAGATTCAAACTTAAAGGTTTATCCAACACAAGATGAAATGAATCTTGATCTTGCGGCTGGTAGAATAGATGCAATGTTATGTGATGTCGGAACAGCAGAAGCATTTATGGAAACTTCAGGTGGTTCTAATGTAGTAACTTTTGGTCCAAATGTATTTGGAGGACTTTTAGGTGAAGGTGTTGGCGCAGGTATCAGACAAGGAGACGCTGATCTTAAAGCGATGTTTGATAAAGCAATAGCTGATGCGGCTGCAGATGGAACAATTTCTAAAATATCAATGCAATGGTTCGGTAAAGACCTAGCACCGTAATTTTGAAATTAATAACGTAAAAAAACGGCTGACTAATACTCAGCCGTTTTTTTTTATATAAATAAATATGTTTGAAGTATTTTCCTTTGGTTCATCTGGATGGGGAGATGAGATGCTTATGGGTGCACTGATGACAGTTCTTGTAAGTGCTTCATCTTTACTGTTAGGTATTCTAATAGGAATTATTTTTGCTGCGTGCAAACTATCAAATATTTTTATTCTAAAAATAATAGCAAATACATACACAACAATAATAAGAGGAATACCTGAGCTTTTAGTCATATATCTTCTTTTTTTTGGTGGCAGCAGCGCAGTTATGTATATTGCTAAAATTTTTGGATACGATGGTTATATTGAACTGAATGCATTTACAATTGGCACAATTGCAGTTGGCGCAATTTCAGGGGCTTATTCTACAGAAGTTATTCGGGGTGCGGTTAACTCCGTTCATAAAGGGCAGTTTGAGGCAGGTAAAACACTTGGATTAAATGGATATGGTCTCTATGGAAGAGTAATATTCCCACAAGTTGCTAGAATTGCACTGCCAGGTATTGGTAATGTATGGCAAATTACACTTAAAGATACCGCGCTCATTAGTGTTACAGGGTTAGTTGAAATTATGCGACAGTCGCGTATTGCGGCGGGCTCGACACATGAACCATTTATATTTTATACGGCTGCTATTATTCTTTATTTGGTAATCACCAGGCTTTCTAACATTTTATTTGATAAGGCTGAAAATACTTATTCTAAAGGTTTTGTATCTAAGGGGGCGCTATGAGATTTGAATTAATGTATGAGTCATTTTTCAAAATAATTGAGGGTATTCCTCTTACATTACAAGTGGTTTCTATTTCAACAGTACTCGGACTAGCATTAGCAATAATCGTAGCATTGATGAGAATTTCTGGCAAAAAATCAATGTCAATTCCTGCATATTATTTTGTTTATTTAATTAGGGGGACACCACTGTTACTGCAGTTGTATTTTGTTTATTATGGTCTTGGTCAATTTTCATTTATTCGAGAGAGTATATTGTGGCCAATTTTAAAAGAGCCATATTGGTGTGGTATTATCACACTGACTATCAGCACTGGTGCTTATTCCTCTGAAATAATTCGAGGAGGTATCCTTTCTGTGTCAAAAAATTTTATAGAAGCATCAGGAGCATTAGGACTGAATAAAATTAAGACATTTTTGTTAATTACACTTCCAATTACCGTACGACAAGCATTACCAGCTTATGGCAATGAGTTGATATTAATGGTTAAAGCCAGTTCATTGATATCAATTATCACGCTTATGGAAATTACTGGAATAGCTCGAACTATAATCTCAAAAACCTATGCGCCTGTTGAAATATTTTTAGTAGCGGGATCAATATATTTAATTATTAATTTCATTATCGTTTTAGCTGTTGGGTTAGCAGAGAGAAAATTAGGAACAGTGAAAGCTAATTAATTACTTTTTGGAAGGCATATTCAGTTGTTTTGCTTATGTCATTTAACTTTCTTGTTTTTGACATTTTTTTATAATT
>CABYLU010000054.1 GCA_902519835.1 uncultured Pelagibacteraceae bacterium
GAATTAACAGAAGCATTGACTCATCCTTATCAAGAAATATTTTGTCAATTGCAGGATCTAGTAACCATGCAGTGGCACCTGTAGAAAGAGCAATAATAATCATAAAGAAAAGAGAACTAAAAAGTTTAAGAGCGTACGGCCTAATGCTATCCCTGAACAACCTGTTTAGTATTTGTGATCCAGTCATGAAGACGTATTCATAATACTATTATCAAAAATTTAAATCTAAATATTGATAAATGGCTTAAATTCTTACTTTCCAGCTAGGGTCATGCTCTCAATTAGCACCGTTGGAGCGTTAGATCTGTATTTAAACTCTAGGTCGTTTGCTGCTGATAAATTCATGAAGATTTCTTTCAAATTTGAGGCGATAGTTACCTCACTTACCGCGTGAGTGATTTCACCTTTTTCAATAAGCATCCCACTAGCCCCCATACTATAATCACCAGTAACTAAATTTACCCCCATACCGATTAATTCAGTTGCATAAAATCCATATTTAATTGATGACAAAATATCATTGTAACTTTTTAAGCCATTTGTCATATATAAATTAGATGTAGATACACCAGGAGGAGAACCAACTGATCTTGATGCATTTCCCGTAGTCTTCAGGCCTAATTTTTTGGCAGTTGATGTATTTAAAATCCAGGTATTGAGTTTACCATTTGTAACTAATTCTTTTTTCTCTACTTTAACACCTTCGCCATCAAATGGCTTAGATCCAAGCCCCCTATTAATTGCAGGATCATCAATAATTGTTACATCTTTATTAAATATTTGTTTCCCTAAACTGTCTTTTAAAAAACTTGTACCTCTAGCAATTGAAGTTCCCGATATTGAACTTGCGAGATAACCGAGTAGGTCGTTACTAATTCTTTTATCAAAAACAACAGGCAATTTTGTTGAACTAATTTTTTTTGCATTAAGTCTCTTGAGTGTTTTCTGTGCTGCAGATAAACCAATTTCCTTTGCACTTGGTAAGTCACTTATATGCCTTTTCACTGCATATTCGTAATCCCTTTCCATGTCTTGTCCCTGCCCCGCAAGAACTGAACAAGATACAGAACTGCTTGATGATTGATATCCGCCTTGAAAGCCATTACTTGTTGCAAGATAGAACTCTCCTTTAGAAGAAGAAGCTCCAGCACCTTCGGAATTCGTAATACCCTTAACTGACAAAGCAGCATCTTCACACTCTTTAACAGCTTCAATTAATGTTTCAGTATGTACATCTTCTTTTTCAAATAAATCTAGATCCGGTGCATTATGTTCAAACATGGAACTATCTCCAAGTACAGCAGTATCGTCAATTGGAGCTAATTTTGCCATTTCAACACATTTTGAAACAAGTTTATCAACGTTATCAGTCTCAATATCTGAAGATGAAACAAATGCTTGGCGTTGATCAACTAATGCTCTAATGCCTATTGTTTTTTCATTAGACTCATCTAAATCTTCTATCTTTTGAAATCTACAACTTATTGACTTACCATATGATTTAGCAAGAACAACATCACAATCTGATGCGCCTGCTTTGAGAGTTAAATCTATTATATTTTGAGCAGTTTCTTCAAAGTTCATTATTATAAAATACCTATAAATAAAGTCAGGGCAACAATCAAACCTAAGTATTGGTTACTTTTAAAAATACTTAAACATTCGTCTTTATTTTCTATATTTAGTCTCTTTATCTGGGAAAACAAATGGGCACTAACGAATATCAATAAAATAAAATAGTAAATATTTTGATCATGCAATAAACCAAATAATATCAAGCATAATACCATCGAGCTATAGAAAATAATGATCCATTGCTTCGTATTACTGCCAAATAAAATTGCAGTCGATTTTATTCCAATATTTAAGTCATCCTCACGATCCTGGTGAGCATATATTGTGTCATAGCCTAAAGTCCAAAATATACCAGAGAGATATAATATTATAATTTGAAAATTTAATTGATTTTCAATTGCAGCATATCCTATCAAACAGCCAATATTAAAAGTAATGCCTAAAAAAAGTTGAGGCCAAT